>NZ_QKYZ01000005.1:0-403623 GCF_003253625.1 Pseudomonas sp. URMO17WK12:I6
TGCCCAGATGGTGAAATTGGTAGACACGCCAGCTTCAGGTGCTGGTGACCGCAAGGTCGTGGAAGTTCGAGTCTTCTTCTGGGCACCAATTCAAATTCAAGGTCACGATCTTGAATTTCACAAAAACCCGCGAAAGCGGGTTTTTGCATTTCTGGCCTTTGAAGCCATAGCCGCCCTTTGTGGCGAGGGAGCTTGCTCCCGCTGGGCTGCGAAGCGGCCCCCTCATTCTTTCAGTCAAACCTTATTGCCCGGTTTTGCGACTGCTCCGCAGCCGAACGGGAGCAAGCTCCCTCGCCACAAAGATCCGCACCAGCCCCTCTAGCAAAACCCTCACCCGCCCTGCAAGGCGCACTTGAGAAGCAATATCGTTTATCATTGCTTCAAGTTTTTGCAATGCGACAGTGAGGAACCCTGCGAATGATGCTTCGAAATACCCTGCGCCGCGGCCTGACCATCACCCTCCTCGGCCTGACACTCGCCACGCCCCTCACCCAAGCCGCCGATCCGGTTTCCCTGACACTCTATAACGGTCAACACAAGGAAGTCGGCGACGCCGTCGCCAAAGCCTTCGAAGCCAAGACCGGGATTCACGTCAATGTGCGCAAGGGCAGCAGCAACCAGCTCGCCAGCCAGATCGCCGAAGAAGGCGATCGCTCCCCCGCCGATGTGATCTACACCGAAGAATCGCCACCGCTGAACAAGCTCGGCGAACAAGGCCTGCTGGCGAAAGCCGATGCCGCCACACTTGAAGTTCTGCCCAAGGACTACGTTGCCGGCAACGGCACCTGGATCGGCATCACCGCGCGGGTCCGGGTCGTCGCCTTCAACCCTAAACTGATCGACGAAAAAGACCTGCCCAAGTCCGTGATGGAATTCTCCGATCCAAAATGGCAAGGCAAGGTCGGCTTCGTGCCTAGCAGCGGCGCCTTCCAGGAACAGGCCGTGGCGATTATCAAGGTCCACGGGATGGACGCCGCCGAAGAATGGCTGACCGGCCTGCGTGCGTTCGGCAAAACCTACAGCAACAACATGGTTGCACTGAAAGCCGTGGAAAATGGCGAAGTCGCCACCGTGCTGGTGAACAACTATTACTGGTTCGCCTTGCAGCGTGAAAAAGGCCAACTCGATTCGAAACTGCATTACTTCACCGGTGGCGACGTCGGCGGACTGATCACCGTTTCCAGCGCTGGCGTACTGAAATCCAGCAAACATCCAAAAGAAGCCCAGCAATTGCTCGCCTACATGGCCAGCGAAGAAGGTCAGCGCGTGATCACCCAGACCACCGCTGAATACCCACTGCACAAGGGCATGGAATCGGATCGCGGTCTCAAGCCGTTCAGCGAACTGCAAGCGCCGAACGTCACGCCAGCCGATCTCGGCAACGCCGAAGAAGCCCTGGACCTGGAACGTGACGTTGGCTTGAACTGATGAGCGCCTCGTTATCCGCCCCCGCTTCGCATGGGGGTTACATGCCAAGGCGCAAGCGGCCGTCGATCTGGCTACTGCTACCGGTTCTGCTGCTGGTGGTACTCAGCCTGTTGCCGCTGGCCTATGTCGGCCTCAAAACCTGGCAAGCCGGCTGGGCCGAGGCACTGCATCTGCTGTGGCGGCCCTACGTGTTTGGCCTGCTGCGCAATACCCTGGCGCTGATGCTGGGCGTCACATTGGCCTGCGGTGTGATTGGCTTGTCACTCGCCTGGCTGCTGGAGCGCAGCAATCTGCCGGGACGGCGGTTATGGGGCGTGATCCTGTGCCTGCCGTTCGCGGTGCCGGCATTTGTCAGCAGCTTCACCTGGGTTTCCCTGAGTGCTCACTTCGAAGGGCTGGGCGGGGCGATTCTGGTGATGACGCTGTCCAAGTACCCGCTGATCTTTCTGCCGGTCGCGGCAACGCTGCGCAATCTCGACCCCTCTCTTGAAGAGTCTGCCCGCACCCTGGGGCAGAATCGTTGGGGTGTATTCTTCAAAATCACCCTGCCCCTGCTCTGGCCATCACTGCTGGCCGGTTCACTGTTGATTGCGCTGCACATGCTGGTGGAGTTCGGCGCGCTGTCGATCATCGGCCTGCAAACCTTTACCACGGCGATCTATCAGCAGTTCGAACTGGAATTCAGCAACGCCAATGCAGCGATGCTTTCTGCGGTGTTGCTGGCGCTGTGCCTGGTGCTGCTATGGCTTGAGTTACGCGTGCGCGGCAAAGGCCGTCACGTACGCACCGGCCAGGGCGCTGCGCGGCATGCGGAGCAGGTTCGCCTCGGGCCGTGGACGGCTGTGGGACAACTTTACTGCTTGCTGCTGGCGATCATCGGCAGCGGCATTCCACTGGGAATGCTGGCGTACTGGTTGATGGTGGGTTCGTCGGCAGCGTTCCCGGTGGCCGCGATCAGCGAGGCATTGCTCTCGTCGCTGGCGCTGTCGCTCGGCGGCGCTGCGCTGTGCCTGGTGCTGGCGGTGCCGGTGGGGTTGCTGGTGGTGCGCCATAAAGGCCGACTGGCAATCTGGGCCGAGCGCTTGCCGTATCTGCTGCATGCACTGCCGGGATTGGTGATTGCGCTGACCCTGGTGTATTTCGCCCTGCATTATGTGCCAGTGCTGTACCAGACCTCGGCGTTGCTGCTGATTGCCTATGCGCTGTTGTTTCTGCCACTGGCGCAGGCACCGATTCGTACAGCCCTGAACAAGGCTGCGCCGCAACTGGAAGAGGCCGCACGCACGCTGGGGGCGTCGTCTTTCAGCGCGTTTTGTCGGGTGACCCTGCCCATCATCTTTCCCGCCCTGGGCGCAGCGTTTGCGCTGGTGTTTCTGGATGCGATGAAGGAACTGACGGCGACGCTGCTGCTGAGCCCGACCGGGCTCAATACGCTGGCGACGGAAGTCTGGGCGCATACCGCGAATGTGGAGTTCGCGGCGGCGGCGCCTTATGCGGCGTTGTTGATTGTGGTGTCGGGGTTGCCTGTGTATCTGCTGACGACGCGGATGTATTTGAGTCGTTGAAAAGCTTCGCGGGCAAGCCTCGCTCCTACAAGGATTACGTAGCCCTTGTAGGAGCGAGGCTTGCCCGCGAAGGCACCAGACCTGCGAACGAGAAACCTAAGCCCTGAACTGCCCCAGGCTCGCCTTCAGCTGCGCCGCCAACCCATCCAGCACCTTGCCGCTGGCCGTGGTCTCCACCACCGCCTGAGCTGCTTTCTCAGCTTGAGCATGGATGGTCTCAACCCGCCCACGCACAGCCTGCGCACCTTGCGCCTGATGCGCCGCGGCCTGGGTCGCCAGGCCGATCGCCGCATGCACCTGCTCGACCGACGCCTGCACCGACTGTTGCAACCGCGCGCTATCGCGCAACACCAGCAGACCTTCGCTGGCCTGACGCCCAGCCTGCCCGATTGCCGCGACGGCCTCACGCGCGCCCTGCTGCAGTGCAACGATGTGCGCCTGAATGTCACCGGTGGAGCTCTGGGTCTTGCTCGCCAGAGCCCGCACCTCGTCCGCCACCACAGCAAACCCGCGACCGGTCTCGCCGGCACGCGCCGCTTCAATCGCCGCATTCAGTGCCAGCAAGTTGGTTTGTTCGGCGATTCCGTGAATCACCGTCAGCACCACTTCAATCTGCTCACTCTGTTGCGCCAGGCGCTCGATGACTTTCGCGCCGGTGTCGACCTGTCCGGCCAATGCCTCGATGAGACTACCGACCTTCGCCGAAGTCCGGGTGTTCTCATCCGTGGCCTGACGAATGCCCACCACCTGCTGCAAAGCGGCCTGCATGGCGTGGCTTTCAGACTGGGCCTCGTCAGCCATTTGCGACAACGCGCGCAGGCTTTCGGCCACTTCATCGCGCTGCATGCCAGCCGCCGCATCGGCACCAGCATTACGCAAAGTCATGGCGCCGATTTCCACACCGGTACGCTGGGCCACATCACCCGCCTCACGCACGATCGGCTGTAATTTATCCACAAAGCGATTGACCGCCGAGGCCATGTCGCCGATCTCGTCCTGGCTGTTGATCTGCACGCGCTTGGTCAGGTCGCCCTCGCCTGCCGCCAAGTCATCCATCGCGACAATGAGCATTTTCAGGCGATTGACCACTCGACGCCCCAGCACCACCGCCAGTAACAGCAGCACACCGAAACCCACCACCGCCAGGCCCATGCCGATGCGCCAGCGCAAAGCCCCTGCGGCTTCCTGTACAGCGCCCGTGGTGTTGGCTTTCATTTCAGAAGCAGTGGACTGCGCCGATTGCAGACGTCCGCGCATCGCCGTTGCGCTGTCGGCCGCCGCACCTTTGAGGCTGTCACCCACCAATTGATCGCTGCTGGCGATCAGCGCCGAGAAGCGCTTATCCAGCGCCGCCAGATCGGTTTCCACAGAGGCAGTTGAGACCCCCATCAAGACTTTGCCGATTTCCACGCCATTGGGACTGATCGAGGCTTCGAGGTAGTAGACCGACGGATCGCTCTTCGCTGCGTCCAGCACCTTGTCCAACGCCCGCTCGCCCTGGCCTTTCTCCAGAAGCGCCTTGTTGATCGCGTTCTCCCGGTTGAGATAGCGCGTCAGGTGCTGGCCCGTGGCGTCGTCATAGACCACGAACAACACGTTGGGATTGCGCTGGGCGCGGCGAGCGAATTCGGACAGGGTGGGAATGTCGCTGTCCCACATGGCGCGGGGTGCGACCGACGCCAGAAGTTGCGCCATGTCATTGGCCGAGTCCTTCAGGTCCTTCTCCAGCGTCGTACGCAGTTGAGCCTGCTCGTCTTTCAAACGTGAAGACAGCCCAGCGGTCAGGCGCTGACGGGTATTGCTGGACAGGTTATCCAGGCTCGACGTGACTTCACGCCCCGCCTGCTCCAGCTCACCGGAGAGCTTTTGGCTATCGGAGCCCAAGCGCACGCCCAGATCGGTTTCCAGCGCAGTCACCGTGCTCCGGGTCAGAGCGACAGCCACCAGCACCTGCACCAAAAGGGCGATACCAAGGGTAACGAACACGGGCCGCAACAAACGGCTTTGTAACAGTGAGAGAACGGCCGACACAGGAAATCCCTCTACTCTAACGCCATTAAATTGATGGCATTCTGAAGGCAATATTCACAGCAAAGGTCATGCCGTCCAACAGGCATAAACGACAAAGGCCCCGATTAAGGGGCCTTTGTGTTTTACATCAACGACTTATTAAGCGAACGGGTGACGCAGAACGATAGTTTCGTTGCGGTCCGGGCCCGTCGAAATAATGTCGATCGGCGCGCCGACCAACTCTTCGATGCGCTTGATGTAGTTGCGCGCAGCCTGAGGCAGCTCCTCCAGGGTCTTGGCACCCAGGGTCGACTCGCTCCAGCCCGGCATCTGCTCGTACACCGGCTCCAGGCCGATGTAGCTGTCGGCGTCGGTCGGTGCGTCGATCACTGCACCATCTTCGTTCTTGTAGCCTACGCAGATGTTGATGGTTTCCAGGCCGTCCAGCACGTCCAGCTTGGTCAGGCACAGGCCCGAGATGCTGTTCACATCGATAGCGCGACGCAGGATCACGGCATCGAACCAGCCGCAACGACGGGCACGGCCAGTGGTGGCGCCGAACTCGTGGCCACGCTTGGCCAGGAACGCACCAACGTCGTCGAACAGCTCAGTCGGGAACGGACCGGAGCCGACGCGCGTGGTGTAAGCCTTGGTGATGCCGAGGATGTAGTCCAGGAACATCGGACCAACACCCGAACCGGTGGCGATGCCGCCAGCGGTGGTGTTGGAGCTGGTGACGTACGGGTAGGTGCCGTGGTCGATGTCCAGCAGTGAGCCCTGGGCGCCTTCGAACATGATGTCCTTGCCGGCACGACGCAGGTTGTGCAGCTCTGCGGTGACGTCGAGCATCATCGGCTTGAGCAGCTCGGCGTATTCCATGCACTCGTCGAGTGTCTTCTGGAAGTCGATCGCTGGCTCTTTGTAGTAATTGACCAGTACGAAGTTGTGGTAATCCAGCAACTCGCCCAGCTTGGCGGCGAAACGCTCACGATGGAACAGATCACCGATGCGCAGACCGCGACGGGCAACCTTGTCTTCGTAAGCCGGGCCGATGCCGCGACCGGTGGTGCCGATCTTCAGCTCGCCACGGGCCTTTTCACGGGCCTGGTCCAGTGCTACGTGGTAGGACAGGATCAGCGGGCAGGACGGGCTGATACGCAGGCGCTCGCGCACCGGTACGCCTTTCTCTTCCAGCTTGTTGATTTCCCGCAGCAGGGCGTCGGGTGCAACCACCACGCCGTTACCGATCAGGCACTGCACGCCTTCGCGCAGCACGCCAGACGGGATCAGGTGCAAGACGGTTTTTTCGCCGTCGATCACCAGAGTGTGACCAGCGTTGTGGCCACCTTGGTAGCGCACTACGGCGGCAGCATGTTCGGTCAGCAGATCAACGATCTTGCCTTTGCCCTCATCACCCCATTGGGTGCCCAGGACTACGACATTCTTACCCATAACACTTGTCCTCATTCGCGCAAACTTGGTGCCGGCGGCGGCCGGCAGGAAAACTCAAGAAGCCAGTGGCGATACTTGCCAAAGCCCGTTCTGCTGAATCAATTGCCGGTCGCAGTCCGCTTCACGGGCGGCGGCCAAAGGTTGCCCAGGCAATGCCTGAACGACACGCTGACCCTCACTGCGCAACTGGCAAACCTGCTGCCAGAGTGCTGCATCCGTACTGTCAGGCATCCAGATACCGCCAGACGGTAGCTCGATCTCAGCACGCCCCAGGGTCACCAGGGTTTTCAAATCGGTGGAGAAGCCTGTCGCCGGACGGGCGCGACCGAAGTCGGCACCGATATCGTCGTAACGACCGCCCTGAGCGATGGACTGGCCAACACCCGGCACGAACACGGCGAACACCACACCGGTGTGGTAGTGGTAGCCGCGCAATTCGCCCAGGTCGAAGTACAGCGGTAACTCCGGGAAACGCGTGGACAGACGCTCGGCAATCGCCAGCAAATCGTCCAGGGCCGCCAGAACAGGCGCCGGCGCATTGGCCAGACGCTCGCGGGCAGCGCTCAACACTTCACGACCGCCACACAGGTCGACCAGCGCTCGCAGCATGCCCGACAGATCGGCAGGCAGGCCTTCGGTCAAGGTAATGACCTCGTCGATGGCTTTACGTTGCAATGCATCGAACAACTGTTGCTCGACTTCGCCGGACAAACCGGCGGCGCGGGCCAGGCCGCGGTAGATGCCGACATGCCCGAGGTCCATGTGCACATCCGGCACATCGGCCAGTTGCAGCATGGCCAGCATCAGGCTGATGACTTCCACGTCGCTGCTCGGGCTGGCATCGCCGTACAACTCGGCGCCCAGTTGAATCGGGCTGCGCGAGGACGACAACGCACGTGGCTGAGCATGCAGCACGCTACCGGCATAGCACAGACGGCTCGGGCCTTCGCGACGCAGGGTGTGCGCATCGATGCGCGCCACTTGCGGCGTGATGTCGGCACGGAAACCCATCTGCCGGCCCGACTGCGGGTCGATGACCTTGAAGGTGCGCAGATCGAGGTCCTGGCCTGCGCCGGTCAGCAGGGATTCCAGGTACTCGATATGGGGAGTCACGACAAACTCGTAACCCCAGCTCTGGAACAGATCCAACACCTGGCGACGCGCAACTTCGATGCGCGCAGCCTCCGGTGGCAGTACTTCTTCGATGCCATCTGGCAGCAGCCAGCGGTCTACCGTTGCCATTACGCCATTCCCCTATGATCCGGGCAGCAAGCCTTTGGGCGAGCCTTGAGTGAAGCAGAAAATGATCGGCTCATGTGCATAAACCCCGCGCATGAACAACGTGGCGAAAAGCCTGGAATCGGCTTCGCCAACCACTTTCCTCGAAAAACCTGTCGAGTCATTCAACTCGGGCGCCTGCATAAAAACAGCAATCAAACGTGCAGACGCAAAAAAGCCGGGAATTTCCCGGCTGCCGCATCATACACACGTTTTCCCAAAGGATCACCCCGCCCGAGGCTTTAGCCGCCAGGCGGGGGGATGATTCAGGTCAACGTCGTATCAAGGCTTGGCTTTTTCCAGGTAACGGAAGAAGTCACTGCTCGGGTCCAGGACCATGACGTCGGATTTGTTCGCGAAGCTTTCACGGTAGGCACGCAGGCTACGGTAGAACGCGTAGAACTCCTGATCCTGGCCGTATGCCTTGGAGTAGATCGCAGCAGCCTGGGCATCACCATCACCGCGAACCTCTTCGGATTCACGATAGGCTTCAGCCAGCAGCACGCGGCGTTGACGGTCGGCGTCGGCACGGATGCCTTCGGCCAGCTCGTTACCCTTGGCGCGGTGCTCGCGAGCTTCACGCTCACGCTCGGTGCTCATACGCTCGAACACGCTGCGGTTCACTTCCTTCGGCAGGTCGATGGCCTTGACCCGGACATCGACAACTTCAATGCCCAGCTCTTTTTCCGCCATTTTGTTCAGCGAAGCGGTGATGTCTGCCATCAGCGCATCACGCTCACCGGATACCACTTCGTGCAGGGTGCGTTTACCGAACTGGTCACGCAGGCCCGACTCCAGACGACGGGACAGACGCTCGTCGGCAATCTGCTTGAGGCCGGAAGTCGCGGTGTAGAAGCGCTCGGCATCTTTCACGCGCCACTTGGCGTAGGCATCGACCATCACGGCTTTCTTTTCCAGCGTCAGGAAGCGCTGTGTCGGTGCATCCAGCGTCATCAGGCGCGCATCGAATATGCGCACCTTGTTAACGTAAGGCACTTTCACATGCAGGCCTGGCTGAACATCGGCCTGGACCACGCGACCGAACTGCAGCAACACCGCGCGCTCGGTCTGAGCCACGATGTAGAAGCAGTTCCAGGCAACGATCGCCACGACGACGCCGACAATAAGGGCGATCAGCGATTTATTGCTCATCAGCGACTCTCCCTGGTACGTGCCTGCTGTTGCTGCAGATCAGCCGCCGCACGCACATTCACTTCATTGCTGCTGGCTGCTGCGCCGGTCACCGGAGTGCTGGTGCGGCGGCCATCCTCGACCATCTTGTCCAGCGGCAGATACAGCAGATTGCTCTGGCCATTCTTGTTGCCGGTCACGAGAACCTTGCTGGTGTTGCTGAAGATTTCCTGCATGGTGTCCAGGTACAGACGCTGACGGGTAACTTCAGGCGCCTTGCGGTACTCGGCCACCAGTTTGGTGAAGCGGTCAGCCTCACCCTTGGCGCGGGAGACGGTCTCGTCGCGGTAACCGTTGGCATCCTCGAGGATGCGCTGGGCCTGACCACGGGCTTCCGGCACGACGCCGTTGGCGTAGGTTTCAGCCTGGTTACGCGAACGCTGCTCGTCTTCACGGGCGCGGATCACGTCATCGAAGGCTTCCTGGACTTCACGCGGTGCAGCAGCGCTCTGTACGTTGACCTGAGTGACGGTAATACCGGTGCGATAGGTATCGAGGAAACGTTGCAGACGCTCCTTGATTTCGCTGGCCATCAATTCACGACCTTCGGTCAGCACCTGGTCCATGGCGGTAGAACCCACCACGTGGCGCAAGGCACTGTCGGTCGCATGCTGCAGGCTGGTTTCCGGCTGATCGACGTTCAGCACGAAGTCCTGCAGGTTGCTGATCTTGTACTGCACGGTCAGCGGCACTTCGACGATGTTTTCGTCTTCAGTCAGCATTTGACCCTGCTTGGTATAGGCACGCTCACGCGTGACGTTTTCCAGGTACTTACGATCGATCGGCGGGAAATAGATGTTCAGGCCCGGGCCGACGGTTTCATAGTATTTGCCGAAGCGCAGCACCACGGCCTGCTCCTGCTCGTCGACCACGTAGACAGCGCTGTACAGCCACACGGCTGCGAGCACGGTCAGACCGATGCCGAGCAGGCCACCAAAGCCGCCACTCTTGCCCGGACCACCACCCTCATCACCGCGTTTCTTGCCACCACCGAACAACCCGTTCAGGCTTTCCTGCAGCTTTCGGAAGGCCTCGTCGAGATCCGGTGGTCCCTTGCGGTCGCCGTTATTGCGGCGCTTGCCACCCCAAGGATCCTGATTATTCGAGTTGCCACCCGGCTCATTCCAAGCCATAGCGCTCTCCATCTGATAAAGCAAAGACGCACCCACGGCGCGCCGACCAATGCTACAGAATGCCTGTCACCGCGGCACAACCGCTTTCTCAGGCTTTTATTGCAAAGTGTGTTGCTCGATGAATTCCATCGGTTGCAGACCTTCGCGGCTCACGAGTCGATTCAATTCGATCCGTGGCAAGCGAACGGCCAGCAGGCTGATGCCTTCTTCGTCGTGTTCTTCTTTTTGCACCGCACCGAGTTCGAAAAACTGCGCACGCAGTCGAGCAAAACGTTGCGGCAAGCGCAAGGTGCCAACAAACAAATCGCTGCCCAACAGTTCCGCCACTGCCTGCTTGAGCAAGTCCAGGCCGGTACCGTCCTTGGCCGACAACCAGACCCGCTGCGGCTTGCCATCGGCATCGCGCTGGATCTGCGGCTCAACCCCCTCGAGCAAATCGAGTTTGTTGTATACCTCAAGGATCGGCAAGTCTTGTGCCCCGATCTCCCCGAGCACCACCATGACCTGTTCGATCTGGGCCATACGATCAGGCTCGTGCGCATCGATCACGTGCAGCAGCAGGTCGGAGTTGCTCGACTCTTCGAGCGTAGCTCGAAATGCCTCGACCAGTTTGTGCGGCAGGTGACGAATGAAGCCCACGGTGTCGGCCAGCACGATCGGCCCGAGGTCCTCGAGCTCGAGTCGGCGCAAGGTCGGGTCGAGGGTCGCGAATAGCTGGTTGGCGGCAAAGACGTCGGAATCGGTGACCGAGTTGAACAGCGTCGATTTGCCGGCGTTGGTATAACCCACCAGTGAAACCGTCGGAATGTCAGCACGCTTGCGCCCGCGACGAGACTGCTCGCGCTGGCTGCGGACCTTTTCCAGGCGCCCCTTGATCTGACGCAGACGAATCCGCAACAGGCGCCGGTCGGTTTCCAGCTGGGTTTCACCCGGCCCGCGCAGGCCGATACCGCCCTTCTGCCGCTCAAGGTGAGTCCAGCCGCGAACCAGACGCGTACTCATGTACTCAAGCTGGGCCAGTTCGACCTGGAGCTTGCCTTCATGGGTGCGGGCGCGTTGGGCGAAGATATCGAGAATCAGACCCGTGCGATCGATCACGCGACACTCGAAAATACGTTCGAGGTTACGTTCCTGACTGGGCGTGAGGATGTGATTGAAAATCACCAGATCGACCTGTTCGGCTTTGACCAGGTCGCGTAACTCTTCGACCTTGCCGCTGCTGATCAGGGTTTTGGCGGTTGGCCGATGACGCGGCACGTTAAAAAACGCGACGGTCTCGGCACCAGCCGAAATTGCCAACTCCTGAAACTCCTGCGGATCTTCGCGCGCCTCAGGGTCCTGACCATCCAAGTGAACGAGAATTGCCCGCTCACCACCACCGTGGCGCTCAAAGAACAAAGGAGACTCCTATCAGGCGTTACCTGGCTCAGCGTCGCCTGCTTCGGATTCGGTTGCGCTAGGCAGACGAATTGGACGAACTGGCACCACTGTAGAGATAGCGTGTTTGTAAACCATCTGGCTGACGGTGTTTTTCAGCAGGATAACGAACTGGTCGAAAGACTCGATCGTGCCTTGCAGTTTGATCCCGTTGACCAGGTAGATGGAAACCCCCACTTTCTCTTTACGTAAAGTATTCAAGTAAGGGTCTTGTAGCGAATGCCCTTTTGACATGTGCCGCACTCCTTTAAGGATTCAATATAAAAAATAGGTAAACAGATGGCTTGGGGCCGTCACACCCCCAAGGATAGACGGCAATTGCAAGGACTCAGCTCAATATGGAGATGGTCCCGAGGTATTTCAAGGCGCGCGGCAGATTGTCGCAATCGAGGCTGTCCAACCAGTGTAAATCAGCCCAACTGCGCAGCCAGGTGAACTGGCGCTTCGCCAATTGGCGCGTGGCAATGATTCCACGCTCCTGCATCTCGGCTTGCGTCAGCTTGCCATCCAGGTAATCCCAGACTTGTCGATAACCTACTGCACGTATAGACGGCAACCCGGAATGCAAGTCACCTCTATCTCGCAGGGCTACGACCTCGTCGACGAATCCCTGTTCCAACATATTTGTGAATCTTTGTTTAATGCGCTCGTGCAGTACCTGGCGATTTGCCGGAGCGATGGCCAAGTTCGCGACAGTATAGGGCAATTGTTGCAGTCCCGAAGCGGCTGCTTCAGTACTTTGCGCAGATTGTCGCAAGCGTAGCTCAGTCATGCTCAGGCCGCTGACGCGATAAACTTCCAGTGCACGACTAAGGCGCTGCGGATCGTTCGGGTGAATTCGCGCCGCGGATTGCGGATCAATCACCGCCAATTGATCGTGCAGGGCTTGCCAGCCAAGGCGTGCAGCCTCTTCTTCGATTTGCGCACGAACGTCCGCATCGGCCGCCGGCATGTCGGCCAGACCTTCGAGCAAAGCCTTGTAATAGAGCATTGTGCCGCCCACCAGCAGCGGAATATTGCCCCGCGCGGTGATCTCGCCCATGGCTTGCAACGCATCGCGACGGAAATCCGCGGCGGAATAACTCTCGGCCGGGTCGAGAATGTCGATCAGACGATGCGGGAATTCGGCCAGGATCTCTTTGGAGGGTTTGGCGGTGCCGATGTCCATGCCGCGATAAACCAGCGCCGAATCGACACTGATCAGCTCGCAGGGCAGGACCTTGGTGAGTTCGATGGCCAGGTCGGTCTTGCCGGCGGCCGTCGGCCCCATCAGGAAAATCGCGGGAGGGAACTGGCTCATCAACGACCGCGCAAGAACAGTTTGTCCAGATCGTCCAGGCCCAGTTGGGTCCAGGTCGGTCGGCCATGGTTACATTGACCGCTGCGCTCGGTGTTTTCCATGTCCCGCAGCAGGCCGTTCATTTCCGGCAAGGCCAGGCGCCGATTCGCGCGAATCGCGCCGTGGCAGGCCATGGTGCCGAGCAGTTCGTTCAGGTGCGCCTGAATCCGGTCGCTGGTGCCGTATTCCATCAAATCCGCCAGCACATCGCTAACCAGTCGGTTGGCCTCGGCCTGTTTCAGCAACGCAGGGATTTGCCGGATGGCCAGGGTTTCCGGGCCAAGGCGCTGCAATTCAAAACCCAGACGCTGGAACCAGGCGACGGTTTCTTCGGCGCAGTCGGCTTCGCGCTGGCTGACCGCCAGGGATTCCGGCACCAGCAATGGCTGACCGCTCAACCCCTCGCTGGCCATGGCGACTTTCAGCCGTTCGTACATGATCCGCTCATGGGCGGCATGCATGTCTACCAGCACCAGGCCTTGGGCGTTTTCCGAAAGAATGTAGATGCCCTTGAGCTGCGCCAGTGCATAGCCCAGCGGCGGAATGTCATCTTGCCCGGCCGGCAGCGCGACCGCATTGGCCTCGGGCAACGGCGCGAAAAACTCGCGATAGGCCGCCTGGGCTTCGGCGACGGGCACGCCGGACTGAGGTCGCGGCGTGTATTGATACTGATAACCGGCACCGGCGCCAGAGCCCGCCGAAGTATTGAAGGACGGCTGGGCCTGAGGCTGCTCCAGCAGCGCATTGGCCGCCAGACGCATCTCGCCCTGCGGGCCGAACTCGCCGGCTTCGATACCGGTTGGCCGGACCATGGCTGTCGCGACAGGCGCGGCCAACTGGTCTTCCGGCCGCACATCACCCAAGGCGCGATGCAAAGTGCCGTAAAGGAAGTCGTGAACCATGCGCCCGTCACGGAAGCGTACTTCGTGCTTGGTCGGGTGCACGTTGACGTCGACGCCCGCCGGATCGACTTCGAAAAACAGCACGAATGTCGGGTGCCGACCGTTGAACAATACGTCGCGATAAGCCTGGCGCACTGCGTGCGCCACCAGTTTGTCGCGCACGGCACGGCCATTCACAAAGAAATACTGCAAATCCGCCTGGCTGCGGTTGAAGGTCGGCAACCCGACCCAACCCCACAAATGCAGGCCATTGCGTTCGATTTCGATCGGCAGCGCCTGCTCCAGAAAGCCCGCCCCGCAGATCGCCGCCACACGCCGGGCGCGGGCCGCGTCATCATGGGCCTCGTGCAGGCTGAGGATGGTTTTGCCGTTATGGCGCAGATGGAACGCCACATCGAACCGCGCCAGCGCCAGACGCTTGATCACTTCTTGCAGGTGATCGAATTCGGTTTTTTCGGTCTTCAGAAACTTGCGGCGCGCCGGGGTATTGAAGAACAAATCGCGCACTTCCACCGAAGTGCCCACCGGATGAGCCGCTGGTTGCACGCGAGCCGCCATGTCCCGGCCTTCGGTTTCCACCTGCCAGGCTTGATCGGCGTCGCGAGTGCGGGAAGTCAGGGTCAGACGCGCCACGGAACTGATGGAGGCCAGCGCCTCACCACGAAACCCCAGGCTCATGACCTGTTCGAGGTCTTCCAGGTTGCGAATCTTGCTGGTGGCGTGACGGGCCAGGGCCAAAGGCAGGTCATCGGCGGAAATGCCACTGCCATCGTCGCGCACCCGCAGCAGCTTGACACCGCCCTGCTCCACATCGACATCGATGCGTTTGGCGCCGGAGTCGAGGCTGTTTTCCAGCAACTCCTTGATCACCGAGGCCGGGCGCTCAACCACTTCACCAGCGGCAATCTGGTTCGCCAGCCGTGGACTGAGTAGCTCGATACGCGCCGTGTTGGTCAGCACCTGGTTCATTCTTTGGCCGCCAGTTCAGTGCCTGGAATGGTCAACGTCTGACCAATCTTCAGCTCGTCACTTTGCAAGTTGTTGGCACTGCGCAAGGTGGCCGCAGACACCTGATAACGCACGGCGATCATCGCCAGGGTTTCACCGGGGCTCACGCGATGGTCACGTGGGCCTTGGGCGATCTTGCCGGAATCGCGCAGCCAGGCAATGTAGGTGCCCGGCGGCGGGTTCTGCTGGAAGAATTGCCGCACGCCGCTGCTGATGGAGCGCGCCAGCGCCTGCTGGTGGCTCGATGCCGCGAGTTTCGAGGCTTCGTTGGCGTTGGAGATGAACCCGGTTTCCACCAGGATCGACGGGATGTCCGGCGACTTCAGCACCATGAACCCGGCTTGCTCGACACGTTGTTTGTGCAGCGGCGTGACGCGACCGATGTTGCTCAAGACTTTCTGGCCAACGTTCAGACTGGAAGTCAGGGAAGCGGTCATCGACAGGTCGAGCAGCACGCCGGCGAGCATCCGGTCCTTGTCGTCGAGGCTGACGTTGCCGGCACCGCCGATCAAGTCGGAACGGTTTTCGCTGTCGGCCAGCCAACGGGCGGTCTCCGACGTAGCGCCGCGGTCAGACAGGGCAAACACCGACGCACCGAACGCTGCGGCTGACGGCGCGGCGTCGGCGTGGATCGAAACGAACAGGTCGGCGCCCTTCTTGCGGGCGATTTCGGTACGGCCGCGCAATGGAATGAAGTAGTCGCCGGTACGGGTCAGTTCGGCGCGGAAACCTTTCATGCCATTGACCTGACGCTGCAGTTCACGGGCGATAGCCAGCACCACGTCTTTCTCACGCTGACCGCGAGAGCCCGAGGCGCCCGGGTCTTCGCCGCCGTGACCGGCATCGATCACCACGATAATATCGCGCTTGCCAGCCGGTGCGGGTGGCAGCTTGATCGAAGGCTCGGACGGCGTGACGGGTACGGCGGGTACCGTGGCCACAGACGGTGTTGGCGCAGGCGGTGGCGAGGCATCGGCCGCGTTGTCGAACAGGTCGACTACCAGGCGATTGCCGTACTGGGCGTTCGGCGCCAAGGTGAAGCTTTTCGGCGTGACGGCTTTTTTCAGGTCGATGACTACCCGCAAATCGGTCGGCGTACGCTGAGCCGAACGCATTGCCGTGATCGGCGTGTTGGCCGTGGAGACGTTCAGCGGCGAGCCGAGCGTCGCGCCATTGATGTCGATTACCAGCCGATCCGGTGCGGTCAGGGTAAAGACGCTGTGCTGGACAGGCCCCGTCAGGTCGAACACCAGTCGAGTGTTATCCGGCGCCCGCCAAAGGCGAACACTGTTGACCTTCGTCTCGGCCACAGCGTCGACGGTCACCGCCAAAAACAACACCCCTACGGCAGCAACCAACGCGCGAAAGCGCATACCTAACCCCATCATTTATTTGGATTCCAATGCCAAAACGGCACACCACGACTCGCCACGCGAGCCTTGGGGCAAAATTCTCAGCGAACGCCCGCTGTCTTGCGGGCTAATGGTAATGGTCAGGTCGGGCTTTGGCAAAAAGCCTGCACCCTTCTGGGGCCATTCAATAAGACATAATGCGTCGTCATCGAAATAGTCGCGGATGCCGAGGTACTCCAGCTCCTCGGGGTCGACCAATCGATATAAGTCGAAATGGAAGGCGCGGACGGCGCCGATCTCGTAAGGCTCGACCAGGGTAAAGGTCGGACTTTTTACCGCGCCGGTATGCCCCAGGCCACGGATGATGCCCCGGGACAGTGTGGTTTTCCCCGCGCCCAGATCCCCTTCAAGAAAGATCAGACCGTGCCCTCCGGTGGTTTTGGCGATACGTGCGCCAAAATCGCTCATGGCCTGCTCATCAGCCAGGTACAGGGTTACTTCAGACACGGTGCTTGCTCCTCCAACAACTGACGAATGGCTGGAATCAGATCACTGGCCGCCAGCCCGCGGCCTAATTTACCTTGTTGCGCACCGGCATTGGCGTGCAGCCAGACCGCCAGGCAGGCCGCGTCGTACGCGTCCAGGCCCTGAGCGAGCAAGGCGCCCACCAGACCGGCCAGCACATCACCCAACCCGGCCGACGCCATGGCCGGATGGCCCTGATGACACAGCGCCAGACGCCCATCGGGAGTGGCAATCAGACTGCCAGCGCCCTTGAGCACTACCACCGCTGTATATTTTTTGCTCAACGCATGGGCCGCGGCCGGGCGGTCAGTCAGTACGGCGGCTGTCGATATCCCCAGCAATCGTGCCGCTTCGCCCGGATGCGGCGTGATGACACTACCTGCGGGCAAGCTCACGCCACCTTCGGCCAACAGGTTCAATGCATCGGCATCCCAGACTTGTGGCTGCGACGCGTTGGCCGCAGCCGACAACAGGCTGCGCCCCCAGGCGGCCTGCCCCAGCCCCGGGCCGACGACCAGCACCGTGGCCTTCTCCAGCAAGCCCATCAATTGATTGGCCGACGACGTACCGAGCACCATGGCTTCCGGCAAACGCGCCAGGGCGGCCGGAACATGCTCGCTGCGGGTGGCCACGGACACCATGCCGGCACCGCTGCGCAGGGCACTTTGTGCACTAAGCAGGATGGCGCCGCCAAAACCGCGATCACCGCCAACGAGCAATACGTGACCGAATTTGCCTTTGTGGGCAGTTGGAGCGCGGCCGGTCAGACGCGGCACATTACCGGCCGTCAGGCGACGCGCACTGATCTCGGCCCCAATAAATGTCTCGGGGGCGACGTGCAGATCGTTGAATACCAAATCGCCCACCACATCCGCCGCGTCACCGGTGAACAGCCCCACCTTCAAACCGATGAACGTCACCGTCAGGTCTGCTCGAACCGCAATGCCGAGCTGGCGACCCGTATCGGCGCACAGCCCCGAGGGGATATCCACCGCCGCAACCGGGAGCCCACTGGCATTGATCGCGGCGATGACGCTGGCGAACGGCTCGCGCACTTCACCGGTCAGGCCGGTGCCGAACAAGGCATCCAGCACAATGCCGCGCAACTCGGAGTGCGGGGTCCAGCCTTGAATGGCCACGCCTTCGGCCACCGCCTCGGCATGCGCCGACGCGGCATCGCCCTGCAAACGCCCGGGGTCACCGGCGGCCAGCACCCGCACATGCCAGCCGGCACGTCGGGCCAGCACGGCCACCAGATAACCGTCGCCCGCGTTATTGCCATGGCCGGCCACCACACTCAATTCGTGCCCGGTCGGCCAATGGCGGACCAGCGCACGCCAGGTCGCCCGTGCCGCACGCTGCATCAATTCGAAGCCCGGTGTACCGGCCGCGATCACGCTCGCATCGAGCCCTCGGACTTGCGCGGCGCTATACAGCGCGTCGGGTAATTCATCTTTAGTGTGCGGCATGCGTCTTCAGGCTCCGATGTCTGGCAGAATTATACGCATCTCAGCTCCGGTTTCTCTCGCCTCATGCCCGCTATTACCACAGACCTGCCCGCCCTCGCCCAATCCATCAAGGACTGGGGCCGCGAGCTGGGCTTTCAGCAAGTCGGCATCAGCGGCCTCGATCTGGCCGAGCATGAGCAGCACCTGGAGCGCTGGCTCGCCGCTGGCTATCACGGCGAAATGGATTACATGGGCGCCCATGGCAGCAAACGCTCGCACCCGGAAGAACTGGTGCCGGGCACCCTGCGCGTGGTTTCCCTGCGCATGGACTACCTGCCGGGCGACACGCACATGGCGCAACGGCTGGCCCAACCGGAAAAAGCCTACGTTTCGCGTTATGCCTTGGGCCGCGATTACCACAAATTAATTCGTAAACGCGTGCAACAACTGGCGGAAAAAATCCAGGCAGTGATCGGCCCGTTCGGCTACCGCGCCTTCGTCGACAGCGCCCCAGTGCTGGAAAAGGCCATCGCCGAACAGGCTGGCCTGGGCTGGATCGGCAAAAACACGCTGGTCTTGAATCGCAAGGCCGGCAGTTACTTCTTCCTCAGCGAATTGTTCGTCGACCTGCCGCTGCCGGTGGACCCGCCCCACGCCACCGAGCACTGCGGTCGCTGCACGGCCTGCCTGGACATTTGCCCGACCAACGCCTTCGTCGGCCCCTATGTGCTGGACGCCCGTCGCTGCATTTCGTACCTGACCATCGAACTGAAAAGCGCGATTCCTGAAGATTTACGACCGCTGATCGGCAATCGGGTGTTCGGTTGCGATGACTGCCAGATTGTCTGCCCATGGAACCGCTTCGCCCGGCCTTCCGGGGAAAGCGACTTCAAACCCCGGCACAACCTGGACAACGCCGAACTGGCCGAACTGTTCATGTGGGACGAAGAAAAATTCCTCAGCAGCACCGAAGGTTCACCGTTGCGTCGGGCCGGTTACGAGCGTTGGTTGCGCAATCTGGCGGTCGGCCTGGGCAATGCGCCGTCGAGCATTCCGGTGCTGGAAGCGTTGAAGGCACGGCGGGACTATCCGTCGGAACTGGTGCGCGAGCATGTCGAATGGGCGCTAAAACAACACGGGCTTATGTAGTAGCTGCCGAAGACTGCGTTCGGCGCGACTGCGAAGCGAGCCCTTCGGCCTCGAACGCAGCCTTCGGCAGCTGCTACAGGGACTGCGTGTAAATCAGGCTTCGTCGTTATAAACGAACTTGGGCATTTCCCAGTGGAAACGGATCGCCAGCAAGCGCAGCAGGAAGCCGCCGAATAGCGTGATCAGGATCGCCTGTTCACCCGGCAATTGCAGATAGATACAGAATAAATAGCACCACGCCGCAGCAAACGAGACGCTGGCGTAGAGTTCGCGGCGGAAGATCAGCGGGATGTCGTTGCAGAAGATGTCCCGCAGAATGCCACCGAATACCCCGGTGATCACGCCGCTGACCGAGGCCACCAGCATGCCGTGGCCCATTTCCAGGGCGGTCATGCAGCCGATCAGGGTGAACGCGACCAGGCCCGCGGCGTCGAGCACCAGAAACAGCGAGCGCAGATGGCGCATCCAGCGCGCAGCGAAGACGGTGAACATCGCAGCGATTGACGTCAGCACCAGGTATTCCGGGTGTTTGACCCAGGTCAGCGGGTAATGGCCAAGCAACACGTCGCGCACCGAACCGCCGCCCAACGCCGTGACGCATGCAATCAATACCACGCCAAACCAGTCCATGCCGCGACGGCCTGCAGAAAGGGCGCCAGTCATGGCTTCGGCAGTAATGGCGATCAGGTAGAGCATCAGCAACATGGTGGCGGTCCTTACGAGAAGGCGCGCAGTCTACTCAGATCGTCAGGGCACCAAAAGGGGGCAAGGGTACCTGTGTCGAGGGAGCTTGCCCCGCTGCGCCGCAGAGCGGCCCTATTTGCTGAGAGAGCAATAGACCACGCCGGCTGACTATACGACTGCTACGCAGCCGAGCGGGACGGTGCGGCGTTCCGACAAGCCCCCTCGCCACAAAAACCCTCGTTGCCACCCAATCAGAACTTGATGAAATTCTTGCGGTAGTGCTGCAGCTCGGCGATCGATTCGCGGATGTCGTCCAGGGCCAGGTGGGTGCTGCCCTTTTTGAAGCTGTCGCGCACATCCGGTGCCCAACGCGCGGCCAACTCCTTGAGGGTCGACACGTCGAGGTTGCGGTAGTGGAAATAGCTTTCCAGCGACTTCATGTGGGTATAAAGGAAGCGACGGTCCTGGCAGATGCTGTTGCCACAGATCGGCGACTTGCCCTTCGGCACCCATTTCTCCAGGAAGGCGATGGTCTGGGCTTCCGCTTCGGCCATGCTGATGCGGCTGTCGCGAACCCGTTGGGTCAGTCCGGAGCCGCCGTGTTGACGGGTATTCCACTCGTCCATGCCGGCGAGGATCTCGTCGCTGTGATGAATGGCGATCACCGGACCTTCAGCCAAGGTGTTCAAATTACTGTCGGTGACGATGGTGGCCATCTCGATGATGACGTCGGTATCAGGGTTCAGCCCGGTCATTTCCAGGTCGATCCAGATCAGGTTCTGCGGGTTCTGCATATGTCGGCTCCTCGGCGTAGGTTCGCAGTTTAGCCTAGGGAGACGGCCGGGCGTGCTAAACTCGCGACCGTTTTACCTAATCGCTGCATTCTCGATACGGAACACCCATGGCCAAACGCCAACTCAATCGTCGTCAAAACTGGCGCATCGAAAAGATTCAGGGCGAGCGCGCTGCCCGCGCCGCCAAACGCGAGTCCTCGGCTGTCGAGGCACTTGAGGGTGGCGACCTGGGTCCGGAACAGACGGGCCTGGTGATCGCGCACTTCGGTGTACAGGTTGAAGTCGAAGCCCTCGATGGCGAGCTGGCCGGCCAGGTATTCCGCTGCCACTTGCGCGCCAACCTGCCGGCGCTGGTGACCGGTGATCAGGTCGTATGGCGTGCCGGCAATCAGGGCATCGGCGTGATCGTGGCGCAACTGCCGCGCAAAACCGAGCTCTGCCGCCCGGACAGTCGTGGACAGCTCAAGCCGGTGGCGGCCAACGTCGACATGATCGTCATCGTCTTCGCACCGCTGCCAGAGCCTCATGCCAACCTGATCGACCGCTACCTGGTTGCCGCGGAACATGCGGGTATCCGTCCGTTGTTGCTGCTGAACAAATTCGACCTGATCGACGAGCAGAACGCCCCGGCGCTGAATGCCTTGCTGGCGGTTTACCGCACGCTGGGCTACCCGGTGCTGGAAGTGTCGGCGCACCACGGCAACGGCATGGAACAACTTCAAAAACTGTTGGACGGGCACATCAGTGTGTTCGTCGGCCAGTCCGGTGTCGGCAAATCATCTTTGGTCAACAGCCTGTTGCCGGAAGTCGAAACCCGCGTCGGCCCGCTGTCCGAGCTGTCGGGCCAGGGCACCCACACCACCACCACCGCGCGGTTGTTCCACTTCCCCGGTGGCGGTGAGTTGATTGACTCCCCGGGTATCCGCGAGTTCGGCCTGGGTCACGTCAGCCGTGCCGACGTCGAAGCCGGCTTCATCGAGTTCAACGACCTGCTCGGCACGTGCCGCTTCCGCGACTGCAAACACGACCGCGAACCGGGCTGCGCCCTGCTCAAGGCCCTGGAAGATGGCCGCGTGCAGCAGCAACGGATGAACAGCTACCGGTCGATCATCGCCAGCTTGCCTGAAAACAGCTATTAAACAGACGCGCCAGCCGCCCCGACATCAATGGGACGGCTGGCTGCTCGCAGCAGCCTACAAAAACCACCCATCGACTTAAACATCAGATATTTCTGTAGGGCATCCGCACGCCTGTTTGAAGGGTACTTCTCTTTAGCCGTAAAGGCCTTGTTCCAGCCCTTCAACTGCATACATTCAAGCCCTCTTCGCATATTAGCGATACTGAGGGACAGCCATGCCAACCTATCACTTTTTCATCGTTCACTCGTGGAACCGTTCAGGCGCCCATTACCGCGAACTCGCCCTCAAGGGACACTTCTGATGCCTGTATTCATCAGCTATCGTCACGCGGATCGCCCCTACGCGATCGCCATCAGCAGCCGTCTGATACAGGCCAATATCAAGACCTACTTCGACGTGCTGGATCCGGAATCCCAGACCACTGACGACATCACCGGGGTCATCACCCGCTACATCAGCGCGAGCACGCATCTGATAGCCGTTGTCTCGGGCAAGACCGTGCCGCCATGGTGGGTACCGTTCGAAATCGGCGAAGCGACAATCAGCAACCGGCGGATTTGCTCATTCCAGACCGAACCGGCGGAACTGCCGCTGTACTTCGATAAATGGCCGAAGCTCAGCACTGACAAGGACCTGGATTTTTTCATTGAGGCCTACCGTGAAGAAGTGGCGACCAAGCGTTCAATGACACTGGATTCAATCAGCGAATCCCTTTGCGGCAGCTACAGACGCAATGCGGAACTGTTCCACGACCAGCTCAAGAGTCGCATCCGACGGGGTTTCTGAGAGGTGCAAAAAAGCCGCGATGATCGCGGCTTTCTTGTATTTCAATGCTGACCAATCAACGGCCGAACGGTTACTCGCGGCGCAGGTCAATCCTTTTTGGGTCGTGGCGGGTTGTCCTGACGATAGGTGTGCTGGGGATTGATGACCAATTGCCTGACCTGGCTGTCCAACTCTTTGCTGTGATACAGGTCCAGGCATTTCAGCAGCTCAAAACGAACACCTTTTCGCTCTGATTCGACCAGTGGATTGTGATAATCACGAACCAGAAACTGGTCAACCAGAGATTTACCGGCTTGAGGTGCTTGCTCCAGATCGAAATAGGTCCAGTCCATAAGCGGCACTGGCACTGCTTCCGGCATCCTGGGCGGCTTCAGGTTCGCTCTTGTAGGCTGTCGCGATGCAGTCTGCCAGCACCATATCCTTGTAATTCTGCGCGTAGGTGCGCCCGCCTGCCTGTGGGGAGCGGGTCGGATCATCCTTGGACCAACTGTTGGAAGGTACGACTGCCCAAGCCAGGACCAAAACCGCAGTCAAATATTTCATCACGACAAACTCCAGAAGTTCGCGCGATCGGTTTGATAATTCACACCTGGCTCATTGAAATAGCAGTGGCCATAACACATTCAGGTCTAGACCTCAGGAAACCGCTGCCGGCGGTTTCGGCTCGACGCTCTTCAGGCCAGGCTTCTGGAACGGGTACAAGTGCTGGCGCAGGATACCGCCCGGCAAGTCCTTGCCAAAAACCCCGTAGCGCGTCGGCCACTCCTTGGGTGGCAACTTGAAGGTGCCAAACAGCATATCCACCAGCGGCGTATGGATCGCATAGTTCTTGTAGATGTAATCCTTGTGCCGGGCATGATGCCAATGGTGATAGCGCGGCAGGACCAGCACATAATTCAGCCAGCCGCCGTTGATCCGTACATTGGCGTGGGCCAGCACTGCCTGCACCCCGACCAGAATCACGTAGGCGTTCAACGCCTGGGGCGCAAAACCCAGCAGCATCAAAGGCACCAGCACGCCGGTACGGGTGAGCAGAATCTCGATGAAGTGGACACGCGAACCGGCGAGCCAATCCATGTGCGTGCTTGAGTGATGTACGGCATGCATGCGCCATAACCATGGCACGACGTGATACAGCCGATGCAGCCAGTACTGACCGAGGTCAGCCACCAGTACCGCCAGCAAGAACTGCACAACGATCGGCAGGCTTTGTACGCTGGCCTGCAAATCCGCCGACACGGCCCAGCCAGCCATAAAGCTCGACGAGGCAGTGATGAAAATCAGGATGAACTGCACCAGCATATGACTGACAAAAAAGTAGGTCAGGTCAGTTCGCCAGTGCGGACGCAGAATGTTTTGCTCAGGGTCCTTGGAATAGAGTTTTTCCAGGGGGATAAAGACGATGGCCGACACCAGCAGAGCCAGGACGAACCAGTCCAGCCCCAGCGAGTACGGTGTCTGCCCAATCGAGCTGATCTGCACATTGGTGCCGCCGAGAAACACCGCCAGCCCCGAGGCGACAAGTCCGGTAATCCCCAAGCGCTTTCGCTTGTTGAGCAGGATATTCAGGGTGCCCAGGCTGAAAGACAGTACCAGCCCAAGCAATAGCGTGGTGCGCGCAAACTGTTCGTCGTACACCTTGCGCAGTTCGGCGGTGGTCAGCCATTCGGGAAAGAGAAAGCACAATACCGCCAGCAGGCTCAATAGCCCGAGCGTGGCAGAGATGTAGCCACTGACCCGCCCTTCACCAAACTTGAAGGGTGCATTGCCATGCTGCTGAAAATAGGACTTGAGTCTTTCCATTACTGATCTTCCATGATTCCGAAAACAAACTTGCAGTGAGTCGAGTCAGTGCGACGCTGCAGTGACGCAGCCAGAAACAGAAAAGCCACTCATGGTGGCTTTTCTGCAGGTTATTGCTTGGGCGGTACAGCGGGTTTGGGCGGTTCGCCCGGCTTCGGCGCCGGATTATCAAACAGATTCAAACGCTCACGAAGTTCGTGTGCCGGCAGCGGTTCCTTATCCGCCGGCAATGCGTTCGGATCGGCTGGCGGCGCATGCACTTCGCCCGGGCCACCCTGCCCTTGCGTCGGCGCTGGCGCCGGTTCGGCACCTTGTTCACCTTCGATGGCGCGCTGGGCTTTCTTGGTCAGCACCACGATGTCGATCCGGCGGTTGACCGGATTGAACGGGTTCTCCCTGTCGAACAGCGCCGACGAGGCATAACCGACGACTCGCGCGACCTGGGCATCCGGATAACTGCCGGCGACCAACGCACGACGAGCCGCGTTGGCGCGATTGGCCGAGAGTTCCCAGTTACCGAAATCGCCGGTGCCCGAGTACGGCTTGGCATCGGTGTGGCCGCTGATGCTGATCTTGTTCGGCACCGCTTTGATAGTGTCGGCCATGGCCAGCAGAATGTCTTCGAAGTACGGCTTCAGACGCGCACTGCCAGAGTCGAACATCGGGCGGTTTTCGGCGTCCATGATCTGGATGCGCAAACCGTCCTGGGTGATCTCGAAGAGGATCTGGTCCTTGAATTTCTGCAATTGCGGGTTTTCATTGACCTTGTTCTGCAACTCTTGCAGCAACAACTCCAGGCGTTCCTTCTCGACCTGCTCGGCCATGCCTTCAACTTGCTCGGCGTCGATGGTCACCTTGTCTGGCTGCGGCTGAGATTTCACCTCCGGGTTGAGGGTGTTCTCCGGCGCCAGGGTCGGCGTGCCGCCCAGGTCGATGATGTACGGTGTACCGCTTTCGGAAAACCCGACCGGGTCCTTGAAGTAACCGGCGATGGCGATCTTCTGTTCAGGCGTCGCGGTGGACAGCAGCCACAACACCAGGAAGAACGCCATCATCGCCGTCGCGAAGTCCGCGAAGGCGATTTTCCAGGCGCCCCCGTGATGTCCCCCGGCGATGCGCTTGACGCGCTTGATGATTATTGGCTGGTTATTTTCCATGACTTAACGACCGCGAACCGCTTGTTCCAGCTCAGCGAAGCTAGGACGGTGCGCCGGGTACAGAACCTTGCGACCGAACTCCACCGCCAGCGACGGCGGCATCCCGGAAGCCGAAGCCACCAGCGAAGCCTTTATGGCTTCGTAGGTGTTCAGTTCTTCCTTGGCATCGTGAGCCAGGGAATGGGCCAGCGGGCCAAAGAAACCGTAGGCCGCGAGAATACCGAAGAAGGTACCGACCAGTGCCGCCCCCACGTGCAGACCGATGGACTTCTGGTCGCCTTCGCCCAGGGATGCCATGGTCACCACGATCCCCAATACCGCCGCGACGATACCGAAACCGGGCATGGCGTCGGCGATGCCGTTCACCGCGTGGGATGGGTGCTCGAGGTCTTCCTTGAGGCTGTAGAGTTCCATGTCGAACAGGCCTTCCAGCTCATGGGGAGCCATGTTGCCGGAGGACATGATGCGCAGGTAATCGCAGATGAACGCGGTCATGCGTTCGTCTTTGAGCACCGCCGGGTACTTGGCGAAGATCGGGCTCGCGGAGGCATCTTCGATGTCGCCTTCGATCGCCATCATGCCTTCGCGACGGCTCTTGTTGAGGATCTCGTAAATCAGCCCCAGCACTTCCAGGTAGAAGGTGTGGTTGAAACGCGAGCTGAACATGCCCAAGGACTTCTTGAGCACGTGCATTGTCATGTGGCCGGGGTTGGCCTGCAGGAAGGCGCCAAGGGCCGCGCCACCGATAATCATCACCTCGAAAGGCTGGATGAGAGCGGCAATCTTGCCGTGGGAAAGCACGTATCCGCCGAGCACGCTCGCGAATACGACGATGATGCCGATAATTTTAGCCATAGGTAGGAGAGCACTTACTGAGTCGGGTTCAAGGTCATATTCGGAAGTTAAAAAATCTCTTCTTCTACTTATCGGCAAAACTGCGCCAGACTATAGCCAGTTAAGGCGAAAAGCTAATTTGACCCGTTCAGGGCATAGGTAAAGCAGACGATGATCGCGTCCAGACATGGCTAACGAAACGAACGTCCCAACGCCAAAACCAACCACGCTTGAAGGCTGGGTCAAGCTTCTCGATGGCGTGCGCCTGCCGGTTCCGCAAGCCAGCCACGACCGGGTCTGCAAAGCCATCCGCGATAACCGCAGTTCCCTGCGCGACATCGCCGAACTGATGCAGGAAAGCCCGGCCCTGGCCTTGAGCGTGATTCGCGAAGCCAACCGTCACACCCATGGCAGCATGACCGAGCCTGCTGAAAACCTTGAGGTGGCGATCAATCGCCTCGGTTTGAAACGCACCGAAGAACTGCTCGACCGCCTGCCCGCCGAACCCCAATTGCAAATCCCCGTCGCCCTGCGCCAGCTTCAACTGATCAGCCAGCACGCCACTCAACAGGCCAACGGTTTTTTCGCCAGTCGCCTGGCGCGACTGTGGCAGGACATCCACTGGGGCAGCCTGCTGTTTCTCTCGCCACTCTGGCCCATGGCGCTGACCCATCCGCAGCTGCTTGAAGAGTGGGAGTTGCGGGTCATCCATAAAGGCGAGTCGGCACGCAAAGTCGAAAAGCAATTGTTCGGCGTGCGCCTGCTGGACATCTGTCTGGCACTGGTGGACGTCTGGCGCCTGCCGATCTGGGTGCAGCAAGGTTATCGGCTGCTGCGCAGCGAACAACGTGAGCTGGTGAAAGTTCTGCGCATCGCGCGCGACAGCGACCACCCATTGCGCCAACAGAACCGCCTCGATGACGACCCGACGTTGCGCCGCTGGCTCAATCAGCCTGCCAATACCGTGCTGCTGGCCAACGGTCTGGCGTTGGCGGCACAACAGGCCTGGGACAGCCCCCACTGCGAGCGCTGGCAGTACCTGACCAGTCTTTACCTGCAAATGCCGATGGATGAGGTGCAACAACAATTGCACCAGCAGGCCGCCAACAGCGCTCGCCAACACGCCATGCCAGACCTCTGGCACCCGGCCGAATCGCTGATCTGGCCACCGGGTGCGCACCGCGTTCATGCCGGTTTGTTGCCCGCACCGGCACCGACCACCGAAGACCTGGCGAAGTGGCGCAAGCAATGCGCCGAATTGCTGGTGGAGCCGAGCCGCTTTACCAATGCCATGCACTTGACCACATCGGCCCGGGACGCCCTGGTGGCGTGTGGCATGCGCCGGGTGATGATTCTGATGGCCGATCGCACGCACGCCAATTTGCGTGTGCACCAGACCGCCGGGCTGCCCAAGGAAGTGGCCGGCCTGAACCTGGTGGTCAGTCAGAGCACCGTGCTGCAACGCCTGCTCGCGCAACAGGCCCAGGTGCGCCTGACGCCGGCCAACAACGCACAATTCTCGGCCCTGCTGCCAGCCAGCCTGCGCTCACAGTTCAGCGGCGAACACCTGCTGCTGCGCTCACTGGTCAACAACGGCCGGGTGATCATGATCGTGGTAGCGGATCAGGGCGGCGGACCGTTCTCGGAAATCACCGTGCAAGCGTTCGGCAAAACCGCTCAATGCATCGAAAAGGCCCTGCACAGCTTTAGCCACCGCTAGGGCCTGTTATCAGTTATTTCCTGCCCCAAAATAACTGATAACAGGCCCTCATGACGCTGCGCTACAATCCTCCCCTTTGTGCTCTGGAGACCTCACATGTCTGACTTCTCTGGCTTGGCGCTGGTGATCGAACCGAGCGACCTGCTCCCGCGTCTCGACTCCCGCGAACTGATTCTGGTGGACCTGACCAGCAGCGCCCGCTATGCCGAAGGGCATATCCCCGGTGCACGCTTTGTCGATCCAAAACGCACTCAGCTGGGGCAGGCACCTGCGCCTGGTCTGTTGCCGACCCACGCCGCGCTTGAAGCATTGTTCGGCGAACTGGGGCACAACCCCGATGCAGTCTATGTCGTCTATGACGACGAAGGCGGCGGTTGGGCCGGGCGCTTTATCTGGCTGCTGGATGTCATCGGCCACAGCAAATATCACTATGTCGACGGCGGCCTGCCGGCCTGGCTGGCGGAAGGCTTGCCCATGTCGATCCAGATCCCGCCGGCAGTCGGCGGCCCGGTCGCCCTGACCCTGCACGACGAACCTGTCGCCACCCGCGAATACCTGCAAAGCCGCCTCGGTGCTGCTGACCTGGCGATCTGGGACGCACGCGGCCCGCTGGAATACTCCGGCGAGAAAGTGTTGGCGGCCAAGGGCGGGCACATCCCCGGCGCGGTCAATTTCGAATGGACCGCCGGCATGGATCAGGCGCGCAACCTGCGCATCCGCACCGACATGCCGAAAATCCTGGAACAACTCGGCATTACCAAAGACAAAGAAGTCATTACCCACTGCCAGACACACCATCGTTCTGGCTTCACCTATCTGGTGGCCAAGTCGCTCGGTTATCCGCGGGTCAAAGGCTACGCCGGCTCCTGGGGCGAATGGGGCAACCACCCTGACACGCCCGTAGAGATTTAAGTTTTTCAAGGACAGTTAATGAATAAGCGTTTGTTTATCCTCAGCCAATACCTGCTGCCCCATCACTTGCTCTCGCGACTGGCCGGCTGCATTGCCGAATGCCGTGTGCGCTGGTTCAAGAACGCCTTTACCGCCTGGTTCGCCAAGCGTTATCAAGTGGACATGTCCCAGGCGCTGGTCGAAGACCTGACCGCTTACGAGCACTTCAATGCGTTCTTCACCCGCGCCTTGAAAGACGGCGCTCGCCCGCTGGATCAAACCCCGGGCGCGATCCTCAGCCCGGCCGACGGTGCCGTCAGCCAGCTCGGCCCGATCGAACACGGTCGCGTTTTCCAGGCCAAGGGCCACAGCTTCAGCGTGCTGGAACTGCTGGGTGGCGACGCAGCCAACGCAGCGCCCTTCATGGGCGGCGATTTCGCCACCATTTACCTGTCGCCGAAAGACTACCACCGTGTGCACATGCCGCTGGCCGGCACCCTGCGCGAGATGGTCTACATCCCCGGCCGCATCTTCTCGGTCAACCAGACCACCGCTGAAAACGTTCCGGAACTGTTCGCCCGCAACGAGCGTGTAGCGTGCATTTTCGACACTGAACGCGGCCCGATGGCCGTGGTACTGGTGGGCGCGATGATTGTGGCGTCGATCGAAACCGTTTGGGCTGGCTTGGTCACACCGCCAAAACGCGAGCTGAAAACCTTCCGCTACGACGAAGCGGCCCGTGCGCCGATTCACTTGGAAAAAGGTGCGGAACTGGGTCGTTTCAAGCTCGGTTCTACGGCGGTCGTGCTGTTCGGGCCGGATCAAGTGAAATGGGCTGAAGGGCTGGGCGCCCTTTCGCCAGTGCAGATGGGCCAGGGCATCGGCCTGCCAACCGCCTGATCCCTCGATCCGATCCCACGAACGCCTTTCGTGGGATCGGGCATTTCCTCCCGCTGCGCCCCCTCCTCCAGCGTTCATAGCTGCTACAGTCAAAGTCATTCGTTGCCCATTTCACGGTCGGAGTTTGTCCACGGCATGAATGAGACCAATCCTGCCCTGCTGCTACGCGCACCGATCCCGACGCAGTCGCGCCTGTCTTTCTGCGAAGCCACGCCACGCGACCTCAAGCGCTGGATCGCCAACCTGCCCAAAGCCAACATCGGTGAAACCGCTCGCCAGTTGTATCAAGGCCTGAGCGAACTCAACCAGTTGCTCACACCCAGCGACAATCGCCTGCAATTGCTCGAATTGCTGCGGCCCGAGGTGTATTACGTCTGCAAGCACCTGGAGCGGCATTTCCTGCATCAGGCCATTGTGCTCGACGAGCGTTCGCGCAAAATCGCCAACCTTTGCCAGGCGCTGCAGAGCCACTTGGCGATCGGCTACAAGCAGATCGTCGTCCGCATCGCACCGCGCTTCAGTAAAGACCGTGCGCCGCTGCTGACCCAGTCATTGCAACGTGCCGTCCATTGCTTGAACGGTACTTTGATCCGCGCAACTGAGCTCTATTGCCCGGCGCCCGAAGGGCTGTGGCTGGAACTGCATCAGCTGTACCGGATCGGCTGCGAACATCAGCTGCAACGTCAGAGCGTGCGCGATGAACTGGCCAGCCAGACGCAAAGCCTGAGTATCGAGCAGACCTACGTTGTCGCCCTCCTGCTGGGTGCTTCACGCTGCAATCAACTGCGCCAGAACCAGATCGCCCGGCTCGCCGAGGTGCTGGAACCCTGGAGCCAATGGATCAAGCTGCAACCCTTTAAACCGGACAACGGGCTGTTTGCCATCGTCCCGGATCTCGACAGCGGCCCGCGTTATCGCACCAAGTTCCCGGCCGAACACCAGGAGCGCTTGTTGGGGATCGACCCGCAGCCCCTGGTCGCCGCCATCGAAACCCATCTGCAACAATCGGCCGACAAGGCATCGCCGCTGCCGGTTCCGATGGGCCTCAATCTGGATACGCTGCAACACCTGCATGCCGCCTGGGGGCAGGCCTCCGAGCGCGGCTTCCAGCGCACCGTCGGCCACGGCACGTTGACCCTGTGCGTGGGCATGAGCGCCCTGCACTTTTATCTCGGTGGCAAACGCCCGTTCAACGACATCCTGAAAAAACCCGGCGCCCGTCCCGCGCAGTTCTCGGCAACCGAGCCGACAGGACGCGCCAAGGACCAATGGAAACAGGCCTTCGACGCCGCCCCCCATGGCACGGCAGACACGCTGCTGCCCTACGAAGAGATCGAATATCCACACCTTCAGAAACATGACAACCACGAGGCGTCCGGCCAACAGCATTTCCCGACCTACGCGCTACCGGTGATCAATCACAGTCCTGGCGGTTATTGCCTGGCCTGGCCCGGCGCAGTGCCTGCCGAACTGCAGGCTGGCGAAATGGTCGGTATCGAGGATACGGCCGGTCAAGGCTGGAGCGTTGCCGTGGTGCGCTGGATCCGCCAGGTACGGGGCGGTGGCACGCAGATGGGTATCGAGCAGGTTGCGCCTTACGCCGAGCCCTGCGGCCTGCAACTGATTCGCTCCGACGACGAACACAGCCAGTACTTGCGCGGGCTGTTACTGCCCGCCATCAGCGCCATCGACCTGCCGGCCACCCTGCTCACCCCGCGCCTGCCGTTCCAGGAAGGGAATAAGGTGCTGATCAACACCAATGGCCAGGAACGCCCGGCCGAGCTGGAGCGACGGATGACGAGCACCAACAGCTTCAATCAGTTTGCCTACCGTTCGCTGGAGGTAGCCAGAAACGAAAACGCCGCGGAAGGCGGCGTGGTCGGGGTCGCGCAAGAATTTGATTCGTTGTGGAAGTCGCTATAACGGCGAGTCCCAGAGGGTGCCCCTATCGCGAGCAGGCTCGTGATGGGGCTCGCCCGGACGGTCGAAAACTCAGAGCTGCCCGTCGCGATCCCGGAAACCCAGCAGATACAGCACGCCATCCAGCCCAAGGGTGGAAATCGCCTGCTTCGCCGATTGTTTGACCAATGGTTTGGCGCGGAACGCTACGCCCAGCCCGGCAATCGCCAGCATCGGCAGGTCGTTGGCACCGTCACCGACGGCAATCGTCTGCTCCAGACGCAAACCTTCTTTATGCGCCAGCTCACGCAGCAAATCCGCCTTGCGCTGTGCATCGACAATCGGCTCGACCGCCACGCCGGTGACCTTGCCATCGACCACTTCCAGTTCGTTGGCGAACACATAGTCGATGCCCAGCTTGGCCTGCAGTTGCTTGGCGAAGTAAGTGAAGCCGCCCGACAGAATCGCGGTCTTGTAGCCCAGGCGCTTGAGTTCGGCGAACAGGGTTTCGGCGCCCTCGGTCAGGCGCAGGGAAGCACCGATGGAGTCCAGCACGCTGACGTCCAGCCCTTGCAGCAAGGCCAGGCGCTCCTTGAAGCTGGCGCGGAAGTCCAGCTCGCCGGCCATCGCCCGCTCAGTAATCGCGGACACCTGGTCGCCAACGCCGGCGGCCTTGGCCAGTTCGTCGATGACCTCGGCTTCAATCAGCGTCGAGTCCATGTCGAACACCGCCAGACGACGGTTACGGCGGAACAGCGAATCTTCCTGGAAGGCGATGTCGACGTTCAGCTCTTGCGCAACGCTGAGGAATTCAGCCCGCAGCGCTTGCGGGTCAGCCGCTTCGCCACGCACGGAAAACTCGATGCAACCCTTGCCCTTGTCGGCCGGGGTGTCCAGCGGCATGCGGCCGGACAGACGGTCGATATGGTCGATGTTCAGACCGTATTTGGCGGTGATCGAACTCACACGCTGCAATTGCTCGGCGGTCACTTTGCGGGTCAACAGGGTGACGATGTGGCGTTTCTTGCCCTGGTTGCCGACCCACTGCTGGTAATCCTCTTCGGACACCGGCGTGAAACGCACTTGTTGCTCAAGCTCATAGCCTTTGAACAGGATGTCTTTGAGCACCGAGTTGCCTTGCTCGGTGTCAGGAATTTCAACCAGGATGCCGAACGACAGGGTGTCGTGGATCACCGCCTGACCGATGTCGAGAATGTTCACACCACCCTGGGCCAGAACGCCGGTTATGGCCGCAGTCAGACCCGGACGGTCGACTCCCGTGATGTTTATCAGGACGATTTCGCGCAAGGCGCACCCCCGCAGGTGGAAAAAAACCGCATTCTACCCATTTTCAGTGACCATCGGGCACCGCGAGCGCTTTGACGGCCTAGGGCCTGTCGCTATACTGCGCGTCAACTTCACGGACAAAGAGCCGAGCTCAAGTGAACCGGCCCACGCCAGTAAAAACCGATAACTTCTTTCTGCTGATCTTCCGGGCACTGCGTCATCGCCGTGTACCGATCGCATTACGCATTGCCAGCCATAACGTGATCCTGGTCGCTCTGGCCCTGGTGATCTATGCCTGCGTGATGGGTTTGCAGTTCAAGCAGGCCATGCACGAGCAGGCGGATGCCCTGGGCGAAAGCCTGACTACCCAGACGGCTACGTCGGCCACGGAGCTGTTGGTGTCCAACGACATCCTCAGCCTGAATGTGCTGCTCAACAACCTGACCAAGAACAAGCTGGTGGCCCACGCTGCCATCTACAGCGTGGATAACCGCATCCTCGCCGAAGCCGGTCAGCGTCCCAAGCACGGCCTGCTGGGCGAAGCCGAAGGCATGTACCAGAGCAAGATCACCTTCCAGGACGTGACCGCCGGGCAACTGCGCATCAGCCTGGACATGGATCAGTTCCAGCAGCCGATGACCATCAGCCTGCAAAGCATGGGCATTCTGAGCGCGATTCTGCTGGCGCTGTCCCTGGCCTTGAGCCTGCGCCTGGGCCGCAATATCTCCACGCCGCTGCTGCAATTGCGCGTGTGGCTGCGCAATATCGACGAATACACCCCGGCCACCGAGCGTCAGGATGAAGTCGGCGATCTGGCTCGTCAGCTGCACGCCAATTTCGCGCCGGAGCCGGCCGAACCCGAGCCCGTTCCAGAGCCCGAGTTCGACGACAGCGATGACGACGAAGAGGCCGATCCGGCCTTCGAAGTACGCAACCTGCGTGATCCTAGCTTCGATGAAACCCGACCGGTGGCAGGTCTCAAGCCTGCGCCGCGGCGCATTGTCAGCACGGTCGAAGACGACGAGGATGACGAAGACCCGTTTGCCGATCTGCGTGACGACTCGACAGACAGTGCGCCGAAATCCGTCGCAAAACCGCAGGTATCGAACGTACCTCAACACAGCGCGGTACTGGCGGTACAACTGGGCGCACAGGATCAACTGCGCCGCCTGCCCCGCGCACGCCTGGAAGAGCTGCTCAAACGCTACCGCGATTGCCTCGATCAGGCGGCGTCGCTCTACCAGAGCGAACTGCACACCCTGAACGATGGCAGCACGCTGATGCTGTTCCATACCGAAGACAGCGGCGATGACTACCTGACCAACGCCATCTGCTGCGGTGAGTTGCTGCGCGCCCTGGGTCATCAGTTGCAGATCGAAGTCGCCGACAGCGGCATCACCCTGCAATTGCAGTTGGGCCTGACCTTGGGCGACGAACTGTTCGGCTTGAGCCAGATCGACCTGCTACTGACCGAAACCGCTCAGGATGCCCTGGCCCTGTCGCAACACAGCCGCAACCTGCTGCTGGTGGAGCGCAAGATCAGCGACGACGCGCTGATTCGCCAGCGTGCGCGGATCCGCCCGATTGCAAGCCCTGAGGGTGCGTGCTGCGTAGAACGCCTGATGGAGCCTTATCCATCGATGCTGGAGCGGCAACTGGCGCGGATGCACGAACGCCGGGCATAACCCGTAACCTTGTGCCCGCTATAGAGAAGCCCGCAGATGAGTGATCGTCTGCGGGCTTTTTGTTGTCCCTTAACTCTTGTAGCAGCTGCCGAGCTGCTACAACCAACCCGCAAAAACAACAAAGCCCGCACAAGGCGGGCTTTGTTCTGGACTCAATCCAGGCTCAGAACCTGAACACTTCCATATCCGTACGAATCGGCGAGGCCATCGGGATCTTTGGCTGTTTCTCCGGCTCTGCTGCCGGTGCTGCCGGTTTGGCAGCCGGTTTACGCGGTGCTTCAGCGATCGGTGGCTGGTTGGCCAGTGGCTTGAGCGCTGTGGACAGTTGCTCGGCCAGACGCTGCAGCAACACACCCTGGGCCTGAACCTGAGACGCCGTGCCGCCGGAGTGCTGCTCCTGCAGATGAACGATACGGTTATCACGCACCTGACCACGACGATCGATCAGGCGCCATTGCGCGTCCAGGATCGCCGGTTGCGACACACCCGAGTCCAGACGGGTGATGGTCAGCAGAACCTGAACATCCGGCGTGAAGCCCACTGTCGCAGGTGCCAGGACAACGCGTTGGCTGTCCAGATGACCAGCGACCTGACGCAGCAACAGCTGATCGATGTCCGACGACAGGCTGCCGGCCCAACGACCGTCGGCCGACGCTTGAAGGCTGCCATCCGGCTGACGTTGCAACAAGGTTTCGCGTTGCAGGTAATCAGCAACCGTTACCGGGCCCAACAATACCGCCATGCCCGCGCTTTGCGCAGGCTGAGCCGGACTTCCGCTGTCCAGCTGATACAGCGACACCGGCTGGTGCACGCTGCAACCCGCCAGGCCAAGAACGCCAGCGAGCATCAAAATAAAAGGAAGGCGCAGAGCAGTCATCGTCCCATCCAGGTGGCTGCCACAAGGCTCACCACAGTGAAAATACTCAAAAAATATGAAGAACACTCGGCTACGCCGGCGCTTGAAAGGCCATATCATCCGTGAATATGCGTTCCGACTCCAGCGCCAAAGCGTCGATCTACGCGTTAAATCGTAGATCGAGCGCTCTAGGACGCTTAATTGAGGTTTTCGACGAACAGCGCATCCACTCTCTGAAAACCGCGTGGCAGCTTATTACCGCGACGCCCACGCTCACCTTTGTAGTGTTCAAGGTCGTCCGCCTTCAGCGACAAGGTACGTTTGCCGGCCTGCAGCACCAAAGTGGCGCCCTCCGGCAAAACAGCGATGTCCGTGACATATTCTTCGCGACTGGCAACACGCTCACCGGGAATCCCGATGATCTTATTCCCTTTACCTTTACCTAATTGTGGCAGATCGCTGATTTTGAAGATCAGCAGGCGACCCTCGGTGGTCACCGAGGCCAGCCAGTTGTGTTCACGGTCGGCCACCGGACGCGGCAGGATGACCTTGGCGTTGTTCGGCAGGCTCAACAGGGCCTTGCCCGCCTTGTTCTTGGCTTGCAGGTCTTCGCCCTTGACCACGAAACCGTAACCGGCGTCGGATGCGATCACGTACAGCGCATCGTCTTCAGGCATCAGCACGCATTCGAAGCTCGCCCCTGGTGGCGGCGTCAGACGGCCGGTCAGCGGTTCACCCTGGCCACGGGCCGACGGCAGTGTGTGGGTTGCAACCGAATAACTGCGGCCGGTGGAGTCGATAAACACCGCAAACTGGTTGGAACGCCCGGCCGCCGAGGTCTTGAAGCCATCCCCGGCCTTGTAGGACAGCCCGGTAGCATCGATGTCGTGACCTTTGGCGGAGCGAACCCAGCCTTTTTCCGACAACACGACCGTCACTTTCTCGTTCGGCAGCAGATCGTGCTCGGTCATCGCTTTGGCTTCGGCGCGCTCGACGATTGGCGAACGACGGTCGTCGCCATAGGTTTCGGCGTCTTTGATCAGCTCGCTGCGTACCAGTTTCTTCAGCTTGGCTTCGCTGCCCAGCAGGGCTTGCAGCTTGGCCTGCTCCTTGAGCAGTTCGTCCTGCTCGGCACGCAGCTTCATTTCTTCCAGTCGCGCCAACTGACGCAAACGGGTGTCGAGAATGTAATCGGCCTGGATCTCGCTCAGGGCGAAACGCTCGATCAGACTGGCCTTCGGATGCTCCTCGGTACGGATGATGTGGATCACTTCATCCAGGTTGAGGTAGGCAATCAGCAAGCCGTCCAACAGGTGCAGGCGACGCTCGACCTTGTCCAGACGGAATTGCAGGCGTCGACGCACGGTCCGCACGCGGAATTCCAGCCATTCCACCAGCAGTGCACGCAGGTTCTTGAGCTGCGGCTTGCCGTCGAGGCCAATGATATTGATGTTGACCCGGTAGCTGGATTCCAGCTCGGTGGTCGCGAACAGGTGCTGCATCAGCGCTTCGTGATCGACCCGGCTGTTCACCGGAATAATCACGATGCGGCAAGGGTTCTCGTGGTCCGACTCGTCGCGCAAGTCCGCGATCTGCGGGGCTTTCGACGGTTTGGCCTGCATCATCGCGGCAATCTGCTCCAGCACTTTGGCACCAGAGACCTGGTGCGGCAGCGCCGTCACGACGATGTCGCCGTCTTCGACGTGGTAAACAGCGCGCATGCGCACCGAACCGCGACCGGTTTCGTAGATTTTCAGCAGGTCGGCGCGCGGCGTGATGATTTCCGCTTCGGTCGGATAATCCGGCCCCTGAATGTGTTCGCAGAGCTGCTCGACCGTGGCTTTCGGTTCATCCAGCAAGCGCACGCAAGCGGTCGCGACTTCGCGCAGGTTATGCGGCGGGACGTCGGTGGCCATGCCCACGGCGATACCGGTGGTGCCGTTGAGCAGGATGTTCGGCAAACGGGCCGGCAACACCAGAGGTTCTTCCAGGGTGCCGTCGAAGTTCGGGCCCCAGTCCGCCGTGCCCTGGCCCAGTTCGCTGAGCAGCACTTCGGAATAACGCGACAGCCGCGCTTCGGTGTAACGCATGGCCGCGAAGGACTTGGGATCATCCGGCGCACCCCAGTTACCCTGGCCGTCGACCAGCGTGTAGCGGTAGCTGAACGGCTGGGCCATCAGCACCATGGCTTCGTAGCACGCCGAGTCGCCGTGGGGGTGGAATTTACCGAGCACGTCACCGACGGTACGCGCCGACTTCTTGTGCTTGGAATCGGCGTCCAGCCCCAACTCGCTCATCGCATAGACGATGCGTCGCTGTACCGGTTTCAGGCCGTCGCCGATATGCGGCAAGGCACGGTCCATGATCACGTACATGGAGTAGTTGAGGTAGGCATTTTCGGTGAAGTCAGCCAGTGACCGGCGTTCTACACCGTCCAGGCTGAGATCAAGGGAGTCGCTCATGCGGGCCTCATTATTTCGTGGTCTGGCGCAGCAGCATGGTGCCACCGCGCTGGGTAAATTCAAGTTTGTTCAGTGCGCTCATGCCGAGCAGCACTTGATTGCCGTGCAAACCGGGCGCCACCAGCGCGCGAACGTCACGCAGCACGATGGCGCCCAGTTGCAGCCGGTCGAGGCGGGTCCGATAACCCTCACTCAAGCCATTGGCCGTGCTCAGGGTCACCCCGAAGCCTTTTTCCAGTTTCAATCGTTCAGCCATTTCGGCCGGGATCGACACATCGGTTGCGCCGGTATCGAGCATGAACTCCACGGGCTGGCCGTTGATCTGGCCGGTGGCGACAAAATGCCCCTGGCTGTTACCGATCAGCTTCACCTCGATAAAACCCTGGCCCTGCTCAGAGCTGACGACGGTGTTGGGATTCTGTTGACGCTCCTCCCATTGACCGAAGAACCGCGTTGCCAGAAACAGCGCGGCGCCCCAGGCCAGCACCATCAACACCCGACCGGCGCGTTTGCCCGGCGGTTGCTGACTCATGGCTTGGCACTCCAGCCACCTTCAGGCGCGGCAAAGCGCCACACAATCGGCCGTACTTCACCGTCGGCGCGCGCACCGTAGTTGTTGTCGATACCGATCCAGGCACCGTCGACGTCCACGATCAACGCTTCCGCCAGCCCAAAGGGCTGTGAATAACGACGGTTTTCCTGCAAGGCCTCGGCAGCAAACGACCAGCAGCGCTCGACCTTGGTCGTCACCGCATCACGGCGACAGATCTGAAAGGCGTTGCGCTCAAGGGTAAACAGCTTGCCGTCGAACAATGACAGATCAGAAAAATCCCGAGGGCGCGCTCTGGCGTGGGGAAATTGCGCTGGCTGCATTTCCACCCCGCCTTCACTCAGCAGCACACAGCTACCGTCGCAGTCCCACACTGTTTGCTGGCGCTTGATCAGCAACAAACCGCGGCGCTCACGTTCGGCGGCCAGCCACAGCGTGTCACCGGCCGGATTGATCGCCAGGCCTTCGAACAACGCATTGAAGTGCAACAACATGCCGCTCGCCCGCGCTTCGCGCACCAGCATCGGCGAGATTTTCAGCCAGGACGCAGGCCCGGTTGGCGGTACTTGCAACACCGCGGCGTGGCCTTCGCTGACGATATAACGATTGCCCGCGCTGTCACAGGTGATGCCTTCGAAATCCAGATCCCCGCCCCGCACGAACGATGCCGCCCAAGTCCGCGCACGCAAGCCCCAAGGCAAACCGGTGTCGGGCACCAGGGGTACGTCAATGTGCACGGTTTCGGCTTGCCAGGTGGGGTTGCGGGTGTCGAGGCGATAGATTTGATCATCGTCGCGATCCGAAACGGTCCACAGCTCCTTGCCACACTGGGCCAGCCCCGACAGATTGCCGCCGCGCATGCCGTCGACGGCATGTTCGGACAACAGGCGCAGCTCTGGCGCGGGTTCCGCGCAAATCGTCACCGAAGTCAGCAGCAACGCACACGCCAGGGCCCAGCCAAAGCGCATCAGCCCAGAACCTCGGCCAAGTTGCCTTTGGATTCCAGCCAGGTCTTGCGATCGCCCGCGCGTTTTTTCGCCAGCAGCATGTCCATCATTTCCGAGGTCTCGGCGAAATCTTCACCCAGCGTCAGTTGCACCAGACGCCGCGTGTTAGGGTCCATGGTGGTTTCGCGCAACTGTGGCGGGTTCATTTCACCCAGGCCCTTGAATCGGGTGACCTGCGGCTTGCCGCGTTTCTTCTCGGCCACCAGGCGATCGAGGATGCCGTCGCGCTCGGCCTCGTCGAGGGCATAGTAGATTTCTTTGCCCAGGTCGATACGGTACAGCGGCGGCATGGCGACGTAGACGTGACCAGCCTCCACCAGTGGGCGGAAATGCTGGACGAACAAGGCGCAGAGCAAGGTGGCGATGTGCAGACCGTCGGAGTCGGCGTCGGCGAGGATGCAGATCTTGCCGTAACGCAACTGGCTCATGTCCGCCGCGCCCGGGTCGACACCAATCGCCACGGCGATGTTGTGCACTTCCTGGCTGGCCAGTACTTCGCTGCCGTCGACTTCCCAGGTGTTCAGGATCTTGCCGCGCAACGGCAGGATCGCCTGAAATTCTTTGTCCCGCGCTTGCTTGGCCGAACCGCCTGCGGAGTCACCTTCCACCAGGAACAGCTCGGAACGCATCGGGTCCTGCCCGGCGCAGTCGGCGAGCTTGCCCGGCAATGCCGGCCCTTGGGTAATGCGTTTGCGCTCGACCTTCTTGCTGGCCTTCAGACGACGGCCGGCGTTGTTGATCGCCAGCTCGGCCAGCAACATGCCGGTTTCCGGGTTGGCGTTGAGCCACAGGCTGAAAGCATCCTTGACCACGCCGGAAACGAAGGCGGCCGCTTCACGGGAGGACAGGCGCTCCTTGGTCTGGCCGGAGAATTGCGGTTCCTGCATCTTCATCGACAGGACGAAAGCGATACGCTCCCAGACGTCTTCCGGCGCCAGCTTCACACCACGCGGCAACAGGCTGCGGAACTCGCAGAACTCGCGCATGGCGTCGAGCAAGCCCTGACGCAGACCGTTGACGTGGGTACCGCCCTGGGCTGTCGGGATCAGGTTGACGTAGCTTTCCTGAACGCTGTCGCCACCCTCGGGCAACCACAGCAACGCCCAATCGACGGCTTCCTTGTTACCGGCCAGGCTGCCGCAGAACGGCTCGTCCGGCAGGCGTTCGAATTCGCTGACGGCGTCTACCAGGTAGGAGCGCAGGCCGTCTTCGTAATGCCATTCGACTTTCTCGCCGGTGGCCTTGTCTTCAAAACTGACCAGCAACCCCGGGCACAGAACGGCCTTGGCCTTGAGCACGTGCTTGAGGCGGCTGATGGAGAATTTCGGTGAATCGAAATACTTCGGGTCTGGTGCGAAAAACACGCTGGTGCCGGTATTGCGCTTGCCGACGGTGCCGACTACTTCCAGCTCGGTTTTCTTGTAACCGTCGGCGAAGGTCATCTGGTATTCGTTGCCGTCGCGTTTTACACGCACCCGGACTTCGGTCGACAAGGCATTGACCACGGAAATACCCACCCCGTGCAAACCGCCGGAGAACTGGTAGTTCTTGTTGGAAAACTTGCCGCCCGCATGGAGTTTGGTGAGGATCAGCTCGACGCCCGACACACCCTCTTCCGGGTGGATGTCCACCGGCATGCCACGGCCGTCATCGCTGACTTCCAGGGAGTGATCGGCGTGCAGGATGACCTGCACCGACGTCGCGTGCCCGGCCAAGGCTTCGTCGACGCTGTTGTCGATGACTTCCTGGGCGAGGTGGTTCGGCCGACTGGTGTCGGTGTACATGCCGGGGCGTTTGCGCACCGGGTCGAGGCCCGAGAGGACTTCGATGGCGTCTGCGTTATAAGAGCTAGCGCTGGGAGTGGCCATGGGGTCTCGTCGTCAGTGTTCAGTGAAAATAGGGGGCAATGATCACAGTGCTGTGAAATCGATCGCCTGATACAAATCTGCGCCGATGCCGGCAAAACTCAATATTGCCGGCAGTTGCGCGGCAAAACCCTGGAAACTATGGTCGCCGCCGGCCTGAATGCGCAAGGCACAGGCCCGGTAATATTGCTGGGCGAGGCGATAGTCCAGTGTTTCATCGCCAGTTTGCAACCATACCTGAAACCGCTGCGGATCCTGGGGCGCCGGCACTTCCAGCTCGGCCAGGGCCGTCACGTGGTCGTGGGTCATTTCCCAGGTCTCATCGGTATACAGGTTTTTCTGCGTCCCCAGAAACCCGTCGAACATCCGGTGCGGGCTGACGGCCGGGTTGATCAACAGGGCTTTCAAGCCATGGCGCTCGGCCAAGTGAGTCGCATAGTAGCCGCCGAGTGAGCTGCCGACCAGCAGTGGCCGCCCCAGCTCCACAATCGCCTGTTCCAGCTGAGCGATGGCCTCGCGGGGATGGTGATGCAGGGCCGGTACACGCAACTGATCGCTCAAGCCCAGCCGTTCCATCACATTCATCAACTGACAGGCCTTTTTCGACGCCGGCGCGCTGTTGAAACCATGGATATAAAGGATCGAACCAGACATTTGAGCTCCCTGTGCGTCGGGTAAAGAAGGCGGAGTTTACAGGGACTCGGGGGGAATCGGGGACATGCGTGGGATTCATGTCGCCTGAGCGAATGCCATCGCGGGCAAGCTCGCGATGGCCACGCCTCGGCCTTTGAAAATGACAAAGAAATCAGTAGCCGTTGGAGCCGTAATCAATCTGGAAATCGAACCCGGTCACGCGCTCAACGCCAGTTTCAAGCTGACCATCGGGCAACAGCCGCAACCACCGATACCCCGGCGCCTGCTCACTCACCTTGAAATCGTCGCTGCCCGGCTCGAACTGGATGCAGGTCGAGGGCGATGCGATCAGGCGAACACCGTTGCGCACTTGATCAATCTCCTGATGAACATGCCCCCAAAGCACCGCACGCACCTGCGCAAATCGATCCAGCACCGCGAACAACGCCTCTGGATTGCGCAATCCAATGGGCTCCATCCACGCACACCCGATCGACACCGGATGATGATGGAAACACACCAGATGATGCCGCTGCGGCGCCTCGCTCAACGAGCGCACGAGCAATTGCAACTGCTCATCCTGCAAATACCCCGGTACTGAACCCGGCACCGCCGAATCGAGCAACGTCACCCGCCAGTTGCCGATGTCCACCACCGACTCCAGCAATGCACTGTGCACCGCCGCCTCGGCCATGATCCGCGGCTCGTCGTGATTACCGGGGATCCAGCGCGCCGGGGCATCGATCTGCCGGGTCAGGTCGCGAAACAGCTGGTACGACTCCAGCGTCCCGTCCTGGGACAGATCGCCAGTGGCAATCATCAGATCGATCTGCGGTTGCTGCTTCAATACCAACTCAATCACCTGTTGCAGGCTGTCGCGGGTATTCATGCCCAGCAACGTCGCGTCCGCCTCGGCAAACAGATGACTGTCGGAGAGTTGCACCAGCAACGCCGGATCGGCGGTGGTCAAAGTGGATACGCTCGGCAAGGCGTTCTCCCAGGGCGTGATCACGGGATTGGAAAGTGCCGCAATTATGCTGGGGGACGATCAAAAGAGGAAACCTGTGAACCGGAAGCAGTTCACAACTACACAGCACTCTTAGCGCACAACGGCGTACTCGTGTCCGCAAGCCAGGCAATGACTCAGCCATTCCCCCAGGAACAGATTGAGTTGAGCCTTTTCGTCCGGCTGATGCATCGCGGCGTTCGGGTAAGGATAGATGCCGCGAAAGCGTCGTGCATGTTCGGCACTGATAACTTCAGCCATGCGCGCGTCGTGATACACCTGCACTTCCAGTTGCGGCACCGGCAACCAGGGCAGGCTGTGTTCCTGACGCACTTGCAGGGTGGTGGTGTATGGACAGGCTTGCAGCACTTCCAGGGCCAGCACGCCCAGCATCTGGTCACCCTGGGTCACGGCAATTCGCCGGGCCGCCGGATCGTTGCGCATGTCCGGCAACAGTCGCATCAGGCGCGCGTAGTTGGCCTCGCAGGAAGCTTGCAGCCCCACGAGATCAACCCGATAGCGATCGCGCAGCTTGTTTACGACCATAACCCCCTCACTTCCACGCGGTTCAAAGCCAACCACTGCAAGGCAATGATGCTCGCTGCGTTGGCAATACGTCCGTCACGCACGGCTTGCAGGGCATCTTCGAAAGCCCAGACCGTGACGCGAATATCTTCAGCCTCTTCCTCCAGCCCATGCAGGCCGCCAACCCCGGCACTGTCACAACGCCCCAGGTACAAGTGCACAAACTCGTTACTGCCACCCGGCGATGGAAAATATTTGGTCATCGGCCAGAGCGCCCCGAATACAAGTCCAGCTTCCTCCTGCGCTTCGCGGTGAGCAACTTCTTCCGGTATTTCATCCTTGTCGATCAGACCGGCGACCAGTTCGATCAGCCACGGATTGTCGGTCTTGCCCATGGCGCCGACGCGAAACTGCTCGATCAGCACCACTTCGTCGCGCTGTGGATCATAAGGCAGCACACACACCGCATCGTGGCGCAAGAACACTTCACGATTGATCTCGCGACTCATGCCGCCGTCGAACAATTCGTGGCGCAAGTGCACGCGGTCGAGCTTGTAGAAGCCCTCGTAGCACTTTTCACGCCGAACGATATCAACGGCGGTCGGAATGGCGTTGGCAAAATCAGTCATGACAATCCTCGTTTACTGCAAATCCGTTACGAGGCTCCTTTTGGTTACTTGCAACCTCGACTTCGCGCCATCCTAACGCGCCCGCGATGTTTGATGCAGCCCCTTTACAGTCAGCGGGATAGACGGTGAGGGCGAAACCAACTCTAATTAGCTTAGTGGCGAACTGACTGCCTCGTTGAGAGTCGAAGCGGGTAACTTTTCGCCTTCCCCTGTTTCATTAAGGACGCCCATGTCGCTTTTCAAGATCGCCTCCGTGGCCGCCATCGCCCTGACCTTGGGTGCGTGCCAGAGTCTTTTCCAGCCCAATTACCGGGCGCCGCTGGAAACCACCCGCGACGCTTCCGAACAGCTGAAACCGGGTTGCGCCAACCCTGACTGCCCGCTGGTGAACATCGATACGCTGCACTTCCCGGCTGAGCCTGCGCTTGACGGCATCATCGAAAAACGTTTGCTGCAAATGACCCGCACCTCACCCGACGCCCCTGTAGCGCCGACGCTGGCAGCGTATCGCGAGCAATTTCTGAACAGCGCCGAGCCGCGCTACAGCAGCTACTTGCAAGCCAAGGTACGTGAGCAGCATGACGGCTTGGTGATCATTGAATTGTCCAGCTATCTGGACAGCGGCGGTGCCCATGGCACGCCGGGCCGCGGTTTCATCAACTACTCGCGTCAGCAGCATAAAGTGCTGACGCTGTCGGATATGGTGATCCCGGGGCAGGAAGAAGCGTTCTGGAAAGCGGCCCAAGTGGCGCACAACAGCTGGTTGATCAGCACCAAACTCGATCAGGAGCCAGAGTTCGTCAAGAGCTGGCCGTTCGTGAAAACCCAGAACGTAGCGTTGACGTACGGCGGGGTGATCCTCAAGTACGAGGTGAGCACCCTTGCGCCTTACGCATTGGGCCACGTCGAACTGAAGATCCCCTACCCACGCCTGAACGGCATTCTCAAGCCTGAGCTGTTTCCCGGCCGTAGCTGAAGGCTCGACCAAGCACCAGTTGCAGCAGCCCTGCCAGTACCAGCGACGGCAGGGTTGCGCCGATGTCCGGATAGAGATTGGCCAGCAAGTGATAGGTGCTCACCCCGCCCAGCCAGGCGAGCAACGCCGGCCAGCGCAAGGCAGCCGATGCCACACGGGCACTGCGTTTGCGCAGGATGAAGTGATCCACCAGCACCACGCCAAACAGCGGCGCAAACACCGAACCGATCAACAGCAGGAAATTCTGGTACTGGGCCAATGGCGCCAGGCAAGCGATCAGTGTGCAGATCACGCCGATGGCCAAGGCCAGATGCTCGACTTTCAAGCGCAACAGAATCCCGCTGGACACCGCCGCCGAATGAATATCGGCAAAGGCATTTTCTGATTCATCCAACAGAATCAGCAGCAACGGAATCCCCAGGCCCGCACCGGCCAGCGCCAGCAGCAAGGCATTCACTTCACCGCTCGGCGCGAACGCCAGGGTGTACGCCACGCCCAGGCTCATCAGCCAGAAGTTACCGATAAAGAAACCCAGCGCCGTACCGCCGAACACATTCTTCGCACGCTTGCCGAAGCGCGAGTAGTCGGCAATCAGCGGCAGCCAGGACAGCGGCATCGCGATCGCAATGTCGAAGCCCACGGCGAACGGCATCGAACCATCACCGGCCTGCGCCCACAACGCCGCCAGGTCGGCCTTGGCGAACAGGTTCCAGGTCAGCCAGATGCACGCGGCCAGCAACAGCCAGATGCCCCACTTGCGCAGGATCTTGCGCACGAAGGTCAGCGGACCGCTGACCGCCAGCAAGGTGGCCAGTGCACCGAAGAACAGCGTCCATAGCAGCGGGTTCGACCACAGGCTGCCTTCGCTGAATGCACGGGCGCCGAGCAGGCTGGCGGCGTCGCGCATCACGATGATTTCGAACGAACCCCAACCAATCAGTTGCAGCAGGTTCAGCACCGCCGGAAGGCTTGCGCCTTTTTTACCAAGGCTGAGTTTGAGCGCGGCCATCGATGACAGGCCGGTGTCACTGCCGATCACGCCGACAGCGGCCAGCAACAGCACGCCGACCAGCGTGCCGAGAAAAATCGCCAGCAATGAACCGGACAGGCCCAGACCCGGCGCGAGCAACGCGCCGGTCTGCAATACCATCAGGCCGATGCCGAGGGAGAACCACAGGGAAAACAGATCCCGACCGCCGAAGACGCGCTTGTCGGTCGGCACGGCGATGTCCGGGGAGTAAGTGCTGGGTTGAATGCTCAAAGGGTGTTATCTCAGAGGAACATGTGTTGTGGTGTTGACCACCCTTTGTGGCGAGGGAGCTTGCTCCCGCTGGTCTGCGAAGCAGACCCAAAACAAGTCACCGCGGTCTGACAGTCAGATTGCGATTACCGATTTTACGACTGCTTCACAGCCGAGCGGGAGCAAGCTCCCTCGCCACAAGGGTAAGCGGCGCACCGGAGTGCGCCGGTCAGATCAAACCTTCTTGTACAGCTGACTGCCTTCCTGCTTGAACCGCTCAGCCTGTTCCGCCAGTCCCTTGGCGACTTCGGCATCGACGGTTTCGATCCGCTGGTTGGCCGCATATTCACGGACTTCCTGGGTGATTTTCATCGAGCAGAATTTCGGCCCGCACATGGAGCAGAAGTGCGCGACCTTGGCCGAATCCTTCGGCAGGGTTTCATCGTGGTACGAGCGCGCGGTGTCTGGATCGAGGCCCAGGTTGAACTGGTCTTCCCAGCGGAATTCGAAACGTGCCTTGCTCAAGGCGTTGTCGCGAATCTGTGCCCCCGGATGCCCTTTGGCCAGGTCGGCGGCGTGAGCGGCGATCTTGTAGGTGATGATCCCGGTCTTCACGTCATCCTTGTTCGGCAGGCCCAAGTGCTCCTTCGGCGTCACGTAGCAGAGCATGGCGCAACCGAACCAGCCGATCATCGCCGCACCGATACCGGAAGTGATGTGGTCGTAGCCTGGGGCGATGTCGGTGGTCAGTGGGCCGAGGGTGTAGAACGGCGCCTCGTCGCAGCACTCCAGCTGCTTGTCCATGTTCTCTTTGATCAACTGCATCGGCACGTGGCCCGGGCCTTCGATCATGCACTGCACGTCATGCTTCCAGGCGATTTTGGTCAGCTCGCCGAGGGTTTCCAGTTCACCGAATTGCGCTTCGTCGTTGGCGTCGGCAATCGAGCCCGGACGCAGGCCATCGCCCAGCGAGAAGCTGACGTCGTAGGCCTTCATGATTTCGCAGATGTCTTCGAAATGGGTGTAGAGGAAGTTTTCCTTGTGGTGCGCCAGGCACCACTTGGCCATGATCGAACCGCCACGGGAGACGATGCCGGTCACGCGCTTGGCAGTCAGCGGCACGTAGCGCAGCAACACGCCGGCGTGGATGGTGAAGTAGTCGACGCCCTGCTCGGCCTGTTCGATCAGTGTGTCGCGGAACAACTCCCAGGTCAGGTCTTCGGCGACGCCATTGACCTTCTCCAGTGCCTGATAGATCGGCACGGTACCGATCGGCACCGGCGAGTTACGGATAATCCATTCGCGGGTTTCGTGGATGTGCTTGCCGGTGGACAGGTCCATGACCGTGTCCGAACCCCAGCGAATGCCCCAGGTCAGCTTCGCCACTTCTTCTTCGATGGACGAACCCAAGGCACTGTTGCCGATGTTGCCGTTGATCTTCACCAGGAAGTTGCGGCCGATGATCATCGGTTCCAGTTCGGTGTGGTTGATGTTGGCCGGAATGATCGCGCGACCGCGGGCGATCTCTTCACGGACGAATTCCGGGGTGATGATTTTCGGCACGCTGGCGCCAAAGCTGTGGCCGGCGTGTTGCTGGTCCAGCAGGCCGGCGGCGCGGGCCACTTCGAGCTTCATGTTTTCGCGGATGGCGACGTATTCCATCTCGGCGGTGATGATGCCTTTACGGGCGTAGTGCATCTGGCTGACGTTGGCACCCGGCTTGGCGCGGCGCGGGTTGTTGACGTGGGCGAAACGCAGCTTGGTCAGTTCCGGATCGGCGAGGCGTTCCTGGCCGAAGTTGGAGCTCAGGCCGGACAGGCGCTCGGTGTCGCCACGGGATTCGATCCACGGCGACCGCACATCACCCAGGCCTTTGCGCACATCGATGGTGACATTGGGGTCGGTGTACGGGCCCGAGGTGTCATATACCACCACTGGCGCGTTGATTTCGCCGCCGAAGTCGGTCGGGGTCACATCCAGGCTGATTTCGCGCATCGGCACGAGGATGTCGGGGCGTGTGCCCTGAACATAGATTTTTTGCGAGCGGGTAAACGGCTGAACCGATTGCTGATCGACCTTGGCCGAGTCACTCAGGTTGGTTGCGCTTTTTGATTTTGTAGTCATCACGGGCTCTCCAGACACACATCCAGGCGGTGGATTTTTGTCGGAGCGAACCTGTAAACGAATGGACGCACGGGCGCTGGAAATTCCAGCAGGTGCTGTGCTCGATGCTCGAGGGGTGTTCGATTGTCGAACAACATCCCGGACGAAGCACAAGAGGACTCGCCGGGTGACGAGAAATCTTGTTCCCTACGCAGGCGCTAACCTGATCAGGTTCAACGGGATCCGAAATTATTCGATCTCAGCCTCATAGCAAGGCACCCCGACAAGAACCCGGCCAGTCTAGACATAACCGGCAAAGAACGCCAACACCACGGTAAACACCATGATGAATGGCGCAATCAGCGGATTGTTGCCGTGCCTGCGTGCAACTACACTCGCTACGCCGTGCCGCGCCTTGACGCTCTGCCTTGACGCTGCAGTGCGCCGCGCCGTAGCCTTGGCGTTCAAATTATCAGCGTAATTTTTTAGGGATGGCCTCATGCTGCGCAAACTCTCACTGGCCCTTGCCGTGTCTTGTGCGTCCAATGGAATGGCCTGGGCAGCAGAAGCGCCCTTATCGACCAAGACCGACCTGGTCAGCGTCTATCAAGAAGCGGTGGACAACAACGCCGATATCGCCGCCGCCCGCGCCCAGTACGGCGCCCAGAAGGAAGTCGTGCCCCAGGCCCGCGCCGGGTTGCTGCCCAACCTGTCGGCCGGTGCCAACATGAACGACACCCGCACCGCGCTCGATCAACCATCGGTGACCTCGAACCGCAGCGGCACGGTGTATCAGGCGACCTTGTCGCAACCGATTTTCCGCGCCGACCGCTGGTTCCAGTTCCAGGCCGCCAAGGACGTCAACGAACAGGCCGCCTTGCAACTCTCGGCCACTGAACAAAACTTGATCCTGCAAAGCGCCGAAAGCTACTTCAACGTACTGCGCAGCCAGGACAACCTGGCCTCGACCAAGGCCGAAGAAGCAGCCTTCAAACGCCAGCTCGACCAGTCCAACGAGCGCTTCGACGTCGGCCTGTCGGACAAGACCGATGTGCTGCAATCCCAGGCCAGTTACGACACCGCGCGGGCCAACCGGATTGTCGCCCAGCGTCAGGTGGATGACGCGTTCGAAGCGCTGATCACCCTGACCAACCGCCAGTACAACTCGATCCAGGGCATCGTCCACACCTTGCCGATCCTGCCGCCGGCACCGAACGACGCCAAGGCTTGGGTCGACACCGCCGCCAAGCAGAACCTCAATCTGCTGGCCAGCAACTACGCGGTGAGCGCCGCCGAAGAAACCCTCAAGCAGCGCAAGGCCGGGCATGCCCCCACCCTGGATGCGGTCGCGCAATACAGGAAAGGTGACAACGACGCCCTCGGTTTTACCAACCCGAGCGCGACCGGCGTGCATTACGGCGGCGATGTCGAGCAGCGCACTGTCGGCCTGCAATTGAGCATTCCGATCTACAGCGGCGGGCTCACCAGTTCCCAGGTGCGTGAGTCTTACTCACGGCTGGATCAGACCGAGCAACAACGCGAAGCGCTGCGTCGCCAGGTCGTGGAAAACACCCGTAACCTGCACCGCGCCGTCAACACCGACGTCGAGCAGGTGCAGGCACGTCGACAGTCGATCATTTCCAACCAGAGCGCGGTGGAAGCGACCGAAATCGGTTATCAGGTGGGGACGCGCAACATCGTCGACGTGCTCGATGCCCAGCGTCAGCTGTACACCTCGGTGCGCAACTACAACAACACGCGCTACGACTACATCCTCGACAACCTGCGCCTGAAGCAGGCCGCCGGCACCTTGAACCCGGGGGACTTGCAGGACCTGACCCGTTATCTCAAAGCCGACTACAACCCGGACAAGGACTTCTTGCCACCAGATCTGGCGAAGGCTGCGGCGGAGCAGTTGAAAGCGAGGCCTTAAACAGCAAAAGATCGTCCGAAGGCTCGGGCCGCGTTCGGACGATCTTTTTTGTTCGCGCGACTCGGTCTACCGCTCGATCAACCTGCCCAACCCGTCCAGCAACCGCTGCAACGCACCCTGATTGGTGCGCATTACCTTCAGCCCCGCCTCCGCCATCCGCTGTGCATCGCGCGGCAGTTCGAACAGCCGCTGCACCGCCAGTGCCAGGCCTTCAGCATCGTCGACCTCGGCCAGCGCCCCGGCGCTGCGCAACTGCGCGGCGATTTCGAGGAAGTTGAACAGGTGCGGCCCACTGAGCACCGGTTTGGCCAAGGCCGCCGGTTCCAGCAGGTTATGGCCACCATTGGGCACCAGGCTGCCGCCGACGAAAGCGCTGTCGGCCAAGGCGTAGAGAAACAGCAACTCGCCCATGGTGTCGCCCAGCAACACCGAAGTATCTGCGGTCACCGGCTCGCCCGTCGAACGCCGCACCGTGGTGAAACCTTTTTGCCGGCACAACTCAAACACCGGGTTGAAGCGCTCCGGATGACGCGGTACCAGAATCAACAAGGCATCGGGATGATTGGCCAACAGCCGACGATGGGCATCGAGCACCACTTCGTCTTCACCTTCATGGGTGCTCGCGGCGATCCACACCGGGCGATCCTGCGCCTGCCATTGCCCGCGCAGCTCGGCAGCACGCTGCAGCAGTTGCGGATCGATAGTCAGGTCGAACTTGATCGAACCGGTCACTTCAACCGTTTCCGGGCGCGCGCCCAAATCGCGGAAACGCTGCGCCTCGGCTTCGGTCTGCACTGCGAACAGGCTCATCTCGGCGAGCATCGGCCGGGTCAGGTTATGGAAGCGGCCATAACCTTTGGCCGAGCGCTCAGACAGTCGCGCATTAGCCAGGGCCACGGGAATTCCACGCTTGGCGCACTGATGGATATGGTTGGGCCAGAGTTCGGTTTCCATGATCACTGCCAGTTTCGGCCGGGCCCGATCAAGGAATCGCGCCGCAGCGCAAGGCAAGTCATAAGGCAAATAGCAGTGCTGGATGCGCGGCTCGTTGGCAAACAGCGCCTGGATGCGCTCAGACCCGGTCGGGGTCATGCAGGTGACGGTGATCGGCAGCGTCGGATATCGCTGCAGCAAGGCACGGATCATCGGCGCCGCGGCGATGCTTTCGCCTACCGACACCGCGTGCACCCAAAGGCCGTCCGGCTTCATCGCCGGTAGCGCGAGGGAGAAACGCTCGCCAATGCGTTTGGCGTACGCCGGCGCCTTGCGCGCCCGCAGCCAAAGCCGAATCGCTACCAATGGCAGCCCCAGGTAAAACAGCGCGGTGTAGAGGGTTCTATTCATGGCGGCGGAGTTTATCGGTTTTTTAGCCAATCGCCTGCAAGTGCACGGCAAAACGTTCCGCCAGCCAACGGGCTGCCGGGCCGAGGGGCTCGTCGCGGCGCCAGACCAGCTCCACAATCAATGCCGGCGGCGTCCATTCGCTGGTCAGTTCGACCATCAGATTCTGATACGCCGGGTACTGCACCACGTGGCGCGGCAACCAGGCCCAGCCGAGGCCGCGCATCACCCATTCGGCCATCACATAAAAACTGTCGGCCCGCCAGACCTGCGGGCTGGCCGGCTCACTGCCGGGATAGACGCTGGACTGCGTGGACATCAGCAGCTGTCGATGCTGCGCCAGTTGCTGGCAATTGACCTGCGTCTGCTGCGCCAATGGATGCCCCACGCCGCACACCGTGACCATTTCAACGCTGCCCAGCACTCGGCGCTCAAGGGCTTCGGGAATCTGCTCGTGATAAAACAGCAAGCCCAGGTCGGCCCGACGCTCCACCAGTTTGCGCGCGACATCACCCTGGGCAGCGCTGGTCAGTTGCACTTCGAGGCTGGGAAATTGTTCGGCCAGGGCTTCGAAGCTTTCAACCACTGCCTGATAAGGCATTGCCTCGTCCTGAGCCACCCGCAAACTCGCTTCCTGACCGCGCATCATCGCCAGTGCCCGGCCATTGAGGCGCTCACATTGGCGCAGCACTTCCCGCGCCTCTTCAAGCAGCGCGGTGCCGGCTTCGGTGAGTTTCGGCTGGCGACCACTGCTGCGATCGAACAGGCTGACGCCCAGGTCTTCTTCCAGCAGCGCAATCGAACTGCTGACCGCCGACTGCGCCTTGCGCTGATCCCGCGCCACCGCGGAAAAGGAACGTTGTTCCGCGACACTGACAAACAAGTGCAGCTGTTCCAGACTCCATTGCATATTCATGGCTCAACCCATCTCCAGAACAGATAGGTAATGACTTTACCGCATCTGGCGGATCTCTAGAATGCCGACCTCAGAAAGCAACACTTCATACGAGGATTGACCCATGACCGCTTACTACTACCTCGCCATTGCCATCTGCGCCGAAGTGATCGCCACCGTTTCGATGAAAGCGGTCAAGGGTATCAGCACGCCACTGCCGCTGCTGCTGGTCATCGTCGGTTACGGCATTGCTTTCGGGATGCTGACCCTGGTGGTGCGCAGCGTTCCGGTCGGCGTGGCCTACGCGGTGTGGGCCGGCATGGGCATCGTGATGGTCAGCGTCGCGGCGCTGTTTATCTACGGGCAGAAACTGGATGTGCCGGCAATGCTGGGGATGGCGTTGATTGTGCTGGGCGTCGTGGTTATTCAGCTGTTCTCGAAAACCGCGGGGCATTAACTGCCGACATCAACCTCCCTGTGGCGAGGGAGCTTGCTCCCTCGCCACAGGTTTTGCATCCGCTCTATTGATCACCAACAAATCTCCTGCGCATCGAGTCTGTATACTGCGCCCTCGTCTTGAACACTGAGGTCGCTGCATGCCATCCGTTATTTCCACCGACGTTCTGATTGTCGGCGCTGGTGTCGCCGGCCTCTGGCTGAATGCACGCCTGCGCCGCCAGGGTTTTTCGACCGTGCTGGTGGAAAGCGCCAGTCTCGGTGGCGGGCAGAGCCTGAAGTCTCAGGGCATCATCCACGGCGGTGCCAAATACGCGTTGCACGGCGCCCTGACCGGAGCCTCGGAAGCCATTGCCGACATGCCGCGTCGCTGGCGTGAGGCGCTGGCCGGCGACGGTGAACTGGACCTGTCCGGCGTGCGCGTATTGTCCGATGCCCATTACCTCTGGTCCCCCGGCACCCTCGCTGGCAACCTCACCAGCTTTTTCGCCAGCAAAGCCGTGCGCGGGCGGGTCGATCAAGTCAAAGGTGATCAATTGCCGCCAGCGCTGCAAGACAAGCGCTTCAAGGGCAAGGTCTATCGCCTGACGGAACTGGTGGTCGACGTGCCAAGCCTGATCCAGCGCCTGGCCGACCTGGCTGGCGACGGCCTGCTGGCCGGTCAGCACATCGAACCGCTGCTGGAGAATGGTGAACTGGTCGGTTTGAAAGTCGACGAACGCGAAATCCGCGCCCAGCGCATCGTTCTCAGTGCCGGTGCCGGCACCGCTGACCTGCTGACCGCGCTGGGCCTGAACCAACCGGCCATGCAGCGCCGCCCCCTGCACATGATCATCGTCAAAGGCCCGAGCCTCAAACCGCTGTACGCCCACTGTCTGGGCGGCGGGCCGAAGCCACGCGTCACCGTGACCACTCACCCGGCCGCCGATGGCCAGTGGGTCTGGTACGTGGGCGGCGACATCGCCGAAGCCGAAGGCGTGGCCCGCGAGCCAGCCGCGCAAATTGCCGCCGCCCAGAAAGAACTTGGCCAACTTCTGCCGTGGATCGACCTGAGCACCGCACAGTGGGCGACCTTGCGGGTCGAACGCGCCGAGCCGCTGCAATCGGGCTTGACCCGCCCGGACAACGCCTTCCTCGCCGAGCAGAATCGTCTGCTGGTGGGCTGGCCGACCAAACTGGCCCTGGCACCGGACTTCGCCGACCGCGTCTTCGCCACACTGCAACGCGACGGTATTCAGCCGAGCCATCCGGCCCCGCTGCCGGAACTGCCGAAACCGCCGATAGGCACCCCTGCCTGGGAGCAACTGCTGCCATGAGCCAACCGACCCTGCATGACCTGCATCGTCCGCTGGGCAGCACCGGCCTGCTGGTATCGCCCCTGGGCCTGGGCACAGTGAAACTTGGCCGCGATCAAGGGGTGAAATACCCCAACGGCTTTCAGATCCCCGGCGACGACGAAGCCCGCATGCTGCTCAAACTCGCGCGCGACCTGGGCATCAACCTGATCGACACCGCCCCGGCCTATGGCCGCAGCGAAGAGCGTCTCGGCCCGTTGCTGCGTGGTCAGCGTCAGGACTGGGTAATCGTCAGCAAGGTCGGTGAAGAGTTCGCCGACGGTCAGTCCCGCCATGATTTCAGCGCCGCGCATACCCGGCTCTCAGTGGAGCGCAGCCTGCAACGCCTGGAAACGGACTTTATCGATCTGGTGCTGGTGCATTCCGACGGCAACGACCTGGCGATCCTCAACGACAGTGAGGTCTATGCGACCCTTGCCGAGCTCAAGCGCGAAGGCAAGATTCGCGGTTTCGGTTTTTCCGGTAAAACCGTCGAAGGCGGCTTGAAGGCTCTGGAACAAGGTGATTGCGCAATGGTCACCTACAATCTGAACGAACAGAACGAGAAGCCAGTCATTGACTATGCTGCTGCTCACGGCAAAGCGATCCTGGTCAAAAAGGCCCTGGCCAGCGGCCATGTGTGCCTGAGCCCGGGCGTTGATCCGGTGCGTGCCAGCTTCGAATTGTTGTTTGAACACCCGGGGGTGGCCAGTGCTATTGTCGGGACCATCAATCCGCTGCACCTCGCCCATAACGTCGCGACCGTTGCCCAGGTCCTTCGTAGCCATTGATGCCGCCCACGCGGCCTTAAGCAGGAGCCGACATGCCGCGTACGCTGATCAGAAAGAACCCGAGCAACTTCAAGACCCTGCCGCTGTTCGTCGAAGCCACACCCGAAGGTTTGAGTTATCAGAGCGTCGGGATGCCGTTGAATTTTTCCCAGACCCTGCAACGCCGCCGTCCGGTGACGGTGGCCGACAGCGAGCGGTTTGCCCTGGAGCTGGCGAACCTTGGGGTCTCGGTGCGCCTGACCCTGCATTGGCAGAATCGCGATTACTGGGTGTTGGTGCGTCAGCGTCGGCAGGATCGCGGCGACGTGGTGCTCAAGCTGATCTCCGGCTACGTGCCGGCCCATGAGCTGAACCTGCCGCTGCACACGGCGACCCAGGAAATTGCCGAAGAGTGCCTGCTGGAAACCCCGGAGGGCTGGCTCAGCGGGCGCTTCAACGAAACCTGGCTGCCAGCGCCCTACTCGGCAGCCCTGCATTACCGCGAAGCCCTGCCGTTTCGCCTGACACCACTCTCCGGCTCGGCGCGGCCGGTGCGCTGCGCGAACATGCCGCTGATCGAACGTCCCCGGGCCTACGTGCACTTGCCGACAGCCTCGCTGCAATTGATCTACGATTTGCGCCTGGACGTGCCCAAGGAAGCCAAATCCCTGAGCCTGTTCCATGTCGACGAGCGGCTGGAGGGCGATCAACTGGTGGCCCGGCTCGATCGCAAACGTCCCGATTTGTACCTGATGCCACTGCAGGACGGTCAGCCGATGGCCGAGCTCTATACCCTGAAAAAGGATCACCTGTACCCGGCAAGTACCCGCGGGTTGTATCTGGCGGAGAGTTTTGCCCGGCAGGAAGGCTGGCTGGTGAGGGATGAGCGGATTCGCTGGAAGGATTGGGTGCGGCAGCAGGGTTTGACCCCACCGGGGAAGGATTCGGGCCTGGCCCGGTTACGCGGGAAGGCGAAGCAACTGCTGAAAAGAATCGTGCCGCGCAAGAAAGTCAGCTCCTGAAGCATCACAAAAGCAAAAGATCGCAGCCTTCGGCGGCCCCTACAGGGTCATGTGTATACCTGTAGGGGCCACCGATGGCTGCGATCTTTTTTATGGCTTTACTCCGGCTCTGATTGGCGAATCTTCTCGACAATCGCCGTGGTCGAGCTGTTTTCCACCAGCCCCAGCACTTTCACGGTCCCGCCGTAAGCGCTGACGATGTCCGCGCCAACCACTTGGTCGATCCCGTAATCACCGCCCTTGACCAGTACATCCGGCTTGACCGCACGCAGCAGGTTTTCCGGGGTGCCTTCAGAGAAGCTGATCACCCAATCCACGGCGCCCAAACCTGCCAGTACCGCCATGCGACGGTCGACGCTGTTGATCGGCCGACCCGGCCCTTTCAAGCGACTCACCGACGCATCGTCATTGACCGCCACGATAAGGCGATCACCTTGGGCGCGCGCCTGTTCGAGGTAAGTCACGTGGCCGGCATGCAGGATGTCGAAGCAACCGTTGGTGAACACGATCTTCTCTTTGTGCGCTCGCGCGTCATCGACCGCCAGCAGCAACTGCTCGAGGCCCAGCACACCGCGCTCGGAGCCTTCCTCGCGCTGAATCGCACGACGCAGTTCCGGTGCGCTGATGGCCGCGGTACCGAGCTTGCCGACCACGATGCCCGCCGCCAGGTTGGCCAGGGCCACCGCATGGGGCAGCTCTTCGCCAGCGGCGATCGCCGCCGCCAGGGTAGAAATCACCGTGTCGCCGGCGCCGGTCACGTCGAACACTTCACGGGCACGGGCCGGCAGGTGCAGCGCCGGATGATCCGGGCGCAGCAAGGTCATGCCGTGCTCGCCACGGGTTACCAGCAATGCACCGAGGTCGAGGTCGTGCATCAGCTGCGCGCCCTTGCTCACCAGTTCGTGCTCATCGGCGCAACCGCCGACGATGGTTTCGAACTCGCTGAGGTTCGGGGTGATCAGGCTCGCGCCACGGTAGATCGAGAAATCCTTGCCCTTGGGATCGGCCAGCACCGGAATGCCACGGGCACGGGCGGCCTGGATCAGCACCTGATGGTTTTTCAGCGCGCCTTTGCCATAGTCGGACAGCACCAACACCTTGATGCCTTCGAGCAATTCGTCGACTTGCTCGCCCAGCGCCAGGGCGTCAGTTGCGAAAGGCTCTTCGAAGTCGATACGCAGCAATTGCTGGTGACGGCTCATGACCCGCAGCTTGACGATGGTCGGCTGGTGCGCAATGCGCTGGAACAATGCCCGCACGCCGGCACCCTTGAGGCTATTGACCAGGCTGTCGGCGGCTTCGTCGTCGCCGGTCACACCGACCAGCGAGGCCGGCGCACCGAGCGCGGCAATGTTCAAGGCAACGTTGGCGGCACCGCCCGGGCGGTCCTCGATGTGCTCGACCTTGACGACCGGTACCGGCGCCTCAGGGGAGATCCGTGAGGTACCACCATGCCAGTAACGGTCGAGCATGACATCGCCGACCACCAAGACAGGGGCTTGATTGAATCGCGGCATGGACAACTTCATGGAGCAACCCACATACAAAATGAACAGGGGCGCGATATTAACACAGGGTTGGCGCTGGCTTGCGGGGCGGCTGCAACCGGATGAATCGGCAGGGAATTCTGTTCATTTATTGAGCAGAAATTGCGATAAACGATGGCAAGCGTCCTCATGTTGCAGCACCTGGGTGTCGATCTCGCACTCCGCCGTCAGCGGTGCCTCATAAGGGCTGTCGATGCCAGTGAAGTTCTTGATCCGCCCTTGGCGGGCCGCTTGATACAAACCTTTGGGGTCCCGTTGCGCGCACACCGCGAAGGGCGTGCTCACATATACCTCGATGAAATCGCCCTCAGCGAACAACCGACGAGCGGCATCACGCTCTGCGCGAAACGGCGAGATCGCCGCAACAATCACAATCAAACCGGCGTCGACCATCAGCCGTGCCACCTCGGCCATGCGCCGGATGTTTTCCCGGCGACACTCAGCACTCATTCCCAAGTCACGACACAGGCCATTGCGCAGGTTGTCGCCATCGAGCAGGAACGTGTGCAGCCCGTGCCGATTGAGTTGCAACTCCAGTGCATTGGCCAGGGTCGACTTGCCCGCGCCTGACAGGCCCGTCAACCACAGGCAACGCGGGTGCTGGAATTTGATTGCGGCGCGGTCGCGGTTCGACAGTGACAGATCGTAAGGCCTGATCTCTGGAACAGGTATCGACAGGGTCTCATTCATAACCGAGCATTTCGTAATCGCGCTGGTACACCCGTCGCACCAGCCGACGGGTACGCACCGAGCAGAAATCGCGGGCAAGCATCGGACGCCGCTGTTGCGAGCCGTTGACGTGAGGCAACACCGCCCAGTGACCTACCTGTTCGCAGACCAGGCGAAAATCCCGCTCCAGATGCTCCTGGTAGCCAATGAAGTCCAGGGCCAGATGCCCCAGGGAGTCGGTCAGAAAATCCGTTTGCGCGGCAAAATGCATTTGTCGGCTGATTGTCTCCGAATGCAGCCAGCGAGCGACGAAATCATCGAAGTCGCGGTAGTGGCAGACCAGCCTCTGCGCCGCCTGGTCGCGCCGCCCCAACTCGTTGCCGCGCAAAAAAGCATAAGCCGAATAGGCCCTTTCCAGCGGATCACGAACGAAGGCGAACTTGAAACTGGCGGCGAACTGCTCGGGAAATTGCTGCTCGTACCAGTACAACGGCAAGTGCCCGGGGCTCCACCCATCGAACATCGCCGCACATACGCTGCTCCCGGCACACTTGGGAACATGAATGAATAGACAGGAACGCTGCTCGAAGGCCCGTGGGAAACTCAGGCTGGCCGACATCGACTTGTTGATCACCTGACGGTCCACGACCGACAGGCGTCCCAGCAGGAAAGCCCGCTGCGGCTTGGGCAAGAGCTTCCAGAGATAACGTTGCAGCATGGCAGTACCCGCGCGAAAGGGTTGCCCCCCTCGATTGAAGTCAAAGTTCGTTCAGGAACCTTAACAAGCGCGTTGCCGAGATTTATTCCGGTTTGGTCAAGAAGCGTAAAGGTCTGGATACAATCCACCGGACGCGTTGCACGCCGGTGAACGCAAGGGTGAGCAGGGCTCACCCTTGCATCGAATCAGGCGATGTCTTCAGCCGGGGCGTCGAGGCCCATGGCGTTCAGGCGGGCGTAGTAGCCATTCTGCGCCAGAAGCTCGGCATGGGTGCCGCGCTCGACGATCCGGCCCTGATCCATGACCAGAATCAGGTCAGCCTTCTCGATGGTCGACAACCGGTGAGCGATGACCAGCGTCGTTCGACCTTTCATGACCTGATCCAGCGCAGCCTGAATATGCCGCTCGGATTCGGTATCGAGGGCCGAAGTGGCTTCGTCGAGAATCAGCAACGGTGCATTCTTCAGCAAGGCCCGGGCAATTGCCAGACGCTGACGTTGACCGCCGGACAGCAACACGCCGTTCTCGCCGACCTGGGTGTCCAGGCCTTCGGGCAACTGCGCAATGAAGTCCATCGCGTAGGCGTCTCTTGCCGCCTTCTCGATGTCTTCGCGGGGAGCCCCAGCCAGATCGCCATACGCAATGTTGTTGGCCACGGTATCGCTGAACAGCGTCACATGCTGGGTCACCTGGGCGATGTGCCTGCGCAGGTTCAGCAGCTTGTACTGTTCCACTTCAACGCCATCGATCAGGATCTCGCCCTTGTCGTGGTGATAGAAGCGCGGAATCAGGTTGGCCAATGTCGACTTGCCGCTGCCCGAACGCCCCACCAATGCCACCATTTGCCCCGGCTCGACCGAGAAACTGATGTCATCGAGTACCTGGCGATCGGTGCCCGGGTAAGTGAAGCTCAAGTGACGCACATCCAGACGACCGCTGACGGCATCGCGCTCGATGGTGCCGTTATCGACTTCGGGTTCGACGTCCAGTTGCTCGAAGATACTCTCGGCGCCGGCCACACCTTTCTGGATGGTCGAGCTGACTTCAGACAATTGGCGGATCGGCTTCGGCAGCAGGCCTGCCAGAGTGATGTAGGCCACCATGTCACCGGCGGACGCATCTCCGCGCAGGAACAACACCAGGAACATCAGCACCGCCATGGCGGTGTAGATCACCAGCTGCAACAGCGGCGTATAGATGGCGCCGGTGCGAGTCATGCGCAATTGCTTGTCGGTGTTGCCCTGGCTGGCATTGAAGAAACGCCTTTCTTCATAGACTTCGCCGCCGAAGCTGCGCACCACGCGATAGCCCTGGATCGTTTCCGAGGCCACGTGGGTCACGTCCCCCATGGCAGCCTGGATCTTCTTGCTCTGTTTACGGAATTTCTTGCTGGCGGTGCGCACCATCAAGGCGATCAACGGCAGGATCGCAACCATGACCAGCGTCAGGCGCCAGTTCATGAACAGCAGCGAGGCGAACAGGAACGCCACCGTCATGCCTTCACGGATTACGACCTTGATCGCATCTGTAGCCGCCCCCGTGACCATGGTTACGTTGAAGGTGATGCGCGAAATCAGATGACCCGAGTTATGCTTGTCGAAATAACGGTTGGGCAAGACCAGCAGATTGTTGAACAACTGCACACGCAAGTCGTGGACAAGTCCGAGGGAAACCTTGGCCAGAAAGTAGTTGCCCAGATAAGATCCGAGCCCCTGCCACGCTGCAATCAGGATGATCAGCAAAGGCACGGCCTGCAGCAGTTGCAGATCACGCAGGTACGGTACGGTTGGAAACAGCGCCGCTTCGGGATTGGACAGGCCGTCGACGAAATACTTGAGGATGTACCCGAGCATTGGCTGAGTCGAAGCGAAAATCAGAAAACCGACAATGCTGATCAGGAACAGGCTGATGTACGGCCGGACATAGCTGAGCAGGCGGAAGTAAATTTTCAAGCTCGATGGGCTTGCGGAGAGACTGGAGTCGGTCATATCACGCGAATGTCGATAAAAAGGACGCTGACTTTAGCACAGCTTCTTCAGGGTTCTGGCAATCGCATAAAGGCTGTTATTGTTAAGCGTCAGAATTCAACATCAAATAGCCATCACCCCAAATGGCCGATCAACTTCAGGATTGAATCTCTCAGCATGCAACTCAGTGGCTTCAACAACACATCCAATCGAGTCTTCGATTTCATTTGCCTCTGGATTCTTCCACTCGGCTACTTCCTGCTGCTGTGCGCGATGTTCTTTCTGCCTGGTCGCAGCCTGCATCACAAGATGTTTTATGGCCTGTTCAGCATCCCATCGTTTATTGTCCTGTGCCTGCGCCCCCGCGAACTCAAAGAGTTGCTGCGCGAACCGATCTTCGTCGCGGTGCTGTTGTTCGCCGCCTGGGCCTTGCTCAGCCTGAGCTGGGGGCCGCCGATGGATCAAAGCGTCACCGGTCAGTTCAAACCCGCTTTGCACACCCTGCTGTTGTTCGCTGGCTGCTACCTGCTGGTGCGCTACCGAAGCGAGATCATCCAGCCCCTGCTGTTCAGTGCCGCAATGGTCGGGCTGATCGCGTCGGCCTACAACCTGTTCATGTTTACCCGCCACTACGAGCCGGGCATGCGCCTGATCGGGAGCGGCGCATTCGACAACCCACTGCTCAGCTCCCACGTATTCGGCTTTTTTTGTACCTACTGGCTGAGCGTGAGCATGACCTATAAGCGTCGCCAGATGCTCTGGCTGAGCATCCCGGCGATGGCGATCATGTTCGCCACGGTGATCGCCACCGGCTCCAGAACCCCGCTGGTTGCTTTGACACTGGCTGCGTTATGGCTGAGTTTCATCAGCTGGAACCGTCGTTCTTTCATATTGCTGGGTACCCTGTTGATCGGTGGCGCAGCGGTTGCCGTACTGTTTTCGCAGATGATCGTCGAGCGCGGCGACTCCTATCGCTTTGAAATCTGGCAGCTGGCCCTGCAAAAAATTGCCGAGCACCCGTGGATCGGTCATGGCTACAACGCCACCCTGACTCTCGACCCCGGTATCGGCTACACCTTGCAGGAGCCTCATAGCTTCGCCTTGGGGGTGCTCTATTACGTTGGTATTTTCGGCTTGCTGCCGTGGCTGTTCTTCCAGGTCCGGTGCTTGCTGAATAGCTGGCGGTATCGCCTGCAGCCGTTGTTCATCATCGCCTCGACCTGGCTGGTATTCGGCATTGGCGCCGGCCTGACCGAAGGCGGCGGTATCATTTCCCGGCCCAAGGAGCACTGGTTTTTGCTGTGGATTCCGCTGGCGCTGATCGCCGCATTAAGCATCAACCAACGGGCCAGACGCCTATTGGCAATGCCGATCAGGACCTTGACGCCGGCCGCCCTGCAACAGTTGACCGCCAGTGCCCAGGTGATCGAGGAAGACGGGCTGGGGCCAAAAGTCCTGCGCCTGGTCGATGGCAGCTTCCTCAAGTTGTTCCGCCGCCGTCGCTGGTACACCTCGGGTAGCTTCAACCCCTATTCCGAACGGTTTGCCGCCAACAGCGAGCAATTGCGCAACCTGGGTATCCCGACCCCGCAAATTCTGGACCTGTATCGACTCAAGGACGGTAGCAGTGCCGTACACTATTCGCCGCTGCCGGGCAGCACTTTGCGTCAGGTTCTTCAAGGCATCACCGCGCCCGCGGTGCGTCAGGCGCTGGTTGAGCGTTTCGGCAAGTTCATGGCACAACTGCATGAACAAGGTGTCTATTTCCGGTCACTGCACCTGGGCAATGTACTGGTACTGGATGACGGTGAGTTCGGCCTGATCGATCTGGCGGACATGCGCATCTATCCGTCATCGCTGAGCCTGTCCCTGCGCAAGCGCAATCTGCGCCATATGCAGCGTTACGCCGTGGATCGACGCTGGCTGTTCGAAGACCACTTTGGCGCGCTACTTCAGGGCTACGCCGTGATGGCGTCGAAATCTGCAGTGGATAACCTACACAGGCAAGTACTGACCGGGAGTCATCCCGCCCGGGCTCATTAATAGTCGAAAGCAACCCGTTCATTGCGCTGGCGGCCTACCTGCTGGCCATCGTTACCGCCGCCCTGCTCCCGACACCTCAGGCATGCCGGTGAGGGCCGCTATACCGGCATCGATGGCTGCGCGTCTCAGGGTGGGCTCAGTCTTTTTCCAGCGGTGAGAAATACAGCCGCCCCAGGCCGCGCCAGGTCTTCTTGTTCCAGGCCTTGAACGGTATCTGCGCCAGCAGTTCGCGCGCCAGCTTGCGGTCGCGATTGGAGGTTTTCAGGAACATTGAGCTGAGGAATTTGTAGCGCACCTCGTCGTACAACGGATGATCGCTGAACAGCGCGTAGGAACGCAGGATGTTGTCGATCATGAAGCGGTTATTCTTGTAGGAGTTGGTGGCGTGCTTGCGATAGCGCGCCATCAGCACATTCAGGCCATCGATGAAGTAGCCGGCGCGGGTCACCTTCAACTCGATCAGCAAGTCCTCCAGGCGAATGTTCGGATCGAAGCCGCCTACCTTGTCCAGCGCTTCACGGCGGATCATCAGGGTCGGCGCCGGCGGATAAGGCTTGCGCTCCAGGAACATGTCATCGAAATCCAGACGACGGAACGGCACATCGCGACGCTGACGATTCTCCGGATAGAGATTGCCGTCGGCGTCGATCAGTTCGATGTTGCCGGCGCAGATCCCGACCTCGGGCTTGCCATCCATATACGCCACCTGGGTGGCGATGCGCTCCGGCAACATGATGTCATCGGACCCGAACGGCACGATCAAACTGCCCTTTGAGCGCGCAATGGCGCCGTTGAGGGTGTTGGTCAGCCCCTGGTTCTGCTGGACCCGGAAATCGAAATCGTGCTGCGCCTGCAAGGCATTGATGCGCTCGACGCTGTCATCGCTGGAGCCGTCATCGATGACCAGCAACTCGATATTCTTGTAGGTCTGGGTGAGGACGCTGAGGATGCTTTCCTCGATATAGCGACCGTGGTTGTACGACGCGATGATGACCGTGACGAGAGGTTGCACGTCGTTCATGGTTGCTCCCTGCGGGCTTGACTCAAGCCGGAGTCGATCAGGTTCAGGTACTCCTGGCGGAATACCTCGATGTCGTGTTGCTCCTGGAGATAGCGGTAGGCCTGTTCACCCTTGGCCTTGAGCTCGTCATCCGACAGCCCCAGGTAGTTCTCCAGCGCTGCGACCAGCGTCGGCACGTCCGCCGGGGTAATTGCCAGACCGCCCGCGCCCTGAATCAGCGGCAACATGGCCGGTACGTTCGAGGCGATTACCGGCAGGTGCCCGCTCATGCCCTCGAGCAATGCCAGCCCCAGGCCTTCAGCCAAGGACGGCATGGTCCAGATGTCGAACGCCCGAACATACTGCAAGGCGTTTTCCTTGAAACCCAGCAAATGCGCACGACCGGTCAGCCCAAGGCGCTCGATCTCGGCGGCCAGGCGCGACTCTTCACGCCCCGCACCAATGATTGCCAGTTGGGTGTTCGGGTATTTGTCCTTGAGGGTGGCAAAGGCCTGCAGCAGGTAGGTGTGGCCCTTGACCGGCACCAGCCGGCCCAATGCACCGATCAAGCGCACCGACGGTTCGATGCCCAATAACTCGCGAGCACGCTCGCGGCTGTGCTGCAAACCTTCAGCCTGCTCGATGTCGATGGCGTTGGTGATCGCGTAGGTATTCTGGTCGGTAAAGCCGCAGTCGCAATCGAGCAGGTACTGTTTGACCGCTGGCGACACGCCGACAAAGCGCCAATGGCGATCGATCAGGCGTTGGGTCTGGCGGCGCCGGTAAAACCGGTCGTACTCGCCAAAACCGTGGGAGATGCCGATGCACAGCGGTACTTTCAACCAACGGTTGAGCGCCAGCATCATGTTTACCGGTTTGAAGCGATTGCAAATCACCACGTCGAATTTTTCTGCGCGGCAAAACTTGTACAACTGCCACATGGCGCGCAGGCGCATGCCCTTGAGGGACTTGTCGGAAAACTCGAAATACACCGAACGGTCGGCGCGACTTACGGCCTCGCCAGGCCCGGGCTTGCCACGCAGGAACGCCGCGGTCACTTCATAGCGATCGCTCGGCAGGGCCTTGACGATCTGCTCCGCGAGGTCGGCAAAATCATGGGCTTTGACGTTGTAGTCAGGCTGCAACTGCAGAACCTTTGACCGTTGACTCATAACTCTCCCCGGTGAAAACCAGTCGCATCGATGACCCATGCCGGCTCGGCGGCGAGGCGCCTGATCTCGGCTGGATCGGGTGGGGGCAACCGTGACCATTCGTTGCGTTTCCAGCAGACGAAGTGGAAATACGGATACCGGCGGTCGCCATCGCGATCGTTACTCAAACAGCCATTGCGCCAATACCAGTGCTGCGGAAAATCATCCGTGCCGTCGTGCCACTTGATGCAACCGCCCGGCGTACTGAACGCCTCGATGAATTCGCTGCGGCGGCGCCACGAATTGAGCTTGCCCAACAGAGAGAACAGTGGCTCGGGAAAATTCTTGCGCCAGAGGAAGATCCGACTGAATGCGCCTTCATCCAGCGCGTGATGCGCCTGATCGGTAAAGCGTGTTTGCCAGTCCTTGATCTGCATGAACAACTCACGTTTGCGGGCAGTGTTGCGCATCAGACAGAGATGGCCTGCCACCCGCCGCTCGTGGGTAGAGAACAGGTCATAACTGGCCAACCGATCAGCGGTGAAATAACTTCGCAGGTCACCAAATACCAGATCAATATCGCCGAACGCCCAGAAATCATAGCCTTGCAGGCGGTCGACATGAATATGCCCCAGGGCAGGCTTGATGTCGCAGAGCTTATAAGGCGCGTCCGGCACAAAGTCGATATTCAGCCGCTGTGATACCAGCGCGCAATACTCGCTGAAACTCATGGCTTCAACAGTCACGTTGGGCGGCAGGTTCTCAGGAGTACCGCAATCACTGAACAGCAACCAGTCGATATCAGCGTTGCGTCGGCAACTCTCGAGGAAAAACGGCATCCAGAACGGCCAATGACCGAAATACGGAATCAGGAACAGGATGCGCGGGCATGGATTGATCACAGAAATACTCACTGCTGCGTGGATACGCCGCCATGCTAGGCCGCGCGATACTTCATTTCTGCCTAACAGATGTTTCACCATGCTTCAGAACCCAGAACAACTCATGCTGCCTGACCGCCTTGCGAAAGAACTCGTTCTCGCCATAGACGGGCGGCACTCTACTGGCCAGAAGCCACTGTACCAACCGTCGTAAACGTCGCTTAAACGGCATGGGCGGTTGCAGGTCGTGCATCATGCCCAACGCCATTGCTTTATCACGCTGACGCGCCAAAGGCATTCGCAGACAGCAGGGCTGCATCGGCGTTGTCGAATCGAACGCCGGTGGCAGGGCGATGCCATGACCCGCATCACCCATCGGCCAACGATCATTGTCATGCAGATGGTTGGCATAGCCAAGCACGGTGGTCGGCTGCCACTCCAGCCCGCTCAACGCTTCGAGAACCGCTGCCTGGGCACAGATGTGATCCGGGTGCGGGTCGAGGGACGGATGCGGCAATACGATCACTTGCGGACGCGCCCTAAGCAACAGTTCACGCAGATCGGCCAGTAAATTATTCCAGGTCGGCGCACCATCGACATCGCCCGGCAGGGCAAATGGATTCAACTGACGAAATAACCGGGTGTCTCCCAAATCCGCTTCGCGCGAACCTACCGGTGTGGCCGGCGCGGCCTGCATCGCCGCCAGTTGCAGGCAAAAATACCCCAACTGCACGCAATGGGCCTCAGGCACCCCGGCCCAGCGCGGTACGGCGATGCTATCCCAGGCCCGCAAACGGCCTTTGAGACGAGCCGCCTCGACCGTGTTCAGACCCATCTGTTGATAATGTTCGGCTTCAATTTCACCGGCGGTCAGGGTGACGATCCAGGCTTCGTCGGCCTGGCTGTACAAACCGTATGCGGCCAATTCAGCGTCGTCGGCATGGGGTGCAATCACCATCACTCGCTGACGGCGGTAGTCCGGTTGCTCGAACGCCCAGAGCACAGGCTCGCCGAGCAACCGACAGAAACGCCCGCGCAGACGCAACTCGCCTTGCGACAACACGTTTGCCTGACCACTGAGATTGAGGTAACGCAGGCCGTTTACACCGCGCTCGAAGGTTTGCCGGTCGGGGTTATCCCCCCCCAGCAACTCGACCACCGGATCGATAAAGCGCCCCAGCCAAGTACTTTTCACCCGCAGCGCCAGTATCAGCGTGGCGTCATCGACCAGCATGACACCCTCATCCAGCCGTAGCCGTTCACCGTCCAGATGAATCTTGGGTTGCGGGGTATACGGCGGGAAGCTGTATTGGTAATCGTCTTGGGGAGAATAAAACAGATGGTCGGCAAACCACGCCTCGTGGGCGATCCAGCCCAGCACCGCAAGCACCAGCGGCAGCCACCAGGCCACCAGCACGCCGATCGCGATCAGCAGCATCAACGCAATCAACAGGCCGATGCGTTTGTTGCGCCGATGGCGCTTGAGCAGTTGCTGTTTGCGGCTCATGGGTTGGTTCATACCGTGAAGACCGGCACAGAATTGCACCAACGGTCCTTGTACTCACGGTCGGTTCGACCAAAGGAAAACCGTAGGGGTTTATCCAACGCGCGTGCATGTTCCCAGGCGCTTTGGGTGTTGAGGAAGCTCAGCACGCTGCCCGGGCTGAATTCGCGGGTCTCGGGATCGACACCGCCGTTGACGTATTCGATGCTGATCCATTCCGGCGCCTCGACGCGGTACACCAGTTGAGTCGCAATCGGTGCGTCGTTGAGGAAAATCACCGAGCCGATCAGCAACTCGCGCAACAACTCGATCACCTCGCCCATGCGCTCGGCACCGGTGGCCGGAAAGCCCCAGCGACGCTGGAACAGGTCGCAATAGATCGCCGCCAGCTCACTGCTGGAAAACTCGGTAACCGGCCGCACCACGCCGCCCGCCTCTTCCAGCAGACGCAACTCGCGGCGCTGGTTGTAGCGAAACTTTTTCGACAATTCTTCAGGCGTACGGGCCAGCGCCAGTTGTTCTGTCTGCAGCTTGATACCGGTAAAACGACCTTCGCTCAGCGCCGACAGGTAACGCCCCCGATGGCGCAACGGTGCCTGGGCATCGGCGGCGGCCGGCAGAATCAGTTCGGCATTGCCGAGGTCGAACAGGCCCTTTTTACCCGTGCGCTTGAGCACGTCCTTGGACAGCGCCAGGTCGCGCCCCCAGGTCGGGATGGCGGCTTTCACTTCGCCGTCCTGCTCCCAAGCCAGGTAACGCACCGGGATGTCGGCCAAATGTGCCAGACGTTCGACCACCAGAGGATGAGTCGCGACGCTGCCGCCAAAACGCTGCCAGGTTTGTGCATAAGTCGAGGCGTCGACCTGCACCCAGCCACGCTCGCGCCAGCCTTGAAATCGGTTGAGCATCAGCCCCTCGGTGCCAGTTCGGTAACGTGCGGCAAATGCCAGAAAGCATCGCGCACCGCGCGATCGGAGAAGCGCTCACGCAAGCGGTCGAACATCAGCTCGGCGCACTGGCGGCGTTGCTGCTCGTCCATCGCGGCCAGATGTTGCAGCCCTTGAGCCAGGTGCCCGGCATCGCCCAGCGGAAATAGAATGCCCACTCCTTCGACCACTTCCCTGGCGCCACCACACGCGGTGGCGAGCAACGGCACACCGGCGGCCATGGCCTCCAGCAATACCATGCCGAACGGTTCATGATCGGAACTCAAGGCAAACACATCGAAAGCGCGGAAGTAGCGACGCGCCTCGGGCACCTGGCCGAGGAACAGCACGCGATCGCCAATACCCAGTTCACGCGCCAGGGCCTTGAGGTCCTGCTCCAGCCGACCGCTGCCCAGAATCACCAGCTGACTGTTGGCCGGCAACCCCGGCAATGCCGTGGCAAAACCATGCAACAACGTAGTCTGATCCTTGTCCGGATGCAGGCGCCCGACGTTGCCGACAATCCAGGCATCCATCGACAGACCGAGGGTTTCCCGGGCCTCGCGAACCGACACCTGACTGGCCTGTAACGCCTGTACATCAATCCGGTTATAGAGCGTCTGAATCCGCGCCTGCGGCCATTTCGGCAAGCAACGGCGCATGTCGTCACGCACCGCATCGGAGACGCCGAGCAGGCTCAGGCGTTTACGGAAAATATGCGCGAACAGTTTGCGGGTGCGGCGCTGGTAATCACCAAACGCGTGATGCACGCCAATCACCGGCAACGAAGTGCCGAGCAGGGCGATGTAGATCGGTTTGAAACGGTGAGCGATGCAGAAACTGAAGTTGCGCGATGCGGCGATCTTTCGCAGATCGCCGATGGCGCCCAGCTTCAGGCCACGAATGGCCTTGGAGCTGTACTCCATGAACAGCACCTCGTCGGACGCACAGTTCGCGGCGACTTGGCTATCTGCTGCCCCGGTCAGGAACACCGTGGTCACGCGATAACCGGTCCCCGCGAACAGGCTGGCGTACTGCCGGGCGCAGTCCAGAAACGGCCCGTCATAGCCGTGACAGAACTGCAGCACATGGCGTTCAGCCGAGCGAGTCATAAGCGTCCGCACCTTCTTTGACCACCAGAATGTCTTCCATGATCAGGTACTGCAGGTCGGAACCGAAGAACATGTTCAAGGCGTCGGTCGGCGAGCAGATCATCGGCTCGCCACGACGGTTGAGCGAAGTATTCAGCGACACACCGTTGCCGGTCAGTACTTCCAGCGCCTTCATCATGTCGTAGTAGCGCGGGTTGTATTCGCGCTTGAGCACCTGGGCCCGGGACGTGCCGTCTTCATGGACGACTTCCGGTACGCGGGTTTTCCACTCTTCAGCCACTTCGAAGGTGAAGGTCATGAACGGTGCCGGGTGATCGATCTTGATCATTTGCGGCGCAACGGTGTCGAGCATCGACGGGCAGAAAGGCCTCCAGCGCTCGCGGAACTTGATCTGATGGTTGATACGGTCCGCCACGCCGGCCACGCTCGGACAGCCAATGATCGAACGACCGCCCAAGGCACGCGGACCGAACTCCATGCGACCCTGGAACCAAGCCACCGGGTTGCCATCGACCATGATTTTGGCGATCTGCTCCGGCATATTGTCGAGCTTGCGCCACTTTGGCTTGTCGGCGTGACGGGCGCAGGCCGCGATCACGTCTTCATTGCTGTAGGACGGGCCGAGGTAGACGTGTTCCATCTTCTCGACCGGTACACCACGGGCATGAGACACATAAGCCGCTGCACCCACCGCGGTACCGGCATCGCCGGACGCAGGCTGGACGAACAGTTCTTTGATGTCGTCGCGGGCAATGATCTTCTGGTTCAGCTTGACGTTCAACGCACAACCACCGGCGAAGGCCAGCTTGCCGGTTTCCTTGAGCACATCGCCCAGGTAATGGTCGATCATCTGCAACGCCAGTTTCTCGAACAGCGCTTGCATGCTAGCGGCGTAGTGAATGTAGGGTTCGTCGGCGATGTCGCCTTCACGTTTCGGACCCAGCCACTCGATCAGCTTCGGCGAGAAGTAGAAACCCTTGCCCTTCTCTTTATAACGACGCAGGCCGATGACGTTGGCGTAGTCGGTGTTGATCACCAGTTCGCCGTTTTCGAACGAGGCCAGGCGCGAAAAATCGTATTTGCTGGCGTCGCCGTACGGCGCCATGCCCATGACCTTGAACTCACCGTCGAGCATCTCGAAGCCGAGGAACTCGGTGATCGCGCCGTACAGGCCGCCGAGGGAGTCCGGATCGAAGAATTCCTTGATCTTGTGGATCTTGCCGTTTTCGCCATAACCGAAGAAAGTCGTGGCGTATTCGCCCTTGCCGTCGATCCCCAGGATCGCGGTTTTCTCTTTGAAACCGGAGCAGTGGTAGGCGCTGGAGGCGTGAGCCAAGTGGTGCTCGACCGGCTCGATCTTGATCTTTTTCGGATCGAAACCCAATTGCTCGAGGCACCAGACAATCTTGTTGCGATAGCGCTTGTAGCGACGGTTACCCATCAGGATCGCGTCGAGGGCGCGGTCCGGGGCGTACCAGTAGCGCTTGGCGTAGTGCCAGCGAGCCTTGCCGAACAGGCTGATTGGCGCGAATGGAATCGCCACCACGTCAACGTCGGATGGCTTGATGCCCGCCTGCTCGAGGCAGAATTTCGCCGATTCGTAAGGCATGCGGTTCTTTGCATGTTTATCGCGCACGAAACGCTCTTCTTCAGCCGCCGCGACCAGCTTGCCGTCGATGTACAAGGCTGCGGAAGGATCATGGCTAAGGGCGCCGGACAGGCCAAGAATCGTCAATGCCACAGGGGTCTAGCCTCTTTAGTCTGCATGCAGGCGCAACGCGCCTCAAAAATTAATGTGCCCTCGCAAGGGGCGAGAGACAGCTAAAGGGCGGGATTATAGCGTAAACGTGGCGGGAATGACCCTGCCCTTATCGGCGCCGTGAAGATGACGTCGAGCCCAAGCGTTCGCCTTTGCTCATCCGCGACCCGGCCGCCAGTAAATCCTGATGTTTCCGTCGGCAGCTTGCCGGTAAATCGTATAGGGCAAGAAAACCGTGTCGAATACACCCGAAAGGGTCAAGTCCAGCAATACGAACGGCACCAGAATACCCGTGGGATCGGGCGGCGCGTGCAGGAGACAAAAGTCGTGAGCCAGACCGCTGTAGATGCGAGGAATGGACTGACAGTAGGTCTTTTGCTTTCTGAGGCCACGAGCGGCGTCTTCGTCATCCTGCAGCACCGTGACAGCGGTCCCGCAGCCAGACAGCGCCAGTGAAAAAGAGCTCAACATCACAGCCATTTTTATCGTCAAAATCTGCCCTCCGAGAACGTCAGGCAAACTAGCATCGCGGCTATTCAGGGCACAGTTCATGGGTTCTGCAGATCATGTAGGACGATTCACAAGAACTTGTCCGCCAGTTCTCGGGAGACTGATCTGGCGCCATCGCGGGCAAGCCCGCGATGGCGTCGAAGACCCGCGTCAAGCAGCGCTAGAAATATCTTTGGGCAGACGCTGATCAATCACTTGGTACAGCGCACTGCTCTCGGGCCAGTTGCGCATGAACCGCGCCCTATCCCGCGCATACGCAGGGGCAAAGCTGCTGAGCGAACCATGCTGACACATCGAATCCAGGTCGATCAGCGCCCAGCGATCCTGTTGCCAGAACAGGTTATGGCCCTTGAAATCGCCATGGCTGATCCGCTCGCCAATCAGCTCGGCGAACAGGTAATCCAGAGCCTGCAGCTCAGCCTCTGGCGCGTCCCCGCTCTCAACGTACGGCGCGAAGCGCTCGATGATGTCCGGCCCCGGCAAATACTCGGTCACCAGGTACGCCCGGCTGCGCAGCCAGAGAAAACGCTTCTCCAGCAACGCCAATGGTTTTGGCGTGGCAATACCGAGGAACGCCAGGCGATTGCCTTCGCGCCATGAGTGCCAGGCGCGGCTCGGGCGCCAGAAACGCTTGAGCCAGTGGGTAAAGCCTTTGATGTTGTAACGCTTGACCACCAATGTGCGCCCGGCCACCTCGACCTTGCCGACGCTCGCCGCGCCGCCGGTCTTGTACAGATGCCCCTGATCGAGCAAGGCGTCGGCCTGTGCCAGCACCGGCAGCATCGCCGCCTCTTCCTCACGGCGAATCGCCCGCAAGCCGAACGCACCACGCTGGACGCTGAACAGCGTGCATTCGCGGCCGACCTTGATCAGAAAGTCCTTCAAACGCCAGCGACGGACCTTGTCGATCTGTTTTTGCAACGCCTCCATCGGCAACGCGTGTTCGCCATTACTCAGCAGGTAATACACCAGCAACTCTTCGGTGAAGGGTTCCAGCACTTTGGGCAACTGGGCGAAGAACACCCCGAGGTTTTCCAGGACTTTCTGTTGCGACAGCGGCTTGCCCGCCGTCTCGACGCAGATACCGGCGCCATCGATCAAATACAACTGACCGCCATGGCGCAGCAGGTTGTCCAGGTGCAGGTCTTCCTGCCACAGGCCTTTGCTGTGCAGTTGGCCGATGGCGCCCAACGCCTCAGCCAGCACCGCGGATTGTTCATCCGCCAATGCGGGCAAGTGTTCGACCTGCTTCCAGGCATCCCCCAGGCTCTCGGCACCCTCAAGGAAATCGAACAACAGCCAACCGCCCTCGCCGTCCTTGAGGCCATCGGCCAATAACAACGGCGTAGTCAGCCCCTGAGCGGCCAGCAAACGCACACCGTCCAGTTCGCGTTGAAAATGCCGCGCCGCTTTGCCACCGACCAACAACTTGGCCAGCACCGGCCGGCCGCGCCAGACGCCAGCCCCAACATAACGCTGTCCCGGCAACACCCGCAGCAGACTCAGCAACTGCAAATCGGCAGGCCCCGCGGCATCGGCCAGTGGAATACTCAGCGGCAGGCTCGGGCTGCGGCCGGCGTTTTTCAGCTCGGACAAACGCATCAACGCGTCTCCTTGTTACTGCGCCGCGCACTCAGGCGCGATACCCAACGGTCCACCCGCGAACTGTTCAGCGGCTGATCCAGATAAACCGCCAACAATTCGCGCAGCTGGCTGTCGCTCCATTCCGGCGCCCGACGCAGCAGCGGCTCCAGATCCTTGATCCGATCACGCCGGCCGAAAAACAGCGGCCGGGTTTTTTCCAGGTCGATCAATTGCGCCTGATAGCCGTCGCCGGTGGCCTGAAGAAAAATGTGCTTGGGGTAGAAGCAACCGTGGACCTGGCGCCTGCCGTGCAGGCGTCGCGCCAGTTGCCCACAGGCCTTGAGAATGGCCGAGTGCTGTATCGCGCTCAGCTCCGACCAGCGCTGCAACAGCGAATCCAGATCATCCCAACCGTCCAGTGCGTGAGTCAGCAGAATCGCCCGAACTTCGCCATCGACCTTGCGCTCACCAAAAAACGCCGCCTGCAGCGCCGGAATACCCAGCGCCCGATAACGACTGATGTTGCGAAATTCACGGGCAAAACTCGGCTCGCCAAAGGGCGAATGCCGGGAGCGCGTCAGGTAGTTGCTCTGGCGCTTGAGGTAGTAGCCATGACCGTCCAGATCCAGCCGAAACACACTGCTCCAGCCACCCCGACCGGTATTGGGCTCGTCCACCGCGTCGAGCTGTTTGGCCCAAAGCGCGTCGAAGGTGCCGAGACCATGACGCTCGAACAGCGCGCGGTCTTCAGCAGCCAGAAAATCAGTCATTCGCGCCCCTCAAAAAATCTCACCACGTGCCGAATGCGTTTCTTGTCAGCGGCATCGAGCCGGGCGCATTGGCGGTATTGCAGGTAAAAGCGCAGGCGCTGGGTCGCCGACAGGTGATACTTGGCGACCTTGTCGAGGCAGGCCAGGTCTTTGGTGATGCGGTATTTGAGCCAGAAGCCGCGCCAGAAATCGCCGTTGGGGCAATCGATCAGGAACAGCCGGGCCTCATCGTCGACCAACAGGTTGCGCCACTTCAAATCATTATGAGTGAAACGGTTGTCGTGCATGGTCCGGGTGTAACCGGCCAATTGGCGACTGACGGTATCAACCCAGGCGCGATCCGCCAGTTTCGGATCATGCCGATTAGCCAGGACCGACAAGTCTTCGGTATGCGGCAGTTCGCGGGTGATCATTGCCCCACGGGCGTACGTCACACCGTGCCGCTCCAACCCCCAGGCCACAACCTCTGCGGTGGGAATGCCCCACTTGGCGAAACGCTTGAGGTTCTGCCATTCGGCCTTGACCCGAGGTTTGCCCAGGTAGCGCCGCAGGCCTTTGCCGGCACTGACGTAGCGTTTGACGTAATAGTTGACGCCTTTGCGCTGGACGCGAATAACTTCGGACAGCGGATCATGGGTCAGTTGCTCGCCCTCGAGGGCAAACACCGCATCAAGACTGCCGAAATCTTCTGCCAGATCGCTGTAAGCCGGCTCCAGTGTCCAACCCGACATCAGAGCGCATCCCCGTAGCGCTGTTTACGCTCGTAGAGCTTGTTGGCCTTGCCTTCGAGCCACGCCAGTAACCCGGCTTCCTCAACCAGTATCTGGCGCAGGGGCTGCTGGAAGTACCCCTTGAGGAAACGCAGTTTGTCGCGACGGGTCAGGCCGATCTCCAGCGCCGAAAAATACAGCGCCGCCAGGTCCTTGTTGCGCCAGCGCCGGGTAATCGTCGGGCGGGCCTGGGCGCGGTGCAGGTCGATCACCGACAACTTGAGGTCATCGCAGGTCACCGGCTTATCGGTGTGCAGCAGGAAGTGGCAGATGTAGCAGTCGCGATGGTTGACCCCGGCGCGGTGCATCATGCCGGTCATGCGCGCGACTTCGGCGATCAGCGCGCGCTTGAGCTTTGGCTCCGGCGGGTGCTTGACCCAGTCGATGCTGAAATCTTCAAGGCTGACGGTGGGCGCCAATTCTTCAGTGACGATGAACGAATGCTGATCCGCCGGGTTGCTGCCCTTTTCGCCATAAGCGACGGCAGTCATGGTCGGCACGCCGACTTCTTGCAGGCGCTCAATGGCCTTCCACTCCTGGCCCGCGCCCAGCACCGGCAGCTTGGCGGTCAGCAGGTTCTTGAAAATCTCACCCCAGCCGATGCCCCGGTGGATCTTCACGAAGTACCCGTGGCCGTCCACTTCAGTTCGCAGTGTCCGGCGCGCTTCGAGCTCGCGGTACACCTCGCCCTTGAGGTCCTCGACTTCGGCGAACGGGTCGCGTCCGGCCCAGAGGCTCTTGAACGGTTCAGCCAGCATCAACTTCATTAAGCGTGCTCCGCCAGAATCACATCGGCCGCGTGCTGCGGCATGCTGTAGAGGTCGGCCGTCTCGGCGAAGGCCAGACCGTTGCGGCTCCAGGCCGCCCGTGCATCAGTGTCGTTCAACATGCCGGTCAGGTACTGAGTCAGTTGCGCCTGATCGAAGGGTTCGTCCAGCACCAGACCCGCGTCGGCCTCGGCGATGTAATGGGCATACCCACACACCGCGCTCACCAACACCGGCAAACCGGCTACCAGGGCTTCAAGCAATACCGTCCCGGTGTTTTCGTTGTACGCCGGGTGGATCAGCAGATCGGCACCGAGCAGGAAGCGCGGGATATCGCTGCGGCCCTTGAGGAATTGCACGTTGTCGCCGAGCCCCAATGTGGCGCTCTGCAATTGGAATACTTTGGGGTCGTCCTGGCCAATTACAAACAGCCGGGTGCGTTTTTTCAGCTCGGCGGGCAGCGCGGCCAGTGCCTTGAGGCTACGGTCCACGCCTTTGGTCTTGAACCCGGAACCGATCTGCACCAGCAGCAGCTCATCGTCCTTCAGGTTGAATTCGGCGCGGAACCCGGCGCGAATTTCATCCGCGTTCGCGGGGCGACGACGGTCTTGGGCAATGCCCGGTGGCAGCAAATGGAAGCGCTCCAGCGGTGTGTCGTAATGCTTGATGAACAGCGGCTGCTGGACTTCGGAAATCATCAGCACTTCGGTCTTGGCATCTTTGGCGAACACCGCGCGCTCGTACTCGGCGAAGTGCCGGTAGCGGCCCCAGCGACGGTACAGCGAGTTGCGCAGGTTTTGCGCCTTGTCTTCGAAGCAGCCGTCGGCGGCGTAGTAAACGTCCAGGCCCGGCATTTTATTGAAACCGATCAGGCGATCCACCGGGCGCTTGGCCAGATCGGCCTCCATCCATTCGGTGAGTTTCTCGTTGCGCCGATGATTGAAGAACGCCTTGACCGGCGCCACCAACACTTCGAAGCCCGGCGGGATGTCGCCTTCCCAGATCAACGTGTAGACACGAATTTGATGGCCGCGCTGCTGGCATTCAAGGGCGATGCGCATGAAGTCACGCTGCAAGCCGCCAAAGGGAAAGTACTTGTACAGGACAAATGCCAATTGCATCAGCGCAGCTCCTCAGCCAGTAACAACGTGCTCAGTCGGCTCGCGACACGCTCGGGATTCAGACGCGTGAAGCACAGGGGCCACTCGCGTTTCAGGTCAAACCGACGGGCATCGTCGGCCGTCGGTTGATAGGTGCATTTCTTTTGCAGGCACGGTGCGCAAGGGAAGTCGCTGGCCATGTGAATCTGCGATTTGCCATAGGCGCCGGTCAGGCCCGGATTGGTCGGGCCGAACAGCGACAGGGTCGGCACGTCCAGCGCCGCAGCCAGGTGACCGAGGCCGGTGTCCACCGCCACGCACGCCTGCGCGCCGGCCAGGACTTTGCCGACACCCGCCAGGTTCAGCCTGGGTAGCACTTCGACGTGTTTCATGTCTTTGGCGATGCGCTCGGCGCGGGCTTTTTCGACCGGGTTGCCCCATGGCAGCTTCACCGCCACGCCGAGATAACCCACCCGCTCGGCCAGCTCGCGCCAATAGGCTTCGGGCCAGTGCTTGGTGTCCCAGGTGGTGCCGTGGAGAAACACCACGTACGGATTCTTGCGCGGCAATTCCACCAGCCGCTCGACGTTCAGGCCGTAATCACCCAGGCCTTTGGGCAGGTCGTAACCCAGGGCCACTGCGAACAGCTGACGCACTCGCTCAACCGCGTGCTGCCCACGGGCCACGGCCAGACGCCGGGAATAGAAGCGCGCGGCGATCGGTTCGCGGGCCGAATTCTTGTCCAGCCCGGCCACCGGCGCTTTGGCATAGCGCGTCAGCAACGCACTTTTCAGCAGGCCCTGGGCATCGATCACCAAGTCGTATTTCGTCGCACGAACGCTTTGCTTGAAGCGCTTCCACTCGCCACTCTTGATGGTCTGCCAGATGTTCTTGCGCCAGCGACGGATCGCCACCGGAATCACCTTGCCCACGGCCGGGTGCCAGGTCGGAATCTCGGCGAAACCTTCTTCCACCACCCAGTCGAACTTGATGCCGGGGATCGCCCTCGCCGCATCGGTCAACGCTGGCAACGCGTGAATCACGTCGCCCAGCGAAGAAGTCTTGATCAACAGTACCCGCAAACTATTTGACCTCGACCACAGTGCCCAGCAACCGCTGCAAGGCTTCGTTCACCGCTTTGGGCATGAGCTGGCGCAAGCAGTTGTAATGACCGAAACGGCAGGTGCGATCGAAGCACGGACTGCATTCGATGCCCAGGCGCACGATCTCGACATGCTCGGCCAGCGGTGGCGTGAAACCCGGCGACGTCGAGCCGTACACCGCCACCAACGGGCGGTTCAGCGCGGCAGCCACGTGCATCAGGCCCGAGTCGTTGGAGACCACCGCGTCGGCGCAGGACAGCAGATCGATGGCCTCGGCCAAGGAAGTGCCGCCACTGAGGTTTACCGACTCTTCACGCAGCCCCGGAATCAACCGCCCACGAATGTCTTCGCCCACCGCGTGATCGTTTTTCGAGCCGAACAGCCAGACTTGCCAGCCTTCACGAATCTTCGCCTCGGCGACCTTGGCATAGTGCTCGGACGGCCAGCGCTTGGACTCGCCAAATTCGGCGCCAGGGCACAGCGCCAACACTGGACGGTCAAGGGCCAGGCCGAACTTGGCCAGTGCGCCGTCGCGAGTCACCGGATCGATCTGCAAGCTCGGCCGTGGATAAGGTTTCGGCAGCTCGATGCCAGGCTCAAAGGCCAGGGCCATGAAGCGCTCGATCATCAACGGATAACGCTCTTTGTCGAGCGTGCGCACATCATTGAGCAGGCCGTAGCGGAACTCGCCACGCCAGCCGGTGCGTTTCGGGATGCCGGCAAAAAACGGCACCAGGGCCGATTTCAGCGAATTGGGCAGCAGGATGGCCTGGTCGTACTGACCGGCCAGGGATTTACCGATGCGCCGACGCGTCGCCAGTTCCAGCACGCCGTGGCCGAGCGGGAAGCTCAAGGCCTGGCGTACTTCGGGCATGCGCTCGAGGATCGGCCGGCTCCACTCGGGGGCCAGCACGTCGATTTCGCACTGCGGGTGGCGTTGTTTGAGACACTGAAAAAGTGTCTGCGCCATCACCATGTCACCGACCCAACTGGGCCCAACGATCAGAATTTTCATGTGGTTTCCAAAAACGAACCGGGGAGGCATACGCCTCCCCGCCTCGAGAATCCAGCACCTGCGGGGTGAGCCGCCAGGTCATTTGGACGAGCCGGCAGGGGCTCGTCGAATAAATTTAATACACATCCATGTTAGTTAGCATAACCCTCTGTGGCGAGGGAGCTTGCTCCCGCTGGGCTGCGAAGCAGCACCAAAACTGCCACTGCGTTTTAATCTGGCGGACCGCACAATCTGATATGGGAGTGCTTCGCACTCCAGCGGGAGCAAGCTCCCTCGCCACAAAAGCCTGCCACACTCATGTCAGCTTAACCCCAGCTCACGCCAGATCCGCATGACCTGCCGTCGCTCATCCGCGAACTGGTCGCCCGGTATCACACCGGCATCCTTCTGCAAGGCCTCCCGGTGAGCGGCGGAGCGGTAGGCTTTATAAGCCTCACGCAACAGGCTGGCGTCTTCGGCGGGTATCAACCCTTCCTCCTCCAGCCCTTCCAGAATGCGGATATTGTCGGTATAGCGCAGCAATGACGGATGTGTTTCAGACCACGCCAGAGCCGCGTATTGCACCATAAATTCAATATCGACGATACCTCCAGCGTCCTGCTTGAGATCGAACGGCGCCGTGGCCTCGAAGGCATTTGCCGCCGTGCCCGCCGCAGTGCTCTTGCTGCCGAGATTATCGCGCATCTTGGCGCGCATCTCGCTGACCTCCTGGCGCAAGGTCGACAAGTCCCGCGATTTGGCCAATACCGTCGCGCGAACCTTCTCGAATGCCTGGCCGACATCCTGACTACCCACCAGCACCCGCGCCCGCACCAGCGCCTGGTGCTCCCAGGTCCAGGCCTCGTTCTCCTGATACCGGGCAAACGCGCCCAATGAACTCACCAGCAAACCGGAAGCACCGGACGGCCGTAGGCGCATGTCCACTTCATATAGCTGACCGGAGTTGGTCTGAGCCGTCAGCAAGTGAATGATCCGCTGCCCGAGCCGGGTAAAGAACTGTGCGCCGTCGATGGGTTTCGGGCCGTCGGTTTCCGCTTGCGGATCCGCGTCATGGATGAACACCAGGTCCAGGTCCGAACTGTGCCCCAATTCCAGACCGCCGACTTTCCCGTAACCGACAATGATGAATCCAGGGTCGCACACACTGCCATCGGTGCGCAGCGGTGTACCGTACTTGGCCACCGTCTGGCGCCAGGCCAGGGCCAGCACTTGTTCGAGGATCGCTTCGGCAAGCCAGGTCAGGTAATCGCTGACTTTCATCAACGGCAGGCTACCGGCAATTTCCGAAGCTGCGACACGCAAGCGGTGCGCCAGTTTGAAATGCCGCAGGGCTTCCATTTGTTGTTCGAGGTCGTCTTCGGGAATCCGCGTCAGACGCTCGCGCAACTCGGCCGCCAGCTCCGGCGCCAGCGGCGGCTTGAACAGCCGGCCTTCGTTGAGCAATTCGTCGAGCAGCAACGGGAAGCGCGTGATCTGTTCGGCAATCCACGGGCTCGCCGCGCACAGTGTCAGCAGACGGCGCAGCGCACCGGGGTTTTCGGTCAGCAGCACCAGATAGGCGGAACGCCGCGCCACCGCTTCAACCAGTGGCAGCACGCGCTCCAGCACCAGATCGGGATTGGCGTGCTCCACGGCCTGAGCCAGCAAGCGCGGTATAAAAGCATCGAGGCGTTCCCGCCCCAGGCGCTGCATGGCACGCAATTGCGGACTGCTGCGCAGACTGGCCAATGCTTTCAGCGCCTTGGAGGCATCGGCGAAACCGCCCTCTTCGAGCTGGCGGCACGCGGCTTCTTCGTCCTGGGCTTCTTCCCACAGCGGCAGCCATTCCCCGCCGACCACCACTTCGCTCTCGGTGCCCTGCTCTTCATCGGGATCGGCAATCACCTGACCAAAGTGCCAGGCCACCCGGCCACGCCAGTACATCAGTTGTTCGTGGAATGCCGTCCAGTTGGCAAACCCGAGCATGAAGGCAATGCGCGCCTGATCCTGCGGGCCGTCCGGCAACATCTGGGTCTGGCGGTCGGCAATTGCCTGAATCGCGTGCTCGGTGTAACGCAGGAATTCATAGCCTTGGCGCAGTTCGCTGACCACCGCTGGCGGCAGATAGCCCTGCCCCTCCAGGGTGCTCAGTACTTTTAATAGAGGACGCTGCTGCAGGCTCAGGTCGCGACCACCGTGAATCAGCTGGAAGGCCTGGGCGATAAACTCGACTTCACGGATGCCGCCAGAGCCAAGCTTGATGTTGTCGGCCATACCCTTGCGCCGGACTTCCTGCTGGATCAACTGCTTCATGGTGCGCAGCGCTTCGATAGCCGAGAAGTCCAGGTAACGCCGGTAAACGAACGGCCGCAGCATCTCGAGCAACTGGGCGCCAGCCACTTGATCGCCAGCCACCACCCGCGCCTTGATCATCGCGTAGCGTTCCCAGTCGCGACCCTGATCCTGGTAATACTGTTCCAGCGCATTGAAGCTCAGCACCAGAGCGCCGGACGAACCGTAAGGCCGTAGGCGCATGTCGACGCGGAACACGAAACCGTCGACAGTCATCGGGTCCAGCGCCTTGATCAGACGCTGGCCGAGGCGAATGAAAAACTCCTGGTTATCCAGCGAACGTTTCACGCCGACGGTTTCGCCGCCCTCGGGGTAGGCAAAGATCAGATCGATGTCCGACGACAGGTTTAGCTCCACCGCGCCGAGCTTGCCCATGCCGAGGATGACCATCTGCTGCGGCTCGCCGCTGCGCCGCCCGGTGGGCACACCGAACTGCTGGCAATGCCGCGAGTACAACCACTGATAGGCCTGATCGATGCTGGCATCGGCCATGTCCGAGAGGTCGCGACAGGTCTGCACCAGATCGGCCTGGCGAGTCAGGTCGCGCCAGATGATCCGCACCTGGTGACGATTACGCTGGCGGCGCAGGGCACGGCCTAGCTGGTCGTCGGTTTCGGCGGCGCTCACCGCCATGGCGATCTGTGCGCACAACTCGCCCGGTGCCAAGGCGCGGTCCAGTTCGCCGGACTGCACCAGTTCCAGCAACATCAAAGGGTCACGCAGACTCTGTTCAATCACAAAATCGCTGGCAGCGGCGACGCGGGCAAATTGCGCCCAGCGCTCAGGCGTCCAGGCAGACAGGCCATGGTCATCGGGAAGGACCCCGACCGTCGTACGAAACGACTGCTCGGCGCGGGTGACTAACGGCAGGAGCCCATCGGGCAGTTCGGCAAGCGAAGGGAGGCTCATGGTCTATCCTTGATCGGCGTGTGAAGGGCTGCATGTAGTGATTCGTGAAAACACGCTACGCGACTGACTGTCGAACAAAGGTTAGAAATAGCTGAAATTTCTTTTTTTTTGGCAGCGATCATCAAGCTTCCACCTTTTTCGATTGGCAAAAGACCAACCTTAACGATTATTCTCACAACGCAGCCGGAGGCCACAAGCCAATCATCTGTAGTTTTACTACTCGTCTATACATTCGAAAGGCTGAAATGCCCGAAGATTTGTAGTAAAACTACACGCCGCCGGAACAACCTATCGGCAATCCAAGAATTTATATCGTCTGCCCACAAGGCCAGTCGCAAACTCAGGCAACCGATTCTGGAAGCCTTTCCGCCCTGGAGCAAGCCATGCAAGACCTCGATCCCGTCGAAACCCAGGAATGGCTGGACGCCCTGGAATCGGTTCTCGACAAAGAAGGCGAAGACCGTGCTCACTATCTGATGACCCGTATGGGCGAACTCGCAACCCGTAGCGGTTCGCAATTGCCTTACGCCATCACCACGCCATACCGCAACACCATTCCCGTTACCCACGAAGCACGCATGCCTGGCGACCTGTTCATGGAACGCCGCATTCGCTCGCTGGTACGCTGGAACGCGATGGCCATGGTGATGCGCACGAACCTGAAAGATTCTGACCTGGGCGGTCACATCTCCAGCTTCGCCTCCAGCGCAACCCTGTACGACATCGGCTTCAACTATTTCTTCCAGGCCCCGACCGACGAACACGGCGGCGACCTGATCTACTTCCAGGGCCACACCTCGCCAGGCGTTTACGCCCGTGCATTCATGGAAGGCCGCATCACCGAAGACCAGATGAACAACTTCCGCCAGGAAGTCGACGGTCAGGGCCTGTCGTCCTACCCACACCCATGGCTGATGCCTGACTTCTGGCAGTTCCCGACCGTATCCATGGGTCTGGGCCCGATCCAGGCGATCTACCAGGCACGCTTCATGAAGTACCTGGAACACCGTGGCTTCATCCAGCCAGGCAAACAGAAAGTCTGGTGCTTCCTGGGCGACGGCGAGTGCGACGAGCCGGAATCCCTGGGCGCGATCTCCCTGGCCGGCCGCGAAAAGCTGGACAACCTGATCTTCGTCATCAACTGCAACCTGCAGCGCCTCGACGGCCCGGTTCGCGGCAACGGCAAGATCATCCAGGAACTCGAAGGCGTGTTCCGCGGTGCTCAGTGGAACGTGACCAAAGTCATCTGGGGCCGCTTCTGGGACCCACTGCTGGCCAAGGACGTCGACGGCATCCTGCAACGCCGCATGGACGAAGTCATCGACGGCGAGTACCAGAACTACAAAGCCAAAGACGGCGCGTTCGTGCGTGAACACTTCTTCAACTCGCCAGAACTCAAGGCGATGGTTGCCGATCTGTCCGACGACGAGATCTGGAAGCTCAACCGTGGCGGCCACGACCCGTACAAGGTCTACGCGGCATACCATGAAGCGGTCAACCACAAGGAACAACCGACCGTCATCCTGGCCAAGACCATCAAGGGTTATGGCACCGGTGCCGGCGAAGCGAAAAACACTGCGCACAACACCAAGAAAGTCGATGTCGACAGCCTGAAGTTGTTCCGCGATCGTTTCGACATTCCGGTCAGGGACGAAGAGTTGGAGAACCTGCCGTTCTTCAAACCGGAAGAAGGCAGCGCCGAAGCCCGCTACCTGGCCGAGCGCCGTACTGCACTGGGCGGTTTCGTGCCTCAGCGTCGCGCCAAGAGCTTCAACATCCCGACCCCTCCACTGGACACCCTCAAGGCGATCCTGGACGGCTCGGGCGACCGCGAAATCTCCACCACCATGGCCTTCGTGCGGATCCTCGCGCAACTGGTCAAGGACAAGGAAATCGGCCCGCGCATCGTACCGATCATCCCGGACGAAGCCCGTACCTTCGGTATGGAAGGCATGTTCCGTCAGTTGGGCATCTACTCCTCCGTCGGTCAGCTCTACGAGCCAGTCGATAAAGACCAGGTGATGTTCTACAAGGAAGACCAGAAGGGCCAGATCCTCGAGGAAGGCATCAACGAAGCGGGCGCCATGAGCTCCTTCATCGCTGCCGGTACTTCGTACTCCAGCCACAACCAGCCGATGCTGCCGTTCTACATCTTCTACTCGATGTTCGGCTTCCAGCGTATTGGCGACCTGGCCTGGGCCGCTGGCGACAGCCGTACCCGTGGTTTCCTGATCGGCGGCACCGCCGGCCGTACCACCCTGAACGGTGAAGGCCTGCAACACGAAGACGGTCACAGCCACCTGCTGGCCGCGACCATCCCGAACTGCCGCACCTACGATCCAACCTACGGCTACGAGCTGGCGGTGATCATTCAGGACGGCATGAAGAAGATGACCGAAGAGCAACAGGACGTCTTCTACTACATCACCGTAATGAACGAGTCCTACCAGCAGCCAGCCATGCCGGCCGGTGCCGAAGAAGGCATCAAGAAAGGCATGTACCTGCTCGAGGAAGACACCCGCGAAGCGGCGCACCACGTTCAGCTGATGGGCTCCGGCACCATCCTGCGTGAAGTCCGTGAAGCGGCGAAGATCCTGCGTGAAGAGTTCAACGTCGGCGCCGACGTATGGAGCGTTACCAGCTTCAACGAACTGCGTCGCGATGGCCTGGCCGTTGAACGCACTAACCGTCTGCACCCTGGCCAGAAGCCTAAGCTGAGCTACGTGGAAGAGTGCCTGAACGGCCGTAAAGGTCCGGTCATTGCCTCTACCGACTACATGAAGCTGTTCGCTGAACAAATTCGTCAGTGGGTCCCGTCCAAGGAATTCAAAGTCCTGGGCACCGATGGTTTCGGCCGCAGTGACAGCCGCAAGAAGCTGCGTCACTTCTTCGAAGTAGACCGTCATTTCGTGGTGTTGGCAGCCCTGGAAGCCTTGGCTGACCGTGGTGACATCGAACCTAAAGTGGTGGCTGAAGCCATCGCCAAGTTCGGCATCAACCCGGAAAAACGCAACCCACTGGACTGCTGAGGAGACACTCTGTGAGCGAACTCATTCGCGTACCTGACATCGGCAGCGGTGAAGGTGAAGTAATTGAACTGTTTGTGAAGGTCGGCGACCGTATCGAAGCCGATCAGAGCATCCTGACGCTGGAATCGGACAAGGCGAGCATGGAAGTGCCTGCGCCTAAGGCCGGCATTATCAAGAGCCTGAAAGTGAAGCTGGGCGATCGCCTGAAAGAAGGCGACGAACTGCTGGAACTGGAAGTCGAAGGTGCCGCTGCCCCAGCCTCTATACAGCCCCCTGCGGCGGCCGCTGCGCCAGCCAAAGCTGAAGCCAAACCGGCTGCCGCACCTGCGCCGGCGGCGCCTGCTGCCGCGCCGGCTGCTGCCAGCATCCAGCAAGTGCACGTGCCGGACATCGGTTCGTCGGGCAAGGCCCAGATCATCGAGATCCAGGTCAAGGTCGGCGACACCGTCGAGGCTGATCAGTCGCTGATCACCCTGGAATCCGACAAGGCCAGCATGGAAATCCCTTCGCCCGCCGCTGGCGTGGTCAAGGCCATCAGCGTCAAGCTCAACGACGAAGTCGGCACGGGCGACCTGATTCTGGATCTGGAAGTGGCGGGTGCTGCGGCCCCTGCTGCTGCCGCTCCTGCCCAGGCTGCTGCGCCTGCTGCCGCTGCTCCGGCGCCAGCCGCCGCGGCTCCGGCTGCACCGGTTGCCGACAGCGTTCAGGACATTCACGTCCCGGACATCGGTTCGGCTGGCAAGGCCAAGATCATCGAAGTACTGGTCAAGGCTGGCGACACTGTTGCCGCCGATCAGTCGCTGATCACCCTGGAATCCGACAAGGCGAGCATGGAAATCCCATCGCCTGCCGCTGGCGTGGTGGAAAGCATTTCCATCAAGCTGGATGACGAAGTCGGTACCGGCGACCTGATCCTGAAGCTGAAAGTCAAAGGCGCGGCACCTGCTGCAGCCCCGGCTCCGGCTGCCGCTGCCGCGCCGAGTGCTCCAGCGCCTGCCGCTGCCACTCCGGCTGCCGCCGCTCCTGCTGCCCCGGCTACTGCTCCTGCCAAGCCTGGCGCGAAAGTTCACGCCGGCCCTGCCGTGCGTCAACTGGCTCGCGAGTTCGGCGTCGAGCTGAGCGCTGTCGGCGCCAGCGGTCCGCACGGTCGCATCCTGAAGGAAGACGTTCAGGTTTACGTCAAGGCCATGATGCAGAAGGCCAAGGAAGCTCCGGCCGCTGCAGCTGGTGCAACCGGCGGCGCGGGCATCCCGCCGATTCCGGTCGTAGACTTCAGCCGCTTCGGCGAAATCGAAGAAGTGCCGATGACACGCCTGATGCAGGTCGGCGCTGCCAACCTGCACCGCAGCTGGCTGAACGTGCCGCACGTGACGCAATTCGACTCGGCGGATATCACCGAGCTGGAAGCGTTCCGTAATGCCCAGAAAGCCGTTGCAGAGAAGGCCGGCGTCAAGCTGACCATCCTGCCGCTGCTGCTCAAGTCCTGCGCACACCTGCTCAAGGAACTGCCGGACTTCAACAGCTCGCTGGCTCCAAGCGGCAAAGCGATCATCCGCAAGAAATACGTGAACATCGGCTTCGCCGTCGACACCCCGGATGGCCTGCTGGTACCGGTCATCAAGAACGTCGACCAGAAGAGCCTCCTGCAACTGGCCGCCGAAGCTGCTTCCCTGGCTGAGAAAGCCCGGACCAAGAAGCTTTCGTCGGACGAGATGCAAGGCGCCTGCTTCACCATTTCCAGCCTCGGCCACATTGGCGGCACCGGCTTCACGCCGATCGTCAACGCGCCGGAAGTGGCGATCCTCGGTGTTTCCAAGGCAACCATCCAGCCAGTCTGGGACGGCAAAGCCTTCCAGCCGAAACTGATGCTGCCACTGTCGCTGTCCTATGATCACCGTGTGATCAACGGCGCCGCTGCTGCACGCTTCACCAAGCGTCTGAGCGACCTGCTGGCGGACATCCGCACCATCCTGCTGTAACACCGACTGGCCCTCCCCTGACGGGGGGCCAATCGCGTTCCACGTTTTCCGAGCGCCACGCTCGTACCTCAACCCCGTCGATTTGGCGGGGCTTTTTTTGCCCTGAAGAAAGCCCTCCGCGTTTCAGCGTCCTATGTAGCAGCTGTCGAGCTTGCGAGGCTGCGTTCGGCTGCGTAGCAGTCATGAATCCGGCTGACGCGGTGTGCCTGATGCAATGCAAGTTCTGGTTTGACGACTGCTACGCAGCCTCGCAAGCTCGACAGCTGCTACGGGATTGACCCTCTTCGTGCCTTATTCCTACATCTAAGGCTTACGCCACCTACAACCCCAGTCCACTTCTGCCCGATATTTTTCTCCAGCCAATAACTAGGCTTAGTTCGGAGATTTCTAATAGAAACCTCGATGACTTAATTTGCTTAGTTAGCACTACCTCGAATGGATTCGAACATGTTCAAACCAACTGTCGGCCCAATTATCGGCCATACCACAACTAACCATGCGCGTATTTTCTTGCGCGGTGAATTACAGAACGATGCCTTGGTATTTGCGGGCATCCGTTATCGACGCACAGGCGAGAAACTCTGGTCCAAAGGCGTATTTGCAAAACTGTCCGTCTTGCGCGACATGTCCGATGTCATTGCACTCAATGACCTGGTCACCGACACCGACTATGAGTACCAGGCAGGCTGGTTCAGCCCCATGAGCCCGGTGCATACCGTGGAGACAGTTCAGGAACTGCCGCTGCAATGGCCACGGGAGATTTACCGCTTTCGCACGCAGTCCAGCAAAATCAGCCAGCCACGGGCCTATATCGTCGGCTCGTGTCGTTACCTGCGAATGACCGCCGGCATTGCGTCGGCCCCACAGTTGGGCGACCGGATTTTTGCCTCGATCAACAGCCTGGCGGACAGCGCCGAACCGCCCGTCAGTGCCATGCTGATGACTGGCGATCAGATTTACGTCGACGACTTGAACCTCGTGGCCCCCGACCGGGAATACAAGGACATTCTCAAAAAATACCGCACAGCCTTTTCGCAGCCTCATATTTCCAAGTTAATGTCGGGCATGCCGACTTACATGATCCTCGACGACCATGAAATAGAAGACAACTGGCCCGCCAACAAAAGTAACGCCGATGATTACTTATACAAAAACGCCATTGCAGCATATGAGTTATATCAAGCCAGTCACAGCCCCACGCATGAACTGCTGGCCAATGGGAAAGTAAGCAAAAGACTGGAAAAGTATTGGTATCAGTTCTCCGAGGGTGATATCGGGTGGTTTGTCACCGACAGTCGAACCCGACGCAATCTGTCGGCCAACGACCGGCGCATCCTTGACGAAGAACAGGAACAGGCGCTGCTCAAATGGCTGATCAATAACCCGGCCCGGGTCAAATTCGTGGTCACCAGTGTCATGTTCTATCCCGACCGTAAACTTCACGGTGATGACGCTTGGAAAGCCTTCCCGGAGCAACGCCTACGGCTGCTGGAGACGATTCGTACACGCCGTATCAAGAACGTCTTGTTCATCTCCGGCGATGTCCACGGCTCCCTCACCAGTCGCCTGACCCACAGCGAGGACCCGGATTTCGAAGTCCACACCATCGTGTCTTCACCGTTGTGCAACAGCAAACTGCTGCCGTACGCCAAGGCATCGACCTTCATCCTCGATCAGGCCCTGGCCCGAACAGCGGCAGGCGACTATCGGCATGAACTGACCAGCGAGGTGATCAGCCAGGACAACTTCGCGCATCTGATCGTCGAGGCCGAGCAGGTTCGCGTCAATTATCACGATCGGGATGGCAAGCCATTGCAGTCGATCAGCATCAAATTTCGTTGATCCCTCGAAAAGATCGCAGCCTTCGGCAGCCCCTACGGGCTGCAATCTTTTGGCCCACAACATTACTTTTTGACGCCTCGCTGGAGAAAACTGTGCGCCTGCCGACATATTCTTATAGCACTTGGCCTTCATGTCTCTTGTCAGTCGGTGTCGCAATGATGCAACCTTGCCGCAGGCAACAGTAAAGAGGGCGAGAGCCCGGCGCGATCAGCATATTCGAAGCGAGTTTCCTTCAATGAAAAGCCAACCCGATGCCGCCAGCCGTATGGTGGCCGAGGTAGTGACGCAGTTGCCTGTGCCCTCGCGGCTCGGCATGCTGCGTTTCGAACGGCTGAATGAACCAAGCTGGGCGCTGCTGTTTCTCGATCCTAATTGCGAACGACAGTTCGGCCTGCCGGCGGTGGAGCTTTGTGCTCTGGTCGGCTCGCCCTACGCCAGCCTGATGGAGCCCGAAGCGCGCTATCAACTGCATGACACGATCCAGCAGCAACTCACCGAAAGCCCGCATTACCTGATCCGCTACACCTTGCACACCGCCGCCGGCGTTCTGAGCCTGCTGGAACTGGGCGAAGCCTACAAACAACACAATCGGCACCTGCTGCGCGGCTACCTGATGGTGGTGGACGGCCTGTTCGACGGCGAACCCTTGCTGCCGGCGCTGGATCTGGAAACCCAGAACTCACGCCTGCAAATCGCCCTGGAACTCAATCAACGTGCCCAGCAGGAACAACTGCAGCACCTGGACCGGGTGCGCGCCCAGCAAGACCTGATCCTGCTGCTGACCCGCCAGCGCTATAGCACCAACAACTCCCTGCAAGAAGCCGCCGAACTGATCACCCGCAGCGCCTGCGACATCTATGAAATCGACTGCGCCAGCCTGTGGAACCTCGATGGCTCGCTACTGACGCCGATCTCGGCCTATCACCGTGTCACCCGCAATCACCAACTGCCGAAGCCGATCGACGCCAGTGGTTTTCCCGATTACCTCGAGGCCTTGCACACCGGCCGCGCCATCGACGCCCACAACGCCATGCGCGACCCGCGCACCCGGGAAATCGCCGAGTACTTGCGCCCGCGCGACGTCAACGCCATGCTCGACGCCAGCATCCGTGTCGATGGCCAGGTGGTCGGCGTGCTCTGCCTGGAACAGATCGGGGCGACCCGCGCCTGGCAATCGGACGAAATCGCCTTTGCCGGCGAACTGGCGGATCAATTCGCCCAAGTCATCAACAACCACAACCGCCGTACCGCCACCAGCGCCCTGCACCTGTTCCAGCGTGCGGTGGAACAAAGCGCCAACGCCTTTCTGCTGGTCAATTGCGACGGCGTGGTGGAGTACGTCAACCCAAGCTTCACCGCGATCACCCAGTACACCACCGAGGAAGTCCACGGTCAGCGGCTGTCGGAACTGCCGGCGCTGGAAAACCTCAGCGAACTGCTGTTCGACGCTCCGTCCGCGCTGGCCAAAAGCAATAGCTGGCAGGGCGAGTTCAAGAGCCGGCGTAAAAACCTCGAACCCTACTGGGGCCAGTTGTCGATTTCCAAGGTCTACGGCGACAACCGTGAGCTGACGCACTACATCGGCATCTACGAAGACATCACCCAGACCAAGCTCGCCCAGCAACGAATCGAGCGCCTGGCTTACACCGATAACCTGACCAACCTCGGCAACCGCCCGGCGTTCATCCGCAACCTCGATGAGCGCTTCGCCCGAGACAGCGATACACCCATCAGCCTGCTGCTGGTGGACATCGACAATTTCAAGCGGATCAACGACAGCCTCGGCCACCAGACCGGCGACAAACTGCTGATCAGCCTGGCGCGGCGCCTGCGCAACAGCCTGAGTTCGAGCGGCAGTCTGGCGCGCTTTGCCAGTAACGAATTCGCGGTGCTGCTGGACGACACTGACCTCTCGGCGGGCCAGCAGGTTGCCAATCAATTGCTGGCAACCCTCGACAAACCGATGTTCGTCGACAACCAGTTGATCAGCGTCACCGGCTCCGTGGGCCTGGCCTGCGCGCCGCTGCATGGTCGCGACCCACAGACGCTGATGCGCAACGCCGGCCTGGCGCTGCACAAGGCCAAGGCCAACGGCAAACACCAGGTGCAAGTGTTCACCGAAGCGCTGAATGCCGAGGCCAGCTACAAACTGTTCGTCGAAAACAACCTGCGCCGCGCCCTGACCCAGAACGAACTGGACGTGTTCTACCAGCCCAAGCTGTGCCTGCGCAGCGGTCGCTTGCTGGGCATGGAAGCGCTGTTGCGCTGGAACCATCCGGAAAAAGGCATGATCCGCCCGGACCAATTCATCAGCGTGGCCGAAGAAACCGGGCTGATCATCCCGATCGGCAAATGGATCGCCCGTCAGGCCTGCCGCATGAGCAAAGACCTGACCGCCGCTGGCCTGGGCAACCTGCAAGTGGCGATCAACCTGTCGCCCAAGCAGTTCTCCGACCCGGACCTGGTGGCGTCCATCGCCAACATCCTCAAGGAAGAAGCGCTGCCGGCGAACCTGCTGGAGTTGGAACTGACCGAAGGCCTGCTGCTGGAAGCCACCGAAGACACGCACTTGCAGCTCGATCAGCTCAAGCGTCTGGGCCTGACCCTGGCGATGGACGACTTCGGCACCGGTTACTCGTCGCTCAGTTACTTGAAAAAATTCCCGATCGACATCATCAAGATCGATCGAAGCTTCATCCACGAAATCCCCGACAACCAGGACGACATGGAAATCACTTCCGCCGTGATTGCCATGGCCCACAACCTGAAACTCAAGGTCGTGGCTGAAGGCATCGAGACTGCCGAGCAACTGGCCTTCCTGCGCCGCCACCGCTGCGACGTCGGCCAGGGCTACCTGTTCGACCGACCGATCCCGGGCTCCGAGCTGATCGAAAAGCTCAAACGCTACCCGCGCGGCCCAATCGCCTGACAGCGACGTAACACTCGGGCAAACTGGCAGTCTGTATTTACATCTCAACCTGACTGAGAGGACTGATCATGGTTCTGCGCTCGGAAATTCTGGTGAACAAAAACGTGCTCCCGACTAAAGAACAAGCTCTGCCTGGCCGCGAAACCCCGATCAAGGTTCCGGAGAAACACTTCGTCAACGGCAACCCGCTGCTGGGTCCGTTTCCGGGCAACGTAGAATTCGCAATCTTCGGCCTGGGTTGCTTCTGGGGCGCGGAACGCAAATTCTGGCAGCGCGAAGGCGTGTTCAGCACCTCGGTCGGTTATGCCGGCGGCTTCACGCCGAACCCGACCTACGAAGAAGTCTGCTCGGGCCTGACCGGGCACACCGAAGTGGTGCTCGTGGTCTATGAGCCGGAAAAAGTCAGCTACGAACAGCTACTGAAAATGTTCTGGGAACTGCACAACCCGACTCAGGGCATGCGCCAGGGCAACGACATCGGCACCCAGTACCGCTCGGTGATCTACTGCACCAAACCGGAACAACTGGAAGCAGCGAAGAACAGCGCGAAAGTGTTCCAGGCGGAACTGACCAAAGCTGGCAAAGGCATCATCACCACTGAAATCGACGAAGCCCCGACGTTCTACTACGCCGAGGCGTATCACCAGCAGTACCTGGCCAAGAATCCTGAGGGGTATTGCGGGATTGGCGGTACTGGCGTGACGTGCCCGATCTAAATTTCGGACGCTGAAAAGCTTCGCGGGCAAGCCTCGCTCCTACGGTCACACCGACCTGCAGGAGCGAGGCTTGCCCGCGAAGGCGTCCGATTAGACGCAACACATGCAACTGATCAGCTCTCGGCGATCAACCAATCCATCTGCCAGCCACCCTGGGTCTGCCCCAACTTCTTGGACAACCACGGCAGCAACTCACGCAACTCTTCCTCCAGCCCCCACGGCGGATTGGCAATCGCCAACCCCGAACCGTTCAGGCTGTTCGGCGTATCCAGCGGATGCACCAACAACTCCACCCGCAGCAACTTAGGCGCACCCGTTCCGGCCAGATCCTGATAGAAGCGCCGCAACGCCCGCTGATCCTTCACCGGATACCAGATCGCCGCCACCGTCTGGCGCATACGGCCAATCGCCTCTTTCAACGACGCCGCACAACGCTGCATCTCATCAAGCTGTTCGAACGGCGGATCGATCAACATCACCGCCCGCTTCTCCGGCACCGGCAACAACGCACGCGGCACATGCCAGCCTTCGCCCAGGTGAACCTTCACCCGACGATCGCCCTTCATGTTGTCCTTGAGCAGCACACCGTCTTCCGGGTGCTTCTCATTGAGCAACACGCGATCCTGCGGCCGGGTCAAACGCCGCGCCAACTCCGGCGACCCCGGGTAATAGCGCAACTGGCCATCCGGGTTCATCTCGTGCAACACCTTCATGTAATCGGCGGTCAGCGCTGGCAAATCCGGCTGATCCCACAACCGCGCGATGCCTTCCAGGTACTCACCGGTACGACTGGCCTGATCGCCCTGCAGGTCATACAGGCCGATGCCGGCGTGAGTGTCGAGATAAGCAAACGGCTGCTCCTTGCGCGACATCAAGGCGATGAGGCGGGTCAAAGTCAGGTGTTTGAACACATCGGCGTGATTGCCGGCATGGAAGGCGTGACGATAATTCATGGCTGCTCCTGCGAAGGCCGGGAAGTTTACCCTGTACGGCGCAGGACGTCAGGGGTTCGCGGCTGAGCGGGCAAGTACAACCCCAATACCGCGCCAATCCATAAACCCTGTGGCGAGGGGGCTTGCCCCCGTTGGGCTGCAAAGCAGCCCCAAAATATCCAGACCACCCCATAACCTGTGGCGAGGGAGCTTGCTCCCGCTCGACTGCGAAGCAGTCGCCAAACCAAGCCACTCGGTACAGCTGACAAAACGGGATTGCAGGTTTTGGGGCTGCTACGCAGCCCAACGGGAGCAAGCTCCCTCGCCACAAAAGCCACTCGACGTTATTCCGAAGGCCACGCCCGCAACCGCCGCCCCACCACATCCAGCACATCACACCCATCGCGCAATGAAATGGCACAGAGCAAGGCAAAATCACTAAGAATGAAAGATTCACACTCGACCGAACCGCGCATGGACATGTTTTCCAGCACCTGAGTGACGGCGCGAATTCGGTAGCTGGCAGTGTCGGTCAAAATATCCAGCGGCGCGTGGGTATCGACGAATAGCGTGGGCATGTCGGTGCAGTTGCCGGTTAGGGCCATGAAGCGGCTTTTGGGGTGGGGAATTGGTTTTTCGTAGGGTGGGTCGGGGTGAAGATTTTTCATTTTCAAGTTCCAGAGGCAGTAAACAGGAACTGCCATCAGCCTTCCTACAGGCTGGGGTGGCAGCTATGCGCGGGGTAGGAATATCGAGGCCTTTGGAAAACTCGACCACGCCGAAGCGTGCCCGCGCACAACCGCCGCAACTGATATTACGGACGCACGTTAACGGCCGCAAACCAAGCTTCAACGCTAATACATTTCCAACGACTTTGAAGGGTTCCTACACCCCGCCACTGAATTTTCAGTGACCACCAAAGACTATCGATGGAAATCATTTCGCACCAGTTCATGGAAACCGATACGAGTTGAAGGAAACTTCCGACGACCTTGCCCAGAAATTCCGCCAAAAGCATGACAGATTATCAACCCAATAACGTTCGCCTAAGATTTATATCAACAAGACCCAACATTAGAGCTTTACAATTTCAGCTTGATATCGCAACAAACACTCCAAAAGAACCTGCATAAATTTCCGCCGATCCTCAACCTCATCATCAAAGTAAGTAGTTATCTTATCGAAGATCGAATCAAAGCTCTCACCAACCCCCAAATAATAAGTTAACGTATCGATATACCACTCGCGATCACTAGCACTATAGGAAACGAACTCAGGCCTCATAAGTATGTCGAACAGCTCAGCGAGCTCCCCCTCATTATTAACATCCTTAGATACTATGACCTCTTCTCTTTCATCGCTATCTACATTGTCGATATCAAATAGAAAAAGCAGGCCGCGCAAAATTGAAAGCTTTGGGGGACGCTTCATTTTCAAAAATCCGCATAAGTAGTTATTGGAGCACCAGCTCCATTCAATATGGCAACCGCATCTGTTTGCTCCCCATACTCCAATCCGCCTCGCTTGTATCCTTCACCAATTTTCTTACCCATATTCATTGGCTCCTTAGATGCCGCGTGACCATTTCGCCTGAATATTAGCTGAGCACGATGAATAACGTTCAACTGATCTCTATAGCTAATAAAACGTGTTGCGGCACTAGGGATTTTGGGCTGACCAGCCTTCCTTCCGTGTGTGTACCTTTCAATAACGCCAGTTGTGGGGTTCCTTCCCGTCATCACCCGCTGACGTTGAGACTCCAAGCTGGTCTGCTTGCCATGCTTCTCTAGAAAATGAGCACCTTCTGTGGCCTGTTCCATCTCATATAAACGCCGATAAGCATTCGACTCCGCCAGCTCATCAATCCGCGCCCTCCGCTGATCACCTGTCAGCTTCGGCAGCGGCGGCTCACCTTCATCAACCTTAGCGCCAGTCGTATCATCCGGCGCCCCACACCCTGGCTTATTCGGTGGCGGACAATTCCCGCTCAACCCCAACGGATCCACCCACCCCGTCGGATTCGGCGTGTACTGATATTGGTTCAGCCCGCCCGCCAACTTGATCGGATCCGGCGTCAGATACCGACCCACCTCTGGATCATAGTACCGATGCCGGTTGTAGTGCAGGCCGCTCTCGGCGTCGAAGTACTGCCCCTGGAAACGCAGTGGCTGGTCAAGCTGCTCGCCTCCACCGAGTGCCAGATGCGTTACCTTGCCGTAGGCGTTGTACTTCGCCGACCAGACAATCTCGCCACCGAAATCCGTCAGTTCCTGCGGTGTGCCCAGGTGATCGAGCTGGTAGTAGAACGGGCAGGCCTTTTTCGGGCCTTTGCCGTCGAGCATGGCCAGCGGGCGGAAGCTGCCGGGTTCGTAGACGTAGCTGCGGTAATGCTCGCGGCCGCTTTCGGCGACGAGGCTGTCGCCTTGCCAGAAGAATTCGGTGGTGTGGCCGTCAACGGTTTTGGCGATACGACGGCCGAAGGCGTCGTAGCGGTAATTTGAGCAACGACCGTCCGGGGTGGTGACACCGATCAGCCGATGCTGGCAGTCGTAGCGGTATTCGGTGACGAGTTTCTGCGCGGTGCCACGGCGTTCGCGGATCAGGTTGCCGAAGGCGTCGTAGTCGTAATGGCGGTCGCCTTGCATCAGCAGGCGATTGCCTTTGACGGTCGTCGGGCCGGGGCGGTCCTGCATCAGCAGGTTGCCGGCGGGGTCGTGGGCGAAGCTTTCCGGTGGGTCGTCGCGGGTGTGGCGGACGCGGGTCAGCCGGTTCAGCGGGTCGTACTGGTAACTGCGCTGGCCGTGGCGGGTGTCGGCGATGTGGTCGAGATTGCCGTTGAGGCTGTAGGCATAGTCGCGGCGGTACAGGCTTTTTTGCTGTTGACTGACGGCGTGGGCCTTTAGCCGGCCCTGTTCGTCGTAGGCATATTCGCTGAGCAGCAGGCCTTGCTGGCGCTGTAGTTCTCGACCGGATTTGTACGTGTGGTTTGTAAGACGTGTGCCATTAAGGTCGATAGCCGTCAGCGCACCACCCTTGGCGTGGTGGTAGTCGAGCTTGCTGCCATCCGGCAGGCGCAGGCGGTTAAGTTGGCCGCAGGCGTCGTAGGCATAACGCAGCGTGCCCCAGCCCTGATGCTCGGTGATCAGCCGGTCCTGCTGGTCGTATTCGAATTCCAGCGGATGGTCGTGGCCGTCGTCGACGCTGACCAATCGACCGAGGCTGTCGTAGCGGTATTCGACCTGGATGCCGTCGGGCAAGGTTTTGACTAACAGCCGTCCTTCCGCATCCCGCTCGTACCCGGTAACCAGCTGCGAGCCGTCATCGCCGAATTCGGTTTTCTCCAGCAGATGGCCGTTGAGGTCGTAGACGTAGGCGGTGCGGCGGCCGTCGAAACCGGTTTCCTGTCGGATCAATCCGCCGGGTGTGTAGTCCAGCCGATATGTTTCGCCGGATTCATTCTCGATTTCCGTGAGCAGCAGCTGCGCGTTGTCGTAGCGGTACTGGAGCTGGGTGCCGTCGGGGTTGATCCGGCGGCTGACCAGGTGCAGATCGTCGACGTATTCGTAGCGGGTGACGCGGCCCAGTTCGTCGCGTTCAGCGGTGATCTTGCCGTAGGCGTTGTAACTGAACGCCCGGGAGGCCCCGGTAGGCAATGTCGTCTGGATCAGTCGGCCGACGGCGTCCCATTGATACTGGGTGAGCGCACCGTGTTCGTCCTGACGAGTCGTCTGCCGTCCCAGCGCATCGTAGGAAAACGTTCGCTGCCCACCATCTGGCAGTGTTTCCTCAAGCAACTGACCCAAGGCATTCCAGACAAAGACATGCCGACTGGTGTCCGGGTAGCGGACCGACAGCAACCGGCCCTGAGGGTCGTAGTGGTAATGGGTGACCTGACCGTCGGGATCGGTCGCCTCGGTGACATCACCCTGGGCATTGCGCTGGTATTTCCACACCGCCTGACCGCGATAGCGCGCATGCAGGAAACCGTTGCGATACTCGTAGGCCGTCGGTTCGTCTTGCGGTGGAATCAGCGCCACCAAGCGTCCGACGTCGTCGTAACGGTATTCGGTGACGGCCCCCAACGGATCCTGCTCGGCCACCATTCGGCCCTGCTCGTCGTAGGCCTTGAGCTGTTCGCCGCCATCCAGCCCAACCCGGCGCACCAGCCGCGCCCGGTCGTCGTGGACGTAAACCTCTTCGCTGCCATCGATGTTCCGGACGGTGACGCGGCCCTGGTCATCCCAGACATAGCGCGTGTCCATCTGCGCAAACGACGCCCAATGCCGTACGCAGCGCGCCGACTTGCCGGACCGTTCCCACTCCCAGAAGAAACTCGCGCCGCCGGCCAGTTGCCGCTGCAGGATCACATGTTGATCGTCGTAGTCGTAACGCTCGCTTTCGCCGGCGGCGTTGCTCGCTTCGATCAGTTGATCGCGTTCGTCGTAGTGGTAACTGACCAAGGTTTGTTCGGTGTGCCAGGCCTCGGCGAGGATCTGGGCCTGGCGAAAACTTTGGTAGTCGACAGCGATCAGGTGGGCACGGTCGTAGCGCAACAGCAAGGCACGACCGGCGCCGTTGTCGACGCGCTGGATGCGCTCCTGACGATCGCGGGTGATGCGCAAGCGGTTGTCGTAGGCGTCGCTGATCGCCGTCAGCCGACCATTGTGAAAGTGGTAGAACCGCGTGTCGCCACCGGCCTGGGCGAGGATCAGTTCTTCGGGGTCATTGCCCAGGTAAATTGCCGCGCGCGACAGGCTGTTGTGGATCGCCGGGCGTTCGCTGCTCGGCAATGGAAACGTGGTGCGGCGGTTTTCGTGGTCGATCCAGATGACCTGGTCGCCGTCGATTTCCAGCCGATGGGCGAGCGAATGGCTCCAGCCAAAGCCGAGGCCGCAGTCGATCTCGGCGGCGCTGGTGCGGTAGAGCCGGGTGAAGTCAAACGGCAGGAGGCCGTCCAGCGCACCGTCGGTGAGGGTCAGCAGTTCTTCGCCGGTGACCATCGACACCGGGCATTGGTTGGTCGCGGTTTTGTCGACTGAGTCGGCGCTGTCGCCGTTGGGGTTTTTCGCCTGATCCGGGGAATCGTCGTGGTGTTCGTTTTGCTTGAGCGTGGTGTTGCGTTTGGCATCCCAGCGCAGTTGCATCCGGCCTTTTTTCAGGCCCGCCGCAACACCGCGCGCGGCGACCTTTTTGTAGCGATCAACGTACTCCATGAAGTTGTTGATGATCGCAACCATCGACTTCACGAAGCCCATGGCGGCCTGAAAAATCTGTGCGCTGTACTTGGCCAGGCGCACGGTCAGCCAGGCAATGCCAACCCCGACCACACTCAGTACCAAACCAATCAACAGGTCGATGACCAAGCCAACCACGACCTTGGAAATCGCTTCAGCCGAAGACCCGGCCAGTTGCGAAGGTGGCAATGCTTCCAGCCACAAGGTCGCGGTGCGCATCAGCAAGCACAGCGCCGCCTCGTCGCTGGCCAGCAACATGGCCTTTTCCATCTTGTCTGGAGCAGTTACGGCCAGATCGGCAAGTCTGCCGGCGCTTTCACCCAGCTTCTCGGCATAGGCGTTGGGGTCTTTCAGGATATCGGCGAGTTCACCCATGCCATCCCAAACCGCCTGAATCGCCGCCCAACCTCCCGCGAGCGTTCCATTGCCCACCGTCGCCAACGAAGCGGATGCCGATTGCTGCGACCACTGCGGCTTGAACCCTTCCCATTCCTTGCGCAGCCAGCTTTCCAGCTCCTGGGTCAGGCCGTCGTAGGAGGAGAAAAGATCATCGATTTGAGTCGGGGTGACTTCAGTGTGGACATGAACGCGGTAGAACTTGCCGGGCGTGCCTTTGAACTGCCCCTGACCGTTTTCATCGAGTGTGACAGGTGTACTTTCGCCGCCATCATTGGCAATCACATCGACCTGAATGCTCCCCAACGGAATGTCGTAGACCGATTCGAACTTGCTCTCGATCTGCAGAATTCCACTAGCCGGACACTGCGCAAGACCCGAGATAAAATCATCGTCGCCACTGCTCACCGCAGTCGTGGTATTGCCGAGTTTTATCACCCGCTCCATGTCCAACAGCGAAGGCATGTCCATCGCCCGGCTGACCCTGTCCGCATTCCGGCTCAAGAATTTGCCAAGCTGTTGGCGATACAAGACCAGTGTGTCTTTGAAACCGTCGAGCTCCTGCTCGATCCGTACGATCTGATCCATCAGTCCAGCTCCGTCATCAGGTAATCCACCAACGCTGATTTCGGCGCTTGAGGCAGGTCTGGCATCTCAAGAAAGCTCGCGACTTTGTGCCGCAACACGCTTTCGGAGAACGCCTCATAAAGATCAGGGCGGTCCTCGCTCAACCACTTCAGCAGGTTGTTGATATGCGTTGTCGCGGACTTGGTGGCGAGGTGGTTGAGCAGCGATTCAGATACTTCCCACCAGGGGAAATCCCTGGCGGTTTTCAGCGCACTACCACCGATATCCAGTGGCTGACCATTGATCAGGCAACGCCCGATCACCGGCATCAGTTGCGCAGCGTTAACCTCGGCAGACTGCAGAATCGGCAGCACATAGCGCCCATCCCAATAGCGGAAAAACACCGCGTTGCCGTTGGGCATCAGAACGTGTGTGAGGCTGCGCAAATGCTCGACCAACGCCTCTTGAGTGGCGCAAGACACCGCCAGCCAACCCCAATCGCGGGACTCAGTGACGGCGACCCAATCCAGAAACTCACTGTCAGCGGTGACGATTCCGACATAGGGCATCACCGCTTCCCACTCGGCGTAGACAGTGCCGGCCCAGATCGGGCTCGGCGCTTGTGCAGTGATCGAGCGTTGCCAGGTTTTGAACGGCTCAGCGGCACTGGCGCTGCTGAAAATCGCGAACAGTTGCTCCGACGGTTGCAGTGGCTGGCGCTCCAGCCAGGCGCGAGGCGACAAAACATCAGGCAGCACAGACACCGCCCTTGCAGCGCTCACACTCTTCGCAGAACGGCGCGTCGCTTTGCAGGCTGAGAATCTGCGCGGCACTGAGCAGCGCCGCCGGGGCCGCCGCAAGCTTCAACGGCACATCCGGCAAGCTCGGCGCGGAAGCCATGGCCGCCATCGGTGCCCCACCGACCTGAATCGGCACGCTGCTGAAAATCCCGCCGGGGCCGATGTTGATCCACTGCCCGCCCGCCTGAATGGTCGCGCTGGCGCCGCCGTCGATGACCACTTGTTGGCCGGCGCTGACGTGGAATTGCTGACTGGCATTGAGGGCTTGATTGCTCACGCGAATGTGCCGGTCGCCGACCACCACCAGGTGATCGTCCAACCGCACTTCGGTCTGGCGCTGGCCATGGGTGATGCGTTTTTCGTCGGCCTTCAACTCATGGCGGGCGGTGCCGGTGACGACGATGCTGCGCTGGTTATCAACCTGCACCTGTTGATCGTTGAGGACGTGCTGAGTCCAGTTGCGCTGGGCGCGCAGGTAGATTTCCTCGGCCCCTTTGCGATCCTCGATGCGCAATTCGTTGTAACCGCCGCCACCGGGACTGCTTTGGCTGCGGAAAATGCTGCGGGTCTTGTCCGCCGGCAGATCGAGGGGCACAGGCGTCGCGGCGTTGGGCAGGCAGCCCACCACCAGTGGCTTGTCGGCATCGGCATCGATAAACCCCACCAGCACTTCCATGCCGACGCGCGGAATCATCACGCTGCCGTAACGGTCATGAGCCCAGCCAGTGGCGACGCGAAGCCAACAACTGGAGTGTTCGTTGAGCTGACCGTCACGGTCCCAGGCGAGCTGAACCTTGACCCGACCGTACTCGTCGCAATGGATTTCGCTGTCCGTCGGGCCGGTGATTACGCCGGGTTGATAGCCGAGCATCCGTGGCTTTTCCGGGCCCAGCGGTGGGCGAAAAGAAACGTCCCACGGCGTCGCCAGAAACGTATTGCGATAGCCCTGGAAATCATCCGGGCTGTCGCTGGTGGCTGACTCCTCCAGTACCTGCGGTTGACGGCCGCGGTGTTCTATTTCGGTGATCAACCACAGGTCATTCCACGCCTGACGCGGGTGTTCGGCCAGGTATAGGAAATGCCCGCTGACCAATGCGGATTCATCGCCGCGACCTTCGGCCTGACGGTAATCCGCGCTGTGCCGCTCCAGCGCTCGCTGAGTCAGGTGTTTGCCGTGTTCACGGTCGGTGAATTGACCGGGAAAGTGGTAGTCCTCCAGCGCCGGCCGCTGTTCGCTGTCGAGGCGGCTTTCGAGTTGCAAACGCGGTTTCTGGAAGTCGTAGTCGCGACGGGTGACTGCGGTGGTCCGGGTTTCCAGCCGTACATTGAAACGCTTGATCGCCGGCGCATCCGCAGCCATCCCGCTGCCCGGCAGGTACAGCGTCGGTTCGGGCAGACGGGGGAAAACCGTCTGATCATCGCCGAACACCAACAGGTGCCCGTCGGGGCTGTGCTGGAAGTGATAGTGAATGCCGACCTCGGCACACAGGCGCTGGATGAACGCCAGATCGCTTTCAGCGTATTGCACGCAGTACTCGCGATCGGGGTAGTCACTGCCGAGCCGGAACTCGAAGGCGTCGCGCTGGATGCCGTGGTCCTTGAGGATTTGCGTGACGATCGTCGGCACACTTTTGTGCTGGAAGATCCGCTGATTGATACGCCGGTCGAGATACGCCAGACGCGGTACGAGACTGATCTGGTAACCCGTCAGACGGTGCCCGGAATCGCTTTGGCCGACGCGAAAGATCTGACCATGAATACCGGAACCTTGCGCATCGAAACTCAGAAACGCCTGACGATGCAGCAGGCTTTCGAGCTCTATGTCGGGTCGCTCGCTGACCAGTTCCAGGTCAAAACGGTAGGGTTGGCTGATGGCTTCCTTGCCCGTGAACTCAAGCACCTTGAGCTCATTCTGGACGCCGTCGAGGGTCAACGTGAAACGCGGTTGATTGGCAGGCGCGAACATCCGATGTGTCTCTGCAGAATGAAGGCGGGCGATTCTGCATGAGCGACAAGGGGTGTTGATGGAGGGACAAGGAAATCAGATTTACCCTGCTTTTTTAGGGATTTTTCCTTCAAAAAACTGGATAAAGCACTACAGACATTCCTGTCAGAAGCACCACCAAACAAATGTGGGAGCGCAAAAAAAACGGCCCGCCTCCAAAAGGAAGCGGGCCGTTTTCATGTTCGGCGAAAGGTCAGAGCATCAGCTCATCCCCCTCACTGGTTCAGGCGGAAATCCTTTTCGGCTGCAGCGAAGCGCGAAAGCATGCCGCTGGTCGGTGCGCCCATTTTGCTGACGATGTAGATCGCCAGGCTGGCGAAGATGAAACCAGGGATGATTTCGTACAGGCCCAGCAGTTCGAAGTGTTTCCAGACGATCACAGTGGTCGCGCCGACCAGGATGCCGGCCAGTGCGCCGTTGCGGGTCATGTTTTTCCAGATCACGGAGATCAGGACAACTGGACCGAATGCAGCACCGAAACCTGCCCAGGCGTAGCTGACCAGGCCCAGTACACGGTTTTGCGGGTTAGCCGCCAGAGCGATAGCGATCAGCGCAACCAGCAGCACCATGGCACGGCCGACCCAGACCAGCTCAACCTGGGAAGCACTTTTACGCAGGAAGGTTTTGTAGAAATCTTCGGTCAGGGCGCTCGAGCACACCAGCAGTTGGCAGCTCAGGGTACTCATCACCGCCGCCAGAATGGCCGACAGCAACACACCGGCAACCCATGGATTGAACAGGATTTTTGCCAGTTCGATGAACACACGCTCGTGGTTTTCGCTCACCGGCAAGGCCAGGGCTGGGTTTGCCGAGAAGTAAGCAATGCCGAAGAAACCTACGGCGACGGTGCCGCCCAGGCACAGGATCATCCAGGTCATGGAGATGCGACGAGCGTTGGCGATCGACTTGACCGAATCCGCCGCCATGAAACGCGCCAGGATGTGCGGCTGGCCGAAGTAGCCAAGACCCCAGCCCATCAGCGAAATCACGCCGATGAAGGTGGTGTTTTTCAGCATGTCGAAGTTGCTTGGGTCTTGCGCTTCAATGGCCAGGAACGTGGTGTCGATGCCGCCAGTGGCCAGCAGCACGATGATCGGCGTCAGCAACAGGGCGAAGATCATCAACGTGGCTTGTACGGTGTCGGTCCAGCTCACTGCCAGGAAACCACCAACGAAGGTGTAGGCAATCGTCGCCGCAGCACCGGCCCACAGCGCGGTCTCGTAGGACATGCCGAAGGTGCTTTCGAACAGACGGGCACCGGCCACGATGCCGGAAGCGCAGTAGATGGTGAAGAACACCAGGATCACGACCGCGGAGATGATCCGCAGCAGGCCGCTTTTATCTTCGAAACGGCTGGAGAAGTAGTCCGGCAGGGTCAGCGCATCGCCGTTGTGCTCGGTCTGCACACGCAGACGGCCGGCGACGAACAGCCAGTTCAGGTAAGCACCGACGATCAGGCCGATGGCGATCCAGCTTTCGGAAAGACCGGACATGTAGATAGCGCCCGGCAGGCCCATCAACAACCAGCCGCTCATGTCGGAAGCACCGGCAGAGAGTGCGGTCACGACGCTGCCCAGGCTACGGCCGCCCAGAATGTAGTCAGAAAGGTTGTTGGTGGAGCGATAGGCCATGAAGCCGATCAGCACCATTGCTGCGATGTAGATCACGAACGTGATCAGGGTTGGATTGCTTACGCTCATTGAGTTACGCCCTGGCATTGTTTTTATGTAGCGGCGGCTGGTGAACCGCTCGCAAACGATGACGTTTGACAGACGATTCGGGGGCCCGCGCATTTATGACTGATGTTTCCCCAGGAAAGCCATCAGCCGGTGCTCCGATTTTTTGACCGGTTGCACCTTGGCCGCGAATGCTATTCAACAATGCAAATAAGGTGCAACCAGTTTCGTTCGAATAAGTTGCACCTAATCGGATTTACCTGAAAACAGTCGGTTTTTGCTCCTTTTTAGGGCGTTTTCCGGATTGCGCTAGAAGTAAAAGCACCAAGCAGGAGCGGTCCGGGTGTACCAGAATTTATTTCCTGACGAGCTGCTTATTATTCCGGCAAAAAAAGGGTTGCACCCGGTTGCACCTCAACCAGCGCACAGCTAATCTTGCCGTCAGCTGATGCCACGCGGTCGTGGCAAACATGAGGATAAAAATATGGCTACCACCACCCTTGGGGTCAAACTTGACGACCCGACCCGCGAACGCCTCAAGGCCGCCGCGACCTCGATTGATCGCACGCCGCACTGGCTGATCAAGCAGGCAATTTTCAATTACCTGGAAAAACTCGAGGGTGGTGCAACCCTGTCCGAGCTGAATGGTTTGAACGGCAAGGAAGTTGACGAGGCCGGCGAGGTCCACGTCGATCACGCACACCAGTGCTTCCTGGAATTCGCCGAAAGCATCCTGCCGCAATCGGTACTGCGCGCTTCGATCACCGCCGCCTACCGTCGCCCGGAACCCGAAGTGGTGCCGATGCTGATCGAGCAGGCGCGCCTGCCGGCACCGATGGCCGAGGCCACCAACAAGCTCGCCGCCTCGATTGCCGAGAAACTGCGCAATCAGAAGAGCGCCGGCGGCCGTGCCGGGATTGTTCAGGGCCTGTTGCAGGAATTTTCCCTGTCGTCCCAGGAAGGCGTGGCGCTGATGTGCCTGGCCGAAGCGCTGCTGCGCATCCCGGACAAAGGCACCCGCGACGCACTGATCCGCGACAAGATCAGCACCGGCAACTGGCAGCCACACCTGGGCAACAGCCCGTCGCTGTTCGTCAACGCCGCCACTTGGGGCCTGTTGCTGACCGGCAAACTGGTCGCCACCCACAATGAAGCCGGACTGACCTCCTCCCTGAGCCGCATCATCGGCAAGAGCGGCGAGCCGATGATCCGCAAGGGCGTCGACATGGCCATGCGCCTGATGGGCGAGCAGTTCGTCACCGGCGAAACCATCGCCGAAGCCCTGGCCAACGCCAGCAAGTTCGAAGCCAAAGGCTTCCGCTATTCCTACGACATGCTGGGTGAAGCCGCCCTCACCGAACATGACGCCCAGAAGTACCTGGCCTCGTACGAACAAGCCATCCATGCGATCGGCAAAGCCTCCCACGGTCGTGGGATTTACGAAGGCCCGGGCATTTCGATCAAGCTGTCCGCCTTGCACCCGCGCTACAGCCGCGCCCAGTACGAGCGCGTGATGGACGAGCTGTACCCGCGCCTGCTGTCGCTGACCCTGCTGGCCAAGCAATACGATATCGGCCTGAACATCGACGCCGAAGAAGCCGACCGCCTCGAGTTGTCGCTGGATCTGCTGGAGCGCCTGTGCTTCGAGCCGCAACTGACCGGCTGGAACGGTATCGGCTTCGTGATCCAGGCTTACCAGAAGCGCTGCCCTTATGTGATCGACTATGTGATCGACCTGGCTCGCCGCAGCCGTCATCGCCTGATGATCCGCCTGGTGAAAGGCGCGTACTGGGACAGCGAAATCAAACGCGCCCAGGTCGAAGGCCTGGAAGGCTATCCGGTGTACACCCGCAAGGTGTACACCGACGTGTCCTACATCGCCTGCGCGCGCAAACTGCTGTCGGTGCCGGAAGTCATCTACCCGCAGTTCGCCACGCACAACGCCCACACGCTGTCGGCCATTTACCACATCGCTGGCCAGAACTATTACCCCGGCCAGTACGAGTTCCAGTGCCTGCATGGCATGGGTGAACCGCTTTACGAACAGGTTGTAGGCAAAGTCTCCGAAGGCAAGCTGAACCGTCCGTGCCGCGTGTACGCTCCGGTCGGCACCCACGAAACCCTACTGGCGTATCTGGTGCGTCGTCTGCTGGAAAACGGCGCGAACACCTCATTCGTTAACCGCATTGCCGACCAGTCGATTTCGATTCAGGAACTGGTGGCCGATCCGGTGGCCAGCATCGAGCAGATGGCGACGCTGGAAGGCGGTTTCGGCCTGCCGCACCCGCGCATCCCGCTGCCACGTGACCTGTACGGTGCCGAGCGCGCCAACTCCAGTGGCATCGACATGGCCAACGAACACCGTTTGGCATCCCTGTCGTGCGCCCTGCTGGCCACCGCGCACAACAACTGGAAAGCCGCGCCGATGCTCGGTTGCGCCTCCAGCACTGAAAGCCCTGCGCCAGTCCTGAACCCTTCCGATCTGCGTGACGTGGTGGGCCATGTGCAGGAAGCCACCGTCGAAGACGTCGACAACGCGATCCAATGCGCCTTGAATGCTGCACCGATCTGGCAGGCCACGCCGCCGGCCGAACGCGCCGCGATCCTGGAACGTGCCGCCGATTTGATGGAAGGCGAGATCCAGCCGCTGATGGGCCTGTTGGCTCGCGAAGCCGGCAAGACGTTCGCCAACGCCATCGCCGAAGTGCGTGAAGCCGTGGACTTCCTGCGTTATTACGCGGTGCAGGCACGCAACGATTTCACCAACGACGCCCACCGCCCACTGGGCCCGGTGGTGTGCATCAGCCCGTGGAACTTCCCGCTGGCAATCTTCAGTGGCCAAGTGGCTGCTGCTTTGGCCGCCGGTAACCCGGTACTGGCCAAGCCTGCCGAGCAAACCCCGCTGGTCGCCGCTCAAGCCGTGCGCCTGCTGCTCGAAGCCGGGATTCCGGAAGGCGTGCTGCAACTACTGCCGGGCCGTGGCGAAACCGTCGGCGCCCGTCTGGTCGGCGACGATCGGGTCAAAGGCGTGATGTTCACCGGCTCCACCGAAGTCGCGCGCCTGCTGCAACGCAACATCGCCGGTCGCCTGGATGCTCAGGGCCGTCCGATCCCGCTGATCGCCGAAACCGGCGGCCAGAACGCGATGATCGTCGACTCCTCGGCACTGACCGAACAAGTCGTCATCGACGTGGTGTCGTCGGCGTTCGACAGCGCCGGTCAACGCTGCTCGGCGCTGCGGGTGCTGTGCTTGCAGGAAGATTCCGCTGATCGTGTCATCGAAATGCTCAAGGGCGCCATGGCGGAATGCCGTCTCGGTAACCCGGAGCGCCTGTCCGTGGACATTGGCCCGGTGATCGACGCCGAAGCCAAGGCCGGCATCGAGAAACACATCCAGGCCATGCGCGACAAAGGTCGCAACGTGTACCAGGTGGCGATCGCCAACAGCGAAGAAGTCAAACGCGGCACCTTCGTGATGCCGACCCTGATCGAGCTGGAAAGCTTCGACGAGCTGCAACGGGAGATCTTTGGCCCGGTGCTGCACGTGGTGCGCTACAAGCGCAAAGACATCGACCAACTGATCGGCCAGATCAACGCATCCGGCTACGGCCTGACCCTCGGCGTGCACACTCGCATCGACGAAACCATCGCCAAGGTGATCGACAACGTCAACGCCGGTAACGTCTACGTCAACCGCAACATCGTCGGTGCCGTGGTCGGCGTGCAGCCATTCGGTGGCGAAGGCCTGTCGGGTACCGGTCCGAAAGCCGGTGGTCCTCTGTACCTGTACCGCCTGCTGTCGACGCGTCCTACCGATGCGATCGTACAATCCTTCGCTCGCGGCGACGCTATCGCAGCGCCGGATGTGCGTCTGCGTGATGCCATGAGCAAACCGCTGACCGCGCTGCAAGCCTGGGCCGACAGCAACAAGCTCACGGACCTGAGCGCCCTGTGCGTGCAGTTCGCGGCGCAATCGCAAAGCGGGATCACCCGCGTGCTGGCCGGCCCGACCGGCGAGCGCAACAGCTACGCCATCCTGCCGCGCGAACACGTACTGTGCCTGGCGGACGTCGAAGGCGATCTGCTGACTCAACTGGCGGCGGTATTGGCCGTCGGCGGCTCGGCGGTGTGGCCGGACGCGGAACCGGGCAAGGCCTTGTTCGCACGTCTGCCGAAAGAAGTGCAGGCACGGATCAAGCGGGTGGCCGACTGGACCAAGGACGAAGTGGTGGTTGATGCCGTCCTGCATCATGGCCATTCCGATCAGCTGCGCGCGGTGTGCCAGCAAGTGGCCAAGCGGGCGGGGGCGATTGTCGGGGTTCATGGTTTGTCCCAGGGTGAAACCAACATTGCGCTGGAGCGCCTGGTGATCGAACGGGCGTTGAGCGTAAACACCGCCGCGGCGGGCGGTAACGCCAGTCTGATGACCATCGGTTAACTCCCTCGTGATCGTTCCCACGCTCTGCGTGGGAACGATCATCCGTCAGCAACATAAAAATGGGCGCCCTCGTCGGCGCCCATTTTTTTGGCCTCTCCATCACCGTTATCAATCATCCTGTTCAGCCTCTATTCCCACGCCTAGACTCGGTCCATCCCAATTAAAGGTAGGCCGCCATGTCCGAGACGTTGCTCAGTTCCCGCAATCTGGCTTTCGAGCTGTATGAAGTCCTTGATGCCGAGGGCCTGACCCAACGTGAGCGTTTCGCCGAGCACAATCGCGAGACCTTCAATGCCGCCATCGGCACTGCCCGCAACATCGCCGAGAAGTTCTTCGCCCCGCACAACCGCAAGGGCGATGAGAACGAGCCGCGCTATGAGGACGGTCAGGCGATTCTGATTCCGGAAGTGAAACCGGCGGTGGATGCCTTCCTCGAAGCCGGTTTCCTCAACGCCGCGCGCAGTTTCGATGCCGGCGGCATGCAACTTCCTACATTGCTGTCCCAGGCTTGCTTCGCGCACTTTCAATCGGCCAATGCGGCGTCGACCTCCTACCCGTTCCTGACCATGGGCGCGGCCAACCTGATTGAAAGCTTCGGCACCGATGAGCAGAAGCAGCGTTTTCTGCAACCGATGATCGACGGTCGCTTCTTCGGCACCATGGCACTGACCGAGCCCCACGCCGGCTCGTCACTGTCGGATATTCGTACCCGCGCCGAGCCGGCGTCCGACGGCACCTATCGACTCAAGGGCAACAAGATCTTCATCTCCGGTGGCGATCACCCGCTGTCGGAAAACATCGTGCACATGGTGCTGGCCAAGTTGCCGGACGCGCCGGCCGGGGTGAAGGGGATCTCGCTGTTTATCGTGCCCAAGTTTTTGGTCAACGATGACGGCAGTCTCGGCAAGCGCAACGATGTGCTGCTGGCCGGGCTGTTCCACAAGATGGGCTGGCGCGGCACCACCTCCACTGCGCTGAACTTCGGCGATAACGGCGAGTGCGTCGGCTATCTGGTGGGCAAGCCGCACCATGGCTTGAGCTACATGTTCCAGATGATGAACGAGGCGCGGATCGGCGTCGGCATGGGCGCGGTGATGCTGGGTTACGCCGGGTATCTGTATTCCCTCGAATACGCCCGCGAGCGTCCGCAAGGTCGGGTGCCGGACAGCAAGGATCCGACCACCGCACCGGTGGCAATCATTCAGCACGCCGACGTCAAACGCATGCTGCTGACCCAGAAAGCCTACGTCGAAGGCGCATTCGACCTCGGTTTGTATGCGGCGCGACTGTTCGACGACACCACGACGCTTGAAGGCGAAGCCGAGCGTAAACAGGCCCACGAGCTATTGGATTTGCTGACGCCAATCGTCAAATCCTGGCCGTCGGAGTTTTGCCTGAAGGCCAACGAACTGGCGATCCAGATTCTCGGCGGTCACGGCTACACCCGCGAGTATCCGGTGGAGCAGTATTACCGCGACAACCGCCTGAACCCGATCCATGAAGGCACCCACGGCATTCAGTCGCTGGACTTGCTGGGGCGCAAACTGGCGCAGAACGGTGGCGCGGGGCTCAAGCAACTGATCCGCCTGATCGCCGACACCGCTGAGCGGGCGCAGGCGCATGAGTCGCTGACTCCATTGCGTGAACCGCTGGAAAAACTGGTGGCTCGCCTGCAAACCGTGACCATCGGCCTGCTGACTGATCTGGCCCAGGGCAAGGTCAACAGCAGCCTGGCGAACTCGGCGCTGTACCTGAAAGTGTTCGGTCATACGGTGATCGGCTGGCGCTGGCTGGAACAGGCGATTCGTGCCGAGGAAGGGTTGGCCAAGGGTAATGCGGTGGATGTGAGCTTCTATAAAGGCAAGCTACAGGCGGCGCGGTATTTCCTGACGTGGGAAGTGCCGGGTTGCCACCATGAACTGGCGATTCTTGAGGCGCGGGATGATGTGTGTCTGAGCATGCAGGATGAATGGTTCTGACCCGCTGACACCGATCGTTCCCACGCTCTGCGTCACGGCCGCGGAAGGGACGCGGAGCGTCCCGGGCTGCATTCCCACGCAGAGCGTGGGAATGATCAGTTAGCTCAACTTGAACCCACCCATCTGCCGCGCCAAATCATCGGCCAGGCGCTGCAACGTCTGACAGTCTTCACGACAAGCCCTGACCTCACCCGCCGTCGCCCGCGCCAAATCGGAAATCCCCTGCACGTTGCGGTTGATCTCTTCCGTCACCGCCGATTGCTCTTCAGTCGCTGTGGCCACCTGATGGTTCATGTCGCTGATGCGCTCGACCTGCCCGGTAATCGCCGTCAACGACGCCCCGGTGCGTTGGCTCGACTCAACCCCTGTGCCGGTCGCCGCTTGCCCGGCGTGCATTGAAGACACCGCATTTTCCGCGCCCTGCTTGAGGCTGCCGATCATCTGTTGAATTTCGTCGGTGGACGACTGAGTCCGCCGCGCCAGGGTCCGCACTTCATCGGCCACTACCGCAAAGCCGCGCCCCATGTCCCCGGCCCGCGCCGCTTCGATGGCGGCGTTGAGCGCCAGCAGATTGGTCTGCTCGGAAATCCCGCGAATCACCGCCAACACTTGATCGATCGACGCCACCTGCTGGGCCAACTCACCCACCGCTCCGGCGGCGACGCCAATTTCATCGGACATACTTTCTATATGCCGAATCGACCCACCCACCACTTCCCGCGCCTGCAGCGCTTCATCCCGCGCGGTTTGCGAAGCGACCGCCGCGTTGCCAGCGTTCTGGGCGATTTCCTGCACGGTCAGGCCCATCTCATGAACGGCGGTGGCAACCATGTCGGTCATTTCCTGCTGACGTCCGGAACGCTCAGCGGTGTTGTCCACCACCCGCGCCACCTGGCCGACCGCCGTGCGTAAACGCTCACTGGTGGCCAGCACTTCGCCGATCATCTCGCGCTGACTTTCCAGGAACCGATTAAAGCCGCGAGCCAGGTCACCCAGCTCATCGGCGCGGCTGGAATCTAACCGGTGGGTCAAATCTCCACCACCGCTACCGATGGCAACCAACGCCGCTGTTACCTGACGAATCGGTCGCACCAATCCACGAGCCAGCAACACCACCAATAAAAGACAAACCAACGCCACCGCCAGACCAATGCCGCCGCTCATCCACATCGCCCGGCGAGCTTCGGCGTAGATCTGCGACTGCGGCACTTCGGCCACCAGGGTCCAGCCCAGATCACGCAGCGGCAGGCTCAAGGCCAGAAACTCTTCGCCATCGCGGGCAAAACTGCTGCTGCCAGACACGGTGGAGGTCATCACCGCTTGCGCCGCCGAGGTGCCGATCTGTTCGACCAGCGTACGTTTGCCGCTGAACTGCGCCTCGGGATGAACCTGGATCAAACCGTCGGAGCGCACGAGATAGACCTTGCCGCGCTCACCAAAGTTGAAGTTGTGGATCAGCTCCGACAGTTCTTTCATGCTCAGGCCCAGCCCGGCCACGCCCACGACTTTGCCGGCCTGCTCGACTTTGAGGTCGATGAACAGCGCCAACTCACCGGTGGCGGTGTCATGGTCGATATTGAGGGTGCGCGGTTGATTACTGTCGAGGAACGAATAGAACCAGGCGTCATTGGGATTGGAGCGGCCGAGTGTGCGGTCCAGGCCTTTTTCGGTGAAGTAATGGTTTGAAGCGGCACCGATGATCAGCGCGGTAAAGGCTTTGTGCTCAGCGCGGATGCCTTCCAGGTAACTGACGAAAGCAGCGGCCTGGGCAGTGTTTTCGCCTCCGGCCAACCAGTCGCGCACCATGCTGTTACTGGCGATGTCCTTGGCGGCGGTGAGGGGTTGAACGAGGATGCGCTCGATGTCGTTGCGCATCGCTTCGATGCTCGACGGTAACGCCTGCTCGACCAGATAGCGCTGGGCGAGGCGGTTGACCACGAGGGTATAAATGCCAACCACGATCAGAATACTGACCAGCAGGGCGGTGCCCATGCTCAGGATCAACTGCCATTGAATACTGCGTCGCCAGAACTGCATGGAGCACCCCCAAAGAATAAGAGGCTGAAACACTGCAACAGCCATGCCGATTGTATACAACTAAATCGACAATTTATTCTTTGGTTGTGCGCAAAGCCGCTCAGGCCTGATTGATCGTCTTGGCGATCACTTCAACCGTGGCGCTGACTTGCTCTTGGTAACGGTCGAGTTCCTGCTGGTGACGCTTTTGCATTTCGATCTGCTGCGAGCACAGATTCATCGCCGCCAGCACCAGCAAGCGGTCACCGATCAGTGCCGGGTATTTCTTTTTGGTCTCGGCCAGAGCGGCCTTCAACATTAAGGCGGCGTCCAGCAGGGTCTGCTCTTCCCCGGCCGGCGCCTTGATTGAATAGTCTTCACCCAGAATCGAGACGACTTTTACCCCTGCGGCGCCGTAACTCATGCGCTGACAGGGCCGGCGCTGACGCGCTCAACCAAGGCCTGAATGCGTGCAACGGTGGCGCCTTGTTTCTCTTCCTGTTCCATCAGGCTCAGTTGCAAGCTTTCGTTTTCATCCTTGACCTGGGCCAGCTCCGCACTCAGGGATTGATTGGTGCCGAGCAGCGCCTGGTTCTGTTGCACCAGGTCGCTGACCAGTTGTTCCAATTGGCTTAGGGTTGCTTCTAACATTTTGATTTCCGGGCATTTTCAAAGGGCGCGTACGATAAAGAAAAGTCACTGTGGAAGCCAGGGGTATGCAGGCGCAAGGCCTTGATTTTCCTGGCGGTCGACCTTCCTCGCGAACTTTAAAGACTGTGATTGGCGGTTCTGGTTCCTGCACTTCGTCGTCGCGGCCCTTCTGCGACAAATACGCGCAGCGACTCAAGACTTTAGTCGTATGACCGATAAGTCATCCATACAACAGTCTCAGCCTCGCACGGAGGCGCTTTTTTCGGTGAACACCATGTCCCTAAGAAATATGAATATCGCACCGCGGGCGTTCCTCGGTTTCACCCTGATTGGCGCCATGATGCTGATCCTGGGTGTGTTCGCCCTGAACCAGATGAGCAAGATTCGCAGCGCCGCCGAAGAGATCACCTCGAACAGCGTACCGAGCATCAAAAGCCTCGACGAACTCACTCAGATAACCCTGCGCCTGCGTGTGCTGTCTTATCGCCTGTTGGTGAATCGTGAGCCGGACGTCCAGCAGAAAACCATCGAGCTGCTGGAAACCCGTAACCAGCAGATCCGAGCGGCGCAGACGAGCTACGAAAAGTTGATCGCCAGCCCGCAGGAACGTGCAGCCTATGATCAGTATGTGCAACTGCTGGGTCAGTACCGCCAGATCGAAGATCGGATGAAGAGCCTGTCGCGCAACAATCAGGTCGACGAACTGCGCACGCTGCTCAACACCGATTTACTGAACAACGTTGAAGCCACCAACGCCGCGCTCAACCGTTTGCTGGAGATCAACACTCAGCAGACCATCGACACCAACCAGCAAGCCGCCGACCAGTACTCTTCGGCCTTCAACCTGGTGGTGACCCTGCTGGTCATCGCCACTGGCCTGACTCTGCTGTTCGCCTGGCTGCTGACCAACAGCATCACCAAGCCGATCGCCAACGCCCTGAGCGCCGCCGAAGAAATCGCCGAAGGCAACCTGACGCGCCCGATCACGGTTGACGGTGCAGACGAAGCCGGTCGTCTATTGGCCGCCATGGAGAAGATGCAGGACAAACTGCGCGACACCCTGCAACGGATTTCCGGTTCAGCCACGCAACTGGCATCCGCCGCGGAAGAGCTCAACAGTGTCACCGACGAAAGCGCCCGCGGCCTGACCCAGCAGAACAACGAAATCGAACAGGCCGCCACCGCCGTCAACGAAATGACCAGCGCCGTGGAAGAAGTCGCGCGCAATGCCGTGAGCACTTCCGAAGCCTCGAAAAACGCCACCACCTCGGCGGGAGACGGTCGTGATCTGGTACAGGAGACCGTCAGCGCCATCGAACGCATGAGCGCCGATGTGCAGAGCACCGCCACCCTGATCGGCGATCTGGCCAACGAGTCGCGAGACATCGGCAAAGTGCTGGACGTGATTCGCGGCCTGGCCGACCAGACCAACCTGCTGGCGCTGAACGCCGCCATCGAAGCGGCCCGTGCCGGTGAAGCCGGTCGTGGTTTTGCGGTGGTTGCCGATGAAGTGCGGGCCCTGGCCCATCGCACCCAGCAGTCGACCAGCGAGATCGAACGCATGATCGGCAGCATCCAGAGCGGCACCGAACACGCCGTGGACTCGATGCGCAACAGCACCGAGCGCGCCGAGTCGACCTTGAACATCGCGCGCGGTGCCGGCCTGTCGCTGGACACCATCAACAGCGCCATCGTCGAAATCAACGAGCGCAACCTGGTGATCGCCAGCGCGGCCGAAGAGCAGGCGCAAGTGGCCCGTGAAGTGGACCGCAATCTGGTGAACATTCGTGACCTGTCGGTGCAATCGGCCACCGGTGCCAACCAGACGAGTGCGGCCAGCAACGAACTGTCGCGCCTGGCGCTGGACCTGAACAACATGGTTGGGCGGTTTAGCCTGTAACGGCTCCCCCCTGTGGCGAGGGGGCTTGCCCCCCGTTCGGCTGCGAAGCAGTCGCAATTGACCCACGCGTTGAACCTGGCGCACCGCAGCGCCGGCTTTGGGGTTGCTGCGCGACCCAACGGGGGCAAGCCCCCTCGCCACGGGGGATGATCGCCGTCAAAAGCTTTTTGACAGCATCACATTTCAACAGGTTAGAATCGCTGGCACGCGGACTGCATGGTCAGTTTGCGCCCGCCTTTACGCTTCCGGAGTACTGCCCTTGAATGCGACGACCATCAACAGCCTGTTCTTGATCGGCGCGTTGCTGGTAGGTGCGAGCATTCTGGTGAGCTCACTTTCATCGCGCCTCGGGATCCCGATTCTGGTGATCATCCTTGCGGTGGGCATGTCGGCCGGTGTCGACGGCGCCGGAATTATTTTCGATAACTACCCCACGGCTTATCTGGTCGGCAACCTCGCCCTGGCAGTGATCCTGCTCGACGGCGGCTTGCGCACCCGGGTGGCGAGTTTTCGCGTGGCGTTATGGCCGGCGCTGTCGCTGGCCACGGTCGGGGTGTTGATCACCACCGGGCTGACCGGGATGGCGGCGGCGTGGTTGTTCGACCTGAACCTGATTCAAGGCCTGCTGATCGGCGCCATCGTCGGTTCCACCGATGCCGCGGCCGTGTTCTCGCTGCTCGGCGGCAAAGGCCTGAACGAACGGGTGACCGCGAGCCTGGAGATCGAATCCGGCAGCAACGACCCGATGGCAGTATTTCTCACCGTCACCCTGATCGACATGCTCGCCAGCGGCCAGACCGGCCTGCACTGGAGCCTGCTCGGGCACTTGCTGCGTGAGTTCGGTATTGGCGGCGTCATCGGCCTCGGCGGTGGCTGGCTGATGTTGCAACTGGTCAACCGCATCCACCTGGCCACCGGCCTTTATCCAATTCTGGTAATTGCCGGCGGCCTGGTGGTGTTCGCCCTGACCAACGCCCTGCACGGCAGCGGCTTTTTGGCGGTGTACCTGTGCGGCCTGGTGATCGGCAACCGCCCGGTACGCAGCCGTCACGGTATTTTGCATATGCTCGACGGCATGGCCTGGCTGGCCCAGATCGGCATGTTCCTGGTGCTGGGGCTGCTGGTCACGCCCCATGACCTGCTGCCGATCGCTTTGCCGGCGCTGGGCCTGGCGCTGTGGATGATTCTGTTTGCCCGTCCGCTGTCGGTGCTGGCTGGCCTGCTGCCTTTCAAGGCGTTCCATGGACGCGAGAAGGCATTCATTTCCTGGGTTGGCCTGCGCGGCGCCGTACCGATCATTCTGGCGGTGTTCCCGCTGATGGCGGGGCTGCCCAATGCTCAACTGTATTTCAATCTGGCGTTCTTTATCGTGCTGGTGTCGCTGTTGGTGCAGGGCACAAGCCTGCCGTGGGTCGCCAAGCTTTTAAAAGTGACCGTCCCGCCAGAGCCCCTGCCGATCTCCCGATCGGCGCTGGAAGTGCATGTCACCAGCGAGTGGGAACTGTTCGTGTATCGCCTCGGTGCCGAGAAATGGTGCATCGGCTCACCCCTTCGCGAGCTGAAAATGCCCGAAGGCACACGTATCGCAGCCCTGTTTCGTGGCCAGCAACTGCTCCATCCGTCGGGTAGTACGGTGCTCGAAGTCGATGATTTGCTCTGCGTGATCGGCCATGAACACAACCTTCCGGCCCTCGGAAAACTCTTCAGCCAGGCACCGCAACGGGGGCTGGATTTGCGCTTCTTCGGCGACTTCGTACTCGAAGGAGACGCCCAGCTGGGCGCGGTTGCTGCCCTGTACGGATTGAAAGTCGAGGGCATCGATCCGAACATGTCCCTCGGCCACTTCATTGCCCAGAAAGTGGGCGGCGCTCCAGTCGTCGGTGACCAGGTGGAGTGGAACAACACCCTCTGGACCGTCGCGGTCATGGAAGGGAACAAGATTGGGAAAGTGGGCGTCAGATTCCCCGAAGGAAGTCGCCCCGGCCCCGGCCTGTTCCTCTAAACTCCACACTTCGTCTCGTTTTCGATCGGTCTCTATGTCAACTCTGCGTACCTTTTTCATCATGGCCCTGCTGGGCTTGAGTCTTTCCATCAACACGCTGCAAGCCGCCGAGCCGCCGTCCAGCGAAGCCGTGCAAGCGAGCCTGGACAAGATCGCCGACCGCAAACTGCCGGAGGCCGATCAAAAAGCCCTGCAAGCGGTCCTGCAGAGCACGCTCACCCAGCTCAACAACCGGCGTGATTACGACCAGAAGCTGATCGATCTCAAACAGCAGTTGACCAACGCTCCAAGGCAGAACATCGAGAACCAGCGCGAGCTGACCCGCCTCAAGGCCACCAAAGTGGTGCCGGTGGGGCAACGCTATACCAAAGAGACGATCCAGCAGCTTGAGCAACTGCTGACCGAACGCTCCACTCAACAAAGCGACCTGCAGAAAGCCCTGGCCGAAGCGAACAGCCTGATCATTACCGCCCAGACCCGCCCCGAGCGCGCCCAGGCCGAGATCTCTGCCAGCCAGACGCGCATCCAGCAGATCAACAACATCCTCAAACTTGGCAAGGACAGCGGCAAGACCCTGACCGCCGAGCAACGCGATCAGCTCAACGCCGAACTCGCGGCACTGAACGCCTTGATCCCGTTGCGCCGCCAGGAACTGGCCGGCAACAGCCTGTTGCAGGACCTGGGCAACAGCCAGCACGACTTGCTGTCAGAAAAGTCCGATCGCCTGGATCAGGAGATCCAGGACCTGCAAACCCTGATCAACCAGAAACGCCTGGCCCAGTCACAAGAGACCGTGACCCAGCAGTCCATCGAGGCGCAGAAGGCCGGCGGCAGTAGCCTGCTGGCCACCGAAAGCGCGGCCAACCTGAAGCTCTCCGACTACCTGCTCAAAAGCACCGACCGCCTCAACGAAGTCACTCAACAGAACCTGCAGACCAAGCAGCAACTGGACAGCGTGACCCAGAGCGACTCGGCGCTGGACGAACAGATCAACGTGCTCAAGGGCAGCCTGCTGCTCTCCAAGATTCTCTACAAACAGAAACAGGCCCTGCCGCGTCTAAGGCTCGACCGCGACCTGGCCGACCAGATTGCCGACATTCGCCTGTATCAGTTCGAAGTCAGCCAGCAACGGGAACTACTCAGCAACCCGATCACCTACGTCGATAACCTGCTGGCGACTCAACCACCCGAGCAAGTCACCCCGCAACTGCGCAAGAGCCTGCTGGACCTGGCCAACACCCGCGCTGACCTGTTGGAGCGCTTGAATCGCGAACTGAGCGCGGTGCTCAACGAATCCATCACGCTGCAACTCAATCAGAAACAACTGCTCAGCACCGCGCAAAGTCTGCGGGCTACGCTGGACGAGCAGATGTTCTGGATTCCCAGCAACAAACCGCTGGATCTTGAGTGGATGCACAGCGTGCCGGAACGCCTGCAACGCCAGGTCACTACCCTGCCGTGGGCTTCGAGCCTGAGCGAATTGACCGATGGCCTGACGCAACGACCGCTGCTGTTCCTGCCACTGGCCCTGTTGATCGGCGCGCTGCTGTGGCGCCGCAAAAATCTCTATTCCCGCCTGAACAAAGTTCACCAGGACATCGGCCATTTCAAACGCGACAGCCAGTGGCACACCCCGCAAGCGATTCTGATCAACATCCTGCTGGCGATGCCGGTTTCCCTGGGCCTGGCCTTGTGCGGCCTGGCCTTGCAGATCGACGCCCGCGGCCAGAACGCCAACATGGGCGCAGCGCTGTTGCAGATGGCCCAGGCCTGGCTGGTGTTCTACACCGCCTACCGCATCCTCGCGCCGGGTGGCGTGGCCGAACTGCATTTCCGTTGGGAAAAGCCCCAGGTCGAATTCCTTCAAGGCTGGATTCGCCGGCTCGGGCTGGTGGTGATGGCCCTGGTGACTGTAGTGGCGGTCGCCGAGCTGCAACCGGCGGCGCTGGCCGATGACGTGCTTGGCATGCCGGTGGTGCTGACCTGCTACGCCTTGATGACCTGGCTGCTCAGCCGCTTGCTGGTCAGCAGCCCAAACCATGAAAACGCCTCGCTGTTCCGCAAGGCCGTGGGAATCATGTTCACCGTCCTGCCGATCGCGTTGTTCGTCGCCGTGTGCTTCGGCTACTACTACACCGCGCTGAAACTCAGCGACCGGTTGATCAACACCCTGTACCTGCTGATGTTCTGGCTGGTGATCGAAGCCACCTTCGTGCGCGGCCTCAGCGTTGCGGCACGGCGCCTGGCCTATCAGCGCGCCCTGGCCAAACGCCAGGCCGCGAAAGAGGCCGGCGACGGCGAAGCGGTGATCGAAGAGCCGACCCTGGACATCGAGAAGGTCAACGAGCAGTCGCTGCGACTGATCCGCCTGGCCCTGCTCGGCGGTTTCATCGCGGCGCTGTACTGGGTCTGGTCGGACCTGATCTCGGTGTTCTCGTACCTGGACAACATCACCCTCTACGAATACACCAGCGGCACCGGCGCCAACATGAGCATGGTGCCGATCAGCATCGGCGACATGCTTGGCGCGCTGATCATCATCGGCATCACCTTCGCGCTGGCGCGCAACTTGCCGGGTCTGCTGGAAGTGTTTGTGCTGTCCAAGCTCAACCTGGCCCAGGGCAGTTCCTACGCCACGACCACGTTGCTGTCCTATGTGATCGCCGGTGTCGGTTTCGTCTCGACCCTGTCCACGCTCGGCGTGAGCTGGGACAAGTTGCAATGGCTGGTGGCAGCGCTGTCGGTGGGTCTCGGTTTCGGGATGCAGGAAATCTTCGCCAACTTCATCTCCGGCATCATGATCCTGTTCGAACGCCCGGTGCGGATCGGCGACACCATCACCATCGGCAACCTGTCGGGCACGGTGAGCAAGATCCGCATCCGTGCCACGACCATCACCGACTTCGACCGCAAGGACATCATCGTCCCGAACAAGACGTTCATCACCGGGCAACTGATCAACTGGTCGCTGACCGACACCATCACCCGGGTGACCCTCAAGCTCGGCGTCGACTACGGCTCGGATCTGGACCTGGTGAAAGAACTGTTGCTCAAGGCCGCACGCGATAACCCGCGTGTGCTGAAGGACCCGGAACCCCACGTGTACTTCCTGAACTTCGGCGAAAGCACCCTCGACCACGAGCTGCGCATGCATGTGCGCGACCTCGGTGACCGTAACCCGGTGCTCGATGAGGTCAACCGCTTCATCAACCGCGAGTTCAAGAAGCAGCACATCAACATCTCGTTCCGGCAGATGGAGGTCTATCTCAAGAACCTTCAGGGCCAGGAATACAAAATGGTCCCGGTTGAGCCGGAAACCAAAACCATTGTTCCGGCACCCACCAGCAAACCGCGGCAAGAGCCACCGCCTGTCGAACTCGACTAAGCGCGCTATCCCTAGCAGAATGCTCGGACATTCTGCTGGAGATGGCCGTTGAAAGCCCTCGACGAACTGACCTTCGACAATCGCTTCGCCCGCCTGGGCGATGCGTTCTCAACCCACGTACTGCCTGAGCCCATTGCGGCTCCGCGACTGGTGGTCGCCAGCCCCGCCGCCATGGCGCTGCTGGACCTGGACCCGGCCGAGGCCGAAACACCAGTATTCGCCGAGCTGTTCGGCGGCCACAAGCTGTGGGCCGAAGCCGAGCCGCGGGCGATGGTCTATTCCGGGCATCAATTCGGCTCCTATAACCCGCAGTTGGGCGACGGTCGCGGCCTGTTGCTGGGCGAGGTCTATAACGAAGCCGGCGAGCATTGGGACCTGCACCTCAAGGGTGCCGGTCAGACGCCTTACTCACGCATGGGCGATGGACGGGCGGTGCTGCGCTCCTCGATCCGCGAGTTCCTTGCCTCCGAAGCCCTGCATGCCCTGAACATTCCCACCACGCGCGCACTGTGCGTGATCGGCTCCGACACGCCGGTCTGGCGCGAGAAACAGGAGCGCGCGGCCATGGTCCTGCGCCTGTCGCCGAGCCATGTGCGTTTCGGGCACTTCGAATTTTTCTACTACACCAAGCGCCCCGAGCAGCAGAAAGAACTCGGTGAGCACGTGCTGGCCATGCACTTCCCGCACTGCCTGGAGCAGCCGGAACCGTACCTGGCAATGTTCCGCGATATCGTCGAGCGTAATGCCGAACTGATCGCCAAATGGCAGGCCTATGGGTTCTGCCACGGCGTGATGAACACCGACAACATGTCGATCCTCGGCATCACTTTCGACTTCGGCCCGTTCGCCTTCCTCGACGACTTCGACGCCCACTTCATCTGCAACCACTCCGATGACCAGGGCCGTTATTCCTTCAGCAACCAGGTGCCAATCGGCCAGTGGAACCTCAGCGCCCTCGCCCAGGCCCTGACACCGTTCATCAGCGTCGAAGCCCTGCGCGAAACCCTCGGCCTGTACCTGCCACTGTTCCAGGCCCACTACCTGGACCTGATGCGCCGCCGCCTCGGCCTTACTACCGCCGAAGACGACGACCAGAAACTGCTGGAGCAGCTGCTGCAACTGATGCAGAACAGCGGCGTCGATTACAGCCTGTTCTTCCGCCGCCTGGGCGATGAGGCACCGGAGCTGGCTGTCGCCCGGTTGCGCGATGACTTTGTCGACATCAAGGGTTTCGATGCGTGGGGCGAGCTCTACGCCGCCCGGGTTGCCCGTGAAGGCGTGATTGATCAGGAGCAGCGCCGCAAACGAATGCATGCGGTCAATCCGCTGTACATCCTGCGCAATTATCTGGCGCAAAAAGCCATCGATGCGGCGGAAAGCGGCGACTATTCAGAAGTTCGTCGCTTGCACGCGGTATTGAGCAATCCGTTCGAGGAGCAGCCTGGAATGGAGAGCTACGCCGAGCGGCCACCGGAATGGGGCAAACATCTGGAGATCAGCTGTTCGTCGTGAGGCTTGTCAGATAAAGGTCTCTACGGACACACCAAAGCGCTCGGCCAACCAGCGAACCTGCCGCAGGTTGAGCTGGCGCTTGCCGCTTAAGATCTCCGAGACTACCGATTGCGTGCCCACACCGGGCAGCTCGCTCTGGCTCAGGCCGTGTTCGCGCATCATATAGCCAAGAACCTCTGCACCAGAGGCTTCGCGCATGGGGTGATGGTTGCGATCCCACTCCGCAATCCAGTCACCGATGATGTCCACCAAGCTCATCAACGGATGCGACTCATCATCGCCGGTCATCTCAAGCAATTCATCGAGTGCCCGCGCCAACATGTCATAGTCGTCTTCGTTTTTCGGTTTTCGAAGCAATGGCGAGACGAACTCCCAATGCTCAGCAGCTTTTTTGATTAGGACACTCATACCCTTCCCTCCTTCCATTTACCGCGGTCATATTCGCTATGATCCAGCACATGCTTGATATAAAGCTTTTGAGACCGATACCTGACAAAAGCGATAAGCCGCAATTTGTTGCCACCGATGTCGAACACATGAAACTCGCCGACTTTGTCGGTTGCGGGAAAAATAGACTTCATCGCCGCGAAGTCTCCCGGGCTACTCCCTTTGGCGAGTCGATACCACTGCTCCAATGCATTGGCTGCCCGCGGCCACTTTTCCTTGGCCTCACGAATTGGTTTTTCAGTAAACACATGCATGCAACATCCTTATCGCATTCTGCTATGGGGAGTTAAACACAGATCAAAAATATCGCAAGTTGCGATAGCTCTCGGCAGACCAACGGTCTCGCTCAGTACGATTCAGCCTAGTTTCATCGCCAGACGCTGCACGATTGAAAATATGAGCAAACGTCTCCACATAGGAGTGATCGGCTTCTTAACAGGACCTCCTTCATGACCGACCCACTCCTCATCCCCTGCCCCCACTGCAACGGCCTGAACCGCATCCCCGCCGAACGCGTCAACGATCATCCAAAGTGCGGCCGCTGCAAGGCCGAGGTCCTGCTGAGCAAGCCGTTCGAACTGAAGCAAGGCGATTACGCCAGTCAGATCAAGGGTGACCTGCCGTTGCTGGTGGATGTGTGGGCTGATTGGTGCGGGCCGTGCAAATCGTTTGCGCCGGTGTTCGAGCAAGCGGCGGGGCAATTGGCGGGCAAGTGTCGGTTGGCCAAGCTGGACAGCGAGGCGAATCAACAGTTGTCGGCGCAGCTGGGGATTCGCTCGATCCCGAGCCTGATTCTGTTCAAGAACGGCCGGGAAGTGGCTCGCCAAAGCGGGGCCTTCCCGTTACCGCAGTTGATGAGCTGGTTGCACAGTCAGGGGATCTGATTGCCTTTCAGGCATTTTCCAGCAGGTTGTGCAGTTCGACGAATTGCTGGGTCAGCTTGTGCCGCGGGTCGAGGTGGATCAGCGGCGTGTTGGCCTGATGGGATTCGCGCATGCGCACCGAACTTGCCAGGTACACCGGCAGTACCGGCAGCCCTTCGGCGATCAGTTCGTCGAGAATTTGCTGCGGCAGACTGGCGCGAGCCTGGAACTGGTTGACGACAATGCCTTCGACTTCCAGCCCTTCATTGTGGTCGTCCTTCAACTCTTCGATTTCCGCCAACAGACCATACAACGCCTGGCGCGAGAAGCTGTCGCAGTCAAAGGGAATCAGCACGCGATCAGCGGCGATCAAGGCAGAGACGGCATAGAAATTCAGCGCTGGCGGGGTGTCGAGGTAGATCCGGTCGTAATCACCGTCCAGCTCCTCGAGCAATTTGCGCAGCTTGTTGATCTTGTGTTTGGCCTCAAGCTTGGGCTGCAAGTCTGCCAGCTCGGCGGTGGCAGTGATGACGTGAAGGTTGTCGAACGGAGTTTCGTAGATGTCGACCTGACCTTTCTTCGAGAACGGCCCGGAGGACAGGGTCTGCTTGAAGAAGTCGGCGATACCCATCGGGATATCCTCACCGGTGAGCCCCGTCAGGTATTGAGTGGAGTTGGCCTGGGCATCGAGATCCACCAATAACGTGCGATAGCCTTCGCTGGCGCTGACCGCCGCCAGATTGCAGGCAATGCTTGATTTGCCCACGCCACCTTTCTGATTGAACACCACGCGCCGCATGTCTAAACCTCCGTGTATCAAAGAATGACCGAGTGTAGTAGTCCACATCGCTGCTTAGCTACCTCGCCAGCATCTAGACTACACAGTCATAGGCAAATCTCTGGCCGGAACAGCTGCCAACTCGTCCATTGATAGCCGACAGTGCCGACAGACATGTCCGCCGCATTGTGGATAATGGCCAAACGACAGCTTTTCGCGAACCAGACGGTACATTTCGTTGCGCAAAATGTAACCAGCATTTGCTACACGCCCGCAGCACCGGGATAATGCGCGCCACTCGGCGTTAAGCGCCACGTCAGGTCAGCCGCGGTTCTTGCGACTCACCGCGTTAAAGGAAGCCCGCAGGGGCGGGATGAATGTCTGTGATCAACTTCAACATCGCCCAATGGCGCGCTTGGGCCCCTGGGCTTGAAAGCGTGGATGATTGGCAGGCCTGGAGCCGACAACCGGTCGTGCTCGAGCCCAGCGATGCCGCCCCGGATGTGTCGTTTCTGCCGGCCATGCAGCGTCGGCGACTCAGCCGTCTGGCGCGGATGGCGTTCAGTGTCGGCTGGCCCTTGGCCGAAGGTCATCCGGATTTACCGTTGGTCTTTATTTCTCGCCACGGCGAAACCCCGCGCACCTTCGAAATTCTCAGCGATCTGGCGACCGACCAACCGTTGTCGCCCACCCAGTTCAGCCTGTCGGTGCACAACGCGGTCATCGGCCTGTGGTCGATCATGCGTGGCGAAACCAGCGAAATGACCGCCCTCGCCGCCGCCGGCGATGGCCTTGAACACGGCATGCTAGAGGCCGCGGCGCTGCTTGAGGAAGGCGCGCCCGCGGTACTGCTGATCGTCACCGAAGAGCAACCTCCCGCCGCCTACTCGGCCTGGATAGATGATGTGCCTTTCCCTTATGCGGTCGGCCTGTTGATCACCCCCGGTAATCAGTGGCAACTGTCGCTGAACAGCGACCCGCACACGTTGTCCAAAGCCCGCTGGCCCCATGCTCTGAATCTGTTGCGTACGCTGCTCGGCCAGCAAACAACCTGCCAACATGCCTGGAAAAATCGTGTATGGACCTGGCAACGCAACCCGTAACCGATAAAAACCGCGACGCCTACTACTGGCGCCTGCTGGCCACCGCCGCAAGCTTTACCCTGTTCGGGTTGAGCAGCCTGTGCCTGCGACTGGTGGTGTTCCCGCTGTTGAACTGCCTGCCAGGAGACGCTCAGGTCCATCGTCAACGCGCGCGACATACGGTCAGCCGGTGTTTCTGGTTTTTCATTCGGTTCATGGCGCGCAGTGGCGTGCTGACCTATGACATTCAGGGGGCGGAAAAGCTCGGGCGCCCAGGCCAAATGATCGTCGCCAACCACCCCTCGCTGATCGATGTGGTGTTTTTGATCGGCCTGGTGCGCCACGCCAACTGCGTGGTCAAGAAAAGCCTCTGGGAAAACCCGTTCACTCGCGGTCCGCTACGCTGTACCGAATACATCAGCAACGATGGCAGCATGGACATGCTCGACGCCGCTGCCGACGCGCTGAAAAGCGGTCAGACCCTGATCATCTTTCCCGAGGGCACCCGGACCCGCCCCGGCCAGCCGCCGGCCTTTCATCGGGGGGGCGCGGCAATCGCGCTGCGTGGTGCGAGAATCCTCACCCCGGTGATTATCAAGGTCAACCCGACCACATTGACCAAGGCCGAACCCTGGTATCGGATTCCCAAACGCCGCGTGCACTTCAGTTTTCGCGTCGGGGCCGATATAGACCCACAGGCCTTCGCTACGCAAGGCCCTGCACCCCAGGCCTCGCGCAAGCTCAACGACTATTTGCACTCTTACTTTATCAAGGAGCTCGCCGAAGATGAGCGATCAGAACACCGTTAGCCTGATGCAGGAAATCAAAGAGCTGATCATCGAAGCCCTGGGCCTCGAAGACATCAGCGTCGACGACATCGGCGACAACCAGACGCTGTTCGGCGAAGGCCTGGGCCTGGACTCGGTAGACGCGCTGGAACTCGGCCTGGCGATCCAGAAAAAGTACGGCATCAAAATCGATGCCGACGCCAAGGACACCCGTAATCACTTCAGCAACGTGGCGAGCCTTGCGGCGTTCGTCACTGCAAAACAGGCAGCTTGAGACCGGACCATGCAAACTCGTGACGATATTTTCAACACCCTGCGCGATGCTCTGGTCGAACTCTTCGAGCTGGACCCCGAGCGCATCAACCTGGAATCCAACCTATACCAGGATCTGGAAATCGACAGCATCGATGCGGTCGACCTGATCGATCACATCAAACGCCAGACCGGCAAGAAAATCGCCGCCGAAGAATTCAAATCGGTGCGTACCGTCAGCGACGTGGTCGAGGCGGTCTACCGTCTGGTTCAGCCCGCCGCATGAGCCGACTGATCGGCCTTGGCCTGCTGCTCGCAGGCCTGCTGTACCCCTTTGCGGTGTATTTCGGCATGGAGCATTTTGCCCCGTGGCAGTTCGGTCTGCTGCTGGGCAGCCTGTGGCTGGCGCGAGCGCTGACCGGCGAACGGCGCCCCGGCAGCCTGTGGATGTCCACGGTCGCCATCGCCTTCTGCCTGCTGCTGGCAGCGTTCGACAGCCCGGTGCTGCTGCGCTGGTACCCGGTGCTGATCAGCGCGTTCATGCTGGTGCTGTTCGGTCTTAGCCTGAAATACGGCCCGCCGATGGTCGAACGCCTGGCCCGCCTGCGAGAACCGGATTTACCGCCCAGGGCCATTCGCTACACCCGCCAGGTGACCATTGCCTGGAGCGTGTTTTTTCTCTGCAACGGTTTGTGCGCCGCCGCCCTGACCCTTTGGGCGCCGCTGAGCTGGTGGATGTTGTACACCGGCCTGATCTCCTATGGATTGATCGGCCTGATGTTTGCCATTGAATGGCTGATACGACAACGGGTACGAGGCCACCCATGAATTGGATAAAACTTGAGCAACTGCTGCTCAAGGCTCAGCCGGAGCGTGCCGTGACGGCCGAGCCGGCGTTGAATCACGCGCAATTGTGCGACCGGGCCCTGAGCCTGGCTGCCGGCCTGCAAGCCCAGGGTGTGCAGCGCATCGCCGTGCACCTTGAAGACGCCGCCGACCTGGCCATTGCCCTGCTCGGCGCCTGGCGTGCCGGGATCAGCGTACTGCTGCCCGCCGACCTGCAAGCGCAGACGCGCCAGCGCTGGTCGACCGAGGTCGATCTGTGGCTGACCGATCAGACCGACGATGCGCACCTGAGCGATTATCGGCATCCGCCGCTACCAACCCACCCGCTGGACCTGGATCGTTGTCAGCTGAGCCTGTGCACCTCAGGCTCCAGTGGCGAACCCAAGCGCATCGACAAAACCCTGCGCCAACTGGCCAATGAAGTCGAAGCGCTGGAGCACTTGTGGGGCGCAGATCTGGGCGAAGCCTGCATCATCGGCAGCGTCGCCACCCAGCACATCTACGGTTTGCTGTTTCGGGCGCTGTGGCCGCTGTGCGCCGGGCGTTCGTTCGTGCCCAAGCAACTGGCTTTCCCGGAAGACTTGCAACGCGCCAGCCGCGAACACCCGGCCTTCGCCTGGGTCGCCAGCCCGGCATTGCTCAAGCGCATGGGCGACAACCTCGACTGGCCAGCGCTGAGCGCAGTGCGCCGAGTGTTCTCCTCCGGTGGCGCGTTACCCGCCGAAGCCTCGCAAAGCCTTTACGAACGCCTGCAACAATGGCCGACCGAGATCCTCGGCAGCTCGGAAACCGGCGGCATCGCCTGGCGTCAAGGCCAGGATCTCTGGCAGCCCTTCAACGGTGTGGAGCTGAGCCAGGACAGCGATGGCGCCCTGCTTATCGCATCGCCATACCTGCCGGCAGGTCATATCGAACACACCGCCGATGCCGCGCGCATCGCAGCCGACGGCCGTTTCGAGCTGTTGGGGCGGCTGGACCGGATCGTCAAACTGGAAGAAAAACGTATCTCGCTACCCATGCTCGAACACGCGCTGATGGCGCACGCCTGGGTCGCCGAAGCGCGCCTGGGAGTGGTTCAGGAAAACCGCGCCTCATTGGGGGCGCTGCTGGTGCTCAGCGAGCGAGGTATGCACGCGTTGCGCAATCAGGGACGACGCAGCCTCACACAAGCGTTGCGTCAGCATTTGAGCCAGCACTGTGAAACGCTGGCCCTGCCACGACGCTGGCGCCTGTTGCGGCAGTTGCCGCTGAACGCGCAGGGCAAACTGCCCCAGGCTGAGGTTGAAGCCTTGCTGCTGGCGCCCCGCCCAAAGGCGCCGCAAGTGCTGGAGCAGGTCGAAGCCGATGGTGAGTGGAGCCTGCAACTGGCCGTCCCGCCGGACCTGGCGTATTTCAGCGGACACTTTCCCCGGGCCCCGGTATTGCCCGGCGTGGTGCAAGTGGAGTGGGCAATGAGCCTGGGCCAGCAATTGATGGACCTGCCGGCAAAATTCGCCGGCATGGAAGTGCTGAAATTCCAGCAACTGGTGCGCCCTGGCGATGAAATCCAGTTGCACCTGCGCTTCGACCCGGTGCGCGGCAAATTGTATTTCGCCTATCGCAACGAAACCGCCACCTGCTCCAGCGGGCGGATTTTGCTGGAGGCTGCCAGCGATGCATAACCCCTGCGCCATAATCCCGGTCTACAACCACGAAACCGCCATCACTGCCGTGGTCGATGCGCTGCTAGCCTGTGACCTGCCATGCATTCTGGTGGACGATGCCAGTAGCCCCGCCTGCGCCAAGGTACTCGACCAACTGGCGCAGCGCGACAGGGTTTATCTGATCCGGCTCACCATCAATCAGGGCAAGGGCGGCGCAGTGATGACCGGTCTGCGGGAGGCTTCGCGCCTGGGCTTCAGCCATGCCTTGCAGGTGGACGCCGACGGCCAGCACGACCTGCAAGACGTCAAAGTCTTCATCGAATACTCACGCAACCATCCCGAGGCGGTGATCTGTGGCTATCCGCAATACGACGCAAGCGTGCCCAAAGGTCGTTTGTACGCGCGCTACCTGACTCACGTCATGGTCTGGATCAACACCCTGTCACTGCAGATTCGCGACTCGATGTGCGGCTTCCGTGTCTATCCGTTACCGCCAACCCTGGCACTGATCGACTCGGCCAGGATCGGCAAGCGCATGGACTTCGACTCCGACATCCTGGTGCGCCTGGCCTGGCGCAATCTGCCGATGCAGTGGCTGAAAACCAGGGTCCATTACCCTCTGGATGGCGTTTCACATTTCCGGCTGTTCTACGACAACGTACTGATTACGAGCATGCACACCCGGCTGTTCTTCGGCATGTTGCTGCGAGCACCGGTGATCCTCTGGCGACGGTGGCGGGCATGAACGGCAACGCAGACAAACAGCACTGGGCCGACCGCCAGGAGCGTGGCAGTTTCTGGCTGATGAAGTTCACCGCATTCTGCGCAAAGGTCCTGGGCCGACGCCTGCTGAGCCCGCTGCTCTACGGCATCGTGCTGTACTTTTTCCTGTTCGGACGCAGCGCCCGCCAAAGCGCCTGGCAATACCAGCAGCGGCTCGCCGACTGGAGCGGGCGCAGCGAATTGCGTCCGACTCATTGGCGGGTGTTCGGCCAGTTCATGGCCTTCGCCGATTCCATGCTCGACAAACTCGACGTGTGGAACGGCAAGCTGAGCATCGAGCAGATCGAAATCATCGACCCGGCGCTGCTGCGCAATAAACTGCGCGGCACACGCGGGCAGATGCTGGTGGGCGCGCACCTGGGCAATCTCGAGGTTTGCCGGGCACTGGCCGAGATCGGCGAGAAAGTCACCATGAACGTGCTGGTGCACACCAAGCACGCCGAGCAGTTCAACCGCCTGCTGGGCGAAGCCGGGGCAACCAATCTGCGGCTGATCCAGGTCAGCGAGCTCGACCCGGTGATCATGCTGCAACTGCATGAGCGCCTGGAGCGCGGCGAGTGGCTGGCAATTGCCGGCGACCGTGTGCCGCTGCATGGCGGGCGCAGCGTGACGGTGGATTTTCTCGGTCACCAGGCAGCGTTCCCGCAAGGCCCGTGGCTGCTGGCCGGTTTGCTGAAATGCCCGGTCAATCTGCTGCTGTGCCTGAAGAAGCCCACGGGCGACTATCGACTGACCCTCGAACCGTTCACCGAGGCGGTGGTGTGGAAACGCAGCGAGCGCGAACAGGTCATTCATCAGTGGGCTTCGCGCTATGCCGAACGCCTGGGTCACTATTGCCTCGAAGCGCCCCAACAATGGTTCAACTTTTACCCTTTCTGGAAGACCGATGACGACGCCAACGCTTGAGCCGGTAACCTTCGGCGAACTCCCTTTGTGCATCGAAGACGTGCTGGCCCTGGCCAACCGTCAGGTGCCGACGCAGTTGCAGGGCAACCCCGAGTTTCGCCAGCGCATTGCCAAGGGTCCGCAGTTCCTTGACTCCCTGCTGGACAAGGAAGGCGTGATCTATGGCGTGACCACCGGTTATGGCGATTCCTGTGTGGTGGCGGTGCCGCTGCACCACGTCGAAGCCCTGCCTCGTCATCTGTACACATTCCACGGCTGCGGCCTGGGCAAACTGCTCGATGCCCAGGCCACCCGTGCGGTGCTGGCGGCACGTTTACAGTCGCTGTGCCAGGGCGTGTCCGGAGTACGCGTGGAGTTGCTGGAGCGCCTGCAAGCGTTCCTCGAACACGACATCCTGCCGCTGATTCCGGAAGAAGGTTCCGTGGGCGCCAGCGGTGATCTGACGCCGCTGTCCTACGTCGCCGCGACCTTGTCCGGCGAGCGCGAAGTGATGTTCCGCGGCGAACGCCGGCAAGCGGCTGATGTGCACAAGGAACTGGGTTGGCAACCGCTGGTATTGCGCCCCAAGGAAGCCCTGGCGCTGATGAACGGCACCGCCGTGATGACCGGCCTTGCGTGCCTGGCTTACGCCCGTGCCGATTACCTGCTGCAACTGGCCACACGCATCACCGCGCTGAACGTGGTCGCTTTGCAGGGCAACCCGGAGCACTTCGACGAGCGCCTGTTCGCCGCCAAACCCCATCCAGGGCAGATGCAAGTTGCCGCGTGGCTGCGCAAGGATCTGGCGATCGACGCGCCGACCGCGCCGCTGCATCGCCTGCAAGACCGTTACTCCCTGCGTTGCGCGCCACACGTGCTCGGTGTACTGGCCGACAGCCTGAACTGGCTGCGCTCGTTCATCGAGATCGAACTCAACAGCGCCAACGACAACCCAATCATCGACGCCGAAGCCGAACGCGTGCTGCACGGCGGGCACTTCTACGGCGGCCACATTGCGTTCGCCATGGACAGCCTGAAAAACCTGGTGGCCAACGTCGCCGACTTGCTCGACCGTCAACTCGCGCTGCTGGTGGACGAACGCTACAACCATGGCTTGCCGAGCAACCTGTCCGGCGCCACCGCCGACCGTGCGATGCTCAATCACGGCTTCAAGGCCGTGCAGATCGGCACCAGCGCCTGGACCGCCGAAGCCCTGAAAAACACCATGCCGGCCAGCGTCTTCTCGCGCTCCACCGAGTGCCACAACCAGGACAAAGTCAGCATGGGCACCATCGCTGCCCGCGACGCCATCCGCGTGCTGGAGCTGACCGAACAGGTTGCCGCCGCCACGCTGCTGGCCGCCAATCAAGGCGTGTGGCTGCGCGGCCAGGCTGAAGACGCGCGTCCACTGCCACCGGCCCTGGCCGCGATGCACGAGGAATTGGCCAAGGACTTCCCGCCGGTCATCGAAGACCGTGCCCTGGAAGGCGAATTGCGCCTGTGCCTGCAACGCATCGCCGAGCAACACTGGAGGCTGCATGCGTAGCAAGGGAGTGCTTCACACCGATACGGAAATCCTCGTCCCGTTCTTTGACGTCGACACCATGAACGTGGTCTGGCACGGCCATTACGTCAAATACCTGGAAGTCGCCCGCTGTGCGCTGCTGGACAGGATCGGCCACAACTACGACGCCATGGTTGCGTCGGGTTACGCCTGGCCGGTGATCGACTTGCAGTTGCGCTATGTGCGCGGCGCCGTGTTCGGCCAGAAGCTGAATGTGCGCGCCAGCCTGGTGGAATGGGAGAACCGACTGAAGATCAATTACCTGATCAGCGATCTCGCAACCGGCGAACGTCTGACCCGCGCTGTTTCAGTGCAGGTTGCCGTCGACATGAGCAGCCGCGAAATGCAGTTGGCTTCGCCCAAGGTGTTTACCGACGCGGTTGAAAGGGTGCTGCCATGAATTTGCGATTCCTTTGTAGCAGCTGGCGAAGCCTGCGTTCGACTGCGCAGCAGTCGCCACCGGATATGCCTGAACGACGGCTTCGCCGCCGGACGCAGCCTCGCAGGCTCGGCAGCTGCTACGGGATTGGTGTGAGCTTGATATTTATGCTGGGCTTTTCATCGTTGGCCCAGGCCTTCGATCTCCAGCAACTGAGCGATCAACTGGCCAAACCCGATGTGATCCACGGCAACTTCATCCAGGAAAAACACCTGCGCGCCCTGCCCCAGCCACTGACCAGCAAGGGCACCTTCGTTCTGGCGAAAAATCACGGCCTGCTCTGGCTGCTGAAAACGCCGCTGCAACAGGATTACCGCATCAGCGACAAGGGCATTGCCCGGCGGGATGCCAGCGGCTGGCAAATGCTGCCGAGCAAGAGTGCCGGCGCCGAACAGAACCGTTTGTTCCTCGCCGTGCTGCAAGGCGACAGCAGTGGCCTGCAACGGGATTTCGAGCTGTCGCTGAGTGGTGATGCCCAGAACTGGAAACTGACCCTGACCCCGCGTTCGATGCTGCTCAAACAGGTGTTCAATCAGATCAACATTGACGGCGGCGAACTGGTACACAACATCGAACTGCTCGAAACCCAGGGTGACCGAACCCTGTTGCGCATGCAGGACAGCACCAGCGCCCAACCTTTGAGCGATGCGGAGCAACATGACTTTGCCGAGTGAACGGATGCTGCCGCGGCTGTTCCTGGTCCTGCTGCTGGCGGTACTCGCACTCGCCGGTTGGCAGTGGCGCGACGGCACTCCGCTGTCGGCCAACCTGATGGAACTGGTGCCAGGCACCGCGCCGGACGCGCTGGAGCTGCGCGCCGAACAACGCATGCAAGAACCGTTGAACCGGGAAATGCTGGTACTGGTCGGCCATAAAGACCGTCAGCAAGCCATCGCCATGGCGCAAAAACTCGGTGAGCAGTGGCAGGCCAGCGGCGTGTTCGAAAAGGTCCAGTGGAACCTGCAAGCCGACTTGCCAGCGCTGCGCACGCAATTGCTGCAAGGCCGACTGGCGATGCTGTCCGCGGCCGACCGTCAGCAACTCATCGAGCATCCCGACGCCTTTATCCAGCAACGGGTACAAGCCCTGTTCGACCCCTTCACCGGGTTCAGCCTGGTGCCGAGCCAGGATGACTGGCTCGGCCTGACCGGGCGCATCCAGAACAGCCAGCCACAGCGCGGTTCGGTGCAGTTGGACATCGGCAGCGGCGTGCTGGTCGCCGATGCCGACGGCAAGAGCTGGGTGATGCTGCGGGCGCGAACCGTCGGCAACGCATTCGACATGAACCTGCCGCTGCAAGTGGCTGACCTGCTCCAGCACAGTCGCGAAGAAGCCGCCCAGGCGGATGTGCAACTGCTCGCTGCCAGCGGCCTGCTGTATGCCGCCAGCGGTCAACGGCAAGCCGCGCGCGAGATCACCTGGGTCGGTGGCGGCGCCACGATGGGGATTTTGTTGCTGCTGTTGCTGGCCTTCCGGCGTTGGCGGGTGGTGCTGGCGTTCGTCCCGGTGCTGGTGGGCATGCTGTTCGGCGCGGTGGCCTGCGTGGCACTGTTCGGTCAGATGCATGTGATGACGCTGGTGCTGGGCTCAAGCCTGATCGGCGTGGCGGTGGATTACCCACTGCATTACCTGTCGAAAAGCTGGAGCCTGAAACCCTGGCACAGTTGGCCGGCGTTGCGCCTGACCCTGCCAGGGCTGACGCTGAGCCTGATCACCAGTTGCATCGGCTACCTGGCCCTGGCCTGGACGCCGTTCCCGGCCCTGACCCAGATTGCCGTGTTCTCCGCCGCTGGCCTGCTCGGCGCTTATCTGTCAGCGGTGTGCCTGCTGCCGGCGCTGCTCAAGGGCGCGCAACTGCGTCCGGCGCAATGGCCGATGCGCATTGCCGAGTCTTTGCTGGCGCTGCGCGAGTCGCTGCTCAAATACGTACGCACGCCGGTATTGCTGGCGCTGTTGATCGCCTTCTGTGTTGGCGGTCTGTTGCAGTTGCAAACAAAAAACGACATTCGCCAATGGGTCGGCGCACCGCAGCAACTGACGGACGAAGCCCAGACCATTGCGCGCATCACCAGCTATCAACCCACCAGCCAGTTTTTCCTGGTGCGCGCGGCCAATCAGCAGGAGTTGCTCGAACGCCAGACGGCACTGAGCGAGCGCCTGGATCAGTTGGTCAACCTGGAAAAACTCCAGGGCTACCTGTCGCTCAACCAGTTGGTCAGCCCGCCGAGCGAACAGCGCAAAGTGCGTGATGCTCTGGGCAAGCTGCCGCAGTTCTGGCAACCGTTGCTCGAGCTTGGCGTGCCTGCCGACGCGCTGCAAGCCGAGTTGGTGAAGCTACAGGCGCTGCCCACCGAAGATATCGACGCGGCCCTGGCCGGCCCATTGGCCGAGCCCTACCGCACCCTGTGGCTGGGGCCGACCGATAACGGCGTGGCCGCGATGGTCAGCCTGCAAGGTTTGAACAATCCGGCGTTGTTGCGGGTCCAGGCGCTGGACTTGCCGGGTGTGCAACTGGTCGACCGCCTCGGCGACCTGAACAAGGTATTTGCCGCAACTCAAATCAGCGCCGCTGAATTGAAACTCGCCTCCTGCGTGTTGATCGTGCTGGTGCTGATTCTGCCATTCGGTCTCGGTGGCGCACTGCGAATTGTCTCCCTGCCACTACTGGCGGCCCTGTGCAGCCTGGCAAGCCTCGGCTGGCTCGGGCAGCCGCTGACGCTGTTCAGCCTGTTCGGCCTGCTGCTGGTGACAGCCATCAGCGTCGACTACGCGATCCTCATGCGCGAACAGATCGGCGGCGCCGCCGCGAGCCTGTTGGGCACCATGCTGGCAGCCGCAACCACATGGTTATCGTTTGGCCTGCTGGCGGTGTCCAGCACACCGGCGGTGAGCAACTTCGGCCTATCGGTGAGCCTCGGCCTGGCGTACAGCTTCATCCTGGCGCCGTGGGCCGGACGCCAAGTCCACACCGCCCCGGTTGCGGAGCCAGCAGCATGATGGTCGCGGCGTTCTGGGTCATGGCCCTGGTGTTGTTCGCCATGGCCACCCACGTCGGTCGACGTTTCGGTCTGATTCCGATCGTCAGCCAGTTGTTGCTGGCAACCTTCGGCCTGCCGCTGCTGATGTATTTCTGGATCGAACCAGGCTGGCATCTCAGCGGTGCCGACCTGATCTCGCCGGGTTGGCTGAAGAACCTCTACAGCCTGAGCTTTGCCTTGCTGCTGGGGCACATCCTCAGCGACGTGATCGACCTGCGACTGGATCGCCAGAGCCTGAAAATCGCCCTGCCGAGTTTCTGCATTCCCTTTGCCTGCGGGCTGGCGACAGCGGTCTGGTTACTGCCGCCACAGCCGTGGATCAGCTCGCTGGCGGTCGGTCTGTTGTTCGCCATCACCGCGATTCCGGTGTTGTACCTGTACCTGCGACACATCAACTACCCGCCCGCCGCCACCCGACGCCTGGTGCAGACCGCGATCCTGATCGACCTGACTTGCTGGACCCTGTTCGCGTTCGCCCAAGGCAGCCTGCACCTGAGCAGCCTCTTGCTGCCGCTGGCAGGCGCCTGTCTGCCGTTATTGCTGCGACTGCTCGGGTTGCGCCAACCGTTGCTGCACAGCGGCTGCTTCTTCGCGCTGCTGGTGGTCGCCGAGCACTTCAAGCTCAATGCGCTGATTTTCGGCATCGGTTACCTGCTGTGCATGGCCGCGCTCAAGGTGTCGCTGATACTGCCATTGCCAACGGCGTGGATGAGTCGTTTGCAGACCTGGATCGCCATCCCGTTGATCCTCACGTTCGGCATCGTGCAGATTAACGTGCACAGCGCCCTCGACAACCTCGGTGGGGTGCAACTGGCCGCGCTCCTGTTGTTGCCGATCGCCAGTAAACTGTTGGGCAACTGGCTGGGTCTCGGTTGGGCCGGCGTCTCGTTTGAAGGTGCCAGCCGCTGGCGGGAAAGCCTTTTACTGAATATCCGCGGCTTGAGTGAGATCGTCTTTCTCAACCTGCTGCTGCAACAACAACTCATCAGCCCCGAGCTGTATTTCGCGCTGATGTTGATGGGCCTGATCGCAACCCTGCTGCCGGCACTCGCCGGCATGCACCGAATCCCTTTGAACATCGCCGCCCCGGCAAGGAGCACCCGTGCCAACAGTTGAAATGGAACGTCGTCAGGTGGTTGTGATCGGTGCCGGCCCCTCGGGCGCCATCGCCGCCGCGCTGCTCAAGCGCAAAGGCCATGATGTGCTGATGATCGAACGCCAGCATTTCCCACGGTTTTCCATCGGTGAAAGCCTGCTGTCCCACTGCCTGGATTTCGTCGAAGAAGCCGGCATGCTCGAGGCGGTCAATGCGGCCGGTTTCCAGTTGAAGAACGGTGCGGCATTCGCCTGGGGCGATCAGTACAGCACCTTCGATTTCGGCGAGACGTTCAGCAACGGCAAGCCGACGACCTTCCAGGTCCAGCGCGCCGACTTTGACAAGCTGCTGGCCGATCAGGCTGAACTGCAGGGAGTCGACGTCCGTTACGGCGAAGCCATCGTCAGCGTTGATTTCAGCTTGGCGAAACCGCAGCTCGATGTGCTTCGCGAAGATGGCAGCCAATACCGCGTCGAGGCCGATTTCGTGCTCGATGCCAGCGGCTACGGTCGCGTACTGCCACGCTTGCTGGACCTTGAGGCACCGTCGAACTTTCCGGTGCGCCAGGCGGTGTTCACCCACGTCGAAGACTGTATCGACAGCCCGGCTTTCGAACGGGAAAAAATCCTCATTACCACCCATCCGACCCAGCGCGACATCTGGTTCTGGACCATCCCGTTCAGCAACGGTCGCTGCTCGGTGGGCGTCGTGGCAGCCGCCGAACACTTCGCAGGCCGCACCGAGAATCTGGACGACTGCCTGCGCGGCTTCATCGCCGAAACGCCAAGCCTGGCAGGGGTGCTGAACAATGCGGTGTGGGATACCCCTGCGCGGACCATCGGCGGTTATTCGGCCAACGTCAAAACCCTGCATGGCCCTGGCTTCGCCTTGTTGGGCAATGCCGCGGAATTTCTCGACCCGGTGTTCTCCTCCGGCGTGACCATTGCCATGCGTTCGGCGAGCATGGCCGCCGGGGTGTTGCACCGCCAACTGCAAGGTGAAAGCGTCGACTGGCAGACCGAATTCGCCGAACCGCTCAAGCGCGGCGTCGATACCTTCCGTTGCTACGTCGAGGGCTGGTACGCAGGGACTTTTCAGGATGTGATTTTCTATCAGGGCGGTACAGAGGATATTCGCCGCATGATCAGCTCGATCCTCGCGGGTTATGCCTGGGATGAACGCAACCCGTTCGTCAGCGAAGCCAAACGTCGACTGCGGATGATCTCAGACCTGTGCGCCAGGGAAGCGACATGAGTTATTTGAGCGACAACTACGTCGAAGAAACCCGTTTCGGCTTCTGGTTCCTGCGCAGCCACACCTGGCAGCACCACGTATTGCGAGTGGCGATCAATGACTTGCGCAGCCTGTTCAGCGAGCCATTGCCCAACAAACCGGTCTTGCTGGACGCCGGGTGCGGCCAGGGCAAGTCGTTCCAGTACCTGCGCCAGACCTTCGCGCCCAAGCATCTGATCGGGCTGGATGCCGACCCTCACAGCCTGAACCTGAGCGGCGAAGAAGCGGCCCGCCAGGGCATGGAGGTAGAGCTGATCGGCAGTGACTGCGCGAGCATTAAAGTGCCGGACGCCAGTGTCGATCTGCTGTTCTGCCACCAGACTTTCCATCATCTTGTCGATCAGGATCAGGCCCTGGCCGAGTTCTATCGGGTGCTCAAGCCGGGCGGTTATCTGCTGTTCGCCGAGTCCACCGAGGCTTACATTGATACGTGGGTGATTCGCTGGTTGTTCCGCCACCCGATGCACGTGCAAAAGAGCGCCGCCGGCTACCTGGAGATGATTCGTCGGCAGGGTTTTGAATTCGGCCCGAAAAACGTGTCTTACCCTTACTTGTGGTGGAGTCGCGCCAAGGATTTCGGCCTGCTCGAACGCTTCGGCTTGCGCCAGCCAAAACCCTTTGGCCAACGGGAAGAAACCCTGGTCAATGTGGTCGCGCGCAAGCCCCTTGAAGAGAGTGTCTGATGATCCGTTTCCTGCTTCTGGGTTGTGTCCTGCTACTGAGCGCCTGTGCCAGTCAGACGCCGCTGCCCGAGCGAACCCCGAACCTGGCGTTGCCACTGCAACTGCATATCGAACGGCAGATGGCCGAGCAGCGTCAGGACTGGCTCCTGGTGATCCAGCGTGAAGGCCCGGGCATTCGCTGGTCGATGATGGACCCGTTGGGGATTCCCGTGGCACGACAGAAACTGATCGATGGCCAATGGCAAGCCGACGGTCTGCTACCACCCAATCCGGAAGCCCGGGAGCTGTTCGCCGCCCTGTTGTTTGCATTGACCCCCGAAGGCGAGTTGCACGGCAACTATCCCGCCGCCCGGCAGCATGACGGGCAACGGTCATTGTCAGCGCGCTGGAACATCCGCTATTCACAACCAAGTCTTTCGCAACCACCGAGCTTTGAATTGAACGTGTCCCAAGGCCCGCACTATCGCGTCACCCCGTTAGGCGAAAACACGCCATGACCGCTTACCTGAATGCCCTCGGGGTAATCTGCGCCCTCGGCCGCGACAAGCAGGAAGTCGCCCGCAACCTGTTTGCCGGCGATTGCTCGGGCATACGCAACGAGGCCGGCTGGGTCGCGGAGCGCTCGTTGCCAGTGGCGGCGGTGCGTGGTGAGCTGGCACCGATTCCGGCTGAGCTGGCTCATCAAAGCAGTCGCAACAATCAATTGCTGCTGGAGGCCGCGCTGCAAATTCGCCAAGACATTGAGCAGGCGATCCAGACCTACGGCCGCGACCGTATCGGCGTCATTCTGGGCACCAGCACCTCAGGCATCGACGAAGCCAGCCGCGGCCTGGCCCATTACATCCGCGAGCATCACTTCCCGGCCGATTATGACTATCAGCAGCAAGAGCTCGGCGCTCCGGCGACGTTTCTCGCCGACTGGCTGCAATTGAGCGGCCCGGCCTATGTGATCTCCACCGCCTGCACCTCCAGCGCCCGCGCGCTGATGAGTGCCCAGCGGCTGCTCGACCTGGGCATGTGCGATGCCGTGTTGTGCGGTGGTGTCGACAGCTTGTGCAAGCTGACCCTCAACGGTTTCTCTGCCCTGGAAGCGGTGTCCGAGCAACGCTGCAACCCGTTTTCGGCGAACCGCAACGGCATCAATATCGGCGAAGCCGCGGTGCTGTTCCTGATGAGCAAAACCGCCAGCGGCGGCCAACCGATTGCTTTGCTCGGCAGTGGTGCCAGCTCCGATGCACACCATATTTCCGCGCCGGAACCCACCGGCCGTGGCGCCCGGCAAGCCATGCACAAAGCCTTGAGCCGCGCAGGCCTGCAACCCCAACAAATCAGCTATCTAAACCTGCACGGCACCGCCACCCAACACAATGACGCCATGGAAAGCCTGGCTGTGACGGCGCTGTTTCCACAAGGCGTGCCTTGCTCATCGACCAAACCGATGACCGGCCATACCCTCGGCGCCGCTGGTGCCCTGGAAGCGGCGTTCTGCTGGTTGAGCCTGAGCGCGGATAACCACGAGCATGCCCTGCCGCCCCATGTCTGGGACGGGCAGCCCGACCCCGAGTTGCCGGCGTTGCATTGGGTGACCCCGACCGACCACCTGACGTCCATTGCACCCCGCTACCTGATGAGTAATTCCTTTGCCTTTGGTGGCAATAACGTCAGCCTGATTATCGGAGACGCCTCATGATTACCTGGCCGCTCGCCGAATTGCTGCCCCATGCCGGCGACATGATCCTCATCGATCAGATCCTGTCGTTCGACGACGAGCAGATCTATACCCGACTCACCGTCAAACCCGGCGGCCTGTTCAATCGCCCCGACGGCAGTCTGCCGGCCTGGGTCGGCATCGAGCTGATGGCCCAGAGCGTCGCCGCTTATGCCGGTTGCCATGCGCGCCAGAAAGGCAATGCGGTGGAACTGGGCTTCCTGCTCGGCAGCCGCAAATTCGAATGCAACGTGGAACACTTCCCCGCCGGCACCGAGCTGACTATCCACGGGATACGCTCGCTGGAAGACGATAACGGCATGGGCGTATTCGAATGCCACATCACCGCCCCCGGCATCCACGCGACCGCTCGGTTGAACGTGTTCCGCCCGCCTCAAGCCGCTCAATATCTGCATGAATCCCAAGGAGTCGAGTGATGACTGAATCCGTACTGGTCACCGGCTCCAGCCGTGGTATTGGCCGCGCCATCGCATTGCGTCTGGCCCGAGCGGGGCATGACATCGTGCTGCACTGCCGCAGCGGCTTGGCGGACGCCGAAGCCGTCAAAGCCGAAGTGGAAACCTTGGGCCGCAACGCGCGCATCCTGCAATTCGACGTCAGCAACCGCGCCAGCTGCAAAGCGATCCTTGAAGCCGATGTCGAAGCCCATGGCGCCTATTACGGCGTGGTGCTCAACGCTGGCCTGACCCGCGACGGTGCTTTTCCGGCCCTGAGCGAGGAGGATTGGGATGTGGTGATGCGCACCAACCTCGACGGTTTCTACAACGTGCTGCACCCGGTGATGATGCCGATGATCCGTCGTCGCGCCGCCGGGCGGATTGTCTGCATTACTTCGGTGTCCGGGCTGATCGGCAATCGCGGGCAGGTCAATTACAGCGCGTCCAAGGCCGGTCTGATCGGCGCGGCCAAGGCATTGGCGATTGAGCTGGGCAAGCGCAAAATCACGGTTAACTGTGTCGCACCCGGCCTGATCGACACGGCGATGCTCGATGAAAACGTGCCGGTGGAAGAACTGATGAAAATGATCCCCGCACAACGCATGGGCACCCCGGAAGAGGTGGCCAGTGCAGTGAATTTCCTGATGTCGGCGGAAGCTTCGTACATCACCCGGCAGGTTCTGGCCGTCAACGGAGGCCTGTGCTGATGAAGCGCGTCGTCGTCACCGGCATGGCCGGCATCACCTCACTGGGCAGCGACTGGGACACCATCGCCGCCAACTTCGCCGCCAACCGCAGCGGCATTCGTCGCATGCACGAGTGGGATCGCTTTACCGAACTCAATACCCGCCTGGCCGGGCCGATAGACGACTTCGAGGTGCCCGGCCACTGGACGCGCAAGCAACTGCGCAGCATGGGCCGGGTATCGCGGCTGGCAGTCGGCGCTGCGGAACAGGCCCTGGCGGACGCCGGGCTGCTGGGTGATGAGTCGATCAAGGACGGGCGCATGGGCGTGTCCTGCGGCTCGTCCACCGGCAGCACCGACGAGATCAAGGCGTTCGGCAAAATGTTGCTCAACTCGGTGGCCGAAGGCCTGAACGCCAACTCCTACGTGCGGATGATGCCGCACACCACGGCAGCGAATATCAGCATCTTCTTCGGCCTCACCGGCCGACTGATCCCGACCTCCAGTGCCTGCACCAGCGGTAGCCAGGGCATCGGTTACGCCTACGAGTCGATCAAGTTCGGCCGCCTGCCACTGATGCTCGCCGGCGGCGCCGAAGAGCTGTGCCCGACCGAGGCCATGGTGTTCGATGCGCTCTACGCCACCAGCCTGAAAAACGATGCCCCGCAAACCAGCCCGCGCCCTTACGACAGCGGCCGCGATGGCCTGGTCATCGGTGAGGGCGGCGGCATGCTGGTACTCGAAGAGCTCGAACACGCCCTGGCGCGTGGCGCCCGCATCCACGCCGAGATCGTCGGTTTCGGCAGCAACGCCGACGGCCAGCATGCCACCCGCCCCGAGCTGATCACCATGCGCCGGGCCATGGAGCTGGCTTTGGAAGACGCCGGGCTCGACCCAAGCGCCATCGGCTATGTAAATGGTCACGGCACCGCTACAGAGCAGGGCGACATTGCCGAAACACTGGCGACCAACAGTTTGTTCGGCGAACACATGCCGATCAGCTCGCAGAAGAGCTTCCTCGGCCACACCCTGGGAGCCTGCGGCGCGCTGGAGTCCTGGTTCAGCATCGAAATGATGAACCGCGACCTGTACGTGCACACCTTCAACCTCGATGAGGTCGATCCACAGTGCGGCAAGCTCGATTACCTGCGCGGTGAATTCCGGCAGATGAGCAACCAGTACGTGATGAACAACAACTTCGCTTTTGGTGGGGTCAACACCTCGTTGATCTTCCGCCGCTGGTCGTAAACGAGCCACGCAGGGGCGATCATTACCGGGGTTGCGCTGAAAGGGGATTTGGCGAAGGTTCAGTAACGCCAGAATCGACAAAGGGCGCCTTTCGGCGCCCTTTCACAAACAGGTCGGCTTGTCATCGCCCAGTACCTGCCTGGCTCTGCGATGGCTGGTTACCCAGGATCCTCAGAGTCTCACAAGCCCCTTTCGGGAACGCGGGCAGTATTGCTTGAAACTTAACGGGAGACAACGGGTGGCGACTCGCCCAACTGTGCCACCTCTGATGGCATCACAGGCCAAGAGCGTTGCGTACCGCGGCTTTGATTGCGTAAAACTCAGATAAATCACTAGGACGGATCCATTACTTGAAGTGTCCTGAGTGCGGTGATTTGCTCGCTTTCACTTCCCTTCAACCTTACGCGTCAACAACTCCACAAACGCCTTGGCCATCGGCGACTTCTGATCCTTGCGCTGCACCAGCCACACCGCCGAAATCGCCTCTGGATCGAGCAACGGCCGATACACCACGCCATCAATGCGCATCCGCTGATAAGACGCTGGCAACACCGATACCCCCAAACCCGCCGCCACCAGCCCGATGATGGTCATCGCCTCGCCCGCCTCCTGGGCAAAGTGCGGGCTGAAGCCGGCGTCCCGCGCCAGAGTGAGCAGTTGTGCGTACAGACCGCTGCCATAGCTGCGCGGGAAAAATACGAACGGCTCGAGGGCCAGAGCGGACAGGAACAGACCTTCTTCGCTGCCATCCACCAGCGGATGCTTGGAGCTGAGCACCGCCACCAATGGCTCACGCATCAGCTCCACCACGCTGAGGGAGTCCGGCAAGCCCAACGGGCGCATGATGCCGACTTCGATCGACTCGTCCACCAGCGCATCGGCCACTTGGGTGCTGCTCATTTCCCGCAGGTTCAGGTGCACCGCCGGGAAGCGCTGGCGAAATGAGAAAATCGCCTGGGGAATGGTCGAGTTGAACGGCGCCGACGAGGTGAAGCCGATCTTCAGTTCACCCAATTCACCAAGTTGTGCCCGCCGAGCCACATCCGCCGCTTTGTCGACCTGCGCCAGCGCCAGCCGCGCCTCTTCCAGAAACAGCCGACCGGCCTCACTCAGCTCGACCCGACGATTGGTCCGTTCGAACAGACGCGCCCCCACTTCCTGTTCCAGCGCCTGAATTTGCTGGCTCAGCGGCGGCTGCGAGATACCCAGCACTTGGGCGGCGCGGCCGAAATGCAGTTCTTCGGCGACGGCAATGAAGTAGCGCAGGTGACGCAATTCCATGAAAACTCCATTAGGTCGTTAAACCTATCAAACAGGTCGAACAATATATTGGATAGAAACATTAGCCAGCTATATGATTTTTTCATTGCCTAACCGGCTGCGTCCTCCGAGGTCCGAAGTGAAAACTGCTGTCGCCCCACTCGCCCATGAAATTCCGCCCGCCGCGTTGAATGATGTCGTCGCTGAACACAACGAGATCTACATCGAGAAAGGCACACCGATGTTTATGCGCACGGTGCTGGCGCTGTTTTCCGGAGGCTTCGCGACCTTTGCCTTGCTCTACTGCGTACAGCCGATGATGCCGCTGCTGTCCCGCGAGTTTTCCATCAATGCGGCCCAGAGCAGCCTGATCCTGTCGGTCGCCACCGGCATGCTGGCTATCGGATTGCTGATCACCGGCCCCATCTCCGATCGCATCGGGCGTAAACCGGTGATGGTCGCCGCACTGTTCGCCGCCGCACTGTGCACCATGGCCAGTGCGATGATGCCGAGCTGGCAAGGCGTGCTGGTGATGCGGGCGCTGGTGGGGCTATCGTTGAGCGGTCTGGCGGCGGTGGCGATGACTTACCTGAGCGAAGAGATCCACCCGCAGCACATTGGCCTGGCCATGGGCTTGTACATCGGTGGCAATGCCATCGGCGGCATGTGTGGACGCTTGATCGTCGGGGTGCTGATCGACTTCGTCAGCTGGCACACGGCAATGCTGGTCATCGGCGGCCTGGCGCTGATTGCCGCCGCGGTGTTCTGGAAAATCCTCCCCGAATCGCGCAACTTCCGCGCCCGCTCGCTGCACCCGCGTAGCCTGCTCGACGGCTTCACCATGCACTTTCGCGACGCCGGCCTGCCGCTGCTGTTTGTCGAAGCGTTCGTGCTGATGGGCGCGTTCGTTACCCTGTTCAACTACATCGGCTATCGCCTGCTGGCCGAGCCGTATCACATGGACCAGGCCTTCGTCGGGCTACTCTCGGTGGTGTACCTGTCGGGCATCTACAGCTCGGCGAAAATCGGCGCCCTGGCCGACCAGCTCGGCCGGCGCAAAGTGCTCTGGGCAACCATTGTGGTGATGCTCGCGGGCCTTGCGTTGACGATGTTTACGCCCCTGCCAGTAGTGATCTTCGGCATGCTGGTCTTCACCTTCGGCTTCTTCGGCGCGCATTCGGTGGCCAGCAGCTGGATCGGTCGTCGCGCGACCAAGGCCAAGGGGCAGGCGACGTCGTTGTACCTGTTCAGCTATTACGCCGGGTCGAGTATCGCGGGTACGGCGGGCGGTATGGCCTGGCATCTGGGTGGCTGGAACGGGATCGGGCTGTTCATCAGCGGATTGCTGGTGATTGCGCTGTTGGTGGCGTTGAAATTGGCGAAGTTGCCGCCGTTGGAGAATTTGAAAGCTTAAGGCTGCGATCTTTTTGATTTTGATGCAAAAACGCCCGGCAAATGCCGGGCGTTTTTTATCGGGCGACGATCACTCGTGATACTGCGCCGACAGCTCATGCACCGCGCGCAAGAAAGCGCCTGCGTGCTCCGGATCGACTTCCGGCGTAATGCCATGGCCGAGGTTGAACACGTGGCCGCTGCCCTTGCCGTAGCTGGCGAGAATCCGGCCGACTTCGGCGCGGATGGCTTCTGGCTTGGCGTAAAGCACGGTCGGGTCCATGTTGCCTTGCAGGGCGACTTTGTTGCCGACGCGTTGACGGGCCTCACCGATGTCGCAAGTCCAGTCCAGGCCTAGCGCATCAGCGCCGGCGTCGGCGATGCTTTCCAGCCACAGGCCGCCATTCTTGGTGAACAGGATGACCGGCACTTTGCGGCCTTCATGTTCGCGGATCAGGCCGCTGACGATTTTGCGCATGTAGGCCAGGGAGAATTCCTGGTACGCCGCCGCCGAGAGATTACCGCCCCAGGTGTCGAAGATCTGCACTGCTTGTGCGCCGGCCAGGATCTGGCCATTGAGGTACGAGGTGACCGACTGCGCAAGCTTGTCCAGCAGCAGGTGCATGGCTTGCGGGTTGTCGTAGAGCATGGCCTTGGTCTTGCGGAAGTCTTTCGACGAACCGCCTTCAACCATGTAGGTGGCCAGGGTCCATGGGCTGCCGGAAAAACCGATCAGCGGCACACGGCCGTTCAGTTCGCGGCGGATGGTGCTGACTGCGTCCATGACGTAGCCGAGGTCTTTCTGTGGATCAGGAATCGGCAAGGCTTCGATGTCAGCCAGGGTGCTGACGACTTTCTTGAAGCGTGGACCTTCACCGGTCTCGAAGTACAGGCCCTGGCCCATGGCATCGGGGATGGTCAGGATGTCGGAGAAGAGGATCGCCGCGTCCAGTTGCGGATAGCGGTCGAGCGGTTGCATCGTGACTTCGCAAGCGAACGCCGGGTTCATGCACAGGCTCATGAAGTCACCGGCCTTGGCACGGCTGGCGCGGTATTCCGGCAGGTAGCGACCGGCCTGACGCATCATCCACACTGGGGTGACGTCTACGGGTTGCTTGAGCAGGGCGCGAAGGAAACGGTCGTTCTTCAGGGCAGTCATGTCGGCATCCGGAAAAAAAGTGCGGGCATTTTCTCAGAGCGCGACGCAAAAGGCACGGCAAGAGCCGATCCTTTTGTCTATCGGGTCAATTTGTCGCGGTGAAATGCAGACTTTGCAGCACCACAAAACACTGTAGGAGCCGGCTTGCTGGCGATTCAGACGACGCGGTGTATCAGGTACACCGCGTTATCGTTCATCGCCAGCAAGCCGGCTCCTACAGGGTCAGGCGTCGATCAGACGCCCAGGTAATCCAGGATTCCTTCGGCGGCATTGCGGCCTTCGAAGATCGCCGTCACCACCAGGTCGGAACCGCGCACCATGTCACCACCGGCGAAGATTTTCGGGTTGCTGGTCTGGTGCTTGTACTGGCCTTGCTCCGGCGCCACGACGCGGCCCTGGCTGTCGGTCTGGATGCTGAACTGCTCGAACCACGACGCCGGGCTTGGACGGAAACCAAACGCGATGACCACGGCGTCGGCCGGGATGATCTCTTCGGAACCCGGGATCGGCTCGGGGCTGCGACGGCCACGGGCATCCGGCTCGCCGAGACGGGTCTCGACCACCTTCACGCCTTCGACACGGTCTTCTCCGACGATTGCGATCGGCTGGCGGTTGTAGAGGAATTTCACGCCTTCTTCCTTGGCGTTCTTCACCTCTTTGCGCGAGCCCGGCATGTTCGCTTCGTCACGACGATAGGCACAGGTCACCGCCTTGGCGCCCTGACGAATGGAGGTACGGTTGCAGTCCATCGCCGTGTCGCCGCCACCCAGCACCACCACTTTCTTGCCTTTCATGTCGACGAAATCTTCCGGCGACTTTTCAAAGCCCAGGTTGCGGTTGACGTTGGCGATCAGGAAGTCCAGCGCGTCGTGCACGCCTGGCAGGTCCTCGCCGGCGAAGCCGCCCTTCATGTAGGTGTAGGTGCCCATGCCCATGAAGACCGCATCGAATTCTTCGAGCAGTTGTTCCATGGTCACGTCCTTGCCCACTTCGGTGTTCAGGCGGAACTCGATGCCCATGCCGGTGAAGACTTCGCGGCGATTGCTCAGCACGGTCTTTTCCAGCTTGAACTCGGGAATGCCGAAGGTCAGCAGACCGCCGATTTCCGGGTTCTTGTCGAACACCACCGGCGTCACGCCGCCACGCACCAGCACGTCGGCACAGCCCAGGCCCGCAGGGCCCGCACCGATTACCGCAACACGCTTGCCAGTCGGCTTGACCTTGGACATGTCCGGGCGCCAGCCCATGGCGAACGCGGTGTCAGTGATGTACTTCTCGACCGAACCGATGGTCACTGCACCGAAACCGTCATTGAGGGTGCAGGCCCCCTCGCACAGACGATCCTGCGGGCACACCCGGCCGCAGACTTCCGGCAAGGTGTTGGTCTGGTGCGACAACTCGGCGGCCTGGAGGATGTTGCCCTCAGCCACCAATTTGAGCCAGTTGGGAATGAAGTTGTGCACCGGGCACTTCCATTCGCAATATGGGTTACCGCAGCCCAGGCAGCGGTGGGCCTGGTCGGCCGACTGCTGGGGTTTGAACGGTTCGTAGATTTCCACGAACTCTTTCTTGCGTTGACGCAACAGTTTCTTCTTCGGATCCTTGCGCCCGACATCGATGAACTGGAAGTCGTTATTCAGACGTTCAGCCATTGTTAAAACCTCATCAAACTCTTCAGGCGCATATCACTGCGGGTTGGCACGGGTGCTGGAAAGCAACGATTTCAGGTTGGCAGCCTTGGGCTTGACCAGCCAGAAACGACGCAGATAGTCATCGAGGTTTTCAGCGAGGTTACGACCCCACTCGCTGTCGGTTTCCTCGACGTATTCGTTCAGCACGCGTTGCAGGTGGCTGCGATAGGCTTCCATCGCCTCACCACTGATCCGCTGGATTTCCACCAGTTCGTGGTTGACCCGGTCAACGAAGGTGTTGTCCTGGTCGAGCACGTAGGCGAAACCACCGGTCATGCCTGAGCCGAAGTTGTAACCGGTCTTGCCCAGAACGCAGACGAAACCACCGGTCATGTACTCGCAGCAGTGATCGCCTGTGCCTTCCACCACAGTGTGAGCACCGGAGTTACGCACCGCGAAACGCTCGCCAGCGGTGCCGGCGGCGAACAGCTTGCCGCCAGTGGCGCCATACAGGCAGGTGTTGCCGATGATGGCACTGTCCTGCGTCTTGTAGAGGCTGCCTTTCGGCGGAACGATGACCAGTTTGCCGCCGGTCATGCCTTTGCCGACGTAGTCGTTTGCGTCGCCTTCCAGGTACATGTTCAGGCCACCAGCGTTCCACACGCCGAAGCTCTGACCCGCCGTCCCTTTGAAGCGGAAGGTGATCGGCGCGTTGGCCATGCCCTGGTTACCGTGTTTGCGGGCGATTTCACCGGAGATCCGCGCGCCGATGGAACGGTCGCAGTTGCAGATATCCAGGGCGAAATCGGCACCGCTCAGGTCGTTGATTGCCGAGGTGGCCATGTCGACCATTTTCTCGGCCAGCAGGCCTTTGTCGAACGGCGGGTTGCGGTCGACCTGGCAGAATTGAGGCTTGTCTGCCGGGATGTGATCGCTGCCGAGCAACGGAGTCAGGTCCAGGTGGTTCTGCTTGGCGGTCTGGCCTTCGAGGACTTCCAGCAGATCGGTACGACCGATCAGCTCTTCGAGGGAGCGCACGCCCAGCTTGGCCAGCCACTCACGGGTTTCTTCGGCGACGTAGGTGAAGAAATTCACCACCATGTCGACGGTCCCGATGTAGTGATCCTTGCGCAGCTTCTCGTTCTGAGTCGCAACGCCGGTGGCGCAGTTGTTCAGGTGGCAGATGCGCAGGTATTTGCAGCCCAGGGCGATCATTGGCGCGGTGCCGAAGCCGAAGCTTTCAGCGCCGAGAATGGCTGCCTTGATCACGTCGAGGCCGGTTTTCAGGCCACCATCGGTTTGTACCCGGACTTTGCCGCGCAGGTCGTTGCCACGCAGGGTCTGGTGGGTTTCGGCCAGGCCGAGTTCCCACGGTGCGCCCGCGTATTTGATCGAGGTCAGTGGCGATGCACCGGTGCCGCCGTCGTAGCCGGAGATGGTGATCAAGTCCGCGTAGGCCTTGGCCACACCGGCCGCGATGGTGCCGACGCCCGCTTCTGCCACCAGCTTCACCGAAACCAGCGCATTCGGGTTGACTTGTTTCAGGTCGAAAATCAGCTGCGACAAGTCTTCGATCGAATAGATGTCGTGGTGCGGCGGAGGCGAAATCAGGGTCACGCCCGGCACTGCGTAACGCAGCTTGGCGATCAGACCGTTGACCTTGCCGCCTGGCAGCTGACCACCTTCGCCGGGCTTGGCGCCCTGGGCGACTTTGATCTGCAGCACTTCGGCGTTGACCAGGTATTCCGGGGTCACACCGAAGCGGCCAGTGGCGACTTGCTTGATTTTCGAGCTCTTGATGGTGCCGTAGCGCGCCGGGTCTTCGCCGCCTTCGCCGGAGTTCGAACGCGCACCGAGGCGGTTCATGGCTTCGGCCAGGGCTTCGTGGGCTTCCGGCGACAGGGCGCCCAGCGAAATACCAGCGGAGTCGAAGCGCTTGAGCACCGACTCCAGAGGCTCGACTTCGCTGATGTCCATCGGCGTGTCGAGGGTCTTGACCTTGAGCAGGTCGCGGATCATCGACACCGGGCGGTTATCCACCAGTGACGTGTATTCCTTGAACTTGCTGTAGTCGCCCTGCTGCACTGCGGCTTGCAAGGTGTTGACCACGTCAGGGTTGTAGGCGTGATATTCGCCACCGTGGACGAACTTCAGCAGACCGCCTTGCTGGATCGGCTTGCGCGGGCTCCAGGCTTCAGCCGCCAGGGCTTTCTGCTCGGCTTCGATGTCGACGAAGCGTGCACCCTTGATGCGGCTTGGCACACCACGGAAGCTCAGTTCGCAGACTTCTTCGGACAGACCGATGGCCTCGAACAGCTGTGCACCGCGATACGACGTGATGGTCGAGATGCCCATCTTCGACAGGATCTTGAGCAGGCCCTTGGTGATGCCTTTGCGGTAGTTCTTGAACACCTCATAGAGGTCGCCCAGCACTTCACCGGTGCGGATCAGGTCACCCAGCACTTCATAGGCCAGGAACGGGTAGACCGCCGAGGCGCCGAAACCGATCAGCACCGCGAAGTGGTGTGGATCACGAGCGGTCGCGGTTTCCACCAGAATGTTGGAGTCGCAACGCAGGCCTTTTTCGGTCAGGCGATGGTGCACGGCACCGGTCGCCAGCGAAGCGTGGATCGGCAGCTTGCCCGGAGCAATGTGACGGTCACTCAGTACGACCTGGGTGCGACCGGCGCGAACGGCTTCTTCAGCCTGATCGGCGACGTTACGCACCGCGGCTTCGAGACCGACACTCTCGTCATAGTTGAGGTCGATGATCTGACGCTCGAAGCCTGGGCGATCGAGGTTCATCAGCGAGCGCCACTTGGCCGGAGAAATGACCGGCGAGCTGAGGATCACGCGCGAGGCGTGTTCCGGCGACTCCTGGAAGATGTTGCGCTCGGCACCGAGGCAGACTTCCAGCGACATGACGATGGCTTCGCGCAGCGGGTCGATCGGCGGGTTGGTGACCTGCGCGAACTGCTGACGGAAATAGTCGTACGGCGTGCGCACGCGCTGGGACAGCACGGCCATCGGCGTATCGTCGCCCATCGAGCCGACGGCTTCGTAGCCTTGCTCGCCGAGCGGACGCAGCACCTGGTCGCGCTCTTCGAACGTGACCTGGTACATCTTCATGTACTGCTTGAGCTGGTCGACGTCGTAGAACGCTGAACCGTGGTCGTTGTCTTCCATGGTCGCCTGAATGCGCAGGGCATTCTTGCGCAGCCATTGCTTGTACGGATGACGGGACTTCAAGCGGTTGTCGATGGCGTCGGTGTCGAGGATCTGACCGGTTTCGGTGTCCACGGCAAAGATCTGGCCCGGGCCGACACGCCCCTTGGCGATCACGTCCTCAGGCTGGTAGTTCCAGACACCGATTTCCGAGGCCAGGGTGATGAAACCGTTCTTGGTGGTCACCCAACGCGCCGGCCGCAGGCCGTTACGGTCGAGCAGGCACACCGCGTAGCGACCGTCGGTCATTACTACGCCAGCCGGGCCGTCCCACGGTTCCATGTGCATCGAGTTGTATTCGTAGAACGCACGCAGATCCGGGTCCATGGTTTCGACGTTCTGCCACGCAGGCGGGATGATCATCCGCACGCCACGGAACAGGTCGATGCCACCGGTGACCATCAGCTCGAGCATGTTGTCCATGCTGGAGGAGTCGGAACCGACACGGTTCACCAGCGGGCCGAGTTCATCCAGATCCATCAGATCATTGGTGAACTTGGTGCGACGGGCCTGCGCCCAGTTGCGGTTGCCGGTGATGGTGTTGATTTCGCCGTTGTGGGCAAGGAAGCGGAACGGCTGCGCCAGCGGCCATTTCGGCAGCGTGTTGGTCGAAAAGCGCTGGTGGAACACGCAGATCGAAGTTTGCAGGCGTTGGTCGCTCAGGTCTGGATAGAAGGCGGTCAAATCCGCCGGCATCATCAGGCCTTTGTAAATAATGGTCTTGTGGGAAAAGCTGCAGATGTAGTGATCGACATCGGCGGCGTTGGCCACGGACGAACGACGACGGGCGCTGAACAGCTTGATCGCCATGTCCTGATCGCTCAGGCCTTCACCACCGACGAACACTTGCTCGATCAGCGGCAGGCGCTCGAGGGCCAGGCGGCCGAGGACGCTGGTGTCGATCGGCACTTTGCGCCAGCCGACCAGGGTCAGGCCTTCGGCCAGGATTTCGCGGTTCATGTTCTCGCGAGCGGCTTCGGCTTTCACCGGATCCTGGTTGAAGAAGACCATGCCCACGGCATATTGCTTGGGCAGTTCGACGCCGAAGGTTTCCTGGGCGATGGCACGCAGGAACACATCCGGCTTTTGAATCAGCAGACCGCAACCGTCACCGGTCTTGCCGTCGGCGTTGATCCCACCGCGGTGGGTCATGCAGGTCAGGGCCTCAATGGCCGTTTGCAAAAGGGTATGACTGGGCTCGCCCTGCATATGGGCTATCAGGCCAAAACCGCAGTTATCCTTGAATTCATCTGGTTGGTACAGACCTGCTTTCATAGACACTTTCTCACCAGGCTGCCTCTTATCGAGGCAAATTTCTTTTCAATTCAACCAGTTACCATCCGCGCCGAACGTACGCCAGCTTTGCGGGGGCAAAAGGGAGGTCATTGTACACACCGACACAGAGGCTCACAAATTTGACGACGAAATGTCGCAAATCCATGTCGCATTTGTGAAAGGTTTAAAGCGATATGCTGTGCTAGTCAAAACTTTTTTAATTTTGACCGCAGCGACTCAAAGACTACTGTGACGCAGACACCACAAGGCACGCGGCCGCAGGGACTGTTGGCGCTTGCTGGCGAACCGCGTTGCACGCCAACGTGCGCGAGGCAAGGCGCGGGATGCTGCCAATGGTTGTTCCCTTGGCAAATCCCGCAACGCAGCCTCGCGCACGTTGGCGCGCAACCCGAAGGGACGCGCCCCATTTGACGCTGGGCAGCGTTGCTCGGAACTTATTTGGAAAAACCAAACAGCGTTCCTCGCGCCTCGCCCAGCGTCAAATGGGGCTGCGTCGCGGTCGTCAGCAAGCGCCAACAGTCCCTGGAGGCGGCATGCGCTTGTAGAAATTTTGAGGTGCTTGGAGAGGCGGCCTGGGTAAGGCCGCCGAATCTTCAGCGAGTTGTTGCCAGTTCCTGTTGGACGCTGGCGACAGTGCGAGGCCAAGGTTTACCAGCCTGAACCTTCGCTGGCAAGGCCTTGATGGCAGTAACGGCTGCATCGCGGTTGGCGAAGCTACCGTAGGTGATGACGTAAAGCGGCTTGCCGTTGAGCACTTTCTTGAAATAACGGTACTCGCCGCCCTGCTCCTTGACGAAGTTTTGCGCGGTCGATTCGGAGCTGGTGCCAAGGATCTGCACTACATAGCTGCCCGGTGCCTGGCCTGCGTACCAGCTGCCACCAGCGGCTTTGGCCACGGTAGCTGGCTTCTCGGCGGGTTTGGCCACGACGGCCGGCTTGGCGGGCGCTGGAGCCGGTTTGGCAGCCGGTGCAGGCGCTGGCGCTGGCTTGGCCACAGGCGCGACAGGCTTGGCGGTCGCGACTTGAGTCGGCGCAGGCGTCGGCTTGGCAGCCGGTGTCGGCGCGGGCCCCGCTGGAACGCCTGCCGGTGGCGCAGTGGTGGTCACGGTCGGCGGTGTGGCGCTGGAGCCTTCGACCGGTACGCCATCATCGCCTTCGGTAATGCCTCCAGCCGCTTCGGCCAACGGACCACGCATCACTGGCTGCGAGTTACCGACCAACGGCAATGGCATCGGTTGCGTATTACCGGCGAACTCCACGGAGGGAGCGCCTGCACTGTTAGGTTTTGGCGTGCCCTGGCCCAGCGGCAGTTGTGCCTGTTCGTTGGCAGGCGCGCCGGTGGTCGGTGCTTTGTTGCGACCTGGCATCAACCAGGCGGCAGCTACCGCGACCACGACGACGGCGGAAATTGCCAATACGTGTTTCTTCGGCATGTTGAACCCCATACTTGGACGCTTGACCGCTGAGCGGCTGGCAATCATGGCTTCGATCATTGCATCGCGGGCGACCTGGTTGATGTTGCCAGGCCAACCGTCGGAGCTTTCGTGAATATCAGAGATCTGATCCGCGGTGAAAAGTTCGATTCCCCGGCCAGCACCTTCAAGACGCTGATCCAGATATTCGCGGGTTTCTTCTTCGGTGTAGGGCTGCAATTCGATGACGTGAAAACGCTCTTCCTCGAGGCTCAGCGCATCAAGTTGAGCAATCAGCGAGGACTCACCGAACAGGAATACATGCGGACGACCTTCCGGCGCGCCGGCAGCCAGGGCCAACAAGGCTTCCAGTGCAGACTCGTCGAGTTGCTCGGCGTCATCCACCAGCAAATAGACTTCCTGCCCCGTGAGCGCAAGCTGCACCACTTCAGCCAGGATCGCACCGATCTCGGCCTGAGCAACGTCCAGCGCCTGAGCCACTTGATTCAGCACGCCAGCGGCGTCGCCGGCGCCACGGGCGGAAACCACCACGCTCTGCACTGACTGTTTGTTGGTGCTGGCTACCAGGGCCTGACGCAACAGGGTTTTGCCGCTGCCTTGCGGACCGGTGACCACCAGCAGCAACTGGCTGTAGCGAGCCAGGTGGTGCAACTGGCCCAGCACCGGCTTGCGCTGGGCCGGGAAGAATTTGAAGCCAGGCACCCGTGGAGCGAAAGGGTCATGACTTAACTGGTAATGGCCGAGGAAAGCCTCGTCGGCATGCAAACTAGTCATCGGGATCTTATTAACCTTTAAGCTGAGCCAGGGCGCGGTAATCCGCTCCCAGCGTGGCCTGTAAAACCTCTTTCGGATAATCGTCGGTCACCACCGCTTCGCCCATGTGGCGCAGCAGCACCAGGCGCAAACGACCGTCGATCACTTTCTTGTCAATTGCCATGTGTTCGAGAAAATCTGCTTCGGTCATCTCTTCCGGCGGGATGACCGGCAGGCCGGCGCGCTGGAACAGGCGAATACCGCGATTACGCTCCTCTTCGCTGATCCAGCCCAGCCGCGCGGACATCTCCAGAGCCATCACGGTGCCAGCAGCGACTGCTTCACCATGCAACCAGACACCATAGCCCATATGGGTTTCGATCGCGTGGCCGAAGGTATGCCCCAGGTTCAACGTGGCACGCACGCCGGTCTCTTTCTCGTCGGCACCCACCACTGCCGCCTTGGCCGCACAGGAACGTTCGATAGCGTAAGTCAGGGCGGCCTGGTCCAGGGCGCGCAGGCGATCGACGTTTTCTTCGAGCCAGGTCAGGAATGGCTCGTCACAGATCAGCCCGTACTTGATGACTTCCGCCAGCCCGGCAGACAGTTCGCGGGCCGGCAGTGTATTGAGGGTGGCGGTATCGATCAGCACCACGTTGGGCTGATAGAAGGCGCCGACCATGTTCTTGCCCAGCGGATGATTGATCCCGGTCTTGCCGCCCACCGAAGAATCTACTTGCGACAGCAACGTGGTCGGCACCTGGATGAAATCGACGCCCCGCTGGTAGCAGGCCGCGGCAAAACCGGCCATGTCACCGATCACGCCGCCACCGAGGGCAATCACCGTGGTGCGACGGTCGTGCCGAGCAGTCAGCAAGCCATCGAAAATCAGTTGCAGGGTTTCCCAGGTCTTGAAGGCTTCGCCATCGGGCAGCACCACGGAAATGACCGAGAACTGCGCCAGACTGCGGGTCAGACGCTCGAGGTAGAGCGGCGCGACGGTCTCGTTGGAGATGATCGCCACCTGCCGCCCGCGGATATGCGGGGCTAGCAGCTCAGGCTTATCCAACAAACCTTCGCCAATATGAATCGGGTAGCTGCGCTCGCCTAGATCGACCTTGAGTGTCTGCATGTGTCCCCACAGTGAAGATGGAATCAGGCGTCCTGCCTTGAGTTTACGAATTCCATGGCGTCTGCTGGTGTGACGCCGTCCGGTAGTCATCCGCCACAACCTTGAGCGGCTGCGACAGGACGCCGAGGATAGCGCATTTCGCCCCGTGCATTAACGGGGCGGCAGCTGCTGCAAGCGTTCGAGAATATCGAGCACCACCATCCGCGGTGGCCGCTCATCGGTTTCCACCACCAGGTCGGCGATTTCCCGATACAGCGGGTCACGGATCGCAAGCAAGTCCCGCAGGGTCTTGGCCGGATCGGCGGTACGCAGCAGTGGCCGATTGCGATCGCGAGCCGTTCGGCCCACTTGCTGCTCGACAGACGCGTGCAGATAGACCACCCGACCACCGGCGTGCAGCGCCCGACGATTGGCCTCGCGCATTACCGCTCCGCCACCGGTCGCCAACACCACGCCGTCGGACGCGCACAGCTCGGCAATCATCGCCTGCTCGCGGTCACGAAAGCCCGGTTCGCCTTCTTTATCGAAAATCCACGGGATATTGGCGCCCGTGCGCAATTCAATTTCCTTATCGGAATCTTTGAACGGCAGGCGCAGCTCTTTGGCCAGCAACCGGCCGATGGTGCTTTTTCCAGCCCCCATCGGTCCAACAAGAATCAAATTTCGCACAGAATCAATGACTCACAGCAATCGCCTGATTGTTCATGATACGCGGAGTGAGAAATACCAGCAGCTCGGATTTTTTCTCCGAAACCACGTCACGCCGGAAAAGGCGGCCAAGATACGGTACATCACCGAGAAATGGCACCTTATCTACAACCTTGCTCTGAGTATTTGAGAAAACCCCACCAATCACGATGGTCTCGCCGTCGTTGACCAATACCTTGGCGTTGACCTCGTTTTTCTTGATCGGCGGTACATCCTGCACTTTGTTCAGGTAGTCCGGTTCGTCCTTGGTGACCTTGACCTCCATGATGATGCGGTTGTCCGGGGTGATCTGCGGCGTCACTTCCAGGGACAGCGAGGCCTCCTTGAACGACACCGAAGTGGCACCGCTGGAGCTGGCTTCCTGATAGGGGATTTCGGTGCCCTTGAGGATTTTCGCGGTTTCCTTGTCTGACGTGACCACCTTGGGCTGCGAGACGATTTCCCCGTTGCCGGTTTTTTCCATGGCCGTCAGCTCAAGGTCCAGCAGCACATTGTCGGTAATGAAGGCGATGCCGATCCCCGAGGTGTTGGAGGAAGTCCCAAGGTCGACGAACGGCGAGTTGGTGCTGGTGCTGCCCGGCGTGCCGACGGTGGTCGAAGAGCCGTTGACCCCGGAGCCGTTCCAATTACCCTTCTGCACCGAACCGCCCCAGCGCACGCCGAGGCTTTTGTCGTAATCGACGTTGGCTTCAACGATGCGCGCCTCGATCATCACCTGACGCACTGGAATATCCAGCTGTGCAACGATGCGACGCAGCTCGTCGAGGCGGTCCTGGGTCTGGTAGGCAATGATGTTGTTGGTCCGCTCATCGACAGTGATTGAACCGCGCTCGTCGACTTTCGCCTCGGCGCTGGTCACCGACTGGAACAGCTTGGCGATATCGGCAGCCTTGGCGTAGTTGACCTGCAACAGCTCGCGACGCAGAGGCGCCAGTTCGGCGATTTGTTTCTGCGACTCCAGCTCCTGACGCTCCCGGGCGGCGATTTCATCGGCCGGCGCCACCAGCAACACATTGCCAATCTTGCGCTTATCCAGGCCTTTGGTTTTCAACACCAGGTCCAGCGCCTGATCCCACGGCACATTCTGCAGGCGCAACGTGATGCCGCCCTGCACCGTGTCACTGGCCACCAGATTGAGGTTGGTGAAATCGGCGATCAATTGCAGCACCGAGCGCACATCGATGTCCTGGAAATTCAACGAGAGCTTTTCGCCGCTGTAGGCAAAACGTTCGGCGTTGCGTTTTTGCAAGTCATCGACAGTCATCGGCCGGATGCTGATGGTCAGTTTGTTATCGGTCTGGTAGGTCGAATAATCGAAGGCGCCGCTGGGCTCGATGCTGATGATGGCCCGGTCGCCCGTGGCGCTGGCGTTGACGAACTGCACCGGGGTAGCGAAATCCTTGACGTCGAGGCGTACGCGCAACCGCTCAGGCAATTGGGTTTTGGTGAAGCCGACGATGATCTTGCCATCGCGCTCCTGAATGTCCGGGGCAATGGATGGATCCGACAGATCGATAACCACGTTACCTTCACCCTGGGTGCCGCGCTGGAAATCCACGCCACGAATAGCCTTGCCCACGGGAGCACTGGCTCTGGCGGGTGCGGGTACCGCCGTGGCCGCGCGTGGTGCGCTGGCAATCGGTTTGGACGCCTTGTTACCGGCCGCCTGCCCGACGACCACGAACAGGTTGTTGCCTTCGACACGTGCGCTATACGGAGTCAGTTGAGTCAGACCGATGATCAGCCGCGTGCGGTCCTTGGCTTCCACCACCGTGGCGCTGCGGGCATTGCCACCGCCCAGGTCACGACTCTTGTTCGCCAGCTGGCTGGTAACTCCCGGCAAATCCAGCGCAATCCGCGCAGGCTGCTCAGTCGTATAGCCATGCGGCTGCGGTGGCGGCCCGTCGAACGACAACTTCAGCTCGACACGGTCACCAGGCAGCGCGGCGACATCCAGCGCTTTGAGGTTGGCCGCCTGTACCAACGGCGACAGAAACGCTATCCATAGCGAAATACCGAAGGTTGAGAAAATCCTGTTCATTGTTCGAGTTCCACTATGAGTGCTCTTTCAAAGGGATGGTCCGCGGCCGCTCCAGCCAGGCGCCTTCGCCATCGGGAACGATTTCGACCACATCGACTTGCGAAGCGCTGATGGCGACGATCCGTCCATCATTACGTCCCAGGTAATCGCCGACTTTCAGCCGATGCACACCGCCCGCCCCACGCAGCAGCGCAAAGGAGCCGGAGGCATTGGAGATTGTGCCGACCATTTCAAATTGTTCGATGTTGAAGCCTTCGAGGTACTGCTTGACCCGGTTGGGGTCGGGCTTGACGTTGCGCGAGCCGTGCTTCTGGCCAGCCAGATCGACTCTGACCTGCCGGGAGAACGGGCTGCGCAGGTTGGCAGCGCTGTAGGTGAATGTCGGATAAGACTGGAATGTCGGCGTTGGTTCAATCTTGCCGGGCGCTCGCAGGCGCACTTCGTTCAGGTAGGCGTCTATGTCGCTGAAACCATTGTCACCGCCACAACCGGCCAGGACGACCAGACACATCACCATCGACAGGCAACGAATCGGGTTCATTTCTGCAACCCCTTGTCGTTGTAGCGGTAGGTCTTGGCAAGGATGCTCATGCGCAACTTCGGACCGCCTTCGGGATTGGCCGGCACCAAGTCGAAATCATGCAGGGTGACGATCCGCGGCAACCCCGCCACGCCGCTGACGAAAGTGGCCAGGTCGTGATAGGCGCCGGTGACGGTGATCTGGATAGGGAGTTCGATGTAGAACTGCTGGGTGACCTCCGGCAGCAGCTTGATCTCTTCGAACTCCAGGCCACTGCCCAGGCCGGTGCGGGTGATGTCCTCCAGCAGACCGGGCACTTCGGTGTCGCTGGGCAATTGCCGTAATAGCATGCCGAAGGAGTTCTCCATTTCCTTCATCTGCTGGGTATACAGCTCAAGATTGGCCGCCATGTGGGCTTTGGTCGCAAACTGCTCCTTGAGCGTCGACTCCTCCTCACGCTTGAGTTCCAGGTGGCTTTCCAGGTCGCTGATCAGGAAGCTATAGCCCAGAGCCATCACCAGCACCATCAGCAGAACACTCGCAAGAACCTTGATCGCCCTTGGCCAGGAACCCATGTTGTTGGTGTCCAGATCGCTGATGTCGATCTGGCGCAACCCTTCGAGCCATTCGGACAGCCTCATTTAGCCACCCCCACAATTGCCGGCTGAGTCTGACGGACGGTCAACTGAAAAATATTGGCCTGATCCAGCTGACCGGCGGTGGTCGCTTTGACTTCCGTGAGATTGGGCGCATCAAACCAGTCGGATGCATCTAGATTGCGCATCAAATCCGAAACACGATTGTTGGACTCCGCCGCGCCGGTGATGGACAAGGTCTTGCCGACCATTTTCACTTCGGTGAAATACACGCCGTCCGGCAAGGTGCGCGCCAACTGATCGAAGATCCTCCCGCTGATCGGCCGGTTGCCTTGCAGGTCCTGGATGATGCGCATACGCTCAACGAGCTGCTGGCGACGAGCCTTCAGATCGCTGATCTGTTTGATCCGTTCGTCGACCACGGCAATCTGCTTGGCGATGTAATCGTTACGCGCGACTTGTCGATCAATGGCGCTGTTAATGACCTGGTCCGTGATCAGCAGTGCCCCCACCGACCCTGCCAGCACACCGGCCAACGCCAGCAAAAAGCGTTTGCGCCGCGCTTCGCGCAACTCTTCACGCCAGGGTAAAAGATTGATCCGTGCCATCAGTCGAAACTCCTGAGGGCCAGCCCGCAGGCGATCATCAGTGCCGGCGCATCGCTCGCCAGGGCACTGGCGTTGACCCTGCTGCTCAGGGTCATGTCGGAGAATGGGTTAGCGACCTGGGTCGGCGTACCCAGACGCTGCTCGATCAACCGATCCAGCCCTGGGACCGAGGCAGTGCCGCCGGCCAGGAGAATGTGATCGACCGAGCTGTATTGGCCGGAGGCAAAGAAAAACTGCAATGAGCGCGATACTTGTTGCACCAACGCATCCCGAAACGGCTGCAAGACCTCACTGACGTAATCGTCCGGCAAACCGCCCTGTTTCTTCGCCAACCCTGCCTGCTCGACCGTCAGGCCATAACGGCGCTGGATTTCTTCCGTCAGTTGTCGGCCGCCGAACAATTGTTCGCGGGTGTAGATGATCCGCCCATTATTCAACACGCTCAGGGTGGTCATGGTGGCGCCGATATCGACTACCGCCACGGTCAGATGCTCCTGAGAGGCGGCCAGCTGGGTTGCCAGCAAGCCGAACGCTCGCTCCAGGGCATAGGCTTCGACATCGACTACTCGCGCGGTCAGCCCGGCCAGGGCCAGGGCGGCTTCACGAACCTCGACGTTTTCCTTGCGACAGGCGGCCAGCAGCACATTGACCCGCTCGGGGTTGCGCACTGACGCGCCCTGCACTTCAAAGTCGATCGCCACTTCATCCAGCGGATACGGGATGTACTGATCGGCCTCGATCTTCAGTTGGTTTTCCATCTCGTCGTCGGAAAGACCGGCGTCCATCTCGATGGTCTTGGTGATCACCGCCGAGCCGGCGACCGCCACGGCGACGTTCCTCTGACTGGTTTTGGCCTTAAGCAGCACGCGCGCAAGGGCCTGCCCCACGCCTTCGAGCTCGGCAATATTTTTTTCGACCACGGCACTGGCGGGCAGCGGCTCGACCGCATAGGCCTCGACCCGATAACGGTCGCCTTGGCGGCTTAACTCCAACAGCTTCACCGACGTAGAGCTGATGTCGATCCCCAGAAGCGCATTGGTTTTTTTATTGAAGAGTCCTAGCACTACCAATTCCCTATGACTATCCGTGAGTTACGGACTCTGTAATATCCATTGCGTTCAATACCCCCCGTCTTGACAGAAGCGCAAATGACGCTCCCTGCGGAAAAATGCTTATAATGCCGAGCGTTTTTCCGCTTTCACTGCAAGCGCGGGTCATTCTCTTTATAGCCTGAACCCTGATGCCTAATTCATTCTTTGCCCTGGATATCCAAAAGCCTTGATTCGTCTGCTGAAATTCTTCGGTTGGTCCATCGTCGCCGTTTTCTGCGGACTGCTCCTGGGTCTGAGCGGCGCCTTTCTTTACCTTAGCCCTGGATTGCCATCTGTGGAGGCGCTGAGAAGCATTCAGTTGCAGATTCCTTTGCGGGTGTACAGCAGCGACAACAAGTTGATCGCAGAATTTGGCGAAATGCGCCGTACGCCGATCCGTTTCGCCGACATTCCCCCCAATTTCATTAATGCGTTACTAAGTGCTGAAGACGACAATTTCGCCAACCACTACGGCGTCGATCCCAGCAGCCTGATGCGTGCCGCCACCCAGCTGGTAAAGAGCGGACACATTCAGTCCGGCGGCAGCACCATCACCATGCAGGTGGCGAAGAACTTCTTCCTGAGCAGCGAACGCAGCTTCTCGCGCAAAACCACCGAAATCCTCCTGGCCCTGCAGATCGAACGGCAGCTGACCAAGGACGAAATCCTCGAGCTGTACGTCAACAAGATTTATCTGGGCAACCGCGCCTATGGCATCGAGGCAGCGGCGCAGGTCTATTACGGCAAGTCGATTCGTGACGTCAGCCTGGCGCAGATGGCGATGATCGCCGGTCTGCCAAAAGCCCCGTCGCGCTTCAACCCGCTGGCCAACCCGGCCCGCAGCAAGGAGCGTCGCGACTGGATCCTGGGGCGCATGTACAAGCTCGGCAAGATCACCGAAGCCGACTACACCGCGGCGATCAACGAACCGCTGAACGCCAGCTATCACGTGCCGACTCCGGAAGTGAACGCACCGTACGTCGCCGAAATGGCCCGCGCCGAAATGGTCGGTCGCTATGGCAGCGATGCGTACACCGAAGGTTTCCGCGTCACCACCACGGTGCCGAGCGATTTGCAGGAAATGGCCAACAGCGCGGTTCACGAAGGCTTGATGACCTACGATCAACGGCACGGTTATCGCGGCCCCGAGTCACGCCTGCCGGGTAAAACCCGAGAGGCCTGGACCCAGGAACTGACCAAGCAGCGGACCATCAGCAGCCTGGAGCCGGCGATCGTGACCCAGGTCGACAAGAACGGCGTGCAGGTGCTGACCCGCACCGGCGAAGAACACGTTGCCTGGGACACCATGAAGTGGGCCCGTCCGTTCCTGAACACCAACAGCATGGGCGCCAATCCGAAGCAGCCGTCGGACGTCGCGCAGGTCGGCGATCTGATTCGCGTACAACGTCAGCCGGACAATTCGCTCAAATTCAGCCAGATTCCGCAGGCCCAGGGCGCACTGGTGTCCCTCGATCCGCAGAACGGTGCCATTCGTTCCCTGGTCGGCGGTTTTGCCTTCGAGCAGAGCAACTACAACCGCGCCATGCAGGCCAAGCGCCAGCCAGGTTCGAGCTTCAAGCCGTTCGTCTATAGTGCCGCCCTGGATAACGGCTACACCGCCGCCAGCCTGGTGAACGACGCACCGATCGTGTTCGTCGACGAGTACCTGGACAAGGTCTGGCGCCCGAAGAACGACACCAACACCTTCCTCGGCCCTATCCGCATGCGTGAAGCGCTCTACAAGTCGCGCAACCTGGTATCGATCCGCCTGCTGCAAGCGCTGGGCGTCGACCGCACCATCGACTACATCAGCAAGTTCGGCTTCAACAAGCAGGACCTGCCACGCAACCTGTCCCTGGCATTGGGCACCGCGACCCTGACGCCAATGGAGATCGCCACTGGCTGGAGCACCTTCGCCAACGGCGGCTACAAGATTTCCCCGTATATCATCGACAAGATTGAAAGCCGCAACGGCGACACACTGTTCGTTGCCAACCCGCCGAGCGTTCCGAAAGGCAACGTAGTCAGCGACGGCATCGCCGTGCCGGCCGCCAATACCTTCACCGTCAACGCCATCCCAGGCGAAGCGCCGGGCGCCCAGCCAGTGTCACAAGCGCCAGCGGTGGCCGAACGTATCATCGATGGTCGCACCACCTACATCCTCAACAGCATGCTTGAGGACGTGATCAAACTCGGTACTGGCCGTCGTGCGCTGGCCTTGGGCCGCAGTGACATTGCGGGCAAGACCGGCACCACCAACGAATCCAAGGACGCCTGGTTCTCCGGCTACAACGCCGATTACGTGACCACCGTCTGGACCGGCTTCGACCAACCGGAAAGCCTGGGTAAACGCGAGTTCGGCGGCACCGTCGCCCTGCCGATCTGGATGAACTACATGGGCGCTGCCCTCAAAGGCAAGCCAGCCCATACCCAGCCGGAACCTGAAGGCATCCTTAGCCTGCGGGTCGACCCGGTCAGCGGTCGTGCAGCCACCCCAAGCACGCCAGGCGCCTACTTTGAGCTGTTCAAGGCCGAAGATACGCCACCGTCGGTGAACGAGCTGGGTAACGGCAATGTGCCGGGCAGCCCGCTACCAGCGGACGAAGCGGCGCCGATCGATTTGTTCTGATCGCCGCAACACCAAAAAGCCCCGCCTTCGAAAGAAGTGCGGGGCTTTTTATTGCCTGCCTGCAAACCACTCAGATACAAAAAAGCCCCGACTCAGAATGAGCCGGGGCCTTTGGTTGAAGCGCTACAACGGCTTAGCCGTTGAACACGTCATCCACGCTTTTCAGCGGGTAGTTCTTCGGATACGGCAGGGTCGCCACGCCGGTCTCGATTGCAGCCTTGGCCACGGCATCGGAGATCAGGGTGATCAGACGGGCATCCATTGGTTTCGGGATGATGTACTCACGACCGAATTCCAGCTTGATGCCGCCGTAGGCATCGCACACTTCCTGAGGCACTGGCAGCTTGGCCAGCTCACGCAGGGCGTTGGCAGCAGCCACTTTCATTTCTTCGTTGATGCGCTTGGCGCGAACGTCCAGCGCGCCACGGAAGATGAACGGGAAGCCCAGTACGTTGTTGACCTGGTTCGGGTAGTCCGAACGGCCGGTGGCCATGATCACGTCGTTGCGAGTGGCGTGCGCCAGTTCCGGGGAGATTTCCGGATCCGGGTTCGAGCATGCGAATACGATCGGGTTGGCCGCCATGGATTTCAGGCCTTCAGCGCTCAGCAGGTTCGGGCCGGACAGGCCAACAAACACGTCGGCGCCTTCCAGTGCGTCAGCCAGGGTGCGCTTGTCGGTCGCGTGAGCGAAGACGGCCTTGTACTGGTTCAGGTCATCACGGCCGGAGTGGATCACACCGGTACGGTCAACCATGTAGATGTTCTCGATGTTGGCGCCCATGCTCACCAGCAATTTCATGCAGGAGATGGCGGCAGCACCGGCGCCCAGGCAGACGATCTTGGCTTCCGGCAGGGTTTTACCGGCGATTTCCAGGGCGTTGATCATGCCGGCAGCGGTCACGATCGCGGTACCGTGCTGGTCATCGTGGAATACCGGAATGTCGCACTGCTCGATCAGAGCGCGTTCGATTTCAAAGCACTCAGGTGCCTTGATGTCTTCCAGGTTGATGCCACCGAAGGTGATGGAGATACGCTTGACGGTGTCGATGAAGGCTTGCGGGCTTTCGGAATCGACTTCGATGTCGAACACGTCGATGCCGGCGAAGCGCTTGAACAGAACACCTTTACCTTCCATCACCGGCTTGGAAGCCAATGGACCGAGGTTACCCAGGCCCAGAATCGCGGTGCCATCGGAAATGACTGCAACCAGGTTGCCTTTGCCGGTGTATTTGTAGGCCAGTTCAGGATCGCGGGCGATTTCGCGTACCGGTTCGGCTACGCCGGGGCTGTAGGCCAGCGACAGGTCGCGGGCGGTAGCAGTGGCCTTGGTGAGCTCGACACTCAGCTTCCCTGGACGAGGATTGGCGTGATATTCGAGAGCGGCAGTTTTCAAATCAGACATGTGGGCATTCCGCTTTTTACTGTTGGACAGACGGACCGCCGAGGATACTCGTGTCGCAAAGTCCCCACAAGACTGACCAGTCACCCCTGTCAAGCGCCCTGCCCTACGACTTTGGGCCAAGAGCCACGGAATACAAGGGATAGACTGTTCACAATCTACAGAATAAATGTCTACAATTTTTCTTGCGGCGCGACCTGCAACATCGCCGGATCGGTCAGCGGCAAAAGCCAGCGTGCCTGCCCGGGCTTCAGCCCGCCACGGCGCGAACGATCCACGACCCAGCCACGAGCCTCGATTTGCTTGCCTTTGAGCTTCTCAAGCGACGCGCCATCGAATTGCCCCAGCAAATTGGGTGCAACCCGCAACACAACTGAATCCTGCAACTCGATCCAAACCCCGCCGCGATTGCGCTGAACCTTGCTCACACGACCACTGAGCACGGCGAAGCCGGACGCGTTGATCTGCTCCGCTTTCAGTACAGGTGACTGTCGCCACAGCCCGAGGCCGGCCTGACGAGCACTGCGTTCCGCCGCCTGCTGGCAGCCGACCAAATCGACGTTCGGCGCTACCGCGACCTGAAAACCGAGACCTTCAGCAAGCATCTGCGCTTCGAGGTTGGCGCCATCGACGCTGTAGACATGGGCCAGGGTGCGGCCGTAATGGTCCTTGCCTTCTTTACCCGGCAGCAAACCGACCCGCCCGTCGCTGGCGGCCACCAGGGTTTCCAGGCGTTTGCGCGCGGCCTCGGCGAACGGCTCGTCGGAACGACCCTGCTTGCCCAGCTCCGGCGTGTTCAAACCGATCATGCGCACACTGCGCCCATCGCTCAGACGCAAGGTGTCGCCATCCACCACCCGCTGGACTGCGACCGGCGTCAGCCCGCTCGGCGCCGGGCAGAAGGCCTGGGCAGCGGAAAGCCAAATCGCAGACATAAAAAAGGCGCCCGCGAGGGACGCCTTTTTCATCAGCATGGAAAAACCGTAACGGCTTCCCAAGTTGATCGGCCTTAGGCCTTTTTCGCGCCGAAAGCACCGAAACGGTCTGCGAAACGCTGAACGCGGCCGCCAGTGTCCAGAGTCTTTTGCTTACCGGTGTAGAACGGGTGGCATTCGTTGCAAACGTCGATCGCCAGGGCTTTGCCGTAGGTCGAACGGGTTTCGAACTTGTTGCCGCAGCTGCAGGTAACAGCAACTGCTGGGTATTCTGGATGGATATCAGCTTTCATGGTGTCTTCCTCAGGCTAGCGTGCCGCCACCCAACACTATTGTTGAATACCGCACGTAATTAGGCCGCGGATTCTACCAGACCTTTGCAAACACGCAAGCTGTCGTGGGTGCCCTCCATCAGGAAAGACTGTTCAATGTTGACGGCGTCTTTTAACGCCATGCTGCGTTGCTACTCCTCCCCATAGCGCGCTATGAGTCGTCGTAGCGCCTTGCCTGGCATTAAAATCCACTCGTCAACACTTGAACGCTTTCCTGATGGAGGACACAAATCCGACCGTCTGCTAGGCTCCCGGCCTTCTTCATCACCCCTTCACCGAGTAAACAATCGCGTGCCCAACGCCATTCTGCGCCTCGCCCTGCCTTCGCCCCTGCGCCGCCTGTTCGACTATCGCGCCCCGGCTGGAGTCCTGCGCGCCCAGTTACACCCGGGCATGCGTTTGCGGGTGCCGTTCGGCCGGCGGGAGATGATCGGGATTCTGGTGGAGATCACCGACCACAGCGAAGTCCCGACAGAAAAGCTCAAACCGGCGCTGGCCCTGCTCGATGCCGTACCGCCGCTGCCACCCGCGCTGTTCAAGCTGTGCCTGTGGACGTCCCAGTATTATCAGCACAGCCTCGGCGACACGTTGAGCTGGGCGCTGCCGGTGTTGCTGCGTCAGGGTGAACTGGCCGAAGCCCGTCAGGAGCGGTTCTGGTCCGCCGCGCCCGGCGCCAGCCTCGATGACCCGCGCATCGCCCGCGCCCCAAGGCAGCGCGAAGCCCTGGCGACCCTGGCGCAACATCCCCATGGCGTCGCCCATCAGTTGCTGAGCAAACTGATGCTGAGCAAGGACAGCCTCGATCTGTTGTTGGCCAAGGATCTGGTGCAGGTAGACATCCGCAGGCACGCGCCCGGCGCTCGCCACGAACACTGGCTGGCACAACCGGAATTGCCGCTCAACCCGGAGCAGCGCGCCGCTTATGAAGCGATTCGCGCCGGGTTCGACAGTTATCACGCGTTCCTGCTGGCCGGCGTCACCGGCAGCGGCAAGACCGAAGTCTATTTGCAACTGATCCGCGAAACCCTCGAGGCCGGCAAGCAAGCCCTGGTGCTGATCCCGGAGATCAACCTCGGCCCGCAAACCCTGGCGCGCTTCGAACAGCGCTTCAATGCACGCATCGCACTGATCCACTCCGCCGTCAACGACCGCGAGCGCCTGGACGCCTGGCTGGCCGCCCGGGATGGCGAAGCCGACATTATTATCGGCACCCGTTCGGCGCTGTTCACGCCGATGAAGAACCCCGGCCTGATCATCATCGATGAAGAGCACGACGGCTCCTATAAACAGCAGGAAGGCTTGCGCTACCACGCCCGCGACCTGGCGCTGGTTCGCGCCCGGCAGGAAAACATCCCGATTGTCCTCGGCTCCGCCACGCCTTCGCTGGAAAGCCTGCAAAACGCCTACACCGGTCGTTACGGCCTGCTGCGCCTGAATGAGCGCGCCGGTGGTGCCAAGCAACCGCGCTTCCTGCGCCTGGACGTGAAAAGTCGTCCACTGGACAGCGGCATTTCCGGGCCGATGCAGCAAGCCATCGGTCAGACCCTCGCCGCCGGCCAGCAGGTGCTGGTGTTCCTCAACCGTCGAGGGTTCGCCCCGACACTGCTCTGCCACGATTGCGGCTGGATGTCCGAATGCCAGCGTTGCGACGCGCGAATGACCGTGCACCAGCGCTCGGGCGAATTGCGTTGCCATCATTGTGGCTACGTCGAGCGCGTGCCTCGGCATTGCCCAAAGTGCGGCAAGGTCGATTTGCGGCCCGTGGGCGCCGGCACCGAGCGTGCCGAGGAACGCTTGGGGATTCTGTTTCCGGACGTCCCGGTGCTGCGGGTCGACCGCGACAGTACTTCACGCAAAGACGCGATGAATCAGTTGTTCGCGACCATCCAGAAAGGCCAGCCGTGCATTCTGGTCGGCACACAGATGCTTGCCAAAGGGCACCACTTCCCTCGGGTGACCCTGGTGTCGATTCTCGATGCCGACGGCGGGTTGTTCTCTGGCGACTTCCGCGCCAGCGAGCGCATGGCGCAGTTGATCGTGCAGGTCGCCGGGCGCGCGGGGCGGGCCGAAGAACCGGGCAAAGTGATTATCCAGACGCACCTGGCGGACCACCCGCTGCTGGTGCAACTGACCGAACAGGGCTACTTCGCCTTCGCCGAACAGGCGCTGAGCGAGCGCCGCTCCGCCGGGTTGCCGCCATTTGCGCATCTCGCGCTGCTGCGGGCCGAAGCGCACAAACCGGGGCAGGCCGAAGGGTTCCTCGATGAAGCGTGCAGTGAGGCCGAACGACTGCTGACCGAACAGCATCTGACCGGCATCGAGTTGCTGGGGCCGGTTCCGGCACCGATGGAGCGCCGAGCCGGGCGCTATCGCGCACAGTTATTGCTGCAAGCCACGGCCCGGGCGCCACTGCATCGATTGTTGAGCAGTTGGTTGCTGGCTTTGGAGCAGATGCCCAGTGGGCGGGCAGTGCGTTGGTCTTTGGATGTCGACCCTGTGGATTTGTATTGATTGGAAGGTTGCTTTCGCGAGCAAGCCCGCGATAGCGGTCGAATAGTCACCACATATCCATAACCTGCCCGCTATAGTTGGCAAGCCCGTCTTCGCAACGGATAATGCCCAGTTTTTCCACTAGCGCACTGAAGCGCCGCCGCGCCTGCGGTCGAAAGAGAAGACCATGAAAGACACCATTCGCCAGCTGATCCAACAAGCCATCACCCAACTCGTCAACGAAGGTGTGTTGCCTGAAGGCCTGTCGCCGGCGATCCAGGTGGAAAACTCCCGTGACAAGACTCACGGCGACTTCGCCAGCAACATCGCGATGATGCTGGCCAAACCGGCCGGCATGAAGCCCCGTGACCTGGCCGAGAAAATCATCGCCGCGCTGCCGGCTGACGAAAACGTCTCCAAAGCCGAAATTGCCGGCCCTGGCTTCCTGAACTTCTTCCAGAACACCCAAGCCCTGGCGACCCGCCTGGACGCAGCCCTGGCTGACGACCACATCGGCGTACGCAAGGCCGGCCCGGTGCAGCGCACCGTGGTTGACCTGTCCGCACCAAACCTGGCCAAGGAGATGCACGTCGGCCACTTGCGCTCGACCATCATCGGCGACGGTGTGGCGCGGGTGCTGGAGTTCCTCGGCGATACAGTGATCCGTCAGAACCATGTCGGCGACTGGGGCACCCAGTTCGGCATGCTGATGGCTTATCTGCAGGAAAATCCGATCACCAGCGACGAACTGTCGGACCTGGAAAACTTCTACCGCGCCGCCAAACAGCGCTTCGACGAGTCCGAAGAGTTCGCCGACCGCGCCCGTGGCCTGGTGGTCAAGCTGCAAGCCGGCGACCCGGACTGCCTGGCCCTGTGGACCAAGTTCAAGGACATCTCGCTGTCCCACTGCCAGAAAATCTACGAGCTGCTGAACGTCAAACTGACCATGGCCGACGTGATGGGTGAAAGCGCCTATAACGACGACCTGATCAACGTGGTCAACGACCTCAAGGCCAAGGGCATGCTGGTCGAGAGCAACGGCGCCCAGTGCGTGTTCCTCGACGAGTTCAAGAACGCCGAGGGCGAACCGCTGCCAGTGATCATCGTCAAGGCCGACGGCGGCTACCTCTATGCCACCACCGACCTGGCGGCCGTGCGCTACCGCAGCGGCGTGCTGAAAGCCGATCGCGCGCTGTACTTCGTTGACCAGCGCCAGGCCCTGCACTTCCAGCAGGTATTCCAGGTCGCGCGTCAGGCCGGCTTCGTGACCCATCCGATGGAAATGGAGCACATGGGCTTCGGCACCATGAACGGCGCCGACGGCCGTCCGTTCAAGACCCGTGACGGCGGCACCGTGAAGCTGATCGACCTGCTGACCGAAGCCCAGGAACGCGCCTACACGCTGGTGAAGGAGAAGAACCCGGAGTTGGCCGAAGACGAGCTGCGCAACATCGCCAAGGTCGTGGGCATTGGCGCGGTGAAGTACGCCGACCTGTCCAAGCACCGCACCAGCGACTACAGCTTCAACTTCGACCTGATGCTGAACTTCGAAGGCAACACCGCACCGTACCTGCTGTACGCCTACACCCGAGTGGCCGGCGTGTTCCGCAAGCTCGGCAAGGACTTCAGCGAAGTCGAAGGGCAAATCGTCCTCGAAGCGCCGCACGAACATGAGCTGGCGGCGAAACTGGCGCAGTTCGGCGAAATCCTGAATAACGTGTCCGACAAAGGCACGCCGCACATTCTCTGCACCTACCTGTACGATGTTGCCGGCCTGTTCTCCAGTTTCTACGAGAACTGCCCGATCCTCGGCGCCGACACCCCGGCGCAAATGCAGAGCCGTCTGCGCCTTGCTGCGTTGACCGGCCGCACTCTCAAGCAAGGCCTGGAACTCTTGGGTCTGGAAACTCTGGAGCGTATGTAAGTTGGCTGCCAAGAAAAAACCTGCACCCAAGCGTGGCGCCAGCCGTTACCAAGCTCCTGCAAAGCAACCGATCCCGGGCTGGCTGTGGATGGCCATCGGCCTGACGGTCGGCGCGTTCATTGTGTTCCTGATGAAGCTGGAGCCGGGCAAGGGCAGTGACAGCGTCAAGCGCGAGAAGGTCGAGCAACAGCAGAAAGCGACCAAGATCGCCGAAGCCAACAAGACCCCGCCGAGCCCGACGCAACCGGTGAAGCCGAAGTACGACTTCTACACCTTGCTGCCGGAATCGGAAGTGATCGTGCCGCCGGATGCGGTACCGGAGAAAACCCTGCCGACGCCACAGGTGCCGGCCGTGCCGACCACGCCGGTGACGCCTGCGGAAGCGGCGAAGATCGACACCGCCCGGGCTCAGGCGGCATTGGCCGGCATCACTCCGCCGCCAGCGCCACCGGTGGCTAAAGCGGCGCCGGTGACCAAGTTCTTCCTGCAGGCCGGTTCGTTCCGCAAGCAAGCCGATGCCGACAAGGTTCGGGCGCAGATCATCCTGCTGGGTCAGGCCGTGGCGGTTGAATCCGGCACGGTGAAAGACGAGACCTGGTACCGGGTGCTGGTCGGCCCGTTCAGCAACCGTGAACAACTGACCACCGCCCAGAAACAATTGGCGGGCAGCGGCTTCAGTAACCTGTTGTTACAACAACGCCAGAGCCGCTGATCCCACTGTACTGGCAGAAGCAATCTGCTTTTGTGGCGAGGGAGCTTGCTCCCGCTGGAGTGCGAAGCACTCCCAATCCGGCCATCGCGGTATGCCAGACAAACCGCGATGGCCGGATGTACGACTGCTTTGCAGCCGAACGGGACGGTGCGGCGATCCGACAAGCTCCCTCGCCACAGGGATTCACTTGCACCCGCCTTCGCAAATGACACACCGCTCGTCCCCCGCCGCGTCCTACAGTTGAAAAACGCTCCACCACCCCCATATGAGTTGGCATAAGGCATTTTCGCCCCGCTGCGTGGAGACTCTCCCTTGACCACCATCGTTTCAGTTCGCCGCCACGGCAAAGTCGTCATGGGCGGCGACGGCCAGGTTTCGCTCGGCAATACCGTGATGAAAGGCAACGCGAAGAAAGTTCGCCGCCTGTACCACGGTCAGGTTATCGCCGGTTTTGCCGGGGCTACCGCTGACGCCTTCACCCTCTTCGAACGTTTTGAAGGCCAACTCGAAAAACATCAGGGCCACCTGGTTCGCGCCGCTGTCGAACTCGCCAAAGAATGGCGCACTGACCGCTCCCTCAGCCGCCTCGAAGCCATGCTCGCGGTCGCCAACAAGGATGCTTCTCTGATCATCACCGGCAACGGTGACGTGGTTGAGCCTGAAGAAGGCCTGATCGCCATGGGTTCCGGCGGCGGCTACGCCCAGGCTGCGGCCAGCGCGCTGTTGAAAAAGACCGACCTGTCGGCCCGGGAAATCGTCGAAACCGCTTTGGGCATCGCTGGCGACATCTGCGTGTTCACCAACCACAACATCACCATCGAGGAGCAGGATCTCGCTGAGTAAGCCTGTCTTGGCCTAGCGCCACGGCTCACTTTTGCTTGAGGACCGCCAATTACTATGCCCATGACCCCCCGTGAAATCGTCCACGAACTCAATCGCCATATCATCGGCCAGGACGATGCCAAACGCGCCGTCGCCATTGCCTTGCGCAACCGCTGGCGCCGGATGCAGCTGCCCGAAGAGCTGCGCGTCGAAGTCACCCCCAAGAACATTCTGATGATCGGCCCGACCGGCGTCGGTAAAACCGAGATCGCCCGCCGCCTGGCCAAACTCGCCAACGCACCGTTCATCAAAGTCGAAGCAACCAAGTTCACCGAAGTCGGCTACGTCGGCCGCGACGTCGAGTCGATCATTCGCGATCTGGCTGATGCCGCGATCAAACTGCTGCGCGAACAGGAAATGACCAAGGTTCGCCACCGCGCCGAAGACGCCGCCGAAGAACGCATCCTCGACGCCTTGCTGCCACCGGCACGCATGGGTTTCAGCAACGAAGACGCCGCCCCGGCCCAGGACTCCAACACCCGCCAGCTGTTCCGCAAGCGCCTGCGTGAAGGTCAGCTGGACGACAAGGAGATCGAAATCGAAGTCGCCGAAATCACCGGCGTCGATATCTCCGCGCCACCGGGCATGGAAGAAATGACCAACCAGTTGCAGAGCCTGTTCGCCAACATGGGCAAGGGCAAGCGCAAGAGCCGCAAGCTCAAGGTCAAGGAAGCGCTGAAACTGGTTCGCGACGAAGAAGCCGGTCGCCTGGTCAACGAAGAAGAGTTGAAGGCCAAGGCGCTGGAAGCTGTCGAACAGCACGGCATCGTGTTCATCGACGAAATCGACAAGGTCGCCAAGCGCGGCAATACCGGTGGCGTCGACGTATCCCGTGAAGGCGTACAGCGCGACTTGCTGCCGCTGATCGAAGGCTGCACCGTCAACACCAAACTGGGCATGGTCAAGACCGACCACATCCTGTTCATCGCCTCTGGCGCATTCCACCTGAGCAAGCCGAGTGATCTGGTGCCGGAGCTGCAAGGTCGCCTGCCGATTCGGGTCGAACTCAAGGCCCTGAGCCCGGAAGATTTCGAGCGTATCCTCAGCGAACCGCATGCCTCTCTCACCGAGCAGTATTGCGCGCTACTGAAAACCGAAGGCCTGCTCATCGAGTTCCAGCCGGACGGCATCAAGCGTATTGCCGAGATTGCCTGGCAGGTCAACGAGAAGACCGAGAACATCGGCGCCCGTCGCCTGCACACCTTGCTGGAGCGTCTGCTTGAAGAGGTGTCGTTCAGCGCCGGCGATCTGGCCAGCACCCATGACGAAAAGGCGATCCTGATCGATGCCGATTACGTCAACAGCCACTTGGGCGAATTGGCGCAGAACGAAGACCTGTCCCGTTATATCCTGTAGGTCTCATTCTGTGTGAGCGGGCTTCCGTGGCGAGGGAGCTTGCTCCCGCTGGGTCGCGAAGCGGCCCCAAAGTCGGTGAATGCGGTTTATCTACAAGACCTCATTCGCCGGATTTACGACTGCTACGCAGCCGAGCGGGAGCAAGCTCCCTCGCCACAGATCACCCGCCGACACAGGGCCTTCATACAAACGGAAGATCGGCCCCATGACGACCCAACTCCCCACCGACATCAAACTGCACAAAGCCTCGAAAACCCTGACGCTCAAATACGCGTCCGGCGAGGAGTATCACCTGCCCGCAGAATTCCTTCGTGTGCACTCTCCTTCCGCCGAGGTCCAGGGCCACGGCAAACCTATCCTGCAATTTGGCAAGATCGGCGTAGGCCTGAGCAAGGTCGAACCAGCCGGTCAGTACGCACTGAAATTGACCTTCGACGACGGCCACGACAGCGGCCTGTTCACCTGGGAATATCTGTACCAGTTGGCGGTGCGCCAAGAGGATCTGTGGAACGATTATCTTGCCGAACTCAAAGCGGCTGGAAAGACCCGTGATCCGAACGAGTCGGTCGTCAAGCTGATGCTCTAGGTCAGGCCTCGAGGTATTTAGAGGGCATTTTCTAATTCCATCTGTTTGAATGCTTGGCTGCCGGGTCAACGATTGGCCCGCTTGCGAAAAAAATTAAACTCGGGTAACCAATGGAGCTGGCAAGTTCCGTGCATTTGTAGCTATGCGCAATTAACGGTCACCCCGAGCAGTAGTACCTGGCGTTTGCTGTGTGACTACACAGCTGGGCTCAGGTACTCGCCTCAGGACAATGGAGCGTCGTAGATGAGTATCAAGCAAAACGATGACCTGAAATTCCAGGCTTCAGAAAATACCTTGGGACTGAATCCTGTTGTTGGGCTGCGTAGAAAGGATCTACTGGGCTCTGCCCGAATGGTGCTGACCCAGGCCATCAGACAACCCATCCACAGTGCCAGGCACGTCGCCCATTTCGGCATCGAACTCAAGAACGTGCTGTTCGGAAAATCCGAGCTTCAACCGCAAAGCGACGACCGCCGTTTCCTCGACCCGGCCTGGAGCCAGAACCCTCTCTACAAACGTTATTTGCAAACTTATCTGGCGTGGCGCAAGGAGCTCCACACCTGGATCGATAAGAGCAATCTCTCGCCCAAGGACGTCGCTCGCGGGCATTTCGTGATCAACCTCATGACCGAAGCCATGGCCCCGACCAACACGGCAGCCAACCCGGCGGCGGTCAAACGCTTCTTCGAAACCGGTGGCAAAAGCCTGCTCGACGGCCTCTCCCATCTGGCCAAGGATCTGATCCACAACGGCGGGATGCCGAGCCAGGTCAACATGGGCGCGTTCGAAGTCGGCAAGAGCCTGGGTGTGACCGAAGGCGCGGTGGTCTTTCGCAACGACGTGCTGGAGCTGATCCAGTACAAGCCGATCACCGAGCAAGTGCATGAACGCCCACTGCTGGTGGTGCCGCCGCAAATCAACAAGTTCTATGTTTTCGACCTCAGTCCGGACAAGAGCCTGGCGCGCTTCTGCCTGCGCAACAACATGCAGACGTTCATCGTCAGCTGGCGCAACCCGACCAAGGAACAACGCGAGTGGGGTCTGTCGACCTACATCGAAGCGCTCAAGGAAGCGGTCGACGTGGTCACCGCGATCACCGGCAGCAAAGACGTGAACATGCTCGGCGCCTGCTCCGGCGGCATCACCTGCACTGCCCTGCTGGGTCATTACGCAGCGATCGGCGAAAAGAAAGTCAACGCTCTCACACTGCTGGTCAGCGTGCTCGACACCACCCTCGACAGCGACGTGGCCCTGTTCGTCGACGAACAGACCCTCGAAGCCGCCAAGCGCCATTCCTACCAGGCCGGTGTGCTGGAAGGTCGCGACATGGCGAAAGTCTTCGCCTGGATGCGTCCCAACGACTTGATCTGGAACTACTGGGTCAACAACTACCTGTTGGGCAACGAGCCACCGGTGTTCGACATTCTGTTCTGGAACAACGACACCACTCGCCTGCCGGCCGCTTTCCACGGCGACCTGATCGAGATGTTCAAAAACAACCCACTGATCCGCCCCAATGCACTGGAAGTGTGCGGCACACCGATCGACCTCAAACAGGTCGATGCCGACATCTTTTCCCTGGCCGGCACCAACGATCACATCACCCCGTGGAAGTCCTGCTACAAGTCGGCACAACTGTTCGGCGGCAAGGTCGAGTTCGTGCTGTCCAGCAGCGGACATATCCAGAGCATTCTGAACCCGCCGGGCAATCCGAAAGCACGCTACATGACCAGCACCGACATGCCGGTCAAGGCCGAGGACTGGATGGAAAACTCCACCAAGCACACCGACTCCTGGTGGTTGCATTGGCAGGCGTGGCAGGCCGAACGCTCGGGCAAACTGAAGAAGTCCCCCGCCAACCTTGGCAACAAGGCCTATCCCGCGGGTGAGGCGTCGCCAGGCACGTATGTGCACGAACGTTGAGCTTCAAACAACTCGCAGTCCGCGGCACTGGGAGGTGCCGCGATTGTCATTAATCAGCCTCGAGGCCAGCCTCGAACATTCTGCGACGGCCCGGGATGGCCCGATCAGCGTTTAAAACCTACAGGGCTTCGTGCATGCCGCAACCGTTCGTATTCCGTACCGTCAACCTGGATGGGCAGACCCTCCGCACCGCGGTACGCCCCGGCAAGCCTCACTTGACGCCCTTGCTGATTTTCAACGGCATCGGCGCCAACCTGGAGCTGATATTTCCGTTCGTCCAGGCGCTGGATCCGGACCTGGAAGTCATCGCCTTCGACGTACCCGGTGTCGGCGGCTCATCCACTCCCAGCCGGCCGTATCGCTTTTCGGGCCTGGCGAAACTGACCGCGCGAATGCTCGACTATCTCGATTACGGGCAGGTCAATGTGATCGGCGTGTCATGGGGTGGCGCCCTGGCGCAGCAATTTGCCTATGACTATCCCGAGCGCTGCAAGAAGCTGGTGCTGGCAGCCACGGCGGCCGGCACAGTGATGGTACCGGGTAAACCGAAAGTGCTGTGGATGATGGCCAGCCCACGACGCTACATCCAGCCGTCCCATGTGATTCGCATCGCGCCGATGATCTATGGCGGCTCGTTCCGTCGCGATCCAACCCTGGCGGCCAGTCACGCCGCGCGGGTTCGCTCGGCAGGCAAACTGGGCTACTACTGGCAGCTGTTCGCCGGGTTTGGCTGGACCAGCATTCACTGGCTGCACAAGATCCAACAGCCGACCCTGGTGCTGGCCGGCGACGACGACCCACTGATCCCGCTGATCAATATGCGCATGCTGGCCTGGCGAATTCCCAATGCCCAATTGCACATCATCGACGACGGGCATCTGTTCTTGATTACCCGGGCCGAAGCGGTGGCACCGATCATCATGAAGTTTCTCGAAGAGGAACGTCAGCGCGCTGTGATGCATCCGCATCCGGCGCCATCGGGCAGTTGACCGGCCCCGGCTTTGGTTCAGGAAAAGAGCGTCGACAGGACGTCGTACCGCGCAACAATCCGCAACAACGTCTATGGTGATTTGTTCGGTGAGTTTGTTTTTGGCCTGATGACGAAGGAGTGTTGACTCATGCGCGACAAACCAGCGAAGGGCTCCTTGCCCACTCCCGCTGCATTCATCAACGCACAGAGTGCGGTTACCGGTCTGCGCGGCCGGGACTTGCTTTCAACCTTGCGCAGCCTGGCCACCCATGGCCTGCGCAACCCGGTGTACACGGCCCGGCATGCCTTGAAGCTGGGCGGCCAGCTTGGCCGCGTGTTGTTGGGTGAAACCCTGCACCCGATCAATCCGCAAGACAATCGCTTTGCCGACCCGGCGTGGAGCCTCAACCCTTTTTATCGCCGCAGCTTGCAGGCCTACCTGAGTTGGCAGAAGGAGGTCAAAAACTGGATCGACGAGAGCAACCTGAGCCCGGACGATCGCGCCCGCGCCCACTTTGCGTTTGCCTTGATCAACGACGCCGTGGCGCCGTCCAACACCCTGCTCAATCCGCTGGCGGTCAAGGAGATCTTCAACTCTGGCGGTCACAGCCTGGTGCGGGGTATCGGCCATTTGCTTGACGATCTGCTGCACAACGACGGCTTGCCCAGACAGGTCACCAAACAAGCATTCGAGGTAGGCAAGACAGTCGCCACCACCACCGGCTCCGTGGTGTTTCGCAATGAGCTGCTGGAACTAATCCAGTACAAGCCGATGAGCGAAAAACAGTATTCCAAGCCGTTGCTGATCGTGCCGCCACAGATCAACAAGTTCTACATTTTCGACTTGAGCCCCAGTAACAGCTTCGTCCAGTTCGCCCTTAAAAACGGCTTGCAGACCTTCGTGATCAGCTGGCGCAATCCTGATGTGCGTCACCGCGAATGGGGGCTGTCGTCTTACGTCGAAGCCACCGAAGAAGCGATGAATGTGTGCCGGGCGATTACCGGCTCCCGCGACGTCAACCTGATGGGTGCCTGCGCCGGCGGGCTGACCATCGCCGCGCTGCAAGGGCACTTGCAGGCCAAGCGGCAGCTGCGGCGGGTGTCCAGCGCGACCTATCTGGTCAGCCTGCTCGACAGTCAGATAGAAAGCCCGGCCACCCTCTTCGTCGACGAACAAACGCTGGAAGCGGCCAAGCGCCGCTCATATCAGAAGGGCGTTCTGGAAGGTCGCGACATGGCCAGGGTTTTTGCCTGGATGCGCCCCAACGATTTGATCTGGAATTACTTCGTCAATAACTACCTGCTGGGCAAGGAGCCACCGGCGTTCGACATCCTCTACTGGAACAATGACAACACGCGCCTGCCGGCAGCGTTTCATGGCGATCTGCTGGACTTCTTCAAGCACAACCCGCTGAGTCATCCGGGTGGGCTGGAAGTGTGCGGCACACCGATCGACCTGCAGAAAGTCACCGTCGACAGTTTCAGCGTGGCCGGCATGAACGATCACATCACCCCGTGGGATGCGGTGTATCGCTCGACTTTGCTACTGGGTGGCGAGCGACGCTTCGTGCTGTCGAGCAGCGGTCATGTGCAGAGCATTCTCAACCCGCCGCACAACTCGAAAGCCAACTACGTCGAGAACCCGAAACTGAGCAGCGACCCGCGGGCCTGGTATTACGACGCCAAACGCGTCGACGGCAGTTGGTGGACACAATGGCTGAGCTGGATTCAGGAACGCTCCGGCGCACTACACGAAACCAAGATGACCCTCGGCAACCAGAACTATCCACCGATGGAGGCGGCACCCGGTACTTACGTGCGCGTGCGCTGACGTTCAATGAACCACGGCCGCCAATGGCCGTGGCCTGACTCGACCATTAAGAAGACTGGATGAAAACCCGCGACCGGATTCTCGAATGTGCCCTGCAGTTGTTCAATCAGAAGGGCGAACCGAACGTGTCCACCATGGAGGTGGCCAACGAAATGGGCATCAGCCCCGGCAACCTCTACTACCACTTCCACGGCAAGGAGCCGCTGATCCTGGGGCTGTTCGAACGCTTCCAGACCGAACTGACGCCCTTGCTCGATCCACCGTCCGATGTGGAATTGGCACCCGAAGATTACTGGCTGTTCCTGCACCTGATCGTCGAACGCCTGGCCCAATACCGGTTTCTGTTCCAGGACTTGTCGAACCTTGCCGGCCGCCTGCCGAAACTGGCCAAGGGGATACGCAACCTGCTCAATGCGTTGAAGCGCACACTGGCTTCATTGCTGGCACAGTTGAAGGCTCAGGGGCAGTTGGTCAGCGACACTCAGGCATTGGGGCAACTGGTGGAGCAAATCACCATGACATTGCTGTTCTCGCTGGACTATCAGCGGATTCTCGACCGTGAAGGTGAAGTACGACTGGTGGTGTACCAGATCATGATGCTGGTGGCGCCGCACTTGTTGCCGCCGGTCAAAGTCGCGACCGAGCGGTTGGCGTTGCAGTACCTCGAAGAGCACAACTGACCCGGTGGGTCTTCGATGGCTTCTGGAATCCATGCACAAACAAAAACGCCCGACCTTTACAGGCCGGGCGTTTTTTTGCGTCCTGGAAATCAGGACTGACTGGTTGGCGCCGATGGAGTCGGTGCGATAGTCGGGGTTACAGCAGGGGTCGGCGCAGCGGCGGAGTTCGCCGGACTGACCGGGGTTGCCGGTTTGGCGGCAGCCACTGCTGGTTTCGGAGCGGCCGCTTTCGGGGCGGCTGGTTTTTTCACTGCTGGCTTCTTCGCCGCAGCGGGTTTGGCCGCTGCGGTTTTAGCTGCAGGTTTGGCCGCTGGTTTAGCGGCTGGTTTTGCGGCAGCTTTTGCAGCGGGTTTAGCGGCCGCTTTGGCTGCAGGTTTCGCAGCAGCAGTTTTGGCTGCCGGCTTGGCGGCAGGTTTCGCTGCGGCCTTGGCCAATGGTTTGGCAGCGCTTTTGGCTGCCGGTTTGGCCGCTGCGGTTTTCGCCGCAACAGGCGCAACCTTGGCACCGGTGAGTTTTTCGATTTGCTTGGTCAGGGTATCGACCTTGCTGTGCAGTGCCTTGACCTCATTGCGGCTCGGTACACCCAGGCGCGAAATGGCGCTGTTCAGGCGCTTGTCGAAAGCCCCTTCCAGCTCATCCCACTTGCCCAGTGCGCGATCTTTCACTCCGCTGATGCGCGACTTGGCCGACGAAGCGGAGTCCTTGGCAGCATCGACTTTCTTGCCGACAGCGCTCTTGGTGAGCTTCTCGGCTTTCTCGCCGTCCTTAACCAATGCATCGAAGAGTTTGCTGCCGTCAGAATCAATCTTCGAGTACACGCCTAAACCAGCCAGCCAGATCTTGCGGGAGTAGTCTTCGACCTTCCCGATCCACGAGCTGCCTTCTTTTTCAGTATTCTTTTTGCCAGCCATCCCGTTCTCCTTAAGATTTACGCGCGACACGTTCGAGCAATGCTGTCAGCTCATCGAGCTTAGCAGAGAGTGTCTCCACGTCATGTTTAGACGGAATGCCGATACGATTCAAGGCACTTGCGATACGCGTATCGAAAGCCTTCTCGACTTTGTCGAGTTGAAGTTCGACTTTGCCTTTGAAAGTACTCACTTCACTCTTGGCTTCATCGATCTCGGCATTAGCCGCTTCAAGTTTCTCAGCAACTACTTTTTTGCCTTTCTTTTCAACAGCTTGACCAGCCTTGATCAACTCTTGAACGTACTCGCTACCTTCTTGACCGACCTTGGTGTAAGCACCCAGGCTCGCCAGCCAGATCTTGCGGGCATACGATCTGACGTCGTTCAGAGTGCTGGTCTCAACGTCGACTTTTTTCTTCACAATAACTTTGGCCATGGTCCACCTCACGCGCAGAAGGGTTGAGGAACTGCCCGCGAAAGTGTCGGGCTCAGGCACAAAGTAGGGAGAAAAATTAGAAACGGCACCCTAACAACCGCAACAATTGCGTGCCGTGGAATACCTGTAGGAGCGAAGCTTGCTCGCGAAGGGGCCGGTCCATCCGCACCATCTTCGATGGCAGGAACTCTGCCTTCGCGAGCAAGCTTCGCTCCTACGGGTCGTCATCACGCGAGGGCTTTGTCGAGGGCCCTTTCGATTTCCGATTTGATGGTGCTGCTCATGGCGGACATCAACAGCCCCAGTTCGACATCAACCCGGATCGAATCCTCGCCCACATGCACCGCCCCTTTCACACCGGAGCGCTTGAGGTTCAGCGTGTCGCCAGACCACTGTGGCTCCAGGCCATATTGATCGGACAGTTTCTGCGCCAACTTGTCGGCCTTCTCGCGGGCCGCTTCCTTACCCAGGCCATGGGCACGCTCAACACTAATATGGGCCATCGAATGACTCCTGCTTTATGGACACTTCCTGAAGCATCTTGACCGTTACTGCGTCAAAACGTCCCGGTTTCTCTATATCTTACCTTCAGCCTTGCCAAGACAAAGCAGGCCACCGGGATTAGAATGTCCCGCATTCTATTTTGGTGACAGCGATATGACTGATCAGCGCAAAGGCAGCGATGCCGAACCCACCACTCACTTCGGCTTCAAAAACGTTCCGGAAAGCCAGAAAGCGGAAAAAGTCGCTGAGGTTTTCCACTCGGTAGCCGCCAAGTACGACTTGATGAACGACCTCCTGTCGGGCGGCATGCACCGTCTGTGGAAGCGTTTCGCGATCGAACTGTCGGGCGTGCGTGCCGGTAACCGCGTGCTGGACATCGCCGGCGGCACTGGCGACCTGACCAAAAAGTTTTCGCATCTTGTGGGACCGACCGGTCAGGTAGTGTTGGCCGACATCAACGAATCCATGCTCAAGGTCGGTCGTGACCGCCTGCTGGATCTGGGTGTGTCCGGCAACGTCGAATTCGTCCAGGCCGACGCTGAAAAGCTGCCGTTCCCGGACAACCACTTCGACTGCGTGACCATCGCTTTCGGCCTGCGCAACGTGACGCATAAAGAAGACGCCCTGCGCTCGATGCTGCGCGTGCTCAAGCCCGGCGGTCGCCTGCTGGTGCTGGAGTTCTCCAAACCCACCAACGCACTGATGTCCAAAGCCTACGATGCCTATTCGTTCGCCTTCATGCCGTTGATGGGCAAGCTGATCACCAATGATTCGGAAAGCTATCGCTACCTGGCCGAATCGATCCGCATGCACCCGAATCAGGAAACCCTGAAGTCGATGATGGTCGAGGCCGGTTTCGACCGCGTGACCTACCACAACATGACCGCAGGCATCGTCGCCCTGCACCGTGGCATCAAACCCTGATGTTGCTGGCCGGCCTGCTCGCCAGCGTTGAACTCGGTCTGAACCGGGTGCTGCGTCTCGACAGCACGGCGCTGCCGCGGCTGGCGCATTTGAGTGGCAAGGTGATTGCCGTCGACTGCCGCAGCCCGGCGTTGCAATTGTTCATCCTGCCCAGCGATGAAGGCCTGATGCTGGCGTCCCACTGGGAAACCGGTGCCGACTGCACCTTGCGCGCACCGGCCTCAAGCCTGCTGAAACTGGCGACGAGCAAAGACAAGACGTCGGTGCTGCATGCCCCGGAAGTCGAACTCGACGGCGACAGCGGCGTGCTGCTGGAACTGGCGGCGGTCCTTCAGGATCTGGAGCTGGACTGGGAGTATGAACTCTCGCGCTGGCTGGGGCCTGTGGCCACGCAACTGGTCGGAGGTCATCTGCGCAGCCGCGCACGCTGGTATCAGCAAGGGTTCGCCAGCCTCAACCAGAACCTGGGCGAATACCTGGCCGAAGAATCGCGCACCCTGGTCGGTCAGCGCGAAGCCGAAGCCCGTTTCAGTGAACTGGACCAGATCAAACTCGATCTGGAACGTCTCGAGGCGCGTTTCGAGCGCCTTTCCCGATCCCTCGACCCAAGCGATAACGCATGAAGCTGCTTGCCGTCCGCCGTTTGTTGCGCATCCAGCGCGTCGTGATCCGCTACCGCCTCGATGACCTGCTGTTCGCCCTGCCATTGCCCTGGTTTCTGCTGGCGCTGCGCTATGCCTTGCCGTGGCGCTGGTTCCCGCGCAAGCCCCTGGACCTGAGCCGTGGCGCACGATTGCGCCTGGCGTTGCAGGACCTTGGGCCGATTTTCATCAAGTTCGGCCAGATTCTTTCGACACGCCGCGACCTGCTGCCCGAAGACATCGCCGATGAGTTGATGATGTTGCAGGACCGGGTGCCGCCGTTCGACTCACAAGTGTCGGTCCGGCTGATCGAAGAGCAGCTCGGCAAAAAGATCAGTGAAGTCTTCTCTCGTTTCGACGTCGAACCGCTGGCCTCGGCCTCGGTGGCGCAGGTGCATGCCGCGCAGCTGAAAACCGGTGAAGAAGTGGTGGTCAAGGTGATCCGCCCGGGCCTCAAACCGGTGATTGCCCAGGACCTGGCATGGCTGTTCATTCTGGCCCGCGCCGCGGAAAAACTCTCGGCCGACGCCCGTCTGCTACACCCGGTGGACGTGGTCAGTGATTACGAAAAAACCATCTACGACGAACTCGACCTCCTGCGCGAAGCCGCCAACGCCAGCCAGTTGAAGCGCAACTTCGACGGTTCGCCCCTACTGTATGTGCCGCAAGTCTATTGGGACTGGTGCCGACCGAAAGTGCTGGTGATGGAGCGCATCTACGGGATTCAGGTCACCGACCTCGCGACCCTGGCCGACCAGCGCACCGACATGAAAATGCTCGCCGAGCGTGGCGTGGAGATCTTCTTCACCCAGGTGTTCCGCGACAGCTTCTTCCACGCCGACATGCACCCCGGCAACATTTTCGTCAGCACCGTGCAGCCCTGGAGCCCGCAGTACATCGCCATCGACTGCGGCATCGTCGGCAGCCTGACCCCGGAAGACCAGGACTATCTGGCGCGCAACCTGTTCGCGTTTTTCAAGCGTGACTACCGGCGTGTCGCGCAATTACACATCGACTCGGGCTGGGTACCGGCGGAAACCAAGCTCAACGAATTCGAAGCGGCGATCCGCACGGTGTGCGAGCCGATCTTCGAAAAACCGTTAAAAGATATTTCCTTTGGTCAGGTACTGATGCGCCTGTTCCAGACCGCTCGACGCTTCAACATGGAAGTGCAGCCGCAGTTGGTCTTGCTGCAAAAAACCCTGTTGAACATCGAAGGCCTGGGTCGTCAGTTGTACCCGGACCTCGATCTGTGGAACACCGCCCAGCCGTTCCTCGAACGCTGGATGCGCGAGCGCGTCAGCCCCAAAGCCTTGCTGGGCAACGTGCAGAGCCAGTTCGAGCAACTCCCGCACCTGGCCAACATGGCCCGCGACCTGCTTGAGCGCATGTCCCAACCCCACGCCAACGACCCGCCGCCTCCGTGGCACCGGCGCAAGGACGACGTGTTCCTGCGCCTGCTCGGCACCGCTCATCTGGCGGGTGGCACGATACTCGCAGCCGGTGGCCCGTTGCACGAACTGGGGCATTGGCCCGCCGGAATCATGGTGGCGATCGGCTTGTATCTGGTCGTTCGCCGATAGCCAGTTGGATCATCGGCTGGCACACTGTTTGAACGCTGAATTTGAACATTGGCCTCAACTATTGAAGTAGAGCCCGCTGTCGGAGTCGAAGATGAAAAACTGGCTGGACGAGATCAAGTGGGACGCCGATGGACTGGTGCCGGCGATTGCCCAGGATCACAAGACCGGACGCGTCCTGATGATGGCCTGGATGAACCGCGAAGCACTGCAATTGACCGCCGCCGAGAACCGTGCCATTTACTGGTCACGTTCCCGTGGCAAGCTGTGGCGCAAGGGCGAAGAGTCCGGCCACGTGCAAATCCTGCATGAGATGCGCCTGGACTGTGACGCTGACGTGATCATCCTGATGGTCGAGCAGATCGGCGACATCGCCTGCCATACCGGCCGTCAGAGCTGCTTCTACCGCGTTTTCGAGAACGGCGACTGGAAAACCGTCGACCCGGTTCTCAAAGACCCGCACGCTATCTATTGCGCAGGACATACTCATGACTGACACCCTGACCCGTCTGGCCCAGGTGCTGGAAGAACGCAAAGGCGCCGCCGCCGACAGCTCGTACGTCGCCAGCCTGTACCACAAGGGCTTGAACAAGATTCTGGAAAAGGTCGGCGAAGAGTCGGTCGAAACCATTATCGCCGCCAAGGATGCCGCCATCAGCGGTGACTGCAGCGATGTGATCTACGAGACCGCCGACCTGTGGTTCCACAGCATGGTCATGCTCGCCCAGTTGGGGCAACATCCACAGGCTGTGCTCGATGAACTGGACCGTCGCTTCGGTCTGTCCGGACACGTCGAGAAAGCCTCGCGTCCGTCCGCCTGAATAATTATTAGAGAGGAACGCAACATGGGCATTTTTGACTGGAAACACTGGATCGTCATCCTGGTTGTCGTGGTGCTGGTGTTCGGCACCAAGAAACTGAAAAATCTCGGCACTGACGTGGGCGAGTCGATCAAGGGCTTTCGCAAGGCCATGAACGACGAAGAGAAACCGGCCGACCCGACTGCGACTCCGGCCCAACCGGTTCCGCCGACCCAGCCACAGGCCACAACGTCTGTGAACCCGCCGCACACCATCGACGTGCAGGCGCAAAAAGTCGAAGAGCCGATCCGCAAAGACTCGTGAGCACTGACTAATGTTTGGTATCAGCTTCTCTGAACTGCTGCTCGTCGGCCTCGTCGCCCTGCTGGTGCTGGGCCCCGAGCGCCTGCCGGGTGCTGCGCGCACCGCTGGCCTGTGGGTCGGGCGGCTGAAGCGCAGCTTCAACGCGATCAAACAGGAAGTTGAACGTGAAATCGGTGCCGACGAAATTCGCCGGCAACTGCACAACGAGCACATTCTGTCCCTGGAGCAGGAGGCGCGGAAGATTTTCACGCCGACCCAGCAGGAGCCAACGCCGGTGGAACCTGTGGCGACGCCGACGATTCATGCGCCAACAGCTGAAGTCATGCCGGCGGTTGCAGCTGCTGAACCTGCGCCTGCCAGCCCAGTAGAACCTGTTGCTCCTGCCGCTGCGCCGACAACCCCGGCGCCTCACGACACCACTTTGCCGCCGCGAGCCCCATGAGCGATCTCCCCGAAAACGACCAGCACATGCCACTGGTCTCGCACCTCACCGAGTTGCGCACCCGTCTGCTGCGCTGTGTAGCGGCGATTTTCATTATCTTCGCCGGGTTGTTCGCCTTCACCCAGCAGATCTACACCTTCGTCTCCACGCCGCTGCGCCAGTACCTGCCGGCCGGCGCGACGATGATCGCCACCGACGTGTCGTCGCCGTTCCTGACGCCGCTGAAGCTGACCATGATGGTCTCGCTGTTCCTGGCAATCCCGGTGATCCTGCATCAGATCTGGGGTTTCATCGCGCCAGGCCTGTACAAGCATGAGAAGCGCATCGCCGTGCCGTTGCTGGTCTCCAGCATCCTGCTGTTCTACACCGGCATGGCCTTCGCCTATTTCCTGGTGTTCCCGCTGATCTTCAAGTTCTTCGCCGCTGCCACCCCGGCCGGCGTGGAAATGATGACCGACATCACCAGCTACCTCGATTTCGTCATGACGCTGTTCTTCGCCTTCGGCGTGGCGTTCGAGATCCCGGTGGCCGTGGTGCTGCTGGTGTGGATCGGCGTGGTCAACGTCGCCTACCTGAAGAAAATCCGCCCGTATGTGGTCATCGGCTGCTTCGTGGTCGGCATGATCCTGACGCCGCCGGACATCTTCTCGCAGACGCTGTTGGCCGTACCAATGTGGTTGCTGTTCGAGATCGGCGTCCTGTTCGGCAGCCTGATCAGCAAACGCGGCGAGCACCCGGACGAAAAACCGGCTGACGATCACAACGATCAGCCGCCAGCGACCCAAGCGTGAACCTACTGCTCCTCGAGGAGGCCGATTTCATTGCGGCCGACCGGGCGATCCTGCGCGATCGCCGCTTGACCCATATGCAGGAAGTCCACCGCTGTGAAGTGGGTGACAGCATGCGCGTCGGGCGTATCGGCGGGCTGATGGGTGCCGCCGAAGTGCTGCGCCTGGACGCTGACGAAGCCGAGTTGCGCGTCACCCTCGACCAGCCGCCACCAGCCAAGCTGCCACTGACCCTGGTGTTGGCCCTGCCACGCCCGAAAATGCTCCGCAGGGTGTTTCAGACCGTGGCCGCCATGGGTGTGCCACGAATCGTTCTGGTAAACAGCTATCGCGTCGAGAAGAGCTTTTGGCAAACCCCGTTCCTGGAACCTGAGGCGATTCGCGAACAATTGATCCTGGGGCTTGAACAAGCCCGGGACAGCGTGCTGCCGGAAGTCGTCATCGAGAAGCGCTTCAAACCTTTTGTCGAAGATCGCCTGCCAGCAATCACTGAAGGCACTCTCGGCCTGGTCGGTCATCCCGGCAATTACCCGCCCTGCCCCCGTGGCCTGGACGAACCCGTGACCTTGGCCATCGGCCCCGAAGGCGGCTGGATTCCTTACGAAATCGACCTGCTGGCCAAGGCCGGCCTGCAACCGGTGCAACTCGGCGAGCGCATCCTGCGGGTCGAAACAGCCGTCACTGCGCTGCTTTCGCGGCTGTTCTAACCCAGACACTTACCCTTGTGGCGAGGGAGCTTGTCGGATCGCCGCACCGTCCCGCTCGGCTGCGAAGCAGTCGTAAAACAGGTGAATGCGGTCTTGCCGGGAAAAGCGGTGGCCGCTTCGCGCCCAAGCGGGAGCAAGCTCCCTCGCCACAGGTGTTTGCTCACCTACAGGTTCCAGCCTGCCTGCCGATACAGTCCCCATAAAACCGAATAATGGTCCGAGGGGAGTTGCAGCATGTACCGTTGGCTAGCCGAGAAACTGGGGAACGTAAGCGTCAATCGCAAGTTGAGTGTCGGCTTTGGCCTCGTGCTGCTCATGACCCTCCTGATCACTTTCACTGGCTGGAATAGCCTAGGCAGTGTGATCAGTCGCGCAGACAAGCAGAGCTACATCTCCGGCCTCAACGAGTTGGGCAAGGATTTGCGAACCGCCCGTCTCGACTACGAAATGCGCCGTGGCGAACAAGGCCCGGCAGCCGTCAGCGAACTCTTGGGCAAGCTTGACGATGGCGTGCAAGTCGCCCTCAAAATGTTTGTGCGCATCTCGGACCAGGAAGTGCTCAATCAGCAACTGGCCACCATCGGTGATTACAAACGCGCCTTTGCCGACATGACTCAAGCGACGCAGAACCGCGAATCGGCCCGATCCAAGCTCGGCGCCACCGCCGACAACGCTGTGGCCAAGGTGACAGAAGTCGAAAAGTCCTTGCTGCAAGGCGACAGCGTCACTCAATTCAACAACGTGGTCGAGCTGAGCAAACTGCTCCAGCAAGCGCGCTTCCAGGTTCGCGGTTATACCTACAGCGGCAAGCCCGAAGCCGAGCAACCCGCGCTGGATGCCATCGACAACGCCCTGAAAAACCTTGAAAGCCTGCCGGGCAAACTGCCAGAACAACACAGCGCCAACCTGCAACAAGCCACCGAATCGCTCAAGGGCTACCGTGTCGCAGTCAGCCAGTTCCGCGATTCGCAAGTGGCCAGCGCCGTCGCCCTCAAGAAGATGGTGGATCAAGAGACCCGCTTGAATGACCTGAGCGCACAACTGACCCGCTCGCAAACCGACAAACGTAACCAGGAGACGGCCCAAGCGAAAAGCACGCTGATCATCGTGACCGTCCTGGCATTGGCGTTTGGTCTGCTCGCAGCCTGGATCATTACGCGGCAGATCGTCGTTCCACTGCAACAGACGTTGGTGGCAGTCGAACGTGTTGCCTCGGGCGATCTGAGCCATAACCTTGAGGTCGCTCGCAGCGACGAGCTGGGTCAATTACAAAGCACCCTTCAGCGGATGGTCGTCAGTCTGCGGGAACTGATCGGCGGCATCAGCGACGGCGTGACCCAAATCGCCAGCGCTGCTGAAGAACTGTCTGCCGTTACCGAGCAGACCAGCGCCGGGGTCAACAGTCAGAAGGTCGAAACCGATCAGGTGGCCACCGCCATGCACGAAATGACCGCCACCGTTCAGGAAGTCGCGCGCAATGCCGAGGAAGCGTCCGAAGCCGCCGTCGCCGCCGACCAGCAGGCCCGCGAGGGTGACAGGGTGGTCGGCGAAGCCATCGCCCAGATCGAGCGCCTGGCCCTCGAAGTCGGCAATTCCACTGCCGCCATGGGCGATCTGAAGCGCGAAAGCGACAAGATCGGCAGCGTGCTCGACGTGATCAAATCCGTGGCCCAGCAAACCAACCTGCTGGCGCTCAACGCCGCCATCGAAGCCGCTCGCGCCGGTGAAGCCGGGCGTGGCTTTGCAGTGGTCGCCGACGAGGTCCGCAGCCTGGCCCAGCGCACCCAGAAGTCCACCGAAGAAATCGAAGAGCTGATCGTTGGCCTGCAAACCGGCACTCAGCAAGTCGCGACCATCATGGACAACAGCCGCAGCCTGACCGACAGCAGCGTCGAACTGACCCGCCGTGCCGGTGGCTCACTGGAAAGCATCACCCGTACCGTGTCGGCGATCCAGTCGATGAACCAGCAGATCGCCGCTGCCGCCGAACAACAGAGCGCGGTGGCCGAGGAGATCAATCGCAGCGTGTTGAACGTGCGTGACGTGTCCGAGCAGACCTCGGCCGCGAGTGAAGAGACCGCGGCCTCCAGCGTCGAGCTGGCGCGGCTGGGGACGCATTTGCAGATGCTGGTGGGCAGATTCAAGGTTTAACACCACACAAAGCAAAAAGATCGCAGCATTCGGCAGCCTGTAGTAGGAGCTGCCGAAGGCTGCGATCTTTTTTGGGCGATGCGGTTACAAAACCTGGCGCAAAAACGCCTGCGCACGGGGATCCTTCGGTGCATCGAAGAACTCGGCCGGCGAGGCGTCTTCAAGCAATTTGCCGTGATCGAAGAACAGCACCCGGTCCGCCACTTCCCGGGCGAAGCCCATTTCATGGGTAACGCAAACCATGGTCATGCCTTCCACGGCCAGGGTCTTCATCACATCCAGCACTTCACCGACCATTTCCGGGTCGAGCGCCGACGTCGGCTCATCGAACAGCATGACTTTCGGCTCCATCGCCAACGCCCGGGCGATGGCCACGCGCTGCTGCTGACCACCGGACAGGCGCGATGGAAACTCGTGGGCCTTCTGAGCGATACCAACCTTTTCCAGCAACACCATGGCCTTGGCCTCGCGCTCCTTCTTGCCGCGCTTGCGCACGACTTTCTGGGCCAGGCAGAGGTTTTCCAGCACGGTCATGTGCGGGAACAGGTTGAAATGCTGAAACACCATGCCGACTTCGCGGCGGTAGGCATTGACGTCGGTTTTCGGGTCGGCCAGTTGCAGACCGTCGATGCTCACCGAACCGGAGTCGAACGCTTCCAGGCCATTCAGGCAGCGCAGAAAGGTCGACTTGCCGGAACCGGACGGGCCGATCACCACCAATACTTCGCCCTTCGCCACTTGGGTGGTGACGTTGTCCACCGCGCGAACCACCTGGCCGCGGGTGTCGAAGACTTTTATCAGATCGCGGACTTCAATCACTTTGCGCGAGCCTCCGCTCAAGCCGACTGGCGATTTTCGACAGCGGCAGGTTGATCAACAGGTACAACCCGGCCACGCAGAACAGGATTTCGAACGGCGAGAACGAGGTAGTGATGACTTCACGACCGCTTTTCAACAGTTCGGTAATCGCGATCACCGACACCAGCGAGGTGTCCTTGACCAGACTGATGAACTGCCCGGCCAGCGGTGGCAGCACGCGCTTGAACGCTTGTGGCAGCACCACGTGGCGCATCGACTGGCCACCGCTCAAACCGAGGGAGCGCGCCGCTTCGTTCTGGCCGCGTGCAATTGATTGCACGCCAGAGCGGATGATCTCCGCCACGTAGGCACCGGTGAACAGCGACAGCGCGGCGATCCCGGCGAACTCCCGGGAGAGGTTCATCACGGTGCCGATGAAGAAGTAGAAAATGAAAATCTGCACCAGCAGCGGCGTACCGCGCACCAGCTCGACGTAGATCGTCGAGAGGTCGCGCAGGGTCGGGTTGTTCGACAGGCGGCACAGCCCGGTGGCCAGGCCGATCAGCAGGCCAAGCACGCCAGACACCAGGGACAACCACAACGTGGTCCAGAGCCCCCATAGCAGCGGGCCGGCGGCCCAATGCCGGGTCACGCCGATCACATCGCCTTCGGCCACATCATCGCCTTGCGCAACTTGCAGACTGTTGTCGTCAACCGTCAGGTGCTGCTCATCCCCGGCATCATTGCGCAGGGTGACTTCAGCCTTGCCGCCCTTGCGCACCAGCTCGCTGACGGTGGAGATGTCGGCCGCACGCTGGGACTCTTCGGCGTGGTAGGCGAAGTACTGCGGCACGCGGTTCCAGCGCCACTCGTAGGACATCAGCGAGGTGGCGTAGTACAACGCGCCAGCCAGGCCGATCAGCACCAGCACGGTTAATACGTGCCAGGGCCATTGGGCTTTTTTCTGTTTCATTTAAAGGCAAATCCATAACGATCAGGGCGCCCGCTCCCTCTGTGGCGAGGGAGCTTGCTCCCGCTGGGTTGCGCAGCAACCCTGAAATCGGCCACCGCGCAACGTCGGGTAAAACGAGTCAATCGATTTACGACTGCTTCGCAGTCGGACGGGAGCAAGCTCCCTCGCCACAAAGGCGGTGTTATTCCATATCCTTGAGCCAAGCGGTGTCTTTAAACCACTTGTCATGGATGCGATCGTAGGTGCCGTCTTCGTGGATCTGGTGCAGGAAGTTGTTGATGAAGTTGAGGCTGTCGTAGTCGCCCTTCTTCAGGCCGAAAGCCAGGGGTTCATAGGTGAACGGCTTGTCGAGGAACAGCAGTTTGCCGTTGCCGACCTTGTTTACCGCCACGACGTTGTAAGGCGCGTCGTAGATGAAGGCGTCAGCCTTGCCGTTGACCACGTCGAGCACCGCTTCCTGCTCGTTGTCGTAGCCGTGGTACTTGGCTTTGGAAATGAGTTTTTTGGCGACCATCTCGCCGGTGGTGCCGAGCTTGGAGGTGATGCGGTAGTCGGCGGTATTCAGGTCTTTATAGGACTTGATGGTGCCTTCCAGCTCCTTGCGGATCAGCAGTGTCTGGCCGACCACGATGAAGGGCTCGCTGAAGTTCAGGCGCAGGTTGCGTTCCTGGGTCAGGGTCATGCCACTGCCGATCATGTCGAACTTGTCGGTCAGCAGGGCCGGGATGATGCCGTCGTAGCCGGTGGATACCATTTCCAGCTTGACGCCCATGGCCTTGGCCATGGCTTTGAGGATGTCGACTTCGAAGCCGATGATTTCGCCGCGCTTGTTGGTCATTTCGAACGGCATGTAGGTCGGGTCCATGCCGACTTTCAGCGTGCCGCGCTTGACCGCGTCATCGATGGCACCGGCCTGCACCGCGCTGACTGCAACCAATGCTGTGACGCCGACCAGCAGCATCGACAGATACTTCTTCATCTTCAAGTCCCCAAAACCCATCGCATTGTGAGGCACGCAAACCGCAGGTTTCCTTTGGGAAACCGGCAGATACGAACAGAAAGTTGTCCGGGCGCACCAATTCGGGGACGGATGCTAACGCACTCGGCCGTTTGCACAAGGGGTTGAGGGAGATTTGTTTGATCGTTCCCACGCAGAACACGGGAGCGATCATCAGCACAAAAAAAACCCCGCTTTCGCGGGGTTTTTCATTATGCCAACTGAGGCTGCACGCTCAACGGCTTGAGCGGCAACAGCGGCGCATGCGGATCGGCATCCACCGAAGTGCGCCAGGCCTGCAGCCACTCGGCATGGCCTTCGCTCCAGACCTGCTCATGCAAGCGACCCAGTGCCACCGGATCACTCAGCAGGGCCACGCGCTCGTTGTTGGTCAGCCCTTCAGGCCCGACCTTCATCGCATGGCGAACCCGCTCGATGCGCAGCCATTCGATCGGCTCGGCCTGACGGTGACGAGACGTCGCCAGCGCACACGCCAACGCGTTCTGCTGTGGATCGACCACCGACCGGACGAAGCCGTCGTGCAGTGCATGCCAGCGGTTTTCGTGGGTGTACTGATCGGTCGCCAGCAATGCCTGCGGCGGATTGTATTCCTCAGGAATCAGGAACAGGCTCTCGTCACGGGACTTCAGGCCCAGGCCGACACGACTGGAGATCACCGACACCGGAATCGACAGCATCAGCGAACCGACGATCGGCACCAGCCACCAGAGGAAGCTCGGGTTCAGCCAGATCACCAGCAGCGCCCAGAAGAAACCCAGCGCTGTTTGCGGACCGTGACGCTTGACCGCCTCGCTCCAGGGCGTGGAGTCGTCGTCACGTTGCGGCGAGTTCCAGGTCGCGGCCCAGCCGAGGAACGCGGCGAGCACGAAACGGGTGTGGAAAATCATCCGCACCGGCGCCAGCAGCATGGAGAACAACATTTCCAGCAGCATCGACAGCGTCACCTTGAACCTGCCACCGAACTCTTTCGCGCCTTTGGCCCAGATCAGGATGATGCTCAGCAGCTTCGGCAGGAACAGCAGCACGATAGTCGTCGAGAACAGTGCGATCGCCTTGTCCGGGTGCCATTGTGGCCACAGCGGATAGAGCTGGCGCGGTTCCAGGAAGTACTGGGGCTCCATCAGCGTGTTGGTCGCCAGCAGGGCTGTCGACAGCACGAGGAAGAAGAACCACAACGGCGCCGACAAGTAAGACATCACGCCTGTCAGGAACACCGCACGGTGTACCGGGTGCATGCCCTTGACCAGGAACAGCCGGAAGTTCATCAGGTTGCCGTGGCACCAGCGACGGTCACGCTTGAGTTCGTCCAGCAGGTTCGGTGGCAGTTCTTCGTAGCTGCCCGGCAAGTCATAGGCAATCCACACGCCCCAGCCGGCACGGCGCATCAGCGCCGCTTCAACAAAGTCGTGGGACAGAATCGCACCGGCGAACGCGCCTTTACCGGGCAACGGCGCCAGGGCGCAGTGCTCGATGAACGGCTTCATGCGGATGATCGCGTTGTGGCCCCAGTAGTGGGATTCACCCAACTGCCAAAAGTGCAGGCCAGCGGTGAACAGTGGACCGTACACGCGGGTGGCGAACTGCTGCATACGCGCATAAAGGGTGTCCATGCCCGACGCACGCGGCGCGGTCTGGATGATCCCGGCGTCCGGCGTGGCTTCCATCAGGCGCACCAGGCTGCTCAGGCATTCGCCACTCATTACGCTGTCGGCGTCGAGCACGACCATGTATTTGTAGTCACCGCCCCAACGACGGCAGAAGTCGTCGAGGTTGCCGCTTTTACGTTTTACGCGACGACGACGGCGGCGGTAGAAGATCTTGCCGAAGCCCTTGGCTTCACGGCAGACGTCCAGCCAGGCCTGCTGTTCGGCGACGCAGATATCGGCGTCGTTACTGTCGCTGAGCACGAAAAAGTCGAAGCGATCCAGGTTACCCGAGGCTGCAACCGACTCGAAGGTCGCCCGTAAACCGGCGAACACCCGCGGCACGTCTTCGTTGCAGATCGGCATCACCAATGCGGTGCGTGCGTCCTTGGCGATCGGCTCGTTGCCGGCGCTGGCGCCGGAAATGCGGTACTTGTCGCGACCGGTGATCAACTCGAGGAAGCCCATCAGCGCGGTCCAGAAACCGGCCGACACCCAGCAGAACAGAATCCCGAACAGAATCAGGATGCTGGTTTGCAACACGTAAGGCAGCACCTGGGCCGCAGTTTGCAGCAGCGGTTGGTGCAGGACTTCTTCCAGATCGACGAACGACCAGCCCTGGTACGGCATGATGCCTTTCATGTACCAGCCGGCGACGATCGTCTGACCGAGCATCAGCACCAGCAGAATGTAACGACGGATCGAACCGACGGTGCGCCAGCGAGCTGCTGGCAACACGTTCTCGTCTTTCGGCGGCTTCGGCGGGTTGGTGCGACCGGTCAGCCGACGCCAGCCACGCACCAGGATATTGGTGCGCCATGGCTCCGGAACGACTTTGGTCCGACGGATCGGCGGGGCTGCCTTGAGGCAAACCCGACCACTGGCGTCGAGTCCCAACATTTGCGCATCCGCCAGTTCTTCGGCGGTGTTCAGGGTCAGGCGCCGCCCGACCGACGCCTGGGCGGCATCGGTCGGCGCGTCGAACGCCTGGGACGACAGACGTTCGTGCAACTCACTGAAAGACTTGCAGCCCGCGAGTTCCGCGCGCTGCTCGTCGGTCATCGGCAAATGCGCCAGGTACTCGGCAAGCGTTTGTGGCTGTACTTGTGAATTACTCATCGGCAGGCAACTGATAGCTCCAGGTCTCGGTCAGGACTTGTTCAGTCGGTGCCGATTCCGGTGTGGCAGGGGCCGCTTCGGCAGCGACAGGCTGCTTGGCGTCTTTGTTGTCCTTGTCCTTGGTGTCCTTGACTTGCTGGGCTTGCGCTTCAGCTTGCTTGGCCTCCTTGTCCTTCTTCTCCTGCTGCTTGGCGGCGATCTTGTCGGCCTTGGCAACGGAAGAGCTGGACGCTGGCGCCGTGGTCTTGATCGTCTCGGCCGGCGTGATGGTCTTGACCAGTGCTGCACGCATTTCAGTGGACTTGCCCGGATCCTTGATCTTCATCCGCAGGGTCAGGCGCCAGCCCTTGGTTTCAGGGTTGTAACGGACACTGTTCTCGACCAGTTCCGCGTTGTCGCCAACGCTAACCTGGCTGCGTACTTCAGCATCTTCTGGCAAGTCTTGCAGGGACGGACCTTGGAAATCCACCAGGTAGGCCACGCTGCCGTCCGGCTGACGAATCAGGTTCGACTGCTTCACGTCACCCGTGGAACGCAGGGTCTGTTGAACCCAGGCGCTGTCCGCCGAATGCAGGGCGGCTTCGTCGATGGTCCAGTGCATGCGATAGGCGACGTCCAGGGGTTGGCCAGGCTCTGGCAGTTTTTCCGGACTCCAGAAAGCAACGATATTGTCGTTGGTTTCGTCAGCGGTAGGAATCTCCACCAGATCGACGGAGCCCTTGCCCCAATCGCCTTTCGGCTCGATCCAGGCACTTGGGCGCTTGTCGTAGCGGTCATCGAGGTCTTCGTAGTGACTGAAGTCACGGCCACGTTGCAGCAAGCCGAAACCGCGCGGGTTCTCGATCGAGAAGTTGCTCACGGCCAGGTGTTTCGGGTTGTTCAATGGGCGCCAGATCCATTCGCCGTTGCCGGCATGGATCGACAGACCGCTGGAGTCGTGCAGTTCGCGACGGTAGTTCAGCACTTTCGACGGCTGGTTGGCGCCGAACAGGAACATGCTGGTCAGCGGCGCAACGCCAAGTTTGGTGACCTTGTCACGCAGGAACATCTTGGCCTTGACGTCGACGACCGTGTCGCTGCCCGGACGCAGGGTCAGGCGATAGGCACCAGTGGCGCGCGGCGAATCCAGCAGGGCGAAGATCACCAGGTGCTTGTCGCCCGGCTTCGGCTGCTGAATCCAGAACTCGGTGAAACGCGGGAACTCTTCGCCGGACGGCAAGGCGGTATCGATGGCCATGCCGCGAGCGGACAAGCCATAGGTGTGGCCCTTGCCGACGACGCGGAAGTAACTCGCGCCGAGCATGGTCATGATTTCGTCTTGCTTGTCGGCCTTGTTGATCGGGTAGAGCACACGGAAACCGGCATAACCCAGCTGCTCGGTGGCTTTAGGATCGAACTTCATATCGCCGAAATCGAAACGACTTGGGTCGTATTTGATCTCTTCGACGGTGTTGGCCGTGATTTCGTTGATTTTCACCGGCGTATCGAAGTGCATGCCCTGGTGATAGAACGACAGCTTGAATGGGGTTTTCTGGTTAGCCCACTCGGCTTTTTCGGTGAGGAAGCGGATTTTTTGATAATCCGCGAATTTCATTTCACGAAATTCATTCGGCAGGTTACTGCGCGGGGCTTCGTATTTTTGCCCGGCCAGCTCTTTTGCCTTGACCGATACGTCATCCAGATTGAATGCCCAAAGCTGGCCGGCGCTGAACAGGCAGAGCAGTGCAGAGCCCGCTACCAGAGCATTTCGAAACCGTTTGGCAGACAATTTTGGTGCATTACAGGGACTAACAATCACGAGCAACCCTCGCCGAAAACAGATCAAAAAACCAACGGCCAGTTAAAGTGCCAGCACGGTGTACGGTGGAAAAAACCGACCCTGCGGACCACTCTTGCCAAGTTGGCGAGCATTGTTCCGACTCCCATGGGGCAAAATGATTCCCCAACAGGCCGCGGACAAGTCTCTACCTAAGTCAAAATGGACCAACGAACGCTGATCCCCGTAGCGCGCGATTATCTAGTAGGCCGCGTTACAACGCATCAGGGGGAAGCAAGTATTTATCGGGAAAAGCCTCTGTTTTCAGCCGAAATGCCCTTAAAAACATGTTTCAAGCGCTTTCACGTCTGTAACAGGAAGGTTACCGGGCCATCATTGACCAGGTGCACCTGCATATCCGCGCCGAATCTACCTGATGCCACAGTGCCATGCACCTGTTTCGCTTTGCCCAATAGATAGTCGAACAGCGCCTCGCCCAAGGCCGGGGGGGGCTGCAGTCGAAAAACTCGGACGCAACCCGTTTTTGGTATCGGCGGCCAGGGTGAACTGCGAGACCAGCAACAACCCGCCGTCCACGTCAGCCAAGGACAGATTCATCTTGCCCTCGGCGTCACTGAATACTCGATAGTTAAGCAGTTTATGCAGAAGTTTGTCGGCGCTGGCCTGCGTGTCGTCGGGTTCGACCGCCACCAGCACCAGCAACCCCTGATCTATCGCACCCACCACATCTCCCGCGACCTCGACTCGCGCGCCGCGCACGCGTTGCAGCAGGGCCTTCATGCTTCGTCAGGCGACAGGTCGAGCAAGCGACGGGCCATCTGATCGGCGGCGCGCACCAATGCATCGGTGATCCCCGGTTCGGACGCCGCATGGCCTGCGTCGCGGATCACCTGCAGTTCGCTGTTCGGCCAGGCTTGATGCAGTTCCCAGGCGTTGTCCAGCGGGCAGATCACGTCATAGCGACCATGGACGATGACGCCGGGCAAATGGGCGATCTTGCCCATGTCGCGGATCAGCTGATTCGGCTCAAGGAAAGCGTTGTTGGTGAAGTAGTGGCATTCGATGCGGGCGATGGACAACGCACGCTGGGGTTCGGAGAAACGATCGACCACCAGCGGGTTCGGACGCAAGGTCGCGGTGCGGCCTTCCCAGATGGACCAGGCCTTGGCCGCATGCATCTGGGCGATCTGGTCGTTGCCGACCAGGCGTTTGTGGAATGCCGTGAGCAAGTCGTCGCGCTCGTCCAGCGGGATCGGCGCGATGTAGTCCTGCCAGTAATCGGGGAACAGGCGACTGGCGCCACACTGGTAGAACCACTCGATTTCCTGGGGACGGCAGAGAAAAATCCCGCGCAGAATCAGACCGTGCACGCGCTCCGGGTGGGTTTGCGCGTAAGCCAGGGCCAGGGTCGAACCCCAGGAACCGCCGAACAGCACCCATTTGTCGATGCCCAGGTGCTTGCGAATCCGCTCGAGATCGGCGACCAGATCCCAGGTGGTGTTGTTCTCAAGGCTGGCGTGGGGCGTGGAGCGACCGCAACCGCGCTGGTCGAAGGTGACGATGCGATACAGGTTCGGATCGAAATACCGGCGGCTCTGCGCATCACACCCGGCGCCAGGGCCGCCGTGAATGAACACTACCGGCAAACCTTCCGGTGAACCGCTTTCGTCGACATATAGCGTATGGGTTTTATCGACGGCCAGATCGTGCCGGGCGTGGGGTTTGATCTGCGGGTACAAAGTCTGCATTGCGCGCTCCGTAAGGGGTCGAGGTCATCCCTGTAAGGACTTCTATTATTCTGCCGTCCGGCATCATAAACCCGAATTACTTCAATGAGCATGCCCCTTGCAGCGTCAGCGCTTGTCAGCCCGTCTTGTCAGCCAAATAGCCGAGCAGGGTTTCATAGAGTCGGTCGACCTCGGCAACCTGCCCCCGCGCCCGCAAGCACCCGTGAACCAGCCCCTGACCGTAATAAAGCATTGCGCTCACGCCGGCGGCGTTGAGTCGCCCGGCGTAAAGCACGCCGTCATCGCGTAGCGGATCGAACTGCGCCACAGCGATCAGCGCCGGCGGTAGGCCGCTGAAGTCGGCGGCGAGCAAGGGCATCGCATAGGCCGTTGGCTGACGGATACCACCCAAGTACAGCGTGTGATAACAATCCAGATCGCTGCTGCTGAGCAATGGCGCGTCGGTGCATTCGCCGCGTGATGGCAACCGGTGATCACCGCCCAGGCCCGGATAGATCAGCACCTGCGCACAAGGCGCCGGTTCGCCGGCATCGCGCAAGGCCAGACACAGCGCAGCGGCAAGGTTGCCGCCAGCGCTGTCGCCGGCCACCAGCGTCCGCGCCGGGTCGAGTTGAAACGGCCCCGTGCGCAACGCACGCCAGACACTCAGACAGTCATTGAACGCCGCTGGAAACGGATGCTCCGGCGCCAGCCGATAATCGACGGCGATCACCAACACACCGAGCACCGATGCCAGTTCGGCGCAGATGAAGTCGTGGGAGTCCAGATCCCCCACCACCCAACCGCCGCCATGCAGATACACAATGCAGGGCCAACCGTTGGTCGGCGGCGGAACCGGTGGTTGCCAGGCGCGCACCGCGACTCCCGCCAACTCGAAATCGACCACCTCAAGCCCCGCCGGATGTGGCGGGGTAAACGCCCGGCACATCTCGTTATAGGCCTGACGCATGCCGGTGAGGCTGTTGTCGGTGCTGTTGAAGCTGAGGGTTTTCTCGACGAAAGCCGCCATCTGTTCAGAGAGTGGATAAGAAGCCATGGACGACAGCCAGTCAGTTCGAAGTTTTTGATTGATAACCTGCGTCGCGGTCAATTTTTGAGACTGGCCTGAACGGTTGCCACGCCATCCTTGCCATCGAAACTGCTGACACCCGCCAGCCAGCGCTGAAGGTCTTCGGGATGATCACGCAGCCACTGTTTGGCGACATCCTGCGGCGTCTTGCGCTCCATGATCGGCACCATCAACTGGCTTTCCTGGGCAGCGGTGAAGGTCAGGTTTTCCAATAGACGGTTCACGTTCGGGCAACGCTCGGCATAGTCCGGCGCGGTCACGGTGGAAACGGTCGCCGCGCCTTCGTTCGGGCCATAGACGTCTTCGCTGCCGGTCAGGTAGGCGATGTTCATGTTGATGTTCATCGGATGCGGGGTCCAGCCGACGAACACCACGAACTCCTTGCGATTGACCGCCCGCTGCACGGCGGCGAGCATCCCGGCCTCACCGGACTCGATCAGCTTGAAGTCCTTCAAACCGAAGCGGTTGGTCTCGATCATGGTTTTGATGGTGGTGTTGGCGCCGCTGCCTGGCTCGATGCCGTAAATCTTGCCGCCCAACTGATCCTTGAACCTGGCGATGTCAGCGAAGGTTTTCAGGCCGGCGGCAGCGACGTAATCAGGTACGGCGAGCGTTGCCTGGGCGTCGGCCAGGCTCGGTTTGTCCATGACCTTCACTTGATTGGCAGCGACGAACGGGGCGATGTTCTTGTCCATCGCCGGTTTCCAGTAACCGAGGAAGATATCGAGGCGTTTGTCGCGGATGCCGGCGAAGATGATTTGCTGCACGGCGCTGGTTTGCTTGCTTTCATAGCCAAGGCCATTGAGCAGCACATCGGCCATGCCGCTGGTGGCAATGACGTCGGTCCAGTTGACCACGCCCATGCGCACGGTCTTGCAGGAAGCGGGGTCGTTGGCGAAAACGCTGGTGCTCAGAAGAGCAGTGCCGGTGAGGATTAACAGACAGCGGTTGAACAGTCGTTTCATCGGGAAGGCTCGCTCGGCAGCAGATTATTGTGGGCCCGGTGTCTTTGTGCACCGTGCCCACAACGTTACGCAGCGCCGAGTCGGCAAAAGTGACCTGTGGCGACCGTGTTTTGCACGGTGGCGACTGTCCTGATGCGTTACCAAGGCGAACACTAATCTGTGGCGAGGGAGCTTGCTCCCGCTGGGTTGCGAAGCTGCCCCCAAACCATTCAACCGAGTTTCATCAGATACGCCCGACCAACAGGTTTTACGACGGCTTCGCCGCCGAGCGGGACGGTGCGGCGATCCGACAAGCTCCCTCGCCACAAAGGCCTGTTCGCCACGGGGTTACGCGCTGTAATGCTTTTCGCCCCACGCCAACAGCCCTTGCAGCAATTCCCGGAGCACCACTTGCGTCGGCTCGGCCAAATCCGGGCGATAACGGAACGGCTGGAACTCTTCCATATACGTACACTGGCCCAACTCCAGTTGCACGGCATGAATGTTCTCGGCCGGATTGCCATAATGCCGGGTGATGTGACCGCCCTTGAAGCGACCGTTCAGCACATGGCTGTAATCGGTGTGCTTCGCGCAGATCGCTTCCAGCTGTGTGGCCAACTGCGGATCGCAACTGGCGCCGTTGAAGGTGCCGAGGTTGAAGTCCGGTAGTTTACCGTCGAACAGGTGCGGAATCACCGAACGGATCGAGTGCGCGTCGAACAGCAGCGCGTAGCCGAACTCGGCTTTCAGCCGCGCCAGTTCTTCCTGCAAGGTGCGGTGGTACGGCGTCCAGATCTGCTCCAGATACGTCGCCCGTTCCGCAGCCGACGGCTCCAGCCCTTCGCGGAACAACGGCACGCCATCGAACAGCGTCGCCGGATACAGACCGGTGGTGGCGCCGACATATAAAGGCTTGTCGTCGGACGGCCGGTTCAGGTCGATGACAAACCGCGAGTACTCGGCCGCCAGGGTGCTGGCGCCCAGTTCGGCGGCGAATTCATAAAGCCTGGGGATATGCCAATCGGTGTCCGGCAGGCTTTTCGCGTCGGGAATCAATCCCGCTTCCACCGTCGGGGTCAGGCGCAGGCCGGCGTGGGGCATGCTGATCAGCAGTGGCACGCGGCCTTGTTTGAAGTTCAGAACCTTATCCACAACCGCTCTCCTACAGATTTGATTCAACGCCGTGACGCACGACGCGTTTTTCCAGGTCGCCGCCCAGCCAGTACGACAGGTCGGCCGGACGATCGATTTGCCAGGCGACGAAGTCTGCGACCTTGCCGGCTTCCAGCGAACCGTGGGTTTGGCCCATGCCCAAGGCGGTGGCGGCATGAATAGTCGCGCCCGCCAGCGCCTCTTCCGGGGTCATGCGGAAGCAGGTGCAGGCCATGTTCAGCATCAAGCGCAACGACAACGCCGGCGAAGTGCCCGGGTTAAGGTCGCTGGCAATGGCGATTTTCACCCCGTGTTTGCGCAGGGCTTCCATCGGCGGCAATTGGGTTTCCCGCAAGAAGTAAAACGCGCCGGGCAGCAATACCGCGACGGTGCCGGACTTGGCCATGGCGATGGCGTCGTCTTCGGTCATGAATTCCAGATGATCGGCGGACAATGCGTGGTAACGCGCCGCCAGGCTCGAACCGTGCAGCGATGACAATTGCTCGGCGTGCAGCTTCACCGGCAAGCCGAGGTTCTGCGCGGCGACGAACACCCGCTCGACCTGCTCTGGCGAAAACGCCAGGTATTCACAGAAAGCGTCTACCGCATCCACCAGCCCTTCGGCTGCCAGGGCCGGGAGCATTTCGCTGCAGATGTGATCGATGTAGGCGTCGGCGCGGTCGGTGTATTCCGGCGGCAAGGCGTGGGCCGCCAGGCACGTGCTGCGCACGCTGACGGGTAGCTCGGCGCCGAGACGGCGGATCACCCGCAGGATCTTGCGTTCGCTGGCCAGGTCCAGGCCGTAGCCGGATTTCATTTCGACGGTGGTCACGCCATCACGCATCAGGCTTTTCAGACGCTTGGCGGCGCTGGCGAACAGTTCGTCTTCACTGGCGGCGCGGGTGGCGCGCACGGTGCTGGCAATGCCGCCGCCGGCAGCGGCGATTTCCGCGTAGCTGACGCCTTGCAGGCGCTGCTCGAATTCGCCGCTGCGGTTGCCGCCGAATACCGTATGGGTGTGGCAGTCGATCAGGCCCGGGGTGACCCAGGCCCCGCTCAAGTCATTGACCGCCGGGTACTCGCCGGCCGGCAGTTCGGCGCGTGGGCCGATCCACTCAATGTGCGCACCGGACGTCACGATGGCCGCATCCTCGATGATCGAGTAGACGCCTTGCGCCATGGTTGCGACGTGGCAGTGTTGCCAGAGCGTTTTCATCCTTGGCCTCCGTTAGGTTATCGATGAGAAAAAATGGGTTCCTGTTCCACCGGTACCGCCTTGCCTGCCGCCGGTTTGACCCACGTCAGGTAGGCCAGCACCAGCAACACAATCCAGACCACGCCGACGATCAACGCCGCCTGGGTATCCGGGAAATAACCCAGCACGCCGAAGATGAACAGCATGAAGGCAATCGCCGCCATCGGCGCATAGGGCCAGAACGGCACCGGGAATTTCAATTGTGCGACCTGCTCGGCACTCATGGAGCGACGCATGGCCACCTGGGTGAACAGAATCATCAGCCAGACCCACACCGTGGCAAAGGTCGCGATGGAGGCGATCAGCAGAAACACGTTTTCCGGGATCAGGTAGTTCAGCAACACACCCAGCAGCAGCGCGCAGCTCATCACCATCACCGTCAGCCACGGCACGCCATTGCGCGACAAGCGAGCGAAGCCTTTCGGTGCGTGCCCTTGCTGAGCCAGGCCATACATCATGCGGCCCGCGCCGAAGATGTCACTGTTGATGGCCGACACCGCCGCCGAGATCACCACGATGTTGAGGATGGTCGCCGCCGAGCTGATCCCCAGGTTGTCGAAAATCTGCACGAACGGGCTGCCTTGGCTGCCGATCTGCTGCCACGGGAAGATCGACATCAGCACCAGCATCGTCAGCACGTAGAACAGCAGGATTCGCAACGGTACGGCATTGATCGCGCGAGGCAGCACATGCTGCGGGTCTTTGGCTTCACCGGCGGTAACGCCGATGATTTCAATACCGCCAAAGGCAAACATCACCACCGCAAACGAGGCGATCAAGCCGCCCACGCCATTGGGCATGAAGCCGCCCTGGGTCCAGAGGTTGCTGATATCGGTCGCCTGGGCACCGGGCGCATTGCTGATGCCGAACAGCATGATGCCGAAACCACCGAGGATCATCGCGACGATGGCCGCGACCTTGAGCAGCGACAACCAGAACTCCATTTCGCCGAAGACTTTGACGTTGCACAGGTTCAAGCCGCCGACCACCGAAACGATGCCCAGCACCCAGATCCAGCGGGAGACTTCCGGAAACCAGAACCCCATGTAAATGCCGAATGCGGTCACGTCGGCCATACCGACGATGACCATTTCAAATGCGTAGGTCCAACCGAGGATAAAGCCCGCCATTGGCCCCAGATAGGTGCTGGCGTACTGGCCGAAAGAACCGGCCACCGGGTTATGCACCGCCATTTCGCCAAGGGCGCGCATGACCATGAACACCGCCGCGCCACCGATCAGGTAAGCGAGCAGGACCGCGGGGCCGGCCATTTGAATGGCCGAGGCAGAACCGTAAAACAGCCCGGTGCCGATCGCCGACCCCAGTGCCATGAAGCGAATATGTCGGGCAGAGAGCCCGCGTTTCAAACCTTTTGCTGGCTGTTGCATCTCTCGTCCTTAATTATTCTTATTCGACGCTAAATGATCGTTCCCACGCTCCGCGTGGGAACGATCATCAGGGAAGGAGCTATTACAGGCTAGGCAACAACTTCGCCGTCACCAGGCCATTCAGGCAACGCGTCGCCAACAACTCACTGGCCGCATTGATGTCCGGCGCAAAGAAGCGGTCCTTCTCGTAGAACGGCACTTCAGCACGCAGGATCGCGCGGGCTTTTTCCAGTTTTGGCGAGGTTTTCAGACCGTCGCGCAGATCCAGACCCTGGGCCGCCGCCAACCATTCCACCGCGAGAATCCCGCGAGTGTTCTCGGCCATTTCCCACAGACGCTTGCCGGCAGCCGGCGCCATGGACACGTGGTCTTCCTGGTTGGCGGAAGTCGGCAGGCTGTCCACCGAATGCGGATGGGACAGCGCCTTGTTCTCGCTGGCCAGTGCCGCAGCCGTTACTTGAGCGATCATGAAGCCGGAGTTCACGCCGCCATTGGCCACCAGGAACGGCGGCAGTTGCGACATGTGCTTGTCCATCATCAGCGAGATGCGGCGTTCACTCAGGGAGCCGATTTCGGCGATGGCCAGGGCCATATTGTCGGCAGCCATGGCCACCGGCTCGGCATGGAAGTTACCGCCGGAGATCACGTCGCCTTCAGCGGCGAACACCAATGGGTTGTCCGATACGGCGTTGGCTTCGATGGCAAGCACTTCGGCGGCCTGACGGAACTGGGTCAGGCAGGCGCCCATGACTTGCGGCTGGCAGCGCAGGGAGTACGGATCCTGGACCTTTTCGCAGTTCTGGTGCGAGTCGGACACTTCACTGCGCTCACCCAGCAGATCGCGGTAAGCGGCAGCGGCGTCGATCTGGCCTTTCTGGCCGCGAGCGGCATGAATACGTGCGTCGAATGGCGAGCGCGAACCCAATACCGCTTCGACCGTCAGGCCACCAAGAGCCAGGGCGCCGGCGAACAGATCTTCGCCTTCGAACAGGCCACGCAGGGCGTAGGCGGTGGACACCTGAGTGCCGTTGAGCAGCGCCAGGCCTTCTTTCGCTGCCAGGGTCAGCGGTGTCAGACCGGCGACTTTCAGCGCTTCGGTGGCGGGCAGCCATTCGCCTTTGTAGCGCGCCTTGCCTTCACCCAGCAGTACCAGCGACATGTGCGCCAACGGCGCCAAATCGCCGGATGCACCAACCGAACCTTTCAGAGGAATATGCGGGTAAACCTCGGCATTGATCAGCGCGATCAGTGCGTCGATCACCTGACGACGAATGCCGGAGAAACCACGGCTCAGGCTGTTGACCTTGAGCACCATGACCAGTCGCACCAGGGCGTCGCTGATCGGCTCGCCGACACCGGCGGCATGGGACAGCACCAGCGAGCGCTGGAGGTTTTCCAGGTCTTCGCTGGCGATGCGGGTCGAGGCCAGCAGGCCGAAACCGGTGTTGATGCCATACGCGGTGCGGTTCTCGGCGAGGATCTGTTCCACGCAGGCAACGCTGGCTTCGATTTGCGCCGAAGCGCTTTCGTCGAGAGTGATTTTGACCGGTTGCTGATACACATCACGCAGTTGGGCAAGGCTCAGTTGGCCGGGAATCAAATTAAGCGCAGTCACATTCATTCTCCTTTTGAGAGCATTTTTATTAACTAACCAGACGCTCCGGAGATATCCGTTGTCCGTCGCTTCCCGCCTTTTGGAGGGGCCGCGCCTTGGCACGCTGGTGGTTGTGGAAATCAGTTGAGGTTCGGTACAGCCTTGTGCAGCAAAATCGGGTCTTTCAAAACAGCAGCGGCGCTGGCGATGTCTGGCGCCAGCCAGCGGTCCTGGTCGTAGGCCGGAATACGTTCGCGCAGCAGGCGCCACGCGGCATCGGTGCCGGCGCCGAAGCGTTGTTCTTTCAGGAATTCAAAAGCCTGAGCCGCCAACAGGTACTCGATGGCGAGGATCTGCGTGCAGTTTTCCAACGCGCGATGCAGCTTCAGCGCGGCGTTGGTGCCCATGCTCAGGTGGTCTTCCTGCAAGCCCGAAGTGACGTAGTTATCGAGCACCGCCGGCTGCGCCAACTGGCGGTTTTCCGCACACAGCGACGCCGCGACGTATTGCACGATCATCATCCCGGAGTTCACGCCCGGGTTGGCCACCAGAAAGGCTGGCAAACCGCTGACGTGCGGGTTGACCAAGCGGTCCAGGCGACGCTCGGCAATGGAGCCGATCTCAGCCATCGCGATCGCCAGCAAGTCAGCCGCCAAAGCGACTGATTGGCCGTGCGGATTGGCCTGGGACATGACGCGGAAATTGTCCGGCGTGCCCAGCAGCAACGGGTTGTCGGTCGCGGAGTTGAGCTCGGTTTCGATCTGTTTTCTGGCGTGTTCCAGCTGATCGCGGGCAGCGCCATGCACTTGCGGAATCGAGCGGATGCTCAGTGCATCCTGAGTGCGAATACCTTTGCTGTTGGCGATCACTTCACTGCCGTCGAGCAACGCCCGCAGATTGATACCCACCTGTTGCATGCCCGGATGCGGTTTGAGCGCAATGATCTCAGCATCGAACGCGGCAATCTGACCACGCTGGGCTTCGAAGCTCATGGCGCCGATCACATCGGCCCACTGCACCAGGTTCGTTGCATCGGCCAGGGCCAGGCAGCTGAGGCCGGTCATGCACGGTGTGCCGTTGACCAGGCACAAACCATCTTTGGCACCCAGTTGAACCGGTTGCAGCCCTTCTTCGGCCAAGGCTTGTTGTGCAGAAACGATTTGCCCGCGATAGCTGACATTGCCGACGCCCAGCAGCGCGATACCGATGTGGGCCATGTGGGTCAGATAACCGACCGACCCCTGGGACGGCACCTGCGGAGTGATGCCGCGATTGAGCAGCGCCAGCAATGCTTCGACCACCCGGCGGTGAATGCCGGATTTGCCATGGCTGTAGTTGTGGATCGCGGCGCAGAGGATCGCGCGAGTCTGCTCGTCGGACAGCGGAGCACCGACGCCGCAGGCATGGCTGAGCAAGGTGTTGCGCGACAGCTGGCTGAGTTGTTCATCCTTGAGCGAGACGTTGCACAAGGCGCCCAGGCCGGTGTTGACGCCATAGGCGCGCTCGCCGCTGGCGACGATGCGCTGGACGATCGCCTGGGCATTCTCGATCCGCGCCCAGGTTTGGGCCGACAGCTCAAGCTGCGCACCGTGGCGGGCGACCGCGACCACATCCTGCCAACGCAACGGGGCATCGGCGATAACGATTTTTTCAGCCTGGGACATCTAGAGCCTCATACAAAATTCATGGACGTATGACACCTGTGGCGAGGGAGCTTGCTCCCGTTCGACCGCGCAGCGGTCGCAGATTTTCAGGGCCGCTTCGCAACCCAGCGGGAGCAAGCTCCCTCGCCACAAAAACGATCAACCTCAAACCACTGCAGCCCGCCGCTGTACGAACCGGTCCACATACTCATCCGCCGGCGAATGCAGGATCTCTCGTGGCGTGCCGACCTGAATCAGCCGGCCATCCTTGAGAATCGCGATGCGATTGCCGATGCGCACGGCCTCGTCGAGGTCGTGGGTGATGAAGACGATGGTCTTGTGCAGGGTCTTTTGCAGTTCCAGCAACTGGTCCTGCATTTCGGCGCGGATCAGCGGGTCGAGGGCGCTGAAAGCTTCGTCCATCAGGATGATGTCGGTGTCCGCCGCCAAGGCGCGAGCCAGGCCCACACGCTGGCGCATACCGCCGGAAAGCTGATGCGGGTATTTGTTTTCGTAGCCCTTCAGGCCCACGGTGTTGATCCAGTGCAGCGCGCGCTCGGCGCACATCTGCTTGCTCTCGCCACGCACTTTCAGGCCGTAGGCGACGTTATCCAGCACGCTTTTGTGCGGCAGCAGGCCGAAGCTCTGGAACACCATGCTGATCTTGTGCCGGCGAAATTCGCGCAGGGCTTCCATGTCGTATTGCAGGATGTCCACGCCGTCCACCAGGATCGCGCCGCTGGTCGGGTCGATCAGGCGGTTGAAGTGACGCACCAGGGTCGACTTGCCGGAACCCGACAGGCCCATGATCACGAAGATCTCGCCGGTGCCGATGCTCAGCGACAGGTCATTCACGCCAACCACGCAACCGGTTTCGGCCAGTACCTGGTCTTTGGTTTTGCCCTGGCTAATCATGGCCAGCGCATCCTTGGAACGGTTGCCGAAAATCTTGAAGACGTTTTTGACTTCGATCTTGCTGATGGCTGCGTTGCTCATTTGCTCACCTCATGCCGTGCACGACCGTACGCCTGTGTAATGCGGTCGATCACCACTGCCAGAATCACGATCGCCAGACCGGCCTCAAGACCACGTCCGACGTTGAGGGTCTGAATCCCCACCAATACGTCTTCACCCAAGCCACGGGCACCGATCATCGAGGCGATCACCACCATCGACAGGGCCATCATGGTGGTCTGGTTGATCCCGGCCATGATGCTTGGCAGGGCCAGCGGCAGTTGCACGCCGAACAGTTGCTGCCAGCGGTTGGCACCGAAGGCGTTGATCGCTTCCATCACTTCACCGTCAACCTGGCGAATACCCAGATCGGTCAGGCGGATCAGCGGCGGCGCAGCGTAAATAACGGTAGCGAAAATCGCCGGGACCTTGCCCAGGCCGAACAGCATCAGCACCGGGATCAGGTACACGAAGCTCGGCATGGTTTGCATGATGTCCAGCAACGGCATCAACACCGAACGCAGGCGATTGCTGCGCGCAGAAAGAATGCCCAACGGAATGCCGATCAGCACCGAGATGACCGTCGCCACCATCATCAGCGCCAGGGTCTGCATCAGCTTGTCCCAGAGACCGACCGCGCCCACCAGGAACAGCAGGCCGACGATGACCGCCGTGGTCACGACTTTGCGGGTCGCGTGCCAGGCCACGCCCGCCACGATCGCCAGCATCAGCCACCAGGGCGCCGCACGCAGCAGCCCTTCAAGATTGACGATGGCCCACAGCAGGGTGTCGGAGATGCTGCGGAACACGTCGCCGTAGTTGGTGACCAGCGTATCGACCCAACCGTTGACCCAGTCGGCGATGGAAAAGGTAAAGCTTTCGGGAAACATAAGAGACTCTCAATCAAGGGGTTGCGATCAAGCATCCGACTGCCGTTGCCGACAGTCGGAGAGGCTCAACCTACAAGGCCGCGTCGATTTTCTTGGCTGCGTCTTCGCTCACCCACGCGTGCCAGACTTCAGGATGTTCCTTCAAGAAGATCTTGGCCAGTTTTGGCGACTCGATCCGCTCTTTGGCCATACGCCCCAGGTTCTGATTCAACAGGTCGATCGGCAGGTTGACCTTTTCCAGCACGGTCACCAGTTCCGGGGCCTGCTCGTGGAAAGTCTTGGAGAGGCCGACCTTGATGGTCACGCGCTTGTCGACACCCGGTTTTTCTTCCAGTTTGACCACGTCGATCTGGCCCATCAGCGGGGTTGGCGACCAGTAGTAGAAAAGGATCGGCTCGCCACGCTTGTAGCTCGACAGCACCGCCGCATCCAGCGCCGGGCCGGTGCCTGGACGGAAGTTGGTGTAGCTGTTTTCCAGGCCGTAGCTTTTCAGCATTTCGCTGTTATCCAGCTCGCAGGTCCAGCCGGCCGGGCAGTTGTAGAAACGCCCTTTGGATGGCTCTTCGGCGTCCTTGAATACTGCGGAATATTTAGCCAGGTCGGCAATGTTTTTCAGGTCCGGCGCCTTGGCTTCCAGTTTGCGCTTGGCGTCGCCTTCGATCACGTAGCGCGGCACGTACCAGCCTTCGACGGCACCCACCACCGGAGCGCCGACACCGACGACCTTGCCGGCCTTCTCGGCCTTGTTCCAGACTTCGCTGCGGCCGACCCACTCTTCGGCGAACACTTGGATGTCGTTGCTGCTCAGGGCGTTTTCCATGGTGATGGAGTTGCCCGGCAGGCTGTCGGTCTTGCAGTCGTAGCCTTTCTCCAACACGACTTGCAGCACGTCGGTCAGCAGCATGGCGCTTTCCCAGTTCAGGCCGGCGAATTTCACCGGTTTACCCGATTCGCACCAGCCAGCCGCCTGGGTAGCACCGGCACTGGCCAGCAGGCCCATGGAAAGCAAAGTGGTCAGCAGGGTCTTGTTCGATTTCATTGTGTGACGCTCCTAATCATGAGTTGGCTTACGGCAGTCAAGAGGCATCCAGCCCTGTCCACGTCCAATCAGGCCTGCGCTACGCGCGACCCGCCCCGCTTATTGTTGGGTCTGCAACATCGTGATCTCTGCAGGAGCTGCCGCGACAGCTCCTGCAGTGGTCTTTTCTCTTATTTGCCGGTGATCATCGGCAGGTTCAGCCCCTGTTCCTTGGCGCAGTCGATCGCGATCTGGTAACCCGCATCGGCGTGACGCATGACACCGGTGGCCGGGTCGTTGTGCAGCACGCGAGCGATACGCTCGGCCGCTTCGTCAGTACCGTCGCAGACAATCACCATGCCCGAGTGCTGGGAGAAGCCCATGCCGACGCCGCCGCCGTGGTGCAGGGAAACCCAGGTCGCGCCGCTCGCGGTGTTCAGCAGAGCGTTGAGCAGTGGCCAGTCGGACACGGCGTCGGAACCGTCCTGCATCGATTCGGTTTCGCGGTTCGGGCTGGATACGGAACCGGAGTCCAGGTGGTCGCGACCGATCACGATTGGCGCGGACAATTCACCGCTACGGACCATTTCGTTGAACGCCAGACCGAGCTTGGCGCGCAGGCCCAGGCCAACCCAGCAGATACGTGCCGGCAGACCCTGGAAGCTGATGCGCTCGCGAGCCATGTCCAGCCAGTTGTGCAGGTGGGCGTCGTCCGGGATCAGTTCTTTGACTTTAGCGTCGGTCTTGTAGATGTCCTGCGGGTCGCCCGACAGCGCAGCCCAACGGAACGGGCCGATGCCACGGCAGAACAGTGGACGGATGTAAGCCGGTACGAAACCCGGGAAGTCGAATGCGTTTTCCACGCCTTCTTCTTGCGCCATCTGACGGATGTTGTTGCCGTAGTCGAACGTCGGCACGCCCATTTTCTGGAAGTCCAACATCGCTTTAACGTGCACGGCCATCGATTGCTTGGCGGCCTTGACCACGGCAGCAGGTTCGGTCTTGGCGCGAGCGCGGTATTCGTCCCAGGTCCAGCCGGCCGGCAGGTAGCCGTTGAGCGGGTCGTGGGCGCTGGTCTGGTCGGTGACCATGTCCGGGCGCACGCCACGACGGACCAGTTCCGGGAGGATTTCCGCAGCGTTGCCCAGCAGGGCGATGGAGATCGCCTTGCCTTCGGCGGTGTATTTGGCGATACGGGCCAGGGCGTCGTCGAGGTCTTTGGCTTGCTCGTCGACGTAACGGCTTTTCAGACGGAAATCGATACTCACTTGTTGGCATTCGATGTTCAGCGAGCAAGCGCCGGCCAGGGTTGCAGCCAGAGGTTGAGCGCCGCCCATGCCGCCGAGGCCTGCGGTCAGGACCCAACGACCTTTCAGATCATCGTTGTAATGCTGGCGACCGGCTTCGACGAAGGTTTCGTAGGTGCCTTGAACGATGCCCTGGCTGCCGATGTAGATCCAGCTGCCGGCGGTCATCTGGCCGTACATGGCCAGGCCTTTGGCGTCGAGTTCGTTGAAGTGCTCCCAGTTCGCCCAGTGGGGTACCAGGTTGGAGTTGGCAATCAGAACGCGTGGTGCGTTGCTGTGGGTCTTGAACACGCCGACCGGCTTGCCGGATTGCACCAGCAGGGTCTCGTCGTCGTTCAGGTTGGTCAGGCTTTCGACGATCTTGTCGTAGCATTCCCAGTTACGTGCCGCACGACCGATACCACCGTAAACCACCAGTTCTTTAGGGTTCTCGGCGACTTCCGGGTCGAGGTTGTTCATCAGCATGCGCAGCGGCGCTTCAGTCAGCCAGCTCTTGGCGGTCAGCTTGTTACCGCGGGCAGCACGGATTTCAACGTCACGAAACTTAGTAGGTTTATTCTCAGTCACGAAAAGAACTCCTCAGCAATCAATCCAAACCAACCCAGGTAGTGGGCGAGCAAGCCGATGGGCATCAGTGCACATCAGCGAATCAGTGGACGATGGTTGAGTCTTCGTGACTCATACACATACGTCTTTACTTGTACATACAAGCATATGCAATCAAGCGGCCAACTTGTTGAATGAGCATCCAAGAAAATTTCTTACAGGGCTGGAAAGCGCCTGGATCAAGGGTTCTGGCGTAAGTGAAATTTTTCGCGGGGATTTATTCGGGGACGTGCCGGTTGTTACTTGAGCATGGTTTTGCGCCACACTGGGGCGTTCGGTAACAAATTGGTGCGCGATGGGGAACGGATTTGCGAGGACGAAAAGCATCGCGGGCAAGCCTCGCGCCCACAAGATTGTCATCGACCTTGTGGGCGCGAGGCTTGCCCGCGATAGAGGCGACTCGATATTGGATCAGCGTGCAGTCAGCTCAATGACACAGCACGAACCATTGAGGGCGACGTCCTGCAGACCGACGTTACCGTCCAGTTGCAGGCAATCATGGCGACCGAGTTGCGATGCTTTGTTACCGACCTTCACTTCCAGCGCTTCACTGACACTGAACACCAGCAGAGTCCCGGCTTCACTAAAAAACCGCTGCTTGCCTTCCAGCCACTGCAACCGCGCACTGTAACGATCCGCTGCATAAATCAGGTTGAAGTCGCGAATCGGCCCACCGAGCAATGCGCAGGACACGTGACTCTCGCCATTGAAAGCAAACGGGTCGAGCGGTAACAACGCCCGCGTGTCCTGGCCATCGACGCGCAAGGTCATGCCCTCGCCTTGCAGTACGGTGATCACCCGCTCATAACCGGCAAAGGTGGAAAAACCGCCCGACTCGCCGATGTCGGCAATCGACAGGCGCCAACCAAAACCATCAAGACCTATCCCCGTATCACGGGTGATTTCTTCAGTGCTGCCGCCGCCGTTCTTCCACGGCATGCGCGGGTAATCGGCCGCGCGTAATACCTTCAACTGACTCATTTATGGCTCTTTTTATTTGTGGAACCGTCCTTCCAGACGATGACGGGAACCGGGGTGGATCAAGCGGGCGGCGGTCACCGGCTGACGGCCGGACCAGGTGCGGCGACGAATCAGCAGGCACGGTTCGCCCTTTTCAATCTGTAGCAGCTTGCATTCGGATGGCTCGGCAAGAATCGCTTCGACCACATGCTCGCCCTCGGTCAACGGCGCGACCTGATTCAGATAGGCGTAAGGCGTTTGCAGGGTGAAGTCTTGCTTGAGGTAGTCCGGCGCCACCAGCGCGTTGACGAAACGGTCTTCGATTTGCACCGGGATATCGTTTTCGAAATGCACGATCAGCGAGTGGAACACCTTCTGGCCTTCGCGCATGTCCAGGGCCAGGGCCCGCTCGGAACCGGCGGCCTCTTCTTCGAGGGTGATCACCTTGCACGTGTGACGATGACCACGGGAGGCGATCTCGTCGGCGATGTTGTGCACTTCAAACAGCGCAGACTGACTTTTCGGCTCGGCGACGAACGTTCCGACGCCTTGCATACGCACCAACAGGCCGTCGGCAGTCATCTCGCGCAGGGCGCGGTTGATGGTCATGCGGCTGAAACCCAGCTGGTTGACCAGTTCGCTTTCCGACGGAACGCGGTAGTGCGGCGGCCAGTTTCCACTGTCGATTTGCTGGGTGATCATCTGTTTTACGCGGGCGTACAAGGGCGCCGGACTGTCGCCCATGTTCGCGGCCAACGGGGAGACTGGAGGCGGAGTCGGCACGGTTAATCCTTGTTCATTTGGTAGAGGTTGCTAGCTTGCCGGAGTTTACCGAGCAGGCAAACGTCTGTATATGTATATACAAATAACACACGATGGGGTGCTGAACCATGTCCGCCTTCTTTGCCGAACGCGCGCTGCTGCCTAGTGGATGGGCCAACAATGTACGTCTTGAAGTCAACGCCGATGGCGTGCTGACCCAAATCCAGGCCGATTCCCACGCAGATGGCGCCGAACGGTTGAGCGGTCCGCTGCTGCCGGGAATGCCGAATTTACACTCCCACGCCTTCCAGCGGGCCATGGCCGGCCTGGCGGAAGTGGCGGGTAATCCGAATGACAGTTTCTGGACCTGGCGCGATCTGATGTATCGGCTCGTCGGAAAAATCAGCCCGGACCAACTCGGCATTATCGCCCGACAGCTGTACATCGAAATGCTCAAGGCCGGCTACACATCGGTCGCTGAATTTCATTACGTCCATCACGACAATAATGGCCAGCCGTATGCGGACCCGGCCGAACTGGCACTGCGCATCAGCCAGGCGGCCAGCTCTGCCGGTATCGGTTTGACCTTGCTGCCGGTGCTCTACAGCCATTCCGGTTTCGGCGGCCAGACCCCGAACGAAGGCCAACGCCGCTTTATCAACAGCACCGAAAACTACCTGAAGCTTCAGTCACGTTTGCAGCCGATTCTGGCGCAGCAACCGGCGCAGTCGCTCGGCCTGTGTTTCCACTCGTTGCGCGCGGTCACACCGCAGCAGATCAGCGAAGTGCTGGCGGCCAGCGACAAGCAGTGCCCGGTGCACATTCACATCGCCGAGCAGCAGAAGGAAGTCGACGACTGCCTTAGCTGGAGCGGTCGCCGTCCACTGCAATGGCTGTACGAAAACACCGAAGTCGATCAACGCTGGTGCCTGGTCCACGCCACCCACGCCAACCCGGAAGAAGTTACGCTCATGGCCAAGAGCCGCGCCATCGCCGGCCTGTGCCTGACCACTGAAGCCAACCTCGGCGACGGGATTTTCCCGGCGGTGGCCTTCCTGGCGCAGGGCGGGCGCATGGGTATCGGTTCCGACAGCCATGTATCGTTGAGCGTGGTGGAAGAATTGCGCTGGCTGGAATACGGCCAGCGTCTGCGCGATCAGCGGCGTAATCGGTTGTATGGCGCGAATCAGCCGATGGTCGGCCGCACGCTGTACGACGCCGCGCTGGATGGCGGCGCCCAGGCGTTGGGGCAGCCAATCGGCGCCCTGGAAGTCGGCAAGCGCGCGGATTGGTTGGTGCTGGACGGCAACGATCCGTACCTGGCGACGGCCAGTGGCGACGGGATTCTCAATCGTTGGCTATTTGCCGGTGGCGATCGCCAGGTGCGGGATGTGCTGGTCAATGGCCAGTGGGTCGTGCGCGATGGGCGGCACGCCGACGAGGAAGAGAGTAACCGGGCATTCACTCAAGTCCTGCGCGATCTCTTGGGCTGACGCAAAAAAACTGTGGGAGCGAGCCTGCTCGCTCCCACAGTTTTTGCTTTTCGGTGACCGTTAGTTCGAGGTCTTGGCCATCTTGGCATCCGACGTACGCCAGATCAGTCGCGTCGTGTCATAGCCCTGCTGACGCGCCCTGCTCAGCAGTTCTTCACGCACTACGCCATTGACCGTCGGGGTCCGTGACAGCAGCCAGAGATGATGGCGGCTCGGGTCGCCGACAATCGCGGTCTTGTAGTCATCGCTGACGTACAACACCCAGTATTCTCCCTTCGACACACCGGGTATCAATCGCGAGAACCAGGTGTCGAATTCAACCCACAGCTTGTCGGCCTTGCCGACTTCCTGTGGATAAGCCCTGCCCTTGGCCTCTTCCCATTGCCATTGCGAAGTCAGGCAGCGGTTCAGCACCGCCATCTCACCGTCAGGCTTGAGGCTGTAATGGGCTTCGGATTGCGCACAGTTACGCTGGAAATACACCGGCAGACGCGCCAATTCGTACCAGGTTCCCTGGTAACGCTTGAGGTTGACACTATTGACGGTCTTGGGCGCCAACGGATCTACGCCAGAAGAGGCGCAGCCGGCCAATACCAGGCCGGCAAAAAGAACGATCAGGAACCGCTTCATTATTTTTTTCTCCCGTGGGCGAAAAGCCCCGGTTTACTTCAGGCCTTGGCCCGAAAACATCAGCACTTTGTCACCGGCATACTGCACGCTGATAAAGCTGTTTTTGTCGCCCCAGGTGCAGCTGGACATGCCGAGTGCGCCCGAGCAATCGGTGGGTTTGCCCAGCAAGGTTTCAACCTGGGCCTTGGGCATGCCGGTCGACAGCTTCGAATAATTTTCCTGATTGATCTTGCTGCACGCGGCCAACAGCACGCAGAACGAGAGCAAGGCGATAGAACGCAGCGACATGGTGTAACTCCTGGAGCGGAAGAGAGGTGGCATGTTGCCAACCAGAAGCTTAGAAGAGAAAACCCTAATCTGGTTCCCCGACCGTCCGCCTATTTATTAGGCCACTCGTCAGCCTTTTACCGATAAATCAGCCCCTTTCTCAGGTCACTGGGTATTTCGTCGGTTTTCGTCAATACCCGCCTAATCTTTAGCGCTGGCCAGTCGACATAAAAGCAGCGCCAAGCCCTCGACTATGGCAAATTGACGCCCCTTTGCTGACCAGCCACTGCGCGGTAGATCATTTAATGACCAGAAACATGAAATTCAGCCACAAGATCTTGTTGGCAGCCGCTCTCGTGGTGGCCGTTGCATTCGCCTGTTTCATCCTGTTCAACGATTACCGCCAGCGTCAAACCCTGCGCAGCAGTACCGAGTCCTCGATGCAGGAACTCGGCAGCCTGACCACCAGCAACATCCAGACCTGGCTGGAAAGCCGCATCCAATTGCTGCAATCGCTGTCCCAGCAGATCGCCGTGGACGGCAGCGCCCCGGCCAATCTCAAACGCGCCATCGACTTGCCGGCCTATACCAGCAACTTCCAGCTGAGCTACTTCGGCGGCACCGATGGCGTGATGTTCTCGATCCCGGCCGGCAACCGCGCCGCGGACTACGACCCTCGCGCTCGTGGCTGGTACAAGGCAGCCAACAACGCGCAACAGACCATCGTCACCGAACCCTACATCGCGGCGTCGTCGGGCAAACTGGTGATCACCGTGGCCACGCCGGTGAAGTACCAGAGCCAGATGATTGGCGTCGCCGGCGCGGATATCGACCTGTCCAGCGTCAGCGCGATCATCAACTCGCTGAACTTCGGCGGTCATGGCCATGCGTTCATTGTCAGCGCCGACGGCAAGATTCTGATCCACCCGGACAGCAAACTGGTGCTCAAGAACCTGGCCGACGCCTACCCCAACGGCGCGCCGAAAGTCAGCCCGGGCCTGAAAGAAGTCGAACTGGACGGTAAAACCCAGTTCATCTCCTTCACCCACGTTAACGGTGTGCCGTCGGCGGACTGGTACGTGGCGCTGGTGCTGGATCAGGAAACCGCGTTCTCGATGCTCAGCGAATTCCGCACCTCGGCGATCATCGCCATGGTCATCGCCGTGGTGATCATCATCGCGCTGCTGAGCATGTTGATCCGCGTGCTGATGCAGCCGCTGCTGATCATGGGCCGCGCCATGCATGACATCGCCGAGGGCGAAGGCGACCTGACCAAACGCCTGACCATTCACGGCCAGGACGAATTCGGTGCACTGGGCACCTCGTTCAACCGTTTCGTCGAGCGTATCCACACCTCGATCCGCGAAGTATCTTCGGCCACCGGCCAGGTCAACGAAGTTGCCCTGCGCGTAGTGGCGGCCTCGAACTCGTCAATGTTCAACTCCGATCAACAGGCCTCGCGCACCAGCAGCGTCGCGGCAGCGATCAACCAGCTCGGTGCCGCCGCCCAGGAAATCGCCCAAAACGCCGCCCTCGCCTCGCAACACTCGAGCGACGCACGCAGCCTGGCCGAAGAGGGTCAGCAGGTAGTGGATAAAACCATCGCCGCGATGCACCAGCTTTCGGCAAAAATCAGCGATTCGTGCGGCAACATCGAAACCCTGAACAGCAACACAGTGAACATCGGACAGATTCTGGAAGTGATCACCAGCATCTCGCAACAGACCAACCTGCTGGCCCTCAACGCGGCCATCGAAGCTGCCCGTGCCGGTGAAGCCGGCCGTGGTTTTGCCGTGGTGGCCGACGAAGTACGCAACCTCGCCCACCGCACTCAGGATTCGGCGCAGCAAGTGCAGAAGATGATCGAGGAGCTGCAAGTTGGGGCCCGGGAAGCGGTCAGCACCATGACCGACAGCCAGCGCCAGAGCGAAAGCAGCGTCGGCATCGCCAACCAGGCTGGCGAACGCCTGGGCAGCGTGACGCAGCGCATCGGTGAAATCGACGGGATGAACCAGTCGGTGGCTACCGCGACTGAAGAACAGACCGCCGTGGTGGAATCGATCAACGTCGACATCACCGAGATCAACACGCTGAACCAGGAAGGCGTGGAGAACTTGCAGTCGACTTTGCGTGCGTGTGCCGATCTTGAGCAGCAAGCGGCGCGGTTGAAGCAGTTGGTGGGTAGTTTCCGGATCTAAGGCGCTCTCACCGGCCGCATCGCGGGCTTGCCCGCGATGCCGGCATCAGCAACAACGAAAAGCTAGAAGCGCGATCCTGGCCCCGAAAGAAACTCCAGCTCCTCAGCCGTAGACTCACGCCCCAACACCGCATTGCGATGGGGAAACCGCCCAAATCGCGCAATGATCTTCTGATGCCGTTCGGCGTAATCCAGGTTGCTGGCAAACACCGCCCGATCCGCCTCGGGTTGCTGTTCAACCAGATCGAGAAACCGCGAAACCGCTTCGTTCTGCACCGCCAGGTTTTCGCAGTGTTCGAACACCAGATAGATAAAAACCCGCTGGATCGGTCGCAGTTGCCGATCGAAATCCGCGGCAATGCCTTGCGCCACCAGTGCCTGGGCCCTGACGTCGCCGGAAAAGGATTTGGGTGTGTCGCGAAAGATCATTCGCGGCAATTGATCGAGCAACAGCACCAGGGCCAGCCAACCTTCGGGGCGTTGCGCCCATTCGGTCAATCCGCCGGCCAGTGCCTGCTCGACCAGATCCCCGAAACGCATCCGCGCTTCGAGGTCCTGACTGTCACGCTTGCCGAACCATAACTTGCCCTTGTCAGCCGCTATTTCGTTGGGTGATTCGAAAGATCCAAACCACCATTCGAGTAACGGCTGCCAGGGCGCGGTCATGTTTTATTCCTTGTGGTAAGCCGTGACGCGGGCAACTTCTTCTTTCGAACCGAGGAACACCGCAACACGCTGGTGCAGGCCTTCCGGCTGGATGTCGAGGATGCGCTGGTGGCCGTCAGTGGATGCGCCACCCGCTTGCTCCACCAGGAACGACATCGGGTTGGCTTCGTACATCAGGCGCAGTTTGCCCGGCTTCGACGGCTCGCGGCTGTCGCGTGGGTACATGAACAGACCGCCGCGGGTCAGGATGCGGTGCACGTCGGCCACCATCGCGGCGACCCAACGCATGTTGTAGTTCTTCTTCAGCGGGCCTTCATCGCCAGCCAGCAATTCGTCGACGTAACGTTGTACCGGCGCTTCCCAGTGACGCTTGTTGGACGCGTTGATCGCGAATTCCTGCGTGGACTCCGGAATCGTGATGTCTTCATGGGTCAGTACGAAGCTGCCCATTTCACGATCCAGGGTGAAGCCTTTGACGCCATTGCCCAGGGTCAGCACCAGCATGGTCTGTGGACCGTAAATCGCGTAACCGGCGGCAACCTGCTGAGTGCCTGGCTGCAGGAAGGCCTTTTCGTTCAAAGGCTCGTTCTGGGTCAGGTATTCGTTCGGGCAACGCAGCACCGAGAAGATCGTACCGACCGGCGCGTTGATGTCGATGTTCGACGAACCGTCCAGCGGGTCGAACACCAGCAGGTACGCGCCTTTCGGGTATTTGCCCGGGATCTGGTAGGCATTGTCCATTTCTTCGGATGCCATGCCGGCTAGGTGACCGCCCCATTCGTTGGCTTCGAGCAGGATGTCGTTGGACATCACATCAAGCTTCTTCTGCACTTCACCTTGGACGTTTTCAGTGCCCATGCTGCCCAGGACACCACCCAGGGCGCCTTTGGAAACGGCGTGGCTGATTTCCTTACAGGCACGCGCCACCACTTCGATCAGGAAACGCAGATCGGCAGGAGTGTTGTTGCTGCGGGTCTGCTCAATCAAATAGCGACTCAGGGTAACGCGGGACATGGACGGCTCCGGAGGAATGGGGGGCTAAAAACCCGCGCAGTTTAACGCGAGTCGGGGCGCATTTCCTCCTATCAGACGTGATACACCCAATAGAGTTCATGCGCGGGGTTGAGCGTAGTTCGAAATGGGCCGCGATTGGGCGCCAGTTTCGATATTTTTGGTGGCAGGAAGGACGTCTTCGCGGGCAAGCCTCGCCCCTGCAGGAGCGGCTTGCCCGCGATCTGGCGCGCAGCGCCAGCCATCCTCAGGATTTAGCAGCAGGTTTGCGCAGCAAACTGAACGCCATCCCTCCCAGAAACAGCACACTGAGCAGCAACACCGCCCACAACCCGATCTTTTTCCAGTTCGTGCCCAGCACAGTTGGTGCTGTCGCCGCCGGGGTCACCACGGCCCCGCCGTCCACCGTCGCCTTGCCCAGCGTCGCCAGCTTCGCCGCGCTGTAATCGGGAATCAGCGTCGACAATGGCAAGCTTGCAGCCTTCACCGTCGCACTTCCCAGCGCCAGCGTATAAGGCCCGGCACCGCGCGCCAGGAACACCAATTGCGTGGAGCGCACGGCATACCGCACGGTGGGTGCTTCGGCACCCAGGCCACCGCCGCGTTCATCCACCGTCAGTTTCAATTGCTGCACGGTCTGGCCCGACAACTGCAATTCGTTCTGCACCACATCCTGGCCATTCTGGGTCAGGCGATAGAGCAAACCGTTGGTCAGCGGTTGCCACGGCAGGCTGGTCTCCCGGCGCCCCGACAACGTTACCGGTGCCAGGCTGTTGGGCTGATTCAGCTCGACCTGCAAGCGCTGGACGTTCAACCCCATCGGCAATTGCCAGATGTACTCACCGGCCTTCACGCTGCTGCCGGCCAAGGGTTGCGACCAGACCAACGGCAGCGGCAAGGTGCGAGGGTTGGTGCTTTCCAGCTGCGCCGAGGTCAGCACTGGCGCCGACTGAGGCGAATTCCAAAGCAAACGCAGATAGCGCGCCGATTGCCCCGGCAGGCCGACTTCATGTTGCTCGACCCGTTCGTCGGCAAACGTCAGACGCGCCACCTGCCCTTCACCCCACGACTGCCAATGCTGCAAATCGTTGCTGGCCTCGATGCTGAAACGCTGGAAGCCGTCGCGTTCACTGGTCCAGTCGAGGATTAATTGCTGCAACGGCGCCTTGATGCCGCTGGCATCGAGTAACCAGCCGCGCAGCTCTTCTTCGCCCGCCTCCAACTGGCTGGACGGCTGCACTTCGATCAACGTGCCGTTGGTGTTCGATTGCACCCGTACGCTCGGCGTGCGCTCGCTGGCATCCGCCGAGTTGTACAACGGGAACCACTTTACGTCGGTCAGCGTGCGGTTTTCGTGGGTCTGAGCAGGCTCTCGGGCCAGAGCGTACGCCTGAGGCTCACCGGCGGCGTTGAACACACGCACATCGCTGAGATCGGTTTGCCGCGCGTTCAGTTGCACGCCCAAGGGCAATTCCAGGCGATACCACGGGCCCTCGCCGCTCACAGACAATGGCACCTGCGTGGCGAAATCCGCAGGTTTTTCCTGCGCGCCAGCCGACAGTGTCACCCCCAGCACAACAGCAGCCCACCAGCCCAGGTTCAGCTTCTGACTCAAGATGACACTCCTTCGGTTTCAGGGGCCGGTTTTTCAGCACCCGGCACGGCTTCGGCACGCTTGGGTGGCAGCGGGGCGAAATAGCCCACCACCAACAGCAACACGCCAACGCCGATAAACGACACGATCCGCGCCAGCCCGCCGCGGTTACTCAATTCAACGAAGAACAGCTTGGCAACCACCAGCGCGATCAGCCCTGCGCCGATCAGCCAGACTTCACGGCGGTGACGCAGATGCCCACCGATCATCAGACTCAGGGCCATCAGCGTCCAAACGATGGACAGGCCGGCCTGCACGAGCATCGATTCAAGCAGCAGATCCAGCGCGAACGGCACGCCACCCCAGTGGTGGGCCGCGCGCATCACCAGCGCGGTAAAGAAGGCGAACAGTGAAACACCGGCAATCACCTGCGTGGCGTTATCGGTGTAATCCTTGCGGATCGCCAGTTGCGTGACTGCGTTGCGGGACCAGACATAAACGCCGAACAGGGCGAACAACAGGCCCAGCTCCAGCGGGTTGATCAGTGGCACATAGGGCAACGGCTCGGCGGTGCCGTCGCTGGCCATGTTCGCCAGCCAGAACCAGCCGAGCATCAACAACGCCAACGGCGCGGCGGCATAGACCCGGTACTCGCGGGGATAAGCCGACACTGGCCATGGCCACGCGCGCGGTGCGGCCATCAGCACCAGATACAGGCTCGGCAGAATCGCCCAGCCCAACCAGCGCCAGGCGTTGTACTGCTCCGACAACAGCAGCAAGCCATAACGCAGCTCCAGGGCCAACACGCCGATCAACAGCCAGCAACCGAGTACATGGGCGGTGCTCTGGGCCTTTTCGGGCAGCATCGACGCCAGACGCTGCAACGAGATGAAATGCACGACGAACACCGCGGCCCAAACCAGCCAGCCGAAGTTGGCGGCCGGGTGATAACGCGAATGCCAGGCCGCGAGCAACACCAGACCGGCGGCGGGAATCAGCAAGGTGCAGAGCAAACCCAGCGACGACCACTTCAGGCGCAGCGCCAGCACCGCCCACAGCGCCACACTCACCGCCGCGACCGCCAGCAACAACGTCGCTTGCAGGTTCACAGGCGCAAAACGCAGCACTTCGCTGATCCACGCCAGTGCCCACCAACCCGTGCCCCACACCAGCAACACTTCGGACAAGCGCTGCAGGCTCAACACATCGAAAGCCGAAGCATGGTTGCCTAGCTGCAAACGCCAGGCCCCGACAAATGCCGCCAGTCCCAGCACCAGCGGTGTCCAGAACCCGCTATGCGCCAACGGTCGCAACCCTTCGCTGAGCAGCGGCCCGAGCAGGTCTGGCCCGGCGAACAGGAACGCTACGCCGCCGATCACCTGCAACAGCAGACCAAAGACAAAACTCACACGCTGCTTCAGGTACAGACTCAGCCAGATGATGAACAAACCACTGGCCGCCCACACCGCACTCGCGGTTTGCCACGGCAACACGAACAGCACAGCCAGGTTGATCAGCACCAGACCGGCCAATAGCACCACCGACAAGCCACGCAACAAACGCACGTCACTGCGCACCATTTCGTCCCGGGCCGCCAACAACATGCCGGCGATCAGTGCCAGCCCGATCAAGGATGCGCTGAGCAAACCGCTCCAGCCGGCGCTGAATACCGCAGCCGAGTCTCCGCTCGCCCCTCGCAGCCGCACCAGGAACAACGCACCGCCAAGCAGTTGCACGGCGAACGCACTGAACAGGAACGCCCGCGATTGCAGGCGCAGGCCGACGAACAGCGTCGCCAACCCGGCCAGCGCCCAACTGATCGCCGTGCCGTGAGTGAAGAAAAACAGCGGCGCCAGCAGATAGAGGAACGTCAGGCCCAGGCAGGCCAGCACCGGCAAGCCCTGGCGCTCCCACGGCAACGCCTGTTCAGGCAACGCTTTGCGTAATTGGTAGAAGCTGAACAGCAGCGCCACGCCGAGCATCAACGCCCCCAGCGGCGCACCATCGAGCAGGCTGCTCTCGCCGCTGCGCAATTCGCTGATAAAGGCCAACGCCGAGCCCAATTGCAGCAGCAAGGCAAAGGCCCGCGCCAGCGGCCGTCGTTGACGCAGGCCGAGCCAGAAAATCCCCGCCCCTTCCACCGCCCAGGCTGCGGCAGTCCAACGCGCATCAAGTCCCAGAGGAATCGCCAGACTGGCGAAGATCACCCCCAGCGCCAGACAGGTTTCGGCCAACAACAGTGCTCGCCCCCCCATCAGCAACCGGGCCAGCCCCATGTAAATCATGCCCAGGGCCAAGGCGCTGAAGGCCGCGGCAAATTCAAAGTGCTCCACCAGCGCGAACTGCAGACCGAAGCCCACCAACGGTGGCGCGAACAGCATCATGCCGTCGACGTAATCACCCTTGTGCGCCGACCAGCGCAGCAGCGCTTCACGGCTGTCGTCCTCGGGCGCGTCGCGCATTTCCAGCAACTTGCGCCGGGTGAACAACAAACCGATGGCCAGGTACATCAGGAAGAACAGAATCAGGAACGGCTCGGTACTCCACAGCAGCTCCGGTCTATAGGAGCGCAGGCCCCAGGCAAAGCCGATGCCGAAGGTGCCGACAAACCCGATCAGGTTGAGCAGCCGCCAGGCCTTGAACCACGCGATGGCGAGGATGCCAGCGTTGAGCAGGGCGAAATAGCTGAACAGCGCGACGTGATTGCCGGCGCCGGTGGAGGTCAGGATCGGCGCGGCGAAACCGCCCAACGCGGCAGCGGCGGCCAGGCCCAACGCATTTTGGGTAATGGCGAGAATCGCCGAGAACACCGTCACCACCACCAACAGGCCCAATGCTGCCTTTGGATCAAGCAACGGATGCAGACGCATCGCGGCAAATACCGTCAGGTACAACACCGCGATCCCGGTGCCTTGCAGCATCAGCGCGTAGTTGCTGTTGCGCAGTCTCAGCCACCAGCCCAGGGCGAGCAGGCCCAAGGCCGCCGCCGCGACACCGGCGTAGCGCAACTCGATCGGCACCACCATGCCTTCGGTGGCATAACGCAACAGGAAAGCCAGGCCGAGGAACAACAGCACCACGCCGACCCGCAATACGGTATTGCCGCCGAACAGCCAATTGCGTGCGCCGCTGATGGCGCGCTCGATGAAGTTCGGGCCGCGCGGCTCGGCCGGTTGCTGCGGTTCGCGGGCGACCGGCTCGGGCTGCCAGACATCGGCGGGCAACGGACGACTGGTTTCGGCAGCGGCTACGGTGATGGGTTCGAATTCGGGGGGTAGCTCCCAGACCAGCTCCGTGGGTGCGACAGGGGCTTGCTCAAGAATGATTTCAGGCGACTCAGCGGGTTCGCTGACAACCGGTTCGCCTGGTTCAGGTGCCTTGGCACCCGACACTTCCAGCAACGCCAGTCGCTGCTCGACCGCATTCAGCGCAACCTGAGCCTGATCGAGTAAACGTCGCTGCTCGGCCGTTTGAGTGCTCAAGCGGCCGATACGCATGGCCTGGCCGAGACCCAGCCCGAGCAAAGCGCCCAACAGCGCCTCGCTGAACGACTCGTCAAGAATCCAGCCCAGCAGCAGCCCAATCAGCATTAACATCCATTGCATGGTCGATATCCCTAAGCGGCCCCGTGGCGGGGCTGATCCGTGCGATACAGCCTCTGGCTCAGTCTAGTGAGCAGACACCCGGAGTCCAGTGTGGGAGCGGCGGTGCGCCGCCCCCACACTGGGGTCAAGTTGGCGCTTAGTATATCGATCAGGCCCAACGGACGTTGGGCCTTGCGCACATTTGTTGCTAAAAATTACTCCAAAGCCTTCCAGATATCCGTTGCGTACTCGCGAATGGTCCGGTCGGACGAGAACCAGCCCATCCGCGCGGTGTTCAATACCGCCGAGCGCCACCACTCTTTCGAGTCGTGCCAGTGAGATTCGACCCGCATCTGCGCGTTCCAGTAAGAGTCGAAATCGGCGCAGACCAGGAAGCGGTCGTAGTCCACCAGCGAATCGATCAGCGCGGTATAACGGGACGGATCGTCTGGTGAGAACACCCCGCTGCGAATCGCTTGCAGCACGTCGTTGAGCCGATGGGAGGCGGCGATGTCCGGCGCGGCGTTGAATTCATGGTTACGCTTGCGCGCTTCCACTTGCTGGGCGCTGAGACCAAAAATAAACATGTGCTCGGCACCGATGCGCTCGCACATTTCCACGTTGGCCCCGTCCAGGGTACCGATGGTCAGCGCGCCGTTGAGGCCGAATTTCATGTTACTGGTGCCCGAGGCTTCGAAGCCGGCAGTGGAAATCTGCTCCGACAAGTCCGCCGCCGGAATGATGCTCTCGGCCAGGCTGACGTTGTAGTTGGGCAGGAACACCACTTTGAGCAAGCCGCGCACCGTCGGGTCGTTGTTGACCACCCGCGCAATGTCGTTGGTCAGCTTGATGATCAGCTTGGCCTGGTGATAACTGGCCGCCGCCTTGCCGGCGAAGATTTTCACCCGCGGCACCCAGTCGGTTTCCGGCTCGGCACGAATCGCCTGATACAGCGCAACGGTGTGCATCAGGTTAAGCAACTGACGCTTGTATTCGTGGATCCGCTTGACCTGCACATCGAACATCGCCGCCGGATTGACCGCGATCCCCAGCCGCTCATGAATCAGGTACGCCAGGGCTTTCTTGCTGTGCAGCCGCTGTTCGGCGAACTGCTTGCGAAATGCAGTCTTCTCGGCAAACGGCTCCAGCGCGAGCAAGCGCTCCTCGGGGTTGTCCAGCAGATTCGGGCCGAGGGCGTCGACCAGCATGGAGGTGAGTTCGGGGTTGGCCTGATAGAGCCAGCGGCGGAAGGTAATGCCATTGGTCTTGTTGTTGATCCGGTCCGGGTAAAGCTTGTGCAGCTCGGAGAACACCGTGCTGCGCATCAGCTGCGTGTGCAGGCCGGACACGCCATTGACGCTGTGGGAACCCAGGAATGCCAGGTTACCCATGCGCACGCGGCGACCGTTGTCTTCCTCGATCAGCGAAATCGCACGCAGCACGTCGAAATCGTGAACACCTTTGGCTCGCAACGAGTCGATGTGCTGGGCGTTGATCAAGTAAATGATCTGCATGTGCCGGGGCAGCATCCGTTCCATCAGACTGACCGGCCAGGTTTCCAGCGCTTCCGGCAACAGCGTGTGGTTGGTGTACGACAGCGTGTCGACCGTGATCTGCCACGCCGCATCCCACGCCACGTCATAGACGTCGACCAACTGACGCATCAGTTCGGCCACGGCGATCGAGGGGTGAGTGTCGTTGAGTTGGATGGCCGCGTGATCGCCCAGGGTCAGCACCGAGGTGTGCATGTTTCGATGGCGACGCAACAAGTCCTGCAAGGACGCGGAGACGAAGAAATATTCCTGGCGCAGGCGCAACTCCTGGCCGGCCTCGTTGCTGTCCGCCGGGTAAAGCACGCGGGAGATACTTTCTGCCCAGGCCACTTCCGCGACCGCGCCCAAGTGGTCGCCCGCGTTGAAGCGCTCCAGATGCAATTCTTCCATGGCCCGGGCGCGCCACAGCCGCAGGGTGTTGACGCTTGCACCACGCCAACCGACCACCGGGGTGTCGTAGGCGATGGCCCGCACGGTTTCCGACGGGGACCAGACTTGCCTGGACTTGCCGGCTTCATCGGTCACGGTTTCGACACTGCCGCCGAAACCGATCGGGTAGGCCACCTCTGGTCGTTCGAACTCCCACGGGTTGCCGAAGTCCAGCCAGTGTTCGGTCTGCTCCTGCTGCCAGCCGTCGACGATGGCCTGGCGGAACAAACCGTGTTCGTAACGAATGCCATAACCATGGCCGGCGATGCCGAGGGTCGACATGCTTTCCATAAAGCATGCCGCCAGACGCCCGAGGCCACCGTTGCCCAGTGCCGCATCGGGCTCCAGCAGACGGATGCGTTCGATGTCGACCCCCAGTTCGGTCATAGCCTCGCGGGCTACATCGAGCAAGCCGAGGTTGCTCAGGCTGTCGTAGAGCAAGCGACCGATAAGAAATTCAAGGGAAAGGTAATAAACGCGTTTCTGGCCTTTGCGGTAGATCTGCCGGGTGTGGTCCATCCAGTGCTCGACCATGTGATCACGCGCCGCCAGGGCAATGGCTTCGAACCAGTCATGGTCGAAGGCGTGATCCGGGTCTTTACCCACCGCGTAAGTGAGCTTGGTCAAGACGGCGTCGCGGAATGCGGCCACCTCTGCTTCGCGAACAAGTGGTTCTTGAGTCATCGATAAGACCTCGAGCGAGCGTGAAGTTGTCTGAGCCTAGTCGGTCTGACAGACCGTAGAGACTCTGGTTCGGCAGTTTTTCCTGTTAGTACGAGATAGATCGACATTACGTTGTCGTGGGCCAGAAACAATGCAGGGGCCGTGCCGGACACAGGACTATTTTGCGACAAGCAAAAAAAATCTGGCGAAAGGTTGTTCAAAAATCCACCAGTCCCGGTATGATCGCGCGCCCTGATGCACACGCTGGTAACAACCGATGATGAAGCCCAACCTGATCGCCGCCGCGGAAATCGATCGCCTCGATACCTGGGCCAAGTACTCTGCCCCAATGTGCGGCTCGTGCATGTCCAGCTGCTGCACGCTGCCGGTCGAGGTCAAGATCAAGGATCTGATCCGTATCGGCATCGTCGACGAATTCGAACTGGGCGATCCACCCAAGAACATCGCCAAGCGCTTGCAGAAGGAAGGGATTGTCGAGCGCTACAACCAGAAGTCCGAGATCTTCACCCTCCAGCGCATGAGCAACAACGATTGCCTGTACCTGGATCGTAAAAGCCGTTTGTGCACTATTTATGATAAGCGCCCGGACACCTGCCGCAACCACCCGAAGATCGGACCGCGGCCAGGGTATTGCGCGTACAAGCCTAAAGAAGTGGTGCGCGAGACCAGCAGCTCCAGCCGCACCCTCGAAAAGTTTTAAAGCCGCCTCGATCCCCGTAGCAGCTGTCGAGCCCCAGCGAGGCTGCGTTCGGCAGCGCAGCAGTCGCAGGCCTGAAAACACGATTTATATGATGCACCGCAGCGTTTGATTTCACGACTGCTGCGCAGTCGAACGCAGCCTCGCAGGCTCGGCAGCTGCTACAGCCAGACAAACAAAAACGCCCCCGGCCTTTCGACCGGGGGCGTTTTCATTCAGCCTGAGTTAACTCAGTTCTTGGCTTTCTTGGCAGCGCGGGTACGCTCGCCTTCGTCCAGGATCTTCTTACGCAGGCGGATCGACTTAGGTGTCACTTCGCACAGCTCGTCATCCTGGATGAATTCCAGGGCCTGTTCCAGAGTGAAGCGAACAGGTGGAACCAGGGCGATGGTTTCGTCTTTACCCGAAGCACGCATGTTGTCGAGCTTCTTGCCTTTGGTTGGGTTGACGCCCATGTCGTTGTCACGGCTGTTCAGACCAACGATCTGACCGTTGTAGATCTCTTGACCGTGTTCAACGAACAGCTTGCCACGCGCCTGCAGGGTTTCCAGGGAGTAGGTCAGCGCCTTGCCGGTTTCTACCGATACCAGAACACCGTTCTGACGACCGGACATGTCGCCGGACTTCATGGTGTCGTAGCGATCGAAGATCGAGGTCAGGATGCCAGCACCGTTGGTCAGGGTCAGGAACTGGTTACGGAAACCGATCAGACCGCGAGCAGGGATGTTGTACTCCAGACGAACACGGCCTTTGCCATCCGGCACCATGTTGGTCAGGTCGCCTTTACGCAGGCCCATCTCTTCCATGACCTTGCCCTGGGATTCTTCAGGGGTGTCGATGGTTACGTTTTCGAACGGTTCCTGCTTCACGCCGTCAACTTGACGGATGATCACTTCCGGACGACCAACGCCCATTTCGAAGCCTTCGCGACGCATGGTTTCGATCAGTACCGAGAGGTGCAACTCACCACGGCCGGAAACCTTGAACTTGTCAGCCGAGTCGCCTTCTTCAACGCGCAGTGCAACGTTGTACAGCAGCTCTTTATCCAGACGTTCCTTGATGTTACGGGAAGTCACGAACTTGCCTTCTTTACCGCAGAAAGGCGAGTCGTTTACCTGGAAGGTCATGGAAACGGTTGGCTCGTCAACGGTCAGAGGCTTCATCGCCTCGACGTTGTCCGGCTGGCACAGGGTGTCGGAGATGAACAGCGAGTCCATACCGCTCACGCACACGATGTCACCGGCAAACGCTTCTTCAACGTCGATACGGTGCAGGCCGTGGTGACCCATCAGCTTCAGGATACGACCGTTACGCTTCTTGCCGTCGGCGCCAATGGCCACGACTGGAGTGTTCGGCTTGACGCTACCACGAGCGATACGGCCAACACCGATAACACCCAGGAAGCTGTTGTAGTCCAGTGCCGAGATTTGCATCTGGAACGGGCCTTCACGGTCAACTTTAGGAGCCGGTACGTTGTCGACGATCGACTGGTACAACGGGGTCATGTCTTCAGCCATGTCGGTGTGGTCCAGACCGGCGATGCCGTTCAGGGCCGAGGCGTAGACGACTTTGAAGTCCAGCTGTTCTTCGGTAGCACCCAGGTTGTCGAACAGGTCGAAGATCTGGTCCAGAACCCAGTCCGGACGCGCGCCTGGACGGTCAACCTTGTTGATGCACACGATTGGACGCAGGCCGGCTTCGAACGCCTTCTTGGTCACGAAACGGGTTTGCGGCATAGGGCCGTCTTGAGCGTCAACCAGCAGCAGAACGGAGTCGACCATCGACATTACACGTTCAACTTCGCCGCCGAAGTCGGCGTGGCCCGGGGTGTCCACGATGTTGATGTGGTAGCCGTTCCAGTTGATGGCGGTGTTTTTCGCCAGAATGGTAATACCGCGCTCTTTCTCCTGGTCGTTGGAGTCCATCACGCGCTCGTCGTTGAGCTCGTTGCGCTCCAGGGTGCCGGATTGACGCAAGAGTTTGTCTACCAGGGTGGTTTTACCATGGTCAACGTGGGCAATGATGGCGATGTTGCGTAGATTTTCGATCACTTGTGTATCTCGATCAGAGGATTCGGTGTGCTGACAAGTCTTGGCAGCGATTAACAGTAGCGTCCGTACAAGCCGTTACAACTTGACGGTGGCATCGGGGGGCCGGTGACGCAGGCCACAGGCAAACAGCCCCGGGCACTTAGCTCGGTCGATAAACGCGCACATTGGCATGCCCCTCACTGAGCAAATGGTGGGCATGCAGGCGACTCATCACGCCTTTGTCGCAATACAGCAGGTACTGGCGAGTAGGGTCCAGTTCCTTGAAACGAGCGTTCAGTGCATAAAACGGCATCGTCTGTACCTCGATACCAGGAAGCTCCAGCGGGTCGTCTTCGGCGGCATCCGGGTGACGGATATCGATGATGATCTGGCCCGCCAGCGCTTCGCTGACTTCTTCAATCTGCAAGTCCTGGCCCAATTCGTCGATCACCCGATCGATCGGCACCAGTTTGGCGTTCTCGAGCGCGCGCTCAAGGACTGCCATGTCGAATTCTTTCTCTTCGTGCTCCACGCGGTAGCGCTTGGCCGCCGTCTTCGGATTGACCGAGATGACCCCGCAGTACTCCGGCATGTGCCGGGCGAAATCGGCGGTGCCGATCTCGTTGGCCGTGTCGATGATGTCCTGCTTGTGACTGGCGATCAGTGGACGCAAGACCAGCTTGTCGGTCACGCAGTCGATCACGGACAGGTTCGGCAACGTCTGGCTCGACACCTGGGAGATCGCCTCACCCGTGACCAGCGCTTCGATGTGCAGGCGATCGGCAATTCGGGAAGCAGCGCGCAACATCATACGCTTCAAAACTACACCCATATGACTGTTATCGACTTTCCCGAGAATTTCTCCCAGAACTTCCTCGAACGGCACACTGACAAATAACACGCGTTGGGAGCTGCCGTACTTCTTCCAGATGAAGTGCGCGACTTCCATCACGCCCAGCTCATGGGCTCGTCCGCCCAGATTGAAGAAGCAGAAATGGCTCATCAGCCCGCGGCGCATGATCTGGTAGGCCGCAACGGTGGAATCGAAGCCGCCGGACATCAGTACAAGCGTCTGTTCCAGGGCCCCGAGCGGATAACCGCCGATGCCGTTGTGCTGGCTGTGGATCACGAACAACCGTTGGTCGCGAACTTCGATACGGACTTCGATTTCGGGCTTTTTCAGGTCGATCCCGGCGGCACCACACTGACGGCGCAACTGGCTGCCGACATATTTCTCGATGTCTATCGAACTGAATGGGTGCTTGCCGGCGCGCTTGCAGCGCACCGAGAAAATCTTCCCGGCCAGCGCATCGCCGTAGTGCTGCTTGCACTTCTCGACGATGTCGTCGAAGTCGCCCAGCGGGTACTCGTCGATCTGCAAAAAGTGCGCGATGCCCGGCGTGCAAGTCAGGCGCTCGCCCATCTCTTTCAGGACCTTGGGGTCGCTGACGCGGGTTTCCAGCTCGAGATTGTCCCACACACCGTTCACCACCACGGCCGGGTCCAGGTCGCGGAGCACGGTACGGATGTTTTTGGCCAACTGGCGGATGAAACGCATCCGTACCGGGCGGCTCTTGATGGTGATCTCGGGGAAGACTTTTACGATTAGTTTCATGAAAACAGCGCGCGCAGGGCCAGCCGAAAAAGGGGGGCGCGGATTATAGCGGAAATTGCTCAAGGTTTAACCAGTTAATGTGCAGAAGGTTTTGCATGCACCAAAACGGGTCATTTATGGAAATCGACGCTACATTACAGGGCGATATTTTGCGCTTTATGGTGCGCCGCCCCCTTGGAAGCGTGATATTGGGGCAAAAAACCCATGATGAGGCACTGGCATGCAATTTGCTCCCTTGTGAGGCAGGTTGCCATGGCAGAGTATTCGCGCCGGCATCACCCACATTTAAGGGCATCCATTACTAGCCCTAAGCCACCCGGAGGACACTATGTCGAAGTCGGTTCAACTCATCAAAGATCATGACGTCAAGTGGATTGATCTGCGCTTCACGGACACCAAAGGCACTCAGCACCACGTGACCATGCCGGCTCGCGATGCGCTGGATGAAGCTTTCTTCGAAGAAGGCAAAATGTTCGACGGTTCCTCCATCGCTGGCTGGAAAGGCATCGAAGCTTCCGACATGATCCTGATGCCGGACGACACCACTGCCGTTCTCGACCCGTTCACCGAAGAGCCGACCCTGATCCTGGTTTGCGACGTGATCGAGCCTTCGACCATGCAAGGCTACGACCGTGACCCACGGGCGATCGCCAAGCGTGCCGAGGAATACCTGAAGTCGACCGGTATCGGCGACACCGTATTTGTGGGTCCAGAGCCTGAGTTCTTCATCTTCGACGAAGTGAAGTTCAAGTCCGACATCTCCGGCTCGATGTTCAAAATCTACTCCGAACAAGGTTCGTGGATGTCCGACCAGGACGTGGAAGGCGGCAACAAAGGCCACCGTCCAGGCGTCAAAGGCGGCTACTTCCCGGTTCCGCCGTTCGACCACGACCACGAAATCCGTACCTCCATGTGCAACGCCATGGAAGAAATGGGCCTGACCATCGAAGTTCACCACCACGAAGTGGCGACTGCCGGTCAGAACGAAATCGGCGTGAAGTTCAACACCCTGGTTGCCAAGGCTGACGAAGTTCAGACCCTGAAATACTGCGTACACAACGTAGCTGACGCATACGGCCGCACCGCGACCTTCATGCCTAAGCCGCTGTACGGCGACAACGGTTCGGGTATGCACGTTCACCTGTCCATCGCCAAAGATGGCAAGAACACCTTCGCTGGCGAAGGCTATGCCGGCCTGTCCGATACCGCCCTGTACTTCATCGGCGGCATCATCAAGCACGGTAAGGCTCTGAACGGCTTCACCAACCCGTCGACCAACTCCTACAAGCGTCTGGTCCCAGGCTTCGAAGCTCCAGTGATGCTGGCCTACTCGGCCCGCAACCGTTCCGCTTCGATCCGCATTCCTTACGTGTCCAGCCCTCGCGCTCGCCGTATCGAAGCCCGTTTCCCGGATCCAGCAGCTAACCCGTACCTGGGCTTCGCTGCACTGTTGATGGCTGGCCTGGACGGCATCCAGAACAAGATCCACCCTGGCGATGCAGCTGACAAAAACCTGTACGACCTGCCGCCTGAAGAGGCGAAAGAGATCCCACAAGTTTGCGGCAGCCTGAAAGAAGCCCTGGAAGAGCTGGACAAAGGTCGTGCGTTCCTGACCAAAGGCGGCGTTTTCAGCGACGACTTCATCGACGCTTACATCGCTCTGAAAAGCGAAGAAGAAATCAAGGTTCGTACCTTCGTACACCCACTGGAATATGAGCTGTACTACAGCTGCTGATCCGGTAGCGCTGCACTACGCAGCGTGACAAAAGAGAGGCCTCCTTCGGGAGGCCTTTTTTGTGGGCGAACGTCTGTCATCGAATGCCCGGTTGCGTGCATCATGGCCTTCACCCGATAAAGTCGAGATCCTCCATGCACCTACGCTCATCCCTTGCCTTGCTCACTGCCCTGCTGGCCAACAGCGCTTTCGCCAGCCCGGCACCTGCCGCCCTCGCCCCACTGCTTGGCACCATCGAGGAGCGCCTGGCGATTGCCGATCAAGTCGCGTTGAGCAAATGGGACAGCGGTAAACCCGTCGAGGACCGTCAGCGCGAGCGTGAGGTGATTGCCGGCGCCGTTGCCCTGGCACCTGCTTATAAATTGAGCAACGAAGCCGTCGAACAGTTCTTCTCGGCGCAGATCGAGGCCAACAAACTGGTGCAATACGCGCATTTGTCTGACTGGCATGCGCAAGGCAAGGCACCCGACGTTCCTCGCCCCGACCTCGTCGGGCAGATCCGCCCGCAACTTGATCAGTTACAAAAACGCCTGCTGCAACAACTGGCCGATTTCAGCCCTTATCGCAACGACCCGCAGTGCCCGTCCTGGCTGGCCAAGGCCAATAAAACCGGCACCCAAGTATCTCTGCGCGAGCTCGCCAAGGTACGCGCCAGCGCTGAGTTGTGCAGCGCCAGCCTCTGAGCCGGCCTGCCGACATGCGCTGATGTGCTCTATGCTCAGCGCTTAGTCGCCACGAACGGAACAGGGCCGGACACTTGCCCAACGGCCAATGGAAGCCTGCAATGCGCTCATTGTTGTTATGCCTGCTCGTACTGATCGCCCTGCCCGCCGCTGCGCAGATCTATAAGTACACCGACGCCAATGGCAACACCGCCTACAGCAATCAGCCGCCCGACGGCGTCAAAGCCCGGCCGGTCGAATTGCCACCGCTCAACAGCGTCGAGCGTCAGTCGCCCAGCGAACCCGTAGCACCGCCGCAAGCCAGTAGCCGTGACCAACCGCACAGCGCCTATCAGGTGCTGGAGCTGAGCGGCCTGCCCACCGAAGAAGCCTTGCGCGCCAACAACGGCACGTTCACCGTCAGCGTATTGATCAATCCACGCCTGCAAGGCACTCATCGATTGAGGCTATTACTGGACGGTCAACCCTACGGCCAGCCGAGCAACGTGCCGACCCTGCAACTGGTGAACATCGACCGTGGCGAACATAACCTTGCGGTTCAGGTGATCGACGGGCAAAACGTCGTGCAACAGAGCCCCACCGTGACGCTCACTGTGCAACGGGTGCATAAACCTTGAGGGCCTGGCTGTTGATCGCGTGCCTGGTCAGCCTGCCGGCGATGGCCGAGGTCTTCACATATATCGACGCTCAGGGTAATCGGGTCTTCACCGATCAGCCGGGCGCCCGCAACGCCAAACGTGTGCCGTTGGCGACAAGCAATCGAATGTCAGCCAACCCGAGTGGCGCAGCGCCCATGACCGCTGCGAAAACAAACCCGGCCAAACCATTGTTTCATTACGACATGCTTCGAGTGCTGGTGCCGGAACCGGATGCCACGATCCGTAGCAGTGCCGGTGAATTGATCGTCAGCGTTACCAGCGAACCCGCGCTGCAACAGGGTCATCGTTACCGTTTGCTGCTGGACGGCCAGCCCACCGCCGAGCCCGGCCCCAGCCCGGTGTTCGCCCTGAGCAATATCGACCGCGGCAGTCACAACCTGTCGGTGGAAATCCTCGACGAACAGGGCCGCACCGTCGAACGCACGGCCAATCAACCGTTCCATATGCTGCGCATTTCCCTGGCGCAGAAACGCCAGGTCAAACCCTGCACCCTCACCGACTACGGCCAACGGCCGGAATGCCCCCTTAAAGACAAGCCTGAAGAAGAAAAAAGCGCCTTCTTGCCCTTCTTCTAACCTCGTTCAGGTTTGCGCACTATATTGGTGCAAACATCTGCACCATACCCACATCTCAGCCCATTTTGGTTCGAAAGTACTCGAAAAAACTGGCAGAACGCCATGCAAACGAGCGTAAAACGCCCGTTTCAGGCTCTAAACGCTTCTTTTCGGAGCCTTGGTTTGGTTTTTGCATTTTCCTCATACCGGCGCGTTATTCATGCGCATGCCCTGCTCCAAAAGAGGTCCTGATGACCATTAGCGACGCACTACACCGCTTGCTACTCGACAACCTGACCACCGCCACCATCCTGCTCGACGCCGAACTGCGCCTCGAGTACATGAACCCGGCGGCGGAAATGCTCCTGGCCATCAGCGGCCAGCGTAGCCATGGGCAGTTCATCAGTGAGTTGTTCACCGAGTCCACCGAAGCGCTGAACTCCCTGCGCCAGGCAGTCGAGCAGGCACACCCGTTCACCAAGCGCGAAGCGATGCTCACCGCCCTCACCGGCCAGACCTTGACCGTCGACTACGCCGTGACGCCAATCCTGAGCAATGGCGACACGATGCTGCTGCTGGAGGTTCATCCTCGCGACCGCCTCCTGCGGATCACCAAGGAAGAGGCGCAACTGTCGAAGCAGGAAACCAGCAAAATGCTGGTGCGTGGCCTCGCCCACGAGATCAAGAACCCTCTCGGCGGCATTCGTGGCGCGGCTCAGTTGCTCGCCCGTGAGTTGCCGGAAGAAAGCCTGCGCGATTACACCAACGTCATCATTGAAGAGGCCGATCGCCTGCGCAATCTGGTGGATCGCATGCTCGGCTCCAACAAGCTACCGTCGCTGGCCATGTGCAACGTCCACGAAGTGCTGGAGCGTGTGTGTCAGTTGGTGGAGGCCGAAAGTCAGGGCTGCATCACTTTGGTGCGCGACTACGACCCAAGCATTCCAGATGTCTTGATTGATCGCGAACAGATGATTCAGGCAGTCCTGAACATCGTGCGCAACGCGATGCAGGCCATCAGCAGCCAGAACGAGCTGCGCCTTGGCCGCATCAGCTTGCGTACCCGCGCCATGCGCCAGTTCACCATCGGCCACGTGCGCCATCGCCTGGTGACCAAGATCGAGATCATCGACAACGGCCCGGGGATCCCCGCCGAGCTGCAGGAAACCATCTTCTTCCCCATGGTCAGCGGCCGCCCGGACGGTACCGGGCTGGGCCTGGCCATTACCCAGAACATCATCAGCCAGCACCAGGGCTTGATCGAATGTGACAGCCATCCAGGCCACACCACGTTCTCGATCTTTCTGCCACTGGAACAAGGAGCCACATCGACATGAGCCGTAGTGAAACCGTGTGGATCGTCGATGACGACCGTTCTATCCGTTGGGTCCTGGAAAAAGCCTTGCAACAGGAAGGCATGACCACGCAAAGCTTCGACAGCGCCGATGGCGTGATGAGCCGCCTGGCGCGCCAGCAGCCGGACGTGATCATCTCCGACATTCGCATGCCGGGTGCCAGCGGCCTGGACCTTCTGGCGCGGATTCGTGAACAACACCCACGGCTGCCAGTCATCATCATGACTGCCCACTCCGACCTGGACAGCGCTGTCGCGTCCTATCAGGGCGGCGCGTTCGAATACTTGCCCAAGCCGTTCGATGTCGACGAAGCCGTGTCGCTGGTCAAGCGCGCCAATCAACACGCACAGGAACAGCAAGGCCTGGAAGTCGTCCCGACGCTGACCCGCACCCCGGAAATCATCGGCGAGGCGCCGGCGATGCAGGAAGTGTTTCGCGCCATCGGGCGCTTGAGTCACTCCAACATCACCGTGCTGATCAACGGCGAATCCGGCACCGGTAAAGAGCTGGTGGCCCACGCCCTGCACCGTCACAGCCCACGGGCGGCCTCGCCGTTCATTGCGCTGAACATGGCGGCGATCCCCAAGGATCTGATGGAGTCCGAACTGTTCGGCCACGAAAAAGGCGCGTTCACCGGCGCAGCCAACCTGCGTCGCGGGCGCTTCGAACAGGCCGACGGCGGCACGCTGTTCCTCGATGAAATCGGCGACATGCCGGCTGACACCCAGACTCGTTTGCTGCGGGTACTGGCGGACGGCGAGTTTTACCGCGTCGGCGGTCATGTGCCGGTGAAGGTCGATGTACGCATCATCGCCGCGACTCACCAGAATCTGGAAACCCTGGTGCATGCCGGAAAATTCCGTGAGGACTTGTTCCACCGCCTCAACGTAATCCGCATCCACATTCCACGGCTGTCGGACCGTCGCGAAGACATCCCGACCCTGGCCAAGCACTTCCTCAGCCGCGCCGCGCAAGAACTGGCGGTGGAACCGAAACTGCTGAAAAGCGAAACCGAGGAATACCTGAAAAACCTGCCATGGCCAGGCAACGTGCGTCAGCTGGAGAACACCTGCCGCTGGATCACCGTAATGGCTTCAGGTCGCGAAGTGCACATCAGCGACCTGCCGCCGGAGCTGCTGAGCCTGCCGCAGGATTCAGCACCGGTAACCAATTGGGAGCAGGCGCTGCGCCAGTGGGCCGACCAGGCTTTGGCACGTGGCCAATCGAGCCTGCTCGACAGCGCCGTACCGGCCTTCGAGCGGATCATGATCGAAACCGCCCTCAAACACACCGCCGGCCGCCGCCGCGACGCCGCCGTGCTGCTGGGCTGGGGGCGTAATACCTTGACGCGCAAGATCAAGGAATTGGGGATGAAGGTAGACGGTGGGGATGATGATGAGGGGGATGAGGGTTAAGTAGCCCTTTAATCATCGCCGTTCTGTAGATCCATTCGCGGGCATGCGTCGCTCCCACGGGATTTTCACCCGTCCTGAGCGAGGCTTGCCCGCGATGCTTTTGGGGCCACCGTGCACCGCGGCAATGCACCGTGAACCGCAATTGCGCACAGCAACCCGTCCCAAATCCCGCGTTCATCTGCAGGAAAAACCATACCGCAAAAACACAAAAGCCCCGGAATACGGGGCTTCCAGCGCTACTCAGCGATTTTTCATTCCAGCATATTAAAAACTGGCACGTCCCCTGCAATAGTCCAATCAGTGGTTCGATTCACTACCCAGTTTCGGGGACCTTGGTACAGGCAGGCCGGGGATTCCCCTCTTTATACCGGGCTCATACCGCAACAGCGACGAGCCCACCCGTTTTGGGGTCCTTGGTACAGGCAGGCCGGGGATTCCCTCTTTACACCGGGCTCACGACACAAAGCGCGAGCCCTCCCGTTTCGGGAACCTTGGTACAGGCAGGCCGGGGATTCCCTCTTTACACCGGGCTCACGATGCAATGCGCGAGCCCTCCCGTTTTGGGAACCTTGGTACAGGCAGGCCGGGGATTCCCTCTTTTATTGCTCTCGGAGATGGATCTCCAGCCGCCAGCGGTCATCGACCTTGCTACCGGCCCAGTCGCCCTGCAGGGGCCGGGCCGCCACCACCGTCAGCAACAATCCCCCATCACTCAATCGCGTTCGCCAGTTCACGTCCTTGCCGTTGAGCTTAAGCTGACCTTTCTGTGCACGGCCTTCAGCCTCGAACAACAGCGCGACACTGCCGTCGACCAACTCGCCGTGGGTTTTGGGCTCGTTGTTGAACCAAACCACTAGTCCATCATTGGTCACCTCGACCTGCTGCAAAACGCTGGGGTCGGGCGCAGTCAGACGACCGATCATCAGACCCACCATCACCCCGACAATCGCCAGTGAACCCATCACCCGCAGGAATAGTTTCGAACGGGGATCGGCTTGCGGCGTAGAATGCTGCTCATCTTTACCTTCGGAGCCGTGCATGTTTCACGTCATCCTTTTCCAACCAGAAATTCCGCCGAATACCGGCAACGTTATCAGGCTGTGCGCCAACAGTGGCTGCCACCTGCATTTGATCGAACCGCTGGGCTTCGAGATGGACGACAAGCGCCTGCGCCGGGCGGGCCTCGATTACCATGAGTATGCCACCCTGCAACGCCACGCAGACCTCGCCAGCTGTCTGGAAAGCCTCGGCCACCCTCGGCTGTTCGCCTTTACCACCAAGGGTTCGCGACCGTTCCATGATGCCAGCTTCGCCGAGGGCGATGCCTTCCTGTTCGGCCCGGAAAGCCGCGGCTTGCCAGCCGAAGTGCTCGACGCTCTGCCCGGCGAACAACGCCTGCGCCTGCCCATGCGCGAAGGCTGCCGCAGCCTTAACCTGTCCAACACCGTGGCCATCGCGGTGTACGAGGCCTGGCGTCAGCTCGGGTTCAAGTAACCTCACGATCCGACTACAGGTTTCGTTTGCTCCATGAAAAAAGCGCCTTTGAAGGCGCTTTTTTCATGGAGCAAACAAAGCTTCTTTTTACTGGACGGTCGGAGTCTCGCCAGCCGCTTGCATGCGTTGCAGCTCTTGTGCGTACAGCGCGTCGAAGTTCACCGGGGCCAGCATCAGGGCCGGGAACGAACCGCGGGTCACCAGGCTGTCCAGGGTTTCGCGAGCGTACGGGAACAGGATGTTCGGGCAGAACGCGCCCAGGGTGTGGCTCATCGAAGCCGCGTCCAGGTTCTTGATCAGGAAGATCCCGGCTTGTTGCACTTCAGCGATGAACGCCACTTCTTCACCGTTTTTCACGGTGACCGACAGGGTCAGCACGACTTCGTGGAAGTCGCCTTCCAGCGCCTTCTGACGGGTGTTCAGATCCAGACCGACGCTCGGCTCCCACTGCTGGCGGAAGATTGCCGGGCTTTTCGGGGCTTCGAAGGACAAGTCACGTACGTAGATGCGCTGCAAGGAGAATTGCGGTGCGTTTTCTTCTTCGCTAGCTGCAGTGTTCTGTTGGTCAGTCATCTCAGATCCTTTCTGATCTCGGGTCTTATAGGGTTAGCTATTTCTAAGTAACGCAGTCAGGCCTTGAGCATGGCGTCGAGCTTGCCGGCGCGCTCCAGGGCAAACAAATCATCACAGCCGCCAACGTGGGTGTTGCCGATCCAGATCTGCGGCACGGACGTTCGCCCGGCCTTCTGAGCCATCGCGGCACGCACCTGCGGCTTGCCATCGACCTTGATCTCTTCGAAGGCCACGCCTTTGTTCTCGAGCAGGTACTTGGCTCGCGAGCAATAAGGGCAGTAATCGCTGGAATAGACGACGACGTTGTTCATATCACTTCACCAGCGGCAGATTATCGGCTTTCCAGCTGGAAATACCGCCAGACAGCTTGGCAGCGGTGAAACCGGCTTTCACCAGTTCACGGGCATGAGTACCGGCGGTCTGGCCCATGGCGTCGACCAGGATAATGGTCTTGGCCTTGTGCTTTTCCAGTTCGCCGACGCGAGTGGCCAGTTTGTCCTGAGGAATATTCAACGCGCCAACGATGTGACCGGCGGCGAAATCCTTGGTCGGACGAATGTCGACCACCACGCCTGCGTCCTTGTTGACCAGCCCGGTCAGTTCACCGGTGCTCAGGCTGCGGCCACCGCCTTGCATCTGATAGGCCAATAGCAGGGCCGCCAGTACAACGAAGATACCCACGAGAATGTAGTGGTTGGTGGCGAATTGAATCAGGTGATCAACCATCGAAGGAGGTTCCAGGGCGTTAAAATGTCGGCCAGTATACACAGCCACTATGGTGGGCCAAACCCCGTCCGGCGGTGACGTGGCCGGAACTTCGCTTTAAACTGCCACTCCCTTTTCCATCGCCCTCTTTTAATTCAGCCACGAGTGGAATCCATGACTACCACGCCTAAACCTTTGGTCCTGATTATTCTCGACGGCTTCGGTCACAGTGAGAGCCCTGAATCCAACGCCATCTATGCGGCGAAGAAGCCCGTACTGGACCGTCTGTGGGCCACCGTGTCGAACGGCCTGATCTCGGGCAGCGGCATGGACGTCGGCTTGCCGGACGGCCAGATGGGCAACTCCGAAGTCGGCCACATGAACCTCGGCGCCGGCCGGGTGGTGTATCAGGACTTCACTCGCGTGACCAAAGCGATCCGCGACGGCGAGTTCTTCGAGAACCCGACCATCTGCGCCGCGGTGGATAAAGCCGTCGCTGCCGGCAAAGCCGTGCACTTCATGGGTCTGCTGTCCGATGGCGGCGTTCACAGCCACCAGGACCACCTGATCGCCATGGCTGAGCTGGCCTTCAAGCGCGGCGCCGAAAAAATCTACCTGCACGCCTTCCTCGACGGCCGCGACACGCCGCCGAAAAGCGCCCAGTCGTCGATCGAATTGCTGGATGCAACCTTCGAAGCCCTCGGCAAAGGCCGGATCGCCAGCATCATTGGCCGTTATTACGCCATGGACCGTGACAACCGTTGGGATCGCGTGTCCCAGGCCTACAACCTGATCGTCGATGGCGCCAGCGAATTCAATGCCGCCACCGCCCAGGAAGGCCTGCAAGCCGCGTACGAACGTGGCGAGAGCGACGAATTCGTCAAAGCCACCAGCATCGGTGAGCCGGTGAAGGTCGAAGATGGCGACGCCGTGGTCTTCATGAACTTCCGCGCCGACCGTGCCCGCGAACTGACCCGCGTGTTCGTCGAAGACGATTTCAAGGAATTCGAACGTGCTCGCCAGCCAAAACTGGCCGGTTTCGTCATGCTGACCCAATACGCCGCCAGCATCCCCGCGCCGTCGGCTTTCGCTGCGGGTAGCCTGGAAAACGTACTGGGCGATTACCTGGCGAAAAACGGCAAGACACAGCTGCGCATCGCCGAAACCGAAAAGTATGCCCACGTGACCTTCTTCTTCTCCGGCGGTCGCGAAGAACCGTTCCCGGGCGAAGAACGCATCCTGATCCCGTCGCCGAAAGTCGCCACCTATGACTTGCAGCCCGAGATGAGTGCCCCGGAAGTCACCGATCGCATCGTCGATGCCATTGAAAACCAGCGTTACGACGTGATCGTGGTCAACTACGCCAACGGCGACATGGTCGGCCACAGCGGTGTATTCGAGGCGGCGGTGAAAGCTGTGGAATGCCTGGACACCTGCGTCGGCCGTATCGTCACGGCGCTGGAAAAAGTCGGCGGCGAAGCCCTGATTACCGCCGACCATGGCAATGTCGAGCAAATGTCCGACGCCTCCACCGGCCAGGCCCACACTGCCCACACCACCGAGCCGGTGCCGTTCATCTATGTCGGCAAGCGTGACTTGAAGGTTCGCGAAGGCGGGGTGCTGGCCGACGTGGCGCCGACCATGCTGAAGTTGCTGGGGCTTGAGAAGCCTGTGGAAATGACCGGGACTTCGATTCTGGTGTAATCCGCTTCTTCAAAAACACCGCCAAACCCTGTGGGAGCGGGCTTGCCCGCGATAGCGATCTGACAGCCAACCGCTATGTTGAATGTCAGGACGTCATCGCGGGCAAGCCCGCTCCCACATTGGTTTTCAGTGTTTTTCACTCCAGTTATCACACAGTCCCAATTGGGCGTTTTTTTTGCAGCGTGGGGCGGGCATACTAGGCCGTCCCTTTCCCTGGTGTCGCCCGCCTCTATGCTTCGCGTCCTGATAGCCCTCGCTCTGACTTGCCTGCTCCAACCGGCCTTTGCCGACGAGCGCGCGCAAACCCAACAACAGTTGGACGCCACGCGTCAGGACATTGCCGAGCTGAAAAAACTGCTGGGCAAGCTCCAGGAAGAAAAATCCGGGGTGCAGAAGGACCTCAAAGGCACCGAAACCGAGATGGGCAAGCTCGAAAAGCAGGTCGATGCGCTGCAAAAAGAGCTGAAGAAAAGCGAATCCGAGCTCCAGCGACTCGATGCCGAGAAAAAAAAACTCCAGAGCGCGCGCATTGACCAGCAACGACTGATCGCCATCCAGGCCCGCGCGGCCTATCAGAATGGCCGCCAGGAGTACCTGAAACTGCTGCTCAACCAGCAGAACCCGGAAAAATTCGCCCGCACCCTCACCTATTACGACTACCTGAGCCAGGCCCGCCTGGAGCAGCTGAAGAATTTCAACGAAACCCTGCGCCAACTGGCCAATGTCGAAAAAGACATCTCGATGCAGCAAGCGCAATTGCTGGTGCAGAAAAGCAGCCTCGACAGCCAGCGCGACGAACTCGACAAGGTCCGCAAGGAGCGCCAGCAAGTCCTGGCCAAGCTCAACGACGACGTGAAGGCTCGAGACCAGAAACTGGCCGCCCGCGAGCAGGATCAGGCAGACCTGTCTAAAGTCCTTAAAACCATTGAAGAAACCTTGGCCCGTCAGGCCCGTGAGGCAGAAGAAGCGCGGCAAAAAGCGCTGATCGCCCAGCAGGAAGCCGAAAAAAAGCGGTTACGTGAGGCTCAGGCAGCAGCAGACGCCACCGATGCCCCACGCAAACCCGTCAAATCGACGCCCGGCGCCCTGGTTTCAAGTTCAGGCGAGACCTTTGGCGGCCCCTTTGCTTCCACCCGCGGCAAACTTCCATGGCCGGTTGATGGTCGACTGCTGGCGCGCTTCGGTGAAACCCGTGGCGACGATGCCCGAACCAAATGGGACGGCGTGATGATCAGCGCCTCCGCCGGCAGCCAGGTGCATGCCGTGCACGGCGGTCGCGTGGTGTTTGCCGACTGGCTGCGCGGCGCCGGGCTGCTGGTGATTCTCGACCACGGCAACGGTTTTTTGAGTCTTTACGGTCACAACCAGACGCTGCTCAAGTCTGCGGGTGACGTGGTAAAAGCCGGTGAATCCATCTCCACTGTCGGTAACAGTGGCGGGCAGGACACACCAGCACTGTATTTCGCTATTCGTCAGCAGGGTCACCCGAGTGACCCGGCGCAATGGTGCCGCGCGCAAGGATAGGCGTTGAGTCACCTACATTAGGAGTTCGTTCGACATGCTGCATTTGTCCCGCCTTACCTCGCTGGCCCTGACGATCGCCCTGGTGATCGGCGCGCCTCTGGCGTTTGCCGCTCAACCGGCCCCGGCGGTCGCGCCTGCCGGCACTGCTGCGACCACCAAGGCGCCATTGCCGCTGGACGAGTTGCGCACCTTTGCCGAAGTCATGGACCGGATCAAGGCAGCCTATGTAGAACCGGTAGACGACAAGACCCTGCTGGAAAACGCCATCAAAGGCATGCTCAGCAACCTCGACCCGCACTCCGCCTACCTGGGCCCGGAAGACTTCGCTGAATTGCAGGAAAGCACCAGCGGCGAATTCGGCGGCCTGGGCATCGAAGTCGGCGCGGAAGACGGTTTCATCAAAGTGGTTTCGCCTATCGATGACACCCCGGCCTCCAAGGCTGGCATCCAGGCCGGCGACTTCATCGTCAAGATCAACGGCCAGCCGACTCGCGGCCAAAGCATGACCGAAGCCGTGGACAAGATGCGCGGCAAGATCGGCCAGAAGATCACCCTGACCCTGGTCCGCGACGGCGGCACTCCGTTCGACGTGACCCTGGTCCGCGCCACCATCCAGGTGAAAAGCGTCAAGAGCCAGCTGCTGGAATCCGGCTACGGCTACATCCGCATCACCCAGTTCCAGGTCAAGACCGGCGAAGAGGTCTCCAAGGCCTTGGCCAAGCTGCGCAAGGACAACGGCAAGAAACTCAGCGGCATCGTCCTCGACCTGCGTAACAACCCGGGCGGCGTGCTGCAATCGGCGGTGGAAGTGGTCGACCACTTCATCACCAAGGGCCTGATCGTCTACACCAAGGGCCGCATCGCCAACTCTGAACTGCGCTTCTCCGCCACCGGCAAGGACGAAAGCGAAGCCGTGCCAATGGTCGTGCTGATCAACGGCGGCAGCGCCTCGGCCTCGGAAATTGTCGCCGGCGCCCTGCAGGATCAGAAACGTGCGGTGGTCATGGGCACCACCAGTTTCGGCAAAGGCTCGGTCCAGACCGTGTTGCCGCTGAACAACGATCGCGCACTGAAAATCACCACGGCGCTGTATTACACGCCGAACGGCCGCTCGATTCAGGCTCAGGGCATCGTCCCGGACATCGAAGTGCGCAAGGCCAAGATCACCAACGAGCAGGACGGCGATTACTTCAAGGAAGCCGATCTGCAAGGTCACTTGGGCAATGGCAACGGCGGCGCCGACAAACCGAGCGGTTCGGGCGGCAAAGCCAAGGCCATGCCGCAGGATGACGATTACCAGTTGGCCCAGGCCCTGAGCCTGCTCAAAGGGCTGAGCATCACCCGCGGCCACTGAGATGCGCCTGCGGTTACTACTCGGTCTGCTGTGCAGTCTGGCGGGAGTTGCTCACGCAGCACCTGCCACGACAGCGACCACACCTCACAAGGCTTATCTGAGCCTGATCATCGATGACCTGGGGCAGAACCTGCCCCGGGATCGCCGCGTGCTGGCCCTGCCAGGCCCGGTCACCACGGCAATCATGCCCGATACACCCCACGCCACCGAATTCGCCCGCGAAGCCCATCGCGCCGGCAAGACTGTCATTCTGCATATGCCCATGGACCCGGCCACCGGACCATTCGCCTGGCATCCCGAGTTGCCCATCGAAGAACTTGAAAAGCGCCTGAACGCCGCGTTCAACATGGTGCCCTATACCGCCGGCATCAATAACCACATGGGTAGCCGCATGACCGCTCAGCAACCGGCCATGGCCTGGCTGATGGCGGACTTGCAGCGTCGGCACAAATTCTTCGTCGACAGCCGCACCAGTGCGCAAACCGTGGCCGCCGCCGAGGCGCAGAAGATTGGCTTGGCAAGTGTTTCGCGGGACGTGTTTCTGGATGACGAGCCCACCGAAACGGCGATCTTCACGCAGCTACAGACGGCGATCAGCCTGGCGCGCAAGCAGGGTTCGGCGGTGATGATCGGGCATCCGTATCCGCAGACTCTGGCGGTGCTGGAACGTGAGTTGCCCAAGCTCAAGGCACAGGGAATCGACTGGATCGACATCAAATTGATGATCAGCGTGCGCGGCAATCGTGCGACGGCTGCTCATGGCAAGGATGGCGTCTACCGCTGACTTGCCGCACCTCCCACAGTGTTTTGCGTAAGCTACGAGGTTCGGTGTTGGGATTTAGAGATACCGAGCCATGATGTCGTCCACCACACCTTCCTTGCGCAACTGATCCAGCGCGGCTTGCAGCTTGGCGACAGTCTCATCCGGCACGTCCTTGTTCAGCGCCAGGTACAGCTCGGCGCTGTTGAAGCGCAGTACGGTCTTGAGCCCGGTTACCCCGTCCAGCCGCGCCAGGTAACGTCCCGCCGGATCACCCGTAGCCCACAGATCGATCTGACCGTTAGCCAGCTTCTTCGCATTGTCCTGGTCGCGCAGCACCACAATCGGCTTCAGCCCTTGCTTGGCCAAAGTCTCGGCAATCGCATCGCCTTTGTAGGCACCAATTGTGTACTTACGCGCCTCATCCAGCGATTCCAGGGTGATCTTGCTATCAGCCTTGGCCAGCATGATCCAGTCGTCCGGGCCTATAGGGCCGACCCACTTGAAGAGATTCTCGCGGTCCGGCAGCCGCGCCATTACGAACACGCCATAACCGGGCTTTTCCAGAGCGAGTTTGTAGATTCGCTCCCAAGGGAAACGCAGCGTCAGGCTGTAGGGGATGTCCGCGCGCTTGAACATCTCGCGGACGATGTCCACGGCGATGCCATTGATGTTCTCGTCCTGGGCGAAGTTCTTGCCGTTCTTCGCCATGTTGTACGGGGGGAAGTTTTCCGTCAGCAATACCAGGCCGGTGTCGGGACCTTCTTCGGCGCGAGCCCCGTTGATGAGCAACAGAGAAGCGCTGGCGAGGACAAGAAGAAGACGTTTAAGCATGTCGGGCTACCGAAATCCATGGCGTGCCCAAGAGTGCCTTGAGCCCGCCATGCTGTCTACTGGCCTTTTGATAACGGCCTTATCTGCATCATTAAAATAATGGGTATCACAGTCACTGTGGTAGATAGTTACCACCCTCCATCCAGCCTCACCTGATTAATTGCAAATACCCGGCCACAGGCCGTTTCTTCAATTAATCCAGAGGCACCCTTCAATGAATTCGATCCCCATACTTCTTGCCAGTGCATTGTGCTCACTGTGTACACCCAGTTTTGCGAACAACAGCGATTATGGCGAAGGCCTGCAGAACCTGCCCCCTTCCAAAACCCTTGAAAATACCGACGGCTCCCGCGACCACTGGCAAGGTATCGGGCGCCTGGAGATCAATGACGGGAGCTGTACCGCGGCCCTTCTGGATACACGCGATGAAATAGAGTTGCCGGAAACGCCCGCTTACGTACTTACTGCGGGACACTGCATTGAATTGACCAATGGCAACATCGTGACCGACAGCCCGGTCAGCGGCACCATCACATTCAATTATTTCACCGACACCTCCAAGTTCAAGGCCTATCCGCTGAAGACGACGATATGGCGGAGCATGCAAGGCGTTGATATGGCCATAGTTGAATTGGATGTCAGCCTTCAAAAGCTCATTGCGGATGGCATACAACCGTTGAAACTGGCGAGTGAGACACCAACGAATGGCACCGATGTCCTGATCGTGGGGGCGCCAACAGGTTTCGACCAAATCACATTGCGCATGGCGGCTTGTACTTTGCAGCCCACCCAGGACCTTGTTGAAGGTCCATGGGTGTGGCGGAACACCTTTATGACTCGCTGCAAGGACATTCGAGGCGGCAGCTCCGGAAGCCCCGTGATGGATCGCTATTCAAACGAGATCGTAGGGGTAGTGGGAACAGGAAATTTCGAGGTTGATGTTGTCCCATGCCGCGATCATGCGCCCTGCACGCGCGTTGGAAATGACTATGTGGCGGTACACGAAAATGTGTATGGCAACCCCACGGCGCTTCTCAACGGGTGTTTCTCACAAGGCCGTATCGCTCCAAATCCGCCATCGTCCTGCCAACTCTACCCGGCGTTTACCGTTGACGATGGCGCAGCCGAGCTGGACAGATACAAGAGAGTTAAACAGCTCAATAATGGTTCCATAATCATCCCGACCTGGAACTATCGATTTTCGATCAATACTCCCTTCTACCGTCATAAAACCGTTTCCTCCGCAATGAAATGCGAGGAAACCGAAAATTACAGCGATCCAATAAGCTCAACAGATGCACAAATCAATTCTGAGATAGGTACGAAACCTGGATTCTATTTTCTATGCATTTTAGGTCTGGAATCAGCTGAACAGCACGCCTCAAGAGGCCTCTTGAAAAACGCGTTGTCTTTACCCGTAGAGATATTGGATAACACACCAACCGCGCAGGCCAACTTGTCCTTTGAAAGCAACGTGTTTGTAACACTGGCGAAAGCAGAAGAGCCGTATCGGACCTACTCCATCAAGTTTGGTCCTGTAGAAACAACGGACTGTCATCAACCCGAAAAATACATTGAAGACATGACAATGGACTTCTTTATTCCGAGCGAGAAACTTCCGGGAAAGCTTTGCGTCATTGCCTACGACAAATCGGGACAGGCGTCCGAACCGAGGATCGACTTACTGAGCCCGGTAACTGGGACTCATAAGGCTGCGTCATCCAACGCTCAAGTTGCCCCATAACATCGGCCCGGAGCGTTTTCTCCGGGCCGCGGGCCTTCATCGCATCACGATTCCGCGATGGGCCATGTAGGCCTTGGCTTCCTGAACGGTGTATTCGCCGAAGTGGAAAATACTCGCCGCCAATACCGCACTGGCGTGGCCTTCGAGAATACCGTCGGCCAAATGCTGCAGGTTGCCGACGCCACCTGAGGCGATCACCGGAATCCCCAGCGCATCGCTGATAGCGCGGGTGACGCCCAGGTCGAAACCGTTTTTCATGCCGTCCTGGTCCATGCTGGTCAGCAGGATTTCGCCGGCACCGAGGCCTTCCATTTTCTTCGCCCACTCAACGGCGTCGAGGCCGGTTGGCTTGCGACCACCGTGGGTGAAGATTTCCCAGCGCGGGGGTTCGCCCGGGCCGGAAACTTTCTTGGCGTCGATCGCGACGACAATGCACTGCGAGCCGAAATGCTGCGCCGCTTCGCCGACGAATTCCGGGTTGAACACTGCAGCGGTGTTGATCGAGACCTTGTCCGCACCGGCGTTCAGCAGATTGCGAATGTCCTGCACGGTACGCACGCCGCCGCCCACGGTCAGCGGGATGAACACCTGGCTGGCCATGCGCTCGACGGTGTGCAGCGTGGTGTCGCGGCCGTCGACGCTGGCAGTGATGTCGAGAAAAGTAATCTCGTCGGCACCCTGCTCGTCGTAGCGACGGGCGATTTCCACCGGGTCGCCGGCGTCGCGAATGTTCTCGAACTTGACGCCCTTGACCACCCGGCCGTTATCCACGTCCAGGCAAGGGATGATGCGTTTGGCCAGCGCCATGGTGAGTCCTCAGCCTTTGTACGAATCGCAGAAAGCTTGCGCTTCAGCGACATCGAGGGTGCCTTCGTAGATCGCCCGGCCGGTGATGGCGCCGATGATGCCTGGTGCCTTGGCGTCGAGCAGCGACTTGATGTCACCCAGATTGTGGATACCGCCGGATGCAATGACCGGGATCTTCGTCGCCGCAGCCAGAGCAGCGGTGTAAGAGACGTTGCAGCCCTGCATCATGCCGTCTTTGGCGATGTCGGTATAAACGATCGCGGACACGCCGTCGGCTTCGAATTGCCTGGCCAGGTCGATGACCTGCACGGTGCTGATTTCAGCCCAGCCGTCGGTGGCGACAAAACCGTCTTTGGCATCGAGGCCGACAATCACCTTGCCCGGGAACGCGCGGCAGGCTTCGGCGACGAAGGCCGGATCTTTCACGGCCTTGGTGCCGATGATCACGTAGCTCACACCCGCTTTCACGTAGTGTTCGATGGTTTCCAGGGAACGGATACCGCCGCCGATCTGAATCGGCAGGTTCGGGTAGCGCTTGGCGATGGCGGTGACCACTTCGCCGTTGACCGGCTGGCCTTCGAACGCACCGTTCAGGTCGACCAGATGCAGACGACGGCAACCGCCCTCCACCCACTTGGCAGCCATGCTCACCGGGTCATCGGAGAACACTGTGGAATCTTCCATGCGGCCCTGGCGCAGACGAACACAGGCACCGTCTTTGAGATCGATAGCGGGAATAATCAGCATCTGGCAAACCTTCAAATTCGAGTGTTCAGCTTCGCTCGGAAATCAGTTTTTCTCGAGCGCCCACAGGTCGCTTTCGATGCTTTCGAACCTCTCTTTGAGGTGCGTCTGCACATCGAAAATCGCCCTGTTGTAATAGTGCGGAGCAATTTCGCGGGTAAACAGCTCAAGGATTTCAGCCGCTTCGAACGAACCCAGGTCCAGTTCGAAGCGGTCCTCCATGAAGCGCTTGATCTTGTGATTGGCCTCGCTCTCCTGCTCGGGAGTGAGGGTCAGGATCGGCGGCTTCTTCTTGGCAGCCATTTACCAGCGGCCATCCCACGCGGCGAAGTTCTGCAGCAATTGCAGGCCATGGGTGTGGCTCTTCTCCGGGTGGAACTGCACGGCGAAACGCGAGCCATCGGCCAGCGCGGCGGCGAAATCGACCCCGTAATGACCGCTACCGACCACCTGCCGCGCATTGCCGGCAGCGATGTAGTAGCTGTGCACGAAGTAGAAGCGCGCCAGGTCCGGAATGTTGTGCCAGAGCGGGTGAATCACCGTCTGCTTCACTTCGTTCCAGCCCATGTGCGGCACTTTCAAATGTTCGCCGTCTTCGTGCAGATCCTTGCCGAAGAACTTCACCTGGCCTGGAAACAGACCGATGCAGTCGACGCCATCGTTCTCTTCGCTGCTGTCGAGCAAGGCTTGCATGCCCACGCAAATGCCAAGGAACGGACGGTCCTGGCTGACTTCACGCACCAGCGAATCGAAGCCCAGGCGACGGATCTCCGCCATGCAATCGCGAATCGCGCCGACGCCGGGGAATACCACCCGGTCGGCTTCGCGAATCACGTCGGCATCGCTGGTGATCAAGACCTTGCCGGCGCCGACATGCTCGAGGGCCTTGGCCACCGAGTGCAGGTTGCCCATGCCGTAATCGATAACCGCAACCGTCTGCATTACAGAACGCCTTTGGTCGAAGGCATTTGCCCGGCCATGCGGTCATCCAGCTCCACGGCCATGCGCAGCGCGCGGCCGAAAGCCTTGAACACGGTCTCGATCTGGTGGTGGGTGTTGTGCCCACGCAGATTGTCGATGTGCAGGGTGACGTTGGCGTGGTTGACAAAGCCCTGGAAAAACTCCTGGAACAGGTCAACGTCGAAGCCGCCGACAGTAGCGCGGGTATACGGAACATGCATCTGCAGGCCAGGACGGCCGGAGAAGTCGATCACCACACGCGACAACGCTTCATCGAGCGGCACGTAGGCGTGGCCGTAGCGACGGATGCCTTTCTTGTCGCCGATGGCTTTGGTGAAGGCCTGACCCAGGGTGATACCGACGTCTTCCACTGTGTGGTGGTCGTCGATATGCAGGTCGCCCTTGCTGACAATATCCAGGTCGATCAGCCCATGACGGGCGATCTGGTCCAGCATGTGCTCAAGAAAAGGCACACCGATATCAAATCGGGCCTTTCCGGTGCCATCCAGGTTGATCGAGGCTTTGATCTGGGTTTCCAGAGTGTCGCGCTCGACAGACGCCATACGTTCGGCCATCACCAGCTCCGCAAAAAATCATTGGGGCGAAAAAGGCAGCCATTATAGGGTCGCGGGCGCTAAACAGAAACACGGGAGGTGATATCACTGACGGAGTGAACCCCGTGCTGTCGGGGATAGACATGTCCGTACAAGCATCTCAGGACCACTGATCGCTCACACGCAAAGCGTGTGAGCGATCAGCTACAGGGGTGATGCGTCTACTTAGTGGAAGAGGACAGCCGTTTTCTGCAGCGTCACCCAAACACCCCACGCCAACGGAATCCCTACCACCAGCCACGCAGCCACCGCCAATGGTTTGGTGCCCGCATCCGCTTTCCACTCCAGCACGGTGCTGGCGTCAGCACCCTTGTCGTGGCCCAGCGCCTGTTCGGCGGCCAGTTCGGCGTCGGTCATGAAGTACTTGTCCGCCACCGGACGCACCAGCAGGTTGCAGATGAAACCCAGCACCAGCAGGCCAGCGAGGATGTACAGAGTGATGTCGTATGCCGCGGCACGTTCGACGCCGATGCTCAGCTGATATTCACGCAGGTAGTTCACCAACACCGGACCCAACACGCCTGCCGCCGCCCAGGCTGTCAGCAGACGACCGTGGATCGCGCCGACCATTTGCGTACCGAACAGGTCCGCCAGATAGGCAGGAACAGTCGCAAAACCACCGCCGTACATCGACAGGATGATGCAGAACGCCGCCACGAACAGCGCAACGCTGCCCAAGTGACCGAGGTTCGGGATCAGCGCGTACAGGGCGAAACCCAGGGCGAAGAACACAAAATAGGTGTTTTTGCGACCCAGGTAGTCCGAGAACGAAGCCCAGAAAAACCGGCCACCGATGTTGAACAGGCTCAACAGACCGGTGAAACCGGCAGCAATGGCGGCGATCGAGGCCAGTTGCGAAGCGTCCAGTTGACCGAACGTCAGGTCGTTGCCAAGCAATTTACCGGCGAACACTTCCTGCAACAGCGGCGAAGCCATGCCGAGGATGCCGATACCCGCCGACACGTTCAGGCACAGCACCAGCCATACCAGACGGAATTGCGGGGTTTTCCACGCCACATTCACATGCACATGACGGTGCGTGATCATCGCGTTCGAAGCTTTTTTCGCCGGAGCCGTCCAGCCTTCAGGCTTCCAGCCTGTTGGTGGAACGCGGTAGGACAGTGCGCCACCGATCATGAACACGAAGTAGATCGCGGCCATCACCAGGAAGCTCTGCCATACACCGACGCTGGTTGGCGAAGCAAAGTGGCCCATCAGGGCCGCAGCCAGTGGAGCGCCGACCATCGCGCCACCACCAAAACCCATGATCGCCATGCCGGTCGCCATGCCACGCTTGTCCGGGAACCACTTGATCAGGGTCGAGACCGGTGAGATGTAGCCCAGGCCCAGGCCGATACCGCCAATGACCCCGGAGCCGATCCACATCAGCCAAATCTGGTGGGTATAGACCCCCAGCGCCGAAATCAGCAGACCGCCACACCAGCACAGTGCCGATACAACGCCCGCCTTGCGAGGACCGGCGTGTTCGAGCCAGCCGCCCCAGATCGCTGCCGAGCAACCCAGGAAGATGAAGAACAGGGTGTAGATCCAGCCAAGCATCGAGATCGGCCAGTCGCATTGCGACGAAAAGACCTGAGCGATGAAGCTCATGTCCGGCGCGCAAGCCACGGCTTTGGTGACGCCCAGGGCCTTGGACAGTGGCAGCCAGAACACCGAAAAGCCGTAGGCCATGCCGATGCAGAGGTGGATGGCCAGAGCGGCCGGTGGTACAAGCCAACGGTTAAAACCGGGCTTGGCGATGATGCGTTCCTTGGACAGGAACGCGGGCCGGTCGGCAAAGCCGTCCGCCGTAATGCTCGTAGTCATGGTGTTTCCCCCAATTATTAGTAGGGTTCGCCAGCCGCTCCTCACCCCCAGCCTTTATGCACGCAGACATGACTGTTTTTAGGTGAAGCTTCATTTTGGTGCGACATCACGTCGCAGAAGGACGGACGAACGGGCAGAGGTTACCATTTGCACGTGACAGAAAAACCAAACTGATATCACGTTTTGTATGTCATCCGATCTCGTACCACTGGATGAACATTGTTTTCACGGGGAATGGCTCCGTTTAACTTCACAGGAATTTCCATGCCGATCATTGTCGAGCTGCTGAACCAGGTCACTTATCAGGATCAGCAAGATCTGCAGAAGATCTACCGCGATGCCCCGAGCTGGCTGTTTGCGCCGTTTACAGGGGATGCTGAGCTGATCGAAAGCTGCTTGCGGGACGGCTCGCTGGTCGCCGGACGCTTCAACGATCGGTTGCTGGGCGCAGCACGTCTGCAACGGCACCATGACACCTGGCATTTGTCCCATTTATGCGTACGAAAAATCACCCGCCGCCGTGGTGTTGCCGAGCGCCTGGTAAGCGAAGCGCAGAAAATGGCGGTGCAATCGGGCGCGACATTGCACCTGCTGGCGCCCGCCGGGCACCTAGAAGCCCAGGCGCTGGCGGCTAAGCTGAAAGTACCGCTGGATGTGCTCCCGACATGATCGCTGACCGGGTGGCCACTTCGGGGCGCTATACTCCCCGGCTAAATTTCGAATTCGACTAATACAAGGACTCGCCCATGAAAGCGTTCGGCAAAATCCTGGGTCTGGTACTTCTCGGGCTGTTGCTGATCATTGTGGCGCTGGGCTTTGCCCTGACCCACCTCTTCGATCCCAACGACTATAAAGACGAGATTCGCCAGATTGCCCGCGACAAGGCCCACATCGAGCTGACGCTCAATGGCGATATCGGCTGGAGCCTGTTCCCCTGGCTGGGCCTGGAATTACACGAAGCCAGTGTGGCGACCCTGGCCAAGCCCACCGAGCCGTTTGCCGACCTGCAGATGCTCGGTCTGTCGGTCCGCGTGATTCCGCTGCTGCGCCGCGAAGTGCAGATGAGCGATGTGCGCGTCGAAGGCCTGAACCTGCGCCTGAACCGTGACAAGGACGGCCATGGCAACTGGGAAGACATCGGCAAGGTGCCGGCACCTGCGGCTGCGACGACCTCGACCACAACGCCCGCCACCACCGGCGAACCCGCACCAACGACCACCGCCCAGGCCGAAAAACCGGCTCAGCCGGTCCGCCTGGACATCGACAGCCTGACCGTCAACAACGCCCGCGTTGAGTACAGCGACGAAAAAACCGGCAAGCAGTTCAGCGCCGAAAGCATCCAGCTGAGTACTGGCCCGGTCCATGACTCGACCAACATCCCGGTCAAACTCACGGCGTTCCTGGGCACCAACCAACCAGTTCTGCGGGTGCGGACCGAGCTGGCTGGCGAGCTGCGCTTCGAGCGAGCGCTGCAACGCTACAAGTTCGAAGACATGAAACTCTCCGGCGAAGTCGCTGGCGATCCGCTGCAAGGCAAGACCATGACCTTCGCCGCTCAAGGTCAGTTGCTGCTGGACAAAGCCGCCAACGTCGCCGAATGGACTGGCATCAAGATCTCCGCCAACCAGTTGCGCGCCTTGGGTGAACTGAAAGCCAACGACCTCGACAAGACCCCGCAAATCAGCGGCGGCCTGTCGATTGCCCAATTCGACCTGGCGAAATTCGTCGACAGCATCGGCCAGAAACTCCCGGCAATGGCCGAAGGTAGCCTGAGCAAAGTTGAACTGGTCAGCCAGGTTGCCGGCACGCCAACCAGCCTGTCGCTCGATAACATCAACTTGAAACTTGACGACAGCAACTTCAGCGGCCGCATCGCCATCGAAGACTTCGCCAAGCAATCGCTGCGGGCAACCCTCAAGGCTGACACCTTCAACGTCGACCGTTACCTGCCGCCGAAATCCGCCGAAGCCAACAGCGCAACTCAGGTACGCAAGGCCGAAGTGGCCAGCACCGAAGCCGATGCCCTGGCCGGCCCTGGCAGCACACCGCTGCCGCCATCACCGACCAAAGGCCCGTGGAGCAGCGACCGCTTGTTCCCGGTGGAGCGCCTGAGCAAACTCGACGTGGACGCCGACCTGACCTTCGGCCAACTGACCCTCGACAAACTGCCGATCCAGAACGCGGTGCTCAAGGCCAATGGCCAGGGCGGCCTGCTGACCCTGGAGAACCTGCGCGGCGATCTGTACGACGGTAACTTCGAAGCCAAGGGCACCCTGGATGTGCGCCAGCAAGTGCCAGCGCTGAACATACAGACGCGCATCAACAACGTGCCGGTGGAGAAAATCCTCGAGGGCCAGGGGAAAAATCCACCGGTCAAAGGCCAGGTCACGCTCAACAGCATCCTGACCGGCAGTGGCAATAGCGAGAGCGCGCTGATCGACAGTCTCAACGGCAACGCCAGCTTCGTCATCAACAACGGCATGCTGCTCAATGCCAACCTTGAGCAACAACTGTGCAAAGGCATCGCCACCCTGAATCGCAAAACCCTCAGTGGCGAACCACGGGGCAAGGACACGCCCTTCGAGGAGCTCAAGGGCAACCTGACTTTGCGCAACGGCGTGGCCAATAACCCGGACCTGAAAGTGCGCGTCCCAGGCATGACCGTGAACGGTAACGGCGACATCGACCTGCGGGTGCTGGGCATGGATTACCGCCTGGGCATCATCGTCGAAGGCGACAAGAGCGACATGCCGGACCCGGCCTGTCAGGTCGGCGAGAAATTCGTCGGCATCGAATGGCCGCTGCGCTGCCGTGGCCCGCTGGAGCTGGGCGCCAAGGCTTGCCGCCTCGACAGCGAACGCATGAGCCAGGTCGCCAGCAAACTGGCCGGCGAGCGCATCAGCGAAAAAATCGACGAGAAGCTTGGCGATAAAGTCAGCCCGGAACTGAAAAACGCGCTCAAGGGGCTGTTCAAGCGATGAGAGCCGAGCAGTTTTCAACGGCCGTGCTGGATTGGTACGACCGCCATGGCCGCCACGATTTGCCTTGGCAACAGGGCATCACCCCTTATCGGGTGTGGGTCTCGGAAATCATGTTGCAGCAGACCCAGGTCAGCACGGTGCTGAACTACTTCGACCGGTTCATGGCCTCGCTGCCAACCGTCGAAGCCTTGGCCGCAGCACCGGAAGACGAAGTACTGCACCTGTGGACCGGCCTCGGTTACTACACTCGCGCGCGCAACCTGCAAAAGACCGCGAAGATTGTGGTCGCCGAATATGGCGGCGAGTTTCCACGTGATGTGGAAAAACTCACCGAGCTGCCGGGTATCGGCCTGTCCACCGCCGGGGCGATTGCCAGCCTGAGCATGGGTATCCGCGCGCCGATCCTCGACGGCAACGTCAAACGGGTCCTGGCGCGCTTTACTGCGCAAGAGGGTTATCCGGGCGAGCCGAAGGTCGCCAAACAGCTGTGGGCGAACGCTGAGCGCTTCACGCCACATGATCGGGTCAACGCCTACACCCAGGCGATGATGGATCTGGGCGCCACGCTCTGCACCCGCAGCAAGCCGAGCTGCCTGCTCTGCCCACTGAAAAAGGGCTGCGAAGCACACATGCTCGGCCTGGAAACCCGCTACCCGATCCCCAAGCCACGCAAAGCGGTGCCACAGAAGCGCACGCTGATGCCGATGCTCGCCAACGGCGACGGCGCGATTCTGCTTTACCGACGCCCTTCCACGGGCCTGTGGGGCGGTCTCTGGAGCCTGCCGGAACTCGATGACCTCGACGACCTGCAACATCTGGCTTCGCAGCACTCGCTGGAACTGGGCAGCCAGCAGGCACTGCCGAGCCTGGTGCACACCTTCAGCCACTTTCAATTATCCATCGAACCCTGGCTGGTGCAGGTCCAGGAGGCCGGCCATCACGTGGCCGAGGCCGACTGGCTCTGGTATAACCTCGCCACCCCGCCGCGCCTGGGCCTTGCCGCCCCGGTCAAAACCTTGCTCGAGCGCGCGGCCGCCGTATTGAACGCAGGAGAGTCGTCATGACCCGCACCATCATGTGCCGCAAGTACAAAGAAGAACTGCCCGCCCTGGAGCGCGCTCCATTCCCGGGTGCAAAAGGTCAGGACATTTTTGACCACGTCTCGGCCAAGGCCTGGGCCGACTGGCAGAAACACCAGACCCTGCTGATCAACGAAAAACGCCTGAACATGATGAACGCCGAAGACCGCAAATACCTTCAGGGTGAGATGGACAAATACTTTTCCGGCGAGGAATACGCCAAGGCTGAAGGCTACGTTCCACCTGCTCAATAATTGATCAAAATCCGGGGTCGGCACGTAAGCGACGGTAATAATTAAATATTTTTTGAAAACTTGCTTGACGACCCCCTGAAAAACCCGTTTAATGCGCCCCGTTGCCCAGATAGCTCAGTCGGTAGAGCAGGGGATTGAAAATCCCCGTGTCGGCGGTTCGATTCCGTCTCTGGGCACCAAATACCGAAAACCCTGAATCGCAAGATTCAGGGTTTTTTTATGCCTGCGATTTAATCGGACATCACGCAAGCCACCTCTCCTGACTAGTTTTGACCGCCCCAGTGGAAAACCAGATTGCGAGCGGCACCACTGCCCACATCCGCCGTATCACGCCGCACCTCACCTTTATGCGTGGCGATAACGGTGTACTTGCCGGCAGGCAGCTGAACGTAAACCAACGGTCCAGCCTCACTCAGTGTCAGCACGGTCTGCCCTGCGGCTTTCTGAATAACCAGATCCACATCGGGAACGTATTCGTCCTGAGGCCCGGTGGAGAATGTCATGTGCAGGTTGTAGCCCTTGGTTTGCTGAATGGCTTTAGCCTCGTCCTCTCCAATCCCCCCGGACAGGTAGGTAATCCCGTTTTGTTGTTGCTGCTGGACTTGCACGGCCGAGCTGTCAATTGGCTCAAGGCTGGCGGCGTTAAGCGCGACTGGCAACAGCAGTACGCCGACAGCGGCGATGGGCAGCATGAATGAATGGACGTACTTCATGATGGCGACTCCCGGGTTACGTAGAACCCACTCGTTACTCTTTTTAGATTTATCGCCGAATACTCAAGTTTTAGATCGATTCGGAATTGAGCTCACTGCGAATCGGACTACACGATCTGCTCCTCAAGTACGAGCTGTAGTCGGTGGTGTCCTGCAAGACGAATCCGGTATTTCCTTCCGATTTACCAGCAGCGCCCGGCATCGTCGACTATCGCTCTCCTGCCATCCTCTTGCGCCTGTTCCCTCCAGCTGCGGAAGATGTCATGAGCCACCTCAAACCCGATAACACTCAAGATCCACAAATGGTTTCACTGCTCGGCAGTCTGGGCGAGCTGATCCGTGACGCGCGCCAAAAGGTGCTGCGAGCGGTCGATACCGTTCAGGTGCAGACCTGCTGGCAGATCGGCCGGCATATCGTGGAGTTCGAGCAGGAGGGGGCTCGGAGGGCGGCTTATGGCAAGCAGCTGCTGTCGACACTGGCCAAAGTCCTGACTTCCGAGTTTGGAAAAGGTTTTGATGAACGCAACCTGCGATACATGCGGGATTTTTATCAGACCTTTCCAATCTGGAACGCAGTGCGTTCCGAATTGAGCTGGACCCACTACCGCAGGCTGCTGCGAGTCGACAACGACAACGCTCGCCACTGGTACATGAACGAATCAGCACTCCAGAACTGGTCAAGTCGCGCCCTCGAGCGCCAGATCAACACCCTCTACTACGAGCGCCTGCTGGCGAGTCGCGACCAGTCTCCCGTCAAACAGGAAGCCGCCATCAACATCCAGCAAATGAACGCCAGCCCTCGGGATTTCATCCGGGATCCGGTGCTGCTCGAGTTTCTCGGCCTGCCCAATGCAGGCCGGGTTCAGGAAAGCGATCTTGAGCAAGCACTGATCGATCAACTCCAGGGTTTTCTGCTCGAACTGGGCAAAGGCTTCGCCTTCATCGCTCGCCAGCAACGTATCAGTACCGACAGCAGAGACTTCTACATCGACCTGGTGTTCTACAACTACCTGCTCAAGTGCTTCGTCATCTTCGACCTCAAGCGCGGCGTACTGACTCACCAGGATGTCGGCCAGATGGACATGTATGTACGCATGTACGACGACCTCAAGCGCGGACCGGAGGATGGCCCCACCGTCGGCCTCATTCTCTGCGCGCAAAAAGATGAATCGGTGGTGCGCTATTCAGTGCTGCAAGGCAACGAACAACTGTTCGCAAGTACCTACAGACTGGTGCTGCCGAGTGAGGAGGAACTTCGCACAGAACTGGATCGGGAATGGGCGGTGCTTGAGGAGCGGTTACTCAAGCGCCCCCGATAAGCGCGGGCAGATTGTTCATAAACGGTGTGAAGGCTATGGTGAATAACTCGCCGCAAAGGTTCAAAGCCGATGAACTTGCAGGACATGCCCTCACTGGCCCCGACTCAACTCGAGTTACCGTTACCCACCCGCACACCCGGCGAATCCTTCAGGGAGCCCGCCGCCGATGGCTTCCTCCTTGGCGGCTTCACCTGGCGACACCCCCATCAAGACCCAACTCGCCCGGTGGTTATCGTCAACGCTGCCACCTCTGTCCGTTGCCGACACTATTCGCGCTTCGCCGATTACCTGTTCGCCAACGGCTTTGACGTGATCACTTATGACTACCGAGGCATCGGCGAGTCGCGTCCCGCATCGTTGAAAGGGCTCGAGGCCTCATGGTCCGACTGGGGCGCGCTGGATTTCGAGGCGATGCTGCAAAGAGCGCAACGCGAGTTTGCAGGACAACCCATCAATGTCGTCGGCCACAGCTTCGGCGGCTGTGCTGCGGGGCTGGGGGCCTCCGGGCATTTGATCCGACGTCTGGTGACGGTGGGCGCGCAGTTCGCTTACTGGCGCGACTACGCCCCCGCTCATCGCTGGCGGATGTTCGCCAAGTGGCACGTGGTGATGCCGTTGATGACTATGCTTTGCGGCTACTTCCCCGGCAAACGCCTGGGTTGGCTCGAAGACACCCCCGCTGGCGTGGTTCGCGACTGGAGCACGCCCAGCAACCGATATGAGAAACGCCCCAGCGGTCGCCTCATCCACGCCAGAACCGGTCGACTGCCCTTCGCCAACGTCAGCGCACAAACCCTGGCCATCAGCCTCAGCGACGATCCCTACGGCACGATTCCAGCCATAGAACGCCTGCTTGGCTACCTCACCGGCAGTACAAATACCCACCTGAGAATCACACCTGAGGACATCGGCGAAGAAGAAGTCGGACATTTCGCCTTTTTTCGCAGCGCATACCAAGCCACACTATGGCCCATTGCATTGTCCTGGCTGCAGACCGGCGAGCTGGCCCCTGATACACCCGGGCGGCGAGTGCCACGCAACTGATTGATGCACCCTCTCAACGAAATACGGAACGACGCCCATGGCCTCCGCCAACAAGCAGAACAAACGCGCCTCCCGCGCCAAAGCCAAGGCCAAGCAGAACCGCACCCAGCGGGCCGCCGCGCCGGTCGAGCTGGACCCGAACGACGATCGCATCGACTTCGAATCGGTGGACCTGACCGAACTGTTCAAAAAAATGATCGACGCCGAAAAGTCCAGTCAGCAGGCCATGTGCACAGCCTTCCTTGAAGACCCGTTGCTGGAGTTGGTGTACGAACAGGAAGGCGAAGAAGGCGCGATGGACTTCATCCTCGCGGCGCTGATCGAATACCGCCAATGGTCCACCGAGACCGACGAAGCAGGCGCCCTGGCGTGGATCGAATCCCCAGCCTTCCAGACTGATTACGTGGCGGCGTCCGACGCCATCGCGGCCCAAACCCAACAGAAAACCCACTGAGTTCCCATGGCATCCCTGAATAAGCAACAGAAACGCGCCAAACGCGCAAAGGCCAAAGCCAAACAGATCCGCATGGTCGGCAGAAAGCCTGCCGATCTGAACGATGACCTGGGTGAGATCGGCGAGCCGATCCCGGAATACACCCTGGCGATGTTCAGCAAAATGCGTGACGCCGAAGCCTCCAGCCGCAACGACATGCTGCTGACCCTGCTGTCGAACCTCGCCGGCATCATCAGCGACCATCCAGAACTGCTGGACATGGAAAACGCCGACAACGAAGCCATGGCCGCCACGCACCTGGCCGCCGACATGCTGATCGACTACCGCATGTGGGCCGATGGCATGGACCGCGATACCGCCCAGGCCTGGCTGACCGATCCGCAATTCATCACTGACTTTGGCGATGCGCTGGACAGTTATCGTCAGTCGCTGGATGCGCAGGAAGAAAAGGTCGAGTAGACACGCCTCCTCTTCAAAACTAAAAACGGCCGCGTGTCATCACTGACAGCGGCCGTTTTGCGTTACGCGGTACGGATCAGCTCAGCACCACAGCGCCCAGTTTCTGCAGCTTGCGACGACGCGCCACAAACAAACCGGCAGCCACCACCAACACGCTCAGCAAGCCAGTCGCGAGGATCTCCACGCGATGCGCTTCCTGGAACAGCATGATGGTCAGGGCGGCGATGATGAATACGATCACCGCGTAGGTCAGACCCGGGAACAGCCACATGCTGAAGGCGATTTTTTCACCGCGAGCCATGCGCTGTTTGCGCATACGCAGTTGCGAAAATGCAATCACCAGGTACACCAGCAACGCGATGGCGCCAGAGCTGGCCAGCAGGAATTCGAACACGGCAGCCGGGGCCACGTAGTTGGCGAAGACTGCAAGGAATGCCGCAGCGGTCGACAGCATCACGGCCCAGTAAGGTGTGCCGCTGCTATTGGTGCGCTGGGAAACGGCTGGCGCGTCGCCGCGTTTGCCCAGCGAGAACATCATCCGCGAAGCGGTGTAGAGCGCGGAGTTCAGGCAGCTGGTGACCGCAACCAGAACCACGATATCAACGATCAGCTTGGCATTCGGGATCCCCATGCGCTCCAGCACGGTCTGGTAGGAACCGACGCTGGCCAGAATCGGGTCGTTCCACGGCACCAAGGCCACAACGATGAAAATGGAGACGAGGTAGAACAAGCCAATCCGCCAGATGACCGAGTTGGTGGCCTTGGAGATCTGCTGGCCAGGGTTCTTCGATTCCGCGGCCGCAATGGTCACGATCTCGGTGCCCATGAAGGAAAACATGGTGGTCAGAATGGCGCCGAGCACCGCGCCCATGCCGTTTGGCAGGAAGCCTTGAGTGTCAAACAAGTGCGACACGCCACTGACCTGGCTGGTGGGCAGGAGGCCGAAGATCGCCAGAATGCCCAGACCGATAAAGCCGATGATCGCCACGACTTTGACCAGGGCGAACCAGAACTCGAACTCGCCATAGTTCTTCACGCTGAACAGGTTGGTCACCGTCAGCAGTAACGTGATGACCAAGGTGAAGGCCCAGATCGCCACGTTCGGGAACCAGGCATGCAGAATGGTCGCCGCAGCGTTAGCTTCCAGCGGGATGACCAAAACCCAGAACCACCAGTAGAGCCAGCCGATGGTGAAACCGGCCCAGTGACCGATCGCACGATCGGCATACGTCGAGAAGGAGCCTGTATCTGGCGATGCAACGGCCATCTCGCCGAGCATGCGCATGACCAGAACCACCAGCGCACCGGCGGCAGCGTAGGCCAACAACACGGCCGGGCCTGCAGCGGCGATGGCGTGGCCGGAGCCGACGAACAGGCCGGCACCGATAACCCCGGCGATCGACAGCATGGTCACATGACGCGGTTTGAGCCCCTGTTCGAGGCCATTGGAGCTTTGCGTACTGCTCATTGAAACTACCTTTGCCTGGAAATCGATTCAGTCCACCCTGCCTGAAAATCCCTTCTCGTAAAAAGAATCCAACAGAGTGTTCCTTATTCTGCACGCAATAATTGCGCCAAAATGTTTCACGCCCCCGGTATACGCGGCCTGTGCGCCGATGGAGCGCTTATCGCAAGTCATTGAGATTAATGGCATTTAGCCAGAGCGTTACCTTGCCACCCACTTCAGGAACGAATCCATGCACCGGAAACACACCCAAAAAGGCAGGCGCGCACAATAAAAGTGCAGATCAGGAACGTTTGGCCGGTTAGCGCTTCCAACACCCCGCCAAAGCTGGCAACATCGCGCCTTTTTTTACGGGACAGCCGGTCCACATCGGGTTCAAACGGCTGTTCGGTTGATAGCAGCGCGACAGTCTGCTGTACCGATGCGACAACCTGCCACACGCCATCCGTTTACCGTCCCGAGCGCTGTTGGCTGCCATTCGAACGCTATGCTAGCTTGGCCGCCTCGCCAGGAAGGCGACCAACAGCAGGAGCGCAACACACTATGAGGAACGCACATGGCTGAGGCCACGCCCGCGCTTGAAATCCGCAACTTGCACAAACGCTACGGACAGCTTGAGGTGCTCAAAGGCATCTCGCTGACCGCCCGCGACGGCGACGTGATCTCGATCCTGGGCTCCTCCGGTTCCGGCAAGTCCACGTTCCTGCGTTGCATCAACTTGCTGGAAAACCCGCACCAGGGCCAGATCCTGGTGGCCGGCGAAGAACTCAAGCTCAAATCCGCCAAGAACGGCGAACTGGTCGCTGCCGACGGCAAACAGATCAATCGCCTGCGCAGCGAGATCGGTTTTGTATTTCAAAACTTTAATCTCTGGCCGCACATGACCGTGCTCGACAACATCATCGAGGCCCCGCGCCGCGTACTCGGCCAGAGCAAGGCCGAGGCCATCGAAGTCGCCGAAGCCCTGCTGGCCAAGGTCGGCATCGCTGACAAGCGCCACGCCTACCCCGCGCAACTCTCCGGCGGCCAGCAGCAACGCGCGGCCATCGCCCGTACCCTGGCGATGCAGCCCAAGGTGATTCTGTTCGACGAACCCACCTCCGCCCTTGACCCGGAAATGGTCCAGGAAGTACTTAATGTCATCCGCGCATTGGCCGAAGAAGGCCGCACCATGCTGCTCGTGACCCATGAAATGGGCTTCGCCCGTCAGGTTTCCAGCGAAGTGGTGTTCCTCCACCAAGGCTTGGTAGAAGAACAAGGATCGCCGCAGCAGGTGTTCGAAAACCCGCTTTCGGCGCGCTGCAAACAATTCATGTCCAGCAACCGCTAACGGAGCTACCCGCATGCAGAACTTCAAAAAGATCTTCCTGGCTGCGGCCGTCACCCTGGCCTTCAGCGCCGGTGCCGCCGCCGAGACCTTGAAGATGGGCATCGAAGCGGCCTACCCGCCGTTCAACAACAAAGATGCCAGTGGCAATGTCGTCGGCTTCGACAAAGACATCGGCGACGCCTTGTGCGCCAAGATGAAAGTCGAGTGCACCGTGGTCACCTCCGATTGGGACGGCATCATCCCGGCCCTGAACGCCAAGAAGTTCGACTTCCTGATCTCCTCGATGTCGATCACCGATGAGCGCAAGCAAGCGGTGGACTTCACCGCACCGTACTATTCCAACAAACTGCAGTTCATTGCCAAAAAAGACGTCGACTTCAAGACCGACAAGGCTTCGCTGCAAGGCAAGGTGATCGGGGCCCAACGCGCGACCCTGGCCGGCACCTGGCTGGAAGACAACATGGAAGGCGTCGAAGTCAAACTCTACGACACCCAGGAAAACGCTTACCTGGACCTGACTTCCGGTCGTCTGGACGGCATCCTGGCCGACAAGTACGTCAACTATGAATGGCTGAAAAGCGACGCCGGCCGTCCTTACGAATTCAAGGGTGACCCGGTTGAAGAAAGCGACAAGATCGGTATCGCCGTTCGCAAGAACGACCCGATCCGCGAAAAGCTGAACGCTGCGCTGAAAGAAATCGTCGCTGACGGCACCTACAAGAAGATCAACGACAAGTACTTCCCGTTCAGCATCTATTGATTCTGACCTGCCCGACCGGCGCCGTTCGCTGACGGCGCCAGTCCTTGGCATTGCCTGCCGCGATTTGAAAAGAAATCCATGATTATCGACCTCTACGGATTCGGCCCGGCGCTCGCCGCTGGCGCACTGATGACTGTGAAACTGGCACTCTCGGCCTTGTGCCTGGGGCTGGTGCTCGGTCTGCTCGGCGCCTTGGCCAAGACTTCCCCGTACAAGCCGTTGCAATGGCTTGGCGGCACTTATTCAACGCTGGTTCGCGGCATCCCGGAATTGCTCTGGGTGCTGTTGATCTACTTCGGCACAGTCAACCTGATGCGTGCGCTGGGTGAGTTCTTCGGCAACCCCGAGCTCGAACTCAACGCCTTTGCCGCCGGCGTGATTGCGCTGGGGCTGTGTTTCGGCGCCTATGCCACGGAAGTGTTTCGCGGGGCGATTCTGGCGATTCCCAAAGGTCACCGTGAAGCCGGTGTGGCCCTGGGCCTGTCGAAATTCCGCATCTTCACCAAGTTGATCATGCCGCAGATGTGGCGCATCGCCCTGCCGGGCCTGGGCAATCTGTTCATGATTCTGATGAAAGACACTGCGCTGGTATCGGTCATCGGCCTTGAAGAAATCATGCGTCACGCGCAAATCGGCGTGACCGTGTCCAAGCAACCGTTCACCTTCTATATGGTGGCTGCCTTCATGTACCTGGGCCTGACCATTCTGGCCATGACCGGCATGCACTTAATGGAACGACGCGCCGCTCGCGGCTTTGCGAGGAGCACCCAATGAATTGGGAAGTCATCATCAAGTGGCTGCCAAAACTGGCTCAGGGCGCGACGCTGACTCTGGAACTGGTGGCCATCGCCGTGATTGCCGGGTTGCTGCTGGCAATTCCGCTGGGCATCGCTCGCTCATCGCGACTCTGGTATGTGCGGGCATTCCCCTACGGCTACATCTTCTTTTTCCGTGGCACGCCGTTGCTGGTTCAGCTGTTCCTGGTCTACTACGGCCTGGCGCAGTTCGATGCGGTGCGTAACAGCTCGATGTGGCCGTACCTGCGCGATCCGTTCTGGTGCGCCACCGCGACCATGACCTTGCACACCGCGGCCTACATCGCCGAGATCCTGCGTGGCGCGATCCAGGCGATTCCACCGGGCGAGATCGAAGCGGCGCGGGCGCTGGGCATGTCCCGGGCCAAGGCGTTGTTCTACATAATGCTGCCACGTGCTGCGCGTATCGGCCTGCCGGCGTACAGCAACGAAGTGATCCTGATGCTCAAGGCCAGTGCCCTGGCCAGTACCGTGACCCTGCTGGAACTGACCGGCATGGCCCGCACCATCATTGCTCGCACCTACCTGCCGGTGGAGATCTTCTTCGCCGCGGGCATGTTCTATCTGCTGATGGCTTACGTGCTGGTGCGCGGCTTCAAGCTGCTGGAGCGCTGGTTGCGCGTCGATGCCTGCCAAGGGCGTTGACGCCTGCGTGCTGACGGGCGAGACCCTGCTCGCCCGCTTCGCTGCGCTGGATGCTTTTCTGATCGAGCATCAGGCGCTGTGGAAGCCCCGACCGTTTACCCATCTGCAACTACCCTGGGAAGCGTCCTACCCGGAACTGGCGTTGTGGCTACGCGGGCGGTCGCTGGACGATGCGGAAAACAGTCATAACCAGCCTGGCGGGCTCGATGCGCCGGAGCCGTTTGCTTCATTGGCGGCGATGTCTCTTGAGCTGAGTGCGGTGGGCGAATTGCCGGCTCGTGCACTCGAAGCGGCGGGCCATCGGTTGAATGTGGATGTGCCGGGGCGCAAGTGGCAGCAGATTGAAGCGTTCGCCGGCTGCTTGCAGTTTGCCCGTGCACCGACGCATTGGCTGGACTGGTGTTCGGGCAAGGGCCATTTGGGGCGACGCCTGCTGCAAACCGGTCAACAATTGACCTGCCTGGAATACGACCCGGCGTTGGTCGCCAGCGGCGAGGCACTCAGCCAGCGCCATCAAATGCATGCGCTGCATGTCGAACAGGATGTACTCGCGCCTGGCGCAGCCTCTTTATTGAATGCCGATCACACACCCGTAGCGCTGCACGCCTGCGGGGATCTGCATGTGCGACTGATCCAGCTCGCCAGCGCCGCCGGTTGCAAACAACTGGCCATCGCACCGTGCTGTTACAACCGGATCAGTCTGAACACCTATCGGCCACTTTCCTGTGCGGCCGAGCGCTCCAACCTACACCTTTCCCTCGATGATCTTGCGCTGCCGATGAGCGAAACCGTCACCGCCGGCGCTCGCGTCCGACGCCAGCGCGACACCTCCATGGCCCGGCGCCTGGGGTTCGACCTGCTGCAACGGCAATTGCGCGGCGTCGACGAATACCTGCCCACCCCTTCCCTGCCCAGCGCCTGGCTGGACAAACCCTTCTCCGATTACTGCCGCGATCTGGCCGCACTCAAAGACTTATCCACAGTCGGCACGCCAGATTGGACCGAACTGGAAGCCGCCGGTTGGCAGCGACTGGCCGAAGTGCGCAACCTGGAGCTGCTGCGAGGCCTTTTCCGACGGCCTCTGGAGCTGTGGCTGGTACTCGATCGGGCACTTTTCCTCATTGAGCAGGGTTATGTCGTTCGTCTCGGCACCTTCTGCGAATCCCCACTCACACCGCGCAATTTCCTGCTTCTGGCAGAGCGCCCTTAAACAGTCACAGCCTGTGGATAACTCTGTTGATGGAATTATCGTGGATCCAATATCCACGCTGTTTTACGCCCAAAACACTACTGGTCATTTTTTGTTCACAAAAATAAAAAACCCGTAAAACAGGCATTTGCGGACAAATGAGAACGAGTCCACAAAAGCGCAATGATCAAGCAGATTCCGCCAGCCCGTTGTGCATAAGCATTCAATCAAAACGACATAACCGCCGAATTCCGGACACCACGGCGAAAAATTGCGCCTGGCAATGCCCCTTGCTATACACGCATACGAGGGCGCCGACAGTGCGGCCATGAACAAGAAAAATCTTCGACCGTGACGTTCTGCAGAGGCCATCAATTCAGCCACCCCGTCACCAACACCGAAAACCACCTCCCCGCCGCCCTGCAACGCGCTGAACACGCCGAAGCGCAACTGCGGGCGATGCAAAACAGCCGAGCCTGGCGCACCCTGCAGAAACTCAAGAAAGTACTGCATCGCGCCTGACCGAAAGCCTGCGCAAAAATAGTCTGAATTCAGGGGTTTACAGAACCAACCCAATCGCTATAATCGTCGCCCTGACACGCCGGTATAGCTCAGATGGTAGAGCAACTGACTTGTAATCAGTAGGTCCCGGGTTCGATTCCTGGTGCCGGCACCATACAAAACAAAGCCCTCGTAGAAATACGAGGGCTTTGTTGTTTCTGGCATCTAGAGAGGCAGCCCTTGTAGATACCGTCTTAACCCTCCCCTGCGCCAAATCTACCTGCACGCCGCCCCATCACAATTTCACTTCAGCGCTAAGCACTTAACTGCCTAATCCAGTCAAGACTCGCCACGGTAGAACCGGAAGGACGGTATTCACACCCGATCCATCCTGTGTAGCCACGCTGCTCCAGTGCCGCGAACAAGGCTGCAAAGTCGATGCTCCCCGTTCCCGGCTCGTGACGCCCCGGGCAGTCGGCAATTTGCACATGAACTGTTCTGTCGTAAAACCGAGCCAGAACATCTGCTGCGTCTCCAGTCAGAATCTGGGCATGGTAAAGATCGAGGATCAGCCCGACACTCGGGAAGGTTTCCAGCACTTGTTGCGCCTTGCTGAAGTCAGCCATGTAATAGCCCGGCATCTCCTGCGCACAAATTACTTCGATTAGCGGCCGCAACCCCTGATCCTCGAAGTACTTGACGGCATACTCCAGGTTGCTCCCGAAGACACGCCCTGCGTCATCCTGCGTCGTAACACCAGACATAATGTGGACATCCGAACATGCCAGCGCCTTTGCATAGCTGGCGGCCCGAAGCAAACCGTTGCGAAACTCTTCCTCCTTACCCTGCAAGGCAGCGATGCCTTTGGTAACACCAGCCGGTGCGGCGAACTGAATCAATGGCAGACTGTATTGAGCCAGATGGTCGGCCAAGAGACTCGCGTCGAACTCATAGGGTGATGGGAACTCCACCGCCCGAAAACCAGCTGCGGCGGCTGCTTCGATGCGTTGCAGAAAAGGCAATTCATTGAATTGGAAGCCGAGATGAGCATTGAACTTGAGCATTGGGTAAATATCCATCCTGGGAAGAAAATCATCAGCCTGAAGCATCCTTCGTAGCTCCAGCACAGCACTATAGGTTGACGTTGTCAGCAAGCTCAAATCGTGCGGGACTTTTTTGCTCAAACCAGGGATACGACGATTTCCATTTGGGAAAATAACGTTGCCCCTTTTCCACTTCTCAGAGGTCATTGTCCCCAGATACCGCCCCTGGCTGGGGCTCTTTGCCAATAAAAGGGGCGGTTTCCACTTCCAGCATCAGCAACACCATTTCCGTTAACTCGGCGTCGGACTTCTGTCCCGCATAGAGGTTATGGAGTGCTTTGGCAAAGGGGATGCGCAGGTCCTGGTTTTCTTCGCGGGCGGTATCGCTGGATTGCATGAGTTCGCTGATGGCTCGCAGCACAGCCGCTTGCCACCGAGCGGTGGTCCTGGGACCACCGCTGGTGATTGCAATCAACTTATCCTTCGTCAGCTGGCGAAGGGCAGGTTCTCGCAACGGCTTATGCGGCTTTGGGTTGCGAGTGATCTTTGACATACCGGACGATACTCAGCGTTTCCTGCCGGAACTGCTCGTAGTCGATCTGCTGGGCGTTAATAAAGGTGCTGCCCATCATGGTCAGCGAGCCCATAAAGCTGGCTTCGGAAATTTCCTCATCGCTCGCGCCAAACAAGCGCGCGGCTTCGGTATGGAACAGAGCGCAATACTTGCAACGGGTCGCCCCGGATACCGCCAGACCTATCAACTCCTTGTACTTATTAGGAATCTTGGTATCTGCCAGCCAGAAATCCCGGGCTACGCCCCAGAATCCGATCGCGCCGCCTTCCGGCATCTGCTTGATCCACTCCGGAACCAGACCCAGGGTCTGTTCAATTTCCTGATAGGTATCACGAATGGCCATTTGACACCTCCTTACCTCTGTAGAGACATCTTCTATAGAGATATAACTAGTTTAGTTCCCTGGCGGCCATGCCAGAGCTAGCTGCAGCACGACTTCAGCAAATGAACTCTTAACCATCGTAGAAACAACAGGATGGATTTAGACTTTTCGGGCGCAATGACGCACCGCTCAGTACCTGGAGTTATCAGACTTGGCGGGTTGGCTAAGGGACGATCTTCGGATGATGCACGTGCTGGTAAAGCGTGCACCATACAAAACAAAGCCCTCGCAAAAACGCGAGGGCTTTGTTGTTTCTGATGTTTAGAAAACAGGTCTTAGTGACCCGCACTCTGCCCGCCATCAACGTGCAGGATTTCCCCGGTGACAAAGTTGGCGCTGTCCAGATACACAACAGCCTGAGCAATATCGCTGATCTCGCCCATGTGCCCAACCGGATGCAAACTCCCCAGCGCTTCATGGGTTTCCTCTCCGTGCATCGGCGTTTTGATGATGCCGGGGCTAACCGCATTCACTCGAATCCCGCGCTTGGCGTACTCGATGGCCAGTGATTTGGTCGCCGCGTTCAAGCCACCTTTGGTCAACGAAGCCAGTACCGATGGCACACCGTCAATGGCGTGGTCCACCAGGCTGGTGGTGATGTTGACGACGTGGCCTTTGCCCAGCTTTTCCATCTCTGCTATCGCGAGTTGCGTGATGTAGAAGAAACCATTCAGGTTCACCGACAGCACCGCGGCATAGTCTTCCGGGGTGTAAGCAGTGAACGGCTTGGCAACGAAGATCCCGGCGTTGTTGACCAGGGTGTCGATGCGGCCAAAACGTGCGATCGCTTCACGAATGACTTGCCGAGCGACTGCCGGGTCGCCGATGTCGCCCGCCACGGTGAGGATATCCGGGTCGGTGGACGGTTTGATCGAACGCGAAGTGGCGACAACCTTGTAATCGAGATCACGGAAAGCCTTGACCATGCCTGCGCCGAGCCCTTGGGATGCGCCAGTAATTACGATGACTTTTTTCGAATTGCTCATGATGAACCTCTACTCATAAATGATGGTTTGAAAAAGTGATTAATCAGGCTTCAACAGGCGCCTGTGCCATTTGTCTCAACATCTGTTCGTAGTACTCGACCGATTGCGAACCAGACACCAGGTGACGGCCGTTCAGCACCATGGCCGGTACCGAATTAATGCCGCGCTCGCGGTAAAACACTTCAAGCTCACGCACTTCCTGGGCAAACGCTCCGGACACCAACACCTCACGCGCACTCGCCGCATCCAATCCCACTTGCGCCGCCAGCCGAACCAGCGTCTCGCGATCGTTCGGGTTCTGGCCGTCGGTGAAATAAGCACGCAGCAGGGCTTTCTTGAGTGCGACCTGACGCCCTTCCTGCAACGCCCACAACAGCAATCGGTGAGCATCGAAGGTGTTATGGAAGTGGGTGCGCTTCTCCAGATCGAACTTGAACCCGATGGCCTCGCCACGAGCGATCTGCATCGCTTTACCGGCGGCGACGTCCTCGGCGCTGCGCCCGTACTTGCGCATCAAGTGCGCAACCGCGTTCTCGCCTTCGGCCGGCATGTCGGGGTTCAGTTCGAAAGGCTTGTAGGTCAGCTCGACCGAGACTTCACCCGCCATGTTCTCGATCGCTTGCTCCAGCGCCGTTGCACCCAAGGCGCACCACGGGCACACCACATCGGAAATGAAATCGATGGTGACGGAGGCGGTCATGACTGCCCCTCCGCCTCAGCCAGTTGCTTGCGGTACTGGGTGGTGGTGATACCGGCATAGCCCCAGTTATCGGTGTCGACTTCCTCGATCACGATGTGGGTCAGGTCCGGGCGTTTGTTGAGGACGCGTTCCAGGGTTTCAGTGATTTCGGCGATCACCTGAGCTTTCTGCTCCGAGGTAACACCATCGCGGGTAATGCGTACGCTGACAAAAGGCATGATGAGTCTCCAGTGACCTGCCCTTCGGGATGAATGGGTAGGTGGGTGGAGCTCAATGTAAGAGGTTGGTTTGGGGGGATAAAGGTGGGGGTAGGAACATCATTAGTTACGCGGTGTAATGAACTTGGATGGAGCTTTAGCCAAGATGAACCATCTTCAGGTGACTACTCTGTAGGACTAGGCTCCCATCCCTGTAATCCACTTTTTTTTACGTGTCACATTTTTTCAGTTTGTGAGACACGTTCTGGGAACGTGTCACTGACAACGACATGTGCGCTTCGAAGCGCTCCAGCTTGGCTAAAACTCACACCCACGCCACCGCACCCTCCTACCTCAAGCGAAAACGGCACGGCGTTTTTCTACACTTCCTGCTGCCTTAACCTGTGTAGTTTTTGAATTCGTTGCTATCACGGATGAGTAACTGCATCAGTTTCGGATGGATAAAAAGCTTCTCCTTACCCACCTGAACCTCCTGCAAAACTCCAATGAGCACCAGTTCTTTCAAGTGACGTGATGCAGCTTGGCGCTGAGCGATTTTCTTATCGACCACGTTGCTGATACGACAGTAAGGCTGCTCGAAAATGACATCCACCAGCTCGCGCGAGTAGGTTTTGGGCAGTTGTTCACGCACAAACTGAGTGGTGTGTTCGGACAATGCGCGAATAGCTGCAATCTTTGCTGTCGTCCAACGAGCGGTTTCTTCTACAGCGCTCAGCATGAACAACACCCAAGGCTCCCAAGCTCGTTTGGTCGTTACTTCCAACAAGAGTCGGTAATAATCGGCACGGTAGGCAATGATGTAGCGACTGAGGTAAAGAATAGGTAGGTTTAACAGGCCTTCCTGGATCAAAAACAAGGTATTGATGACTCGCCCGGTGCGACCGTTACCGTCAATAAAAGGATGAATTGCCTCAAATTGATAATGTCCGACAGCCATACGAACGAGGGGGTCGAGATCGGTTTCGTTGTGTAGAAAGCGCTCCCAGTTGGCGAGAAGATTACGCAAGTGCTCCTCCCCTTCGGGCGGGGTATAGATAACTTCACCTGTACGGTCATTCGCGAGCTGTGTACCCGGTGTACGGCGAATATCCAACTTCGCGCCCTTGAGCGTGCGACAGATTTCTACTGCAGTGTTAGTGGACAACGGTCGTTGGCTGAGAGATTGGAAGCCTTGATTCAGAGCGGTTCGATAACGCAAAGCTTCCTTGGTCGCCGGGTCCGCATGGCTCTCAGTATCTTGGGCATGCTGAAATAGCAAATCAGTAGTAGTGACAATACTTTCTATTTCCGAGCTGTCTTTGGCCTCCAGCAGTGGGATTGTATTGATCAAGACAGTCTGATTAGGAATCAGCTCTGCGGCCTGCTTTAACTCGGCCAACGCGGTACGTGCCTCAATACATTGTTTGAGGACAGCCCGTGTTTCCAACTCGATTCCTGGCGGTAGCAATGGCAGCTGGTTATATGGTTTATCGGCCTGCCATGGCAGCAGCGGTTCGGTCATGGATACGATCCTGATCATTTTGTATGATTTTTGAGCAGAAAGAGCCTTCACTCGTGTCGTCAGTGTAGACATGAGACATTAACGTGTCGCAGTTTTTCACTTTTTGCGACACGTTTTTGGAACATGTCGCCGCGGACGACATATTGGCCACACGTGTTACCCAAATCGAGTTTTGGCGACACGAGCTCATCCAAGGCGTGGGCCTCCCGAATTCAATCTGGGCTTTTAGTTTCCGGTGTCACACCTCACTGACTTCAAACACAAACGAGATCCTGCGACTGCTCGCACTCCACACATACCGAATGTGCTTCCCCTGCTTCGGAATGGACACGGCCGGCGGCCGAAACGCGGCAACACATTCATGCCCGGGCAATCGAACGCTGTTGTAGAGCAATCCCCAGGACAACGTTTCGCGCAGTTGCCGGGCAAAGGTCTGGGCTGGACCGTAGGCGTTGGGATCCGGGTCGTGCAGGTGTGGGTAGTCGGCGCGGATGTCGTGCAGAGGTTTGACCACCCGGTTGACGTAGGTACGCATGGTCAACTCAAGATCCGGTTCGTTGGTCGCGGCGAGGAAGCGTTCCTGGTGATAACTCGTCTCGGCAATGGCGGCGGCCTGGCTGCTGGCGGCGTAGTAGACGCCAAAGGTGCCGTCGGTGAAGCGACTGGTTTTGCCGATGTGGGTGAACGCGGCCATCACCGGTGTGGAGCCGGGACCGGAGATGCGGTCTTCGGGGCGCACGCGGGTGAGCACGCCGGCTTCTTCCATCAGCCGATCGTTGGTCAAGGCTTCCAACGCGTAGGCAGTGGGCAGGTCTTCGGGGTCGAGGACGTCTTCGAACAACGAGATCGGCGGGAAGCAACTGTTGACGATCCGATAGGCCCGCGGCCACTGCGGGTCGGCCAGTTCCGGCGCCATCAACCGCGTACCCCATCGAGATAACGGCGTACGTCAGCGATGTCGACCACGCGACCGGCCAGCATGTAGCTCAATGCCGATTGGCCATTGAACGGTGCGGCGGTGTTGGGGCTGCTGACCCATGTGTAGGCACGTTCGCGACTGTTGCTGAAGATGATGCTCAGCGCTTTGTGGATGCCCATCAAATACGAGATGCGCTCCAGGGTGTCGTGGGGCAGGTGCACGTTGGGTGGCAGGTGTTTGTATTTGTAGAAAGTCGTATTACCGACTTTGCCCAGGAGTGTGCGTTGTTGCTCGGCGGTACAGCCCCAGCGTTCCATGAGGTTGAAGAAAAACTTCAGCGCGACTCGACCGGCTTCTGGGGAGTCGAGTTGTTGCTGTGGGCTGAGGACAGTGGATGAGGCAGGCATGGGAATAGCCTCCTTGGGTATGATGTCTTGATTTCAGACTAGTACAGATACGAACAAAAATGAATTTTTAATTCATAAGCGTATTAATCTGCTCCCCCTTCGAAAAGAGCATTCACACCCGCTTTTCCGCAGCCTGAAAAGACGCCGACATACGGTCCGACACACACGTTGACACCCCCACTATAGGGGCAGAGAATTAAATCGAGAGCGCGAAACCGACTGCCTCCAAGTGGCAATAGTCGGCGGAGGGACCTAGTTGATGACTTGGAAATCGACGCCTGGTGAGACCTCTTCTCCCCTGCTTGAGGGAGCACAATATCAAGCACCTTTTCATGAAAGCAGCCTGATCAGGCTGCTTTTTTTTGCCTTGGGAAAAGGTTTCGTTGATAAAACAAGCAGCCAAAAAACGCCCACACCTCCCCCATCCGGGCCACTTTCTTGACCCCGATCATCTCCCCTCCAACAAAAATCTCGATCCTGTGCAAGCCTCCAGCCATCGGACGCAGAATCATTTCGCTACTAAACTCGGGACAAGCATGCTCTGGTGCAGGATCATAGCCAGCACGCGACCCACGCCCACCGGGCGGCAAGGTACACAACAATAGCCAGCCCACTTTAGAGGGCATTACCCAAATGGATAGCAGAACCTTACGCAACCTCATGCGCATCGTGCAGACCGGCTCGTTGTCGGCGGCGGCAGAGCATTCCTTTTTGACCGTGCAGGCATTGGCCGCGCAGTTGAACAAGGTCGAAGAGCAGTTCGGTTTTCGGTTGTTTCGTCGCTCCAACAAGGGGCTGACCCTGACCACACAGGGCACGGAGCTCACGCCCTACATGGACAAAGTGTTGGTCGCCACGCGGCAGCTGGAAGAGAAAGTCGCCGCGCTCAAGGTGCCCGGGCAGCGCACGCTCAAGGTTGCGCTTAACACCACGCTCTCGGCCGACTTCAACCGGCGAATGATCGGACGCCTCATCGAGGTGTTTGCTGATTATCAGCTGGAATTCAGCTACGCCGAGTCGATGGAAAACCTCAGCAAGTTGAAGAATGAGGACTTCGACCTGGCCGTGCTGATCGGGCCGCAACAGCCGGGGTTGCCCAGCATTGCCCTGCCCGATGTGCAAGTGCAGGTGGTCGGTGCTCATTGCGGTCAGGAAAACGACCCGCTGGTGCTGCTTGGCAATAAATTTCAGGTTCGGCCGGCCGACGACTGTCCGTATTCCCACAGCTTCTTGCGCTTTCTCGACGCAGGCCTTGGCAACTACGAGTCAGGCAAGCGGATGATCTATTCCTGCAGTGAAACCCTGACCCTATCGTTGATCACGCAAATGGACGGACTGGGCATGGTTTCCCGTGAGGCGGCCCTGCGTAACGGCCTGACCATTTTCCCGGGGTTCGAGGACTCCCTCGAAGTGCGGCTGGCGATCAATAATCCCGAGTTGTCGGGTCAGGCCTTGAATGAAGTGGTCGATCTGCCGTTACATGAACGAGCCGAGCGCAATGTACGCAGCCGTTCCCACCGCAACGGAGAGAAAGAGATTTTTGCTGAAATACGCACATAACAACGTCGGAATGGCTGCATAAAATTCCGGGCGATCGAGCTGCACATGCTGATCCTTGATCAACAGGGGCGTGAGGCTGATGGCAGCCACGATCGCCACCGGCAGGTATTCCAGCGCCCGGGCGACCAGAGGTGGCCAATGATCGGTGTTCACCTGCAGCGGCAACGCGCGTGGCAGGAATGTCACGGCCATCATCAGCGCGACGACCAGGATCAGGAACGTTTGGTCAGGCATACACCCACTCCGCAGCCCACGAATGTGGCGATGAATACGTTGAAGGGTGAGTTGCCAATCAGGCTCAGTGCACCCATGCAAGCGACCGCGGCCAGTGCGGCGATCAGTTTGTTGCGGGTGTTGCAGAGCGATACCAGCACGTAGAGCATCATCGCGGTCAGTGCATAGTCGAGCTGATATTTGATCAGGTGCGCCGCGTACTGCGCGCAGATCGCCCCCAGCAAACCGCCGAGTACCCACGAGGTGTGGCAATACAGATTGAAGCCGATCAGGTAACGCACATTGACCGGCGAGCCCTTGCCCAGTTTGACGCTGTGGAAGGCGAACGATTCATCGGTCAGCCCACCGGCATAACACCAACGCTCCAGACGACTGAGCCCCATCGCTTGCAGGGCCTTGGCCATGTAGACCGACATCAGCATGTGCCGCGCATTGATCAGAAACGTGGTGAGGATAATGGTGGTCAGCGACGCACCGCTGGAGATCAACGCCAGGGCGGCGAACTGCGAGGCGCCGGCGTAGACGAACAGGCACATCGCGACCGGCAGCCACACGGGCATCCCGGCATTGACGGCCATCAGACCGAACACAAACGACACCGTGAAGTAGCCCGCAATCACCGGGCTGGCTTCAGCAAACGTGCGCGAGGGCTGGGGCTCGACCATCAGCGGCTGGCTGCTGGACGTCTCATTCATAGGTCCCTCTCAAAGGTAGTTTCGCCGCGCGGCTCACAAAAGCCCTGGGCACTCCAAAAGCGTTTGCCGGCAAGGTTAGCATCGTCGACGAACAGGAACATCCGCAGCACACCCACCCGTTTCATGTCCGCCGAGGCCGCTTCCACCAGACGTTGACCGACGCCCTGGCTGCGATACAACGTGCTCACCGCCAGGTGATTGATGGTGCCACGGCTACCAAGCATGCCGCCCAACACCGCGCCGACCACTTCGCCACCGACATCGAGTGCGAGGAACGCGGTGGTGGTTTTCTGCTCCAGCACACCGCGCAGGCATTTGGCGTCCTGCCATTCACAGAACGACACTTCTTCGAATTGCCGAAAGAAGCGCTCCAGGCGTTGGGCATCCTTGGCCGTCGCGCGTCGCAGCATCACCGGTGCAGAGCACTCGGTGATGTTCATCATGGGGTCGAACTGTTCAGCGAACAATGTCGAAAGCGGTCCCGGGCCGCGAGAAGGAAATGGCCAGAATCTGCCGATAGGCCATTTCGTGAGCATGGGTGTTGCGCGCCGGTGTCACGTAGTGACGCATCTCGCGATCGAGGAAGTAGGTGGTGTCGAGGATTTCCAGATAGGTCGTTGCCGCCAGCTGTTCCTCTTGGGCCGAATACAAACGGCTCTCCGCCCCGTCCACATTGTTGCGACCCCAGAAATGCACACCGCTGAACGGATAACCGTCGCAATGAATACCTTCCGGGGTGATTTCCAGTTGCTTGCCCGGCTTGATCTCGATGCGGATCTGATGAATCTGGCATTGCCAGATTGCGTCGTGCAGTTCCGGCGGCAATACGTGTTTGTACACCTCGAAATCCGTATCGATCAGGCTGCGCATCACCGGCGAATTAATGACCTCATTAGAGAAGTCCTGGAAGTGCCGCTCCAGTCCACCGACGTAGCTGTTGTTGGCCTTCGATTGCACGTAGGCGCGATGTTCCAATTGCTTCAAGTCACGGGTGACCGGGTTGTATTCAAAATCGCTGTAGCGACGAAAACGCATGCCCGCATCGGCTTGGCCGTAATAACTGTCCGGCTCCATGTTTTCCCAACTTTTGGTCAGTCTGACGAAGTCGGAAAAATGACCGAAGAGATTGAAGTCGGCTCCCTGGACGTTGACATACTTGTCGCGCCGTAGCGATTCGCCAACTTCTCTGTTCAACACGATCATTACTAGGTCTCCGCTGCATTAAGCGGCCTAATCTAGTAGGTGCCGGATTGACGGCCCATGAGAAAGAATTTCAGGCATATCAAGCGTTGCTTGAAACGCAGGATAAAGTTGCTCCAATTCGACTTTTTACGATCGAAAACAGCCTTTTTCGGTGTTTTCATATGGTTATGAGGCAAAAAAAACCCCGAACCAGTCAGGGTTTTATCGAGTCTGAACAACTCAGCCGATCATCAGAAGATGTTGATCGGGTAATCCACGAATACGCGCAGTTCGTTGCCGCTGACGTTGTACTCGCTGGATTTCTGCGACACACGCAGGATCGAGCTGCGTACCTTCACGCTCAGGTCTTTGGCCGGGCCACTCTGCACGACGTACTTGAACTGGTTGAAGATCTCGCGCTCGGTGCCGCCTTCGCTGGTGGAAGTGGTGATGTTGTCGCCGCGCACGTAGGCCACGTTGTAGCTCAGGCCCGGAACGCCGAAGGCGCCGAAGTCCAGACCGTAACCCAGCTGCCAGCTGCGTTCGTCTTCGGCGTTGAAGTCGGACCAGTAGGAGTTCGCCAGGTAAATGGTGTTGCCGCCGTCGCCGACGCGGTTCTGGCCGCGCTGATAGCCACCGTAGGCATAACCCAGGTTGCTGTCGCCGGTGCTGCGCTGGTGGGCGAGGGTGAACGAGTGCGGGCCGGTGGCAAAGGTCGCTGCCAGGCTCCAGATTTTGTTGTCGTCGCCGGTGACACCGTTTTCCCGGACGTAGGAGTTGTCCAGCTTGGTGCGATATCCGTTGAAGTCCAGGGTCAGGGACTGATCCTTGGCAATCGGGAACACGTAATTGGCGTTCACGTATTGCTTCTTCAGTACGTCTTCGACGTCGGAAGCGTATAGCGCTGCCTTGAACTGTTCAGTGAACTGGTAGCTACCGCCCAATACATTGATCGACTTCAAGCCACCGCTGTCACGGCCTTCAGCGCTTTTGCGCGATTCGGCGGTGAAGCGACCGGCGTTCAGCTCCAGGCCTTTGATCTCTTTGGAGGTGATCAAGGTGCCAGTATAGCTTTCCGGCAGCAGGCGGGAGTTGTCGTAGTTCAGCACCGGCAGGGCCGGCATCTGGTCACCGTAGGTCAGGACAGTGCTGGAGATACGGAATTTGACCGCGCCACCGAACTTGGACAGGTCATCCGCCGCGTTGCCGCTGTCGCCCTGCTTGAAGAAGTCGATACCACCGGCGCCGCTGCGGCCTTTGCCGCCGTCCAGACGCAGTGCGTACAGACCGAAGGCATCCACACCCACACCGACGGTGCCTTGGGTGAAACCGGATGAGTAAGTACCGATGGCCGCTTGGCCCCATTCGGCTTTGTCCGGATTGCCGTCTTTATAGTCACGATTGATGTAGGCGTTGCGCAGCAGCACTTTGAGGCTGCTGTCTTCAACAAAACCCTTGGATTCGGCCTGGTCGTTAGCCATGGCCTGTGTGGCGCTCAACATCCCCAGTGCGATCAGGCTGATTCGCTTGTTCAACATGTTATTTTCCTTATTACGGGTTGATACGCTCTGTGCCAAACAGCTGAAACGGCGCTATCGCGCTCTTTTTTCACCGCAAAAACAAAAAGGCCCGCCCACGAAAATTCGCGGCGGGCCTTTTATTGTTTTGTCAGTCGTGGCGGTTAGCCACAGGCGTTGGGGCGCATCCTATCTGCGCCCTTAATGATGTGTCAATTTCGTGAATCTTCTGTAAATAGGCGAAAATCGTCTAAGAAATCACTTGTCAGCGATAGCCAATTGCACGACATGGCTGTCGACGAATTGTTCGAAATGGGTGACTTTTCCATCGGCCAGAGTCCACAAGTGCGCGACTCGGGCATTCATCGCACGACCGGTAGCTTTATAGACGCCGCTGTAATTGCCGTAGGCAAATACCTTGTCGCCCTGAGCGACGTAGTTCTCGACCTTGAACCGAAAATCTTCCCACTCAGTGGCCAGGCGCTTGAAGACATTTTCGACGATCGCGTCGAAACCGACGTAGGTCCCGGCATACGGAAAACCTGCGGCTTCGGTCCAGCGGGCGTCATCGGCCAGCGCCGCGGCGGTGTTGCGCGCATTCTCCTGGGAGTTGACGCCTTCGTAGGTGCTTTTGATCAGGCTCAGGTTATCCATGGTGACTCCAGGTGAGTTCAATGGGCGCAGCCGTCGAGGCCACAGGTTTGAAACGCGGATGAAGACTCTGTTGCCGAAAGCGACTGGCTCAACCATTGGGCGAAGGCCTGCGGCTTGCCGAGCCAAGGGCCGATATCGACCAGGGTGAACTGGCCATCCTGTTCCAGCGCGAAGGTCGGGAAGCCCTGACCGCCGACACGGGCCAAGAGTGCGCGGCTGTCCTTGATATGGCGACCGGTATCAGCTGCACTAAATGCCTGCTGGAAAGCCTCGGGCTCAAGACCTGTCTGTGCGGCAAGTTCAAGCAAAACAGCCTCGTCAGCGATGCGTCGACCTTCCACGTAATGAGCCGTCTGCAAACGCCCCAGCAACTCCAGTCCGCGCCCGGCGATCTGCTCGGCTGCCAGCACGGCGGCAATCGGCGGCGTGGAGTCGAACACCGCCGTCTCATCACGCAGCAATCCCTCAAAATATGCTTCGCCAAACGGCTGGCCGGTGTACTCGGCGATGCGCCGATCGTGGGGCATGACGTAATTGCGTAGTTGTGGCGAAACGGTTTGGCGATTGGCACCGCTCATCATGCCGCCCCCGTGGCCGATCACCGGCAACACGGTTTGGGCAGCTTGCACCAAGGGTTTGGCGCCGTAGCACCAACCGCACAATGGGTCGTAAATGTAGTGAAGGGTCATGGGAAGACTCCGGCAATAAAGTAGGAAAACTCAATGCCGGCAGACTAATACTCAGATCGTTTTGGAAAAACGCCGGAATCGATTTCAGTCTGTTTCAAGAATCGGTCGAATGCCCCTTAACGGGCACCCACCGATCTTGCAGGCACCCACTTTTGCGACGGGCATAAAAAAGCGCCGCCTTCCCGGCAGCGCTTTTATCCATCCGTTGTTTTTCTTCTTATCCTTCCATCACATCCCACAATGCTTCCAGTTCCGCCTCGCTGAATAAACCAGCGGGATAGCGCTCGATCATCATCCGGCGCGGATCAGGTTCTCTGATCTGACGCGTTCCATTGGACTTCAACCACTGTGCCAGGACTTGAAGCGATTCGCTGTTAACTGCCAGGGGATGCAGTGCCCGCTCGCCCACTACGTTCATTTCGGCGTTCATCTCAGCGCTCTCTCCTGGTTTGTGAGCGGCTAACTTATCCAAGGTTTATGACAGAACATCGAAGTTCTCTCCCTCCCCGTGTTGCGCCATCGAAGATACAAGAGCTATGCCAATGTTTTCGAAGTGTCGATAAGTAGATACAAAAAAGCCCGAAGTCCTGATGGACTGCGGGCTTTCTGCGAGATAAGGAGGCCAAAATCGTTGCTCAATCGATTTTTCAATCAACTCAAGCTGTTACGTCCTCACTCACTCCTTGTGTGGAGCGGGCTGTTGTTGGGTAAGGCAATGGATGTTACCGCCCCCAAGTAACAGTTCGCGACCAGGCACCATGACGACTTCGTGCTGCGGGAACAGGTTCTGCAAAATCTCTTTGGCCGGCCCGTCCAGTGGGTCGTCGAAGCTTGGCGCGATGATGCCACCGTTGACGATCAGGAAGTTCACATAAGAGCCGGCCAGACGCACGGTCGGATTGCGCTCCTGAGTGCCGTCCACCGGGTCCACACCGGCGCACTCTTCTTCGGTCGCATACAGCGGCCCCGGAATCGGCATTTTGTGCACCGTGAACGAGCGCCCCTTGGCATCGGTGCTGTTTTGCAGCACGTTCATGGCCGCCTGGCAGCGTGGGTAGTTCGGGTCCTGCGGGTCGTCGGTCCAGGCCAGCAGCACTTCACCCGGACGCACATAGCAGCAGAAGTTATCCACATGGCCGTCGGTTTCGTCGTTGAACAAGCCGTCCGGCAGCCAGATGATCTTATCCACAGCCAGGTTTGCGCTGAGCACCGCTTCGATTTGCTCACGGCTCATGTGCGGATTGCGATTGCGGTTGAGCAGGCACTCTTCGGTGGTGATCAGGGTGCCTTCGCCATCGACATGAATCGAGCCGCCTTCGAGCACAAAACCCTCGGTGCGGTAGCGCGGGGTGCGCTCGATTTCGAGGATCTTGCCCGCCACCTGCGAGTCACGGTTCCACGGCGAATACAAACCACCGTCGAAACCACCCCAGGCATTGAAGTCCCAATCCACGCCACGGACTTCGCCGCTGCCATTGATGACGAACGTCGGGCCGGTATCCCGGACCCAGGCGTCATCGCTGGACATCTCCACCACACGAATATTCGGCACGTCGAGACGGGCGCGGGCATTTTCGTACTGGCCAGCGGAGACCGCCACGGTCACCGGTTCGAAACGCGCGATGGCCTTGGCCACTGCAACGTGCGCGGCTTGCGCCGGTTTGCCACCCAGGCGCCAGTTGTCCGGGCGCTCGGGCCAGACCATCCAGGTCTGGGTTTGGGGTGCCCACTCGGCAGGCATGTAAAAGCCGTCGGCGCGAGGGGTGCTGTTCAACGTGGTCATGGCTTCAGGACTCCAGGGAACCGTCGAGGGTTTTGATCGCGCCGTACAGGTTCGGACGACGGTCGCGGAACGAACCCCAGGCGCTGCGAATGTGCTCCAGCTCATCGAGGTCGAAGCTGTGAACCAGAATGCCTTCTTCGGTTTTGTTCAGCTCTTGGACCTTCTCGCCAAACTGGTTGGCGATGAACGACGAGCCGTAGAAGGTAATGTCGTAGCCGTCCTGCTCTTCATTGCCGATGCGGTTGCTGGCGATCAGCGGCATCAGGTTGGCACCGGCATGGCCCTGTTGCACGCGCTGCCAGTGGTCGCGGGACGAAATGGTCTTGTCGTGCGGCTCACTGCCAATGGCTGTCGGGTAGAACAGAATTTCCGCGCCTTGCAGCGCCATGCTGCGGGCGCACTCAGGGAACCACTGATCCCAGCAGATGCCCACGCCGATTTTCGCATAACGGGTGTTCCACACTTTGAAACCGGTATCGCCCGGGTTGAAGTAGTACTTTTCGTGGTAGCCAGGGCCATCCGGGATGTGGCTTTTACGATAAATCCCGAGGTTGCTGCCGTCGGCATCGATGATCGCGATGCTGTTGAAACGCGCGCGTCCGGCCAATTCGTAGAAGCTGATCGGCAGCACCACTTGCAGTTCCTTGGCGACTTTCTGGAAGTGCTTGATGGCGACGTTGTCTTCTACGGTCGTGGCCAGTTGCAGGTAGTCCGGGTTCGGCTTCTGGCAGAAGTACGGAGCCTCGAACAGTTCCTGGATCAGGATGATTTGCGCACCTTTGGCCGCTGCCTCACGGACCAGCTTCTCAGCGGTCTCGATGTTGGCTTCAAGGTCCCAGGAACAAGCCATCTGGGTGGCGGCGACGGTAACGATACGACTCATGAATCATCTCCTGGGCAAGTGCTTGAGGGTCAGTGTGGCATCGACCGATGACAGAACGGGAATCACCGGGCGTGGTTCGTCCACACCGTGGGCAGTGGCGACTTTATAGCCGATAAAAATCGGCTTTAAAAGCAATAAATATCCACCACCTCTAAATAACCTCAAAAATTCCCGATAACAATCGACATTTTCAACCTCTACGAGCTGCCTACAAACCTTCGCCCAGCACCTTCGACAGCATGTCCACAAAGAAGTCCACACTCTGCCGCGACGTGACCATCGGCGGTTTGATCTTGAGGATGTTCAGGTAATCACCCGTCGGCTGCATGAAAATCCCCAACTCACGAAGGCGATCGCACAACGCCGTGGTTTCTTCGGTCGCCGGTTCAAGGGTTTCGCGATTGCGGACCAACTCCACGCCCAGATAAAAGCCGGAACCGTGCACCGCTCCCACCAACGGATGCCGGTCGATCAGGGCTTCAAGACGTTCCTTGAAGTACCCGCCCACGACCTGGGCGTTTTCCCAGAGTTTTTCTTCTTCCATCACATCCAGCACCGCCATGCCGATCCGGCAACTGACCGGGCTGCCGCCAGCGGACGAGAAGAAATAACCCTCGGCCTCCAGCGCTTCGGCAATCTCCCGACGGGTAATGACGGCGCCCAACGGCTGGCCGTTACCCATGCCTTTGGCCATGGTGATGATATCGGGCACCACGCCCTGCTCTTCGAAACCCCAGAAAAATTTACCCATGCGGCCGTAACCGACCTGCACCTCATCGGCGATGCACACCCCGCCCTGAGCACGGACCAGTGCATAGACCTGCTTCAAATAGCCCGGTGGTAGCGAGATGCCGCCGGCATTGCCATACACCGGCTCGCAGATGAAACCGGCGAGTTGGCGTTTCTGCCCGGCGATTTTCGCCAGGTTATGTTCGACGCTGCGCACGTAGTCCGGCGCGCTGTCCGGGCCACGGAATTCGCCGCGATAGGTGTTCGGCGCGGTCACCGGGTGCACCCAATCAGGACGGCTGCTCAAGGCCTTGGGGTTGTCGGCAATCGAGGTCGAGACCGCATCCGCCGCCACTGACCAGCCGTGATACGCCTCCAGCACACTGAGCATGTCGCGACCGCCGCTGTAGGCCCAGGCCAGGCGAATCGCCAGGTCATTGGCCTCGGTGCCGCTGTTGACCAGGAATACCCGGTCCATGTTGTCCGGTGCCAACTTCAACAAGCGCTCGGAAAACTCGGCAATCGCTGCGTAGTGAAAACGCGAGTTGGTGTTGAGCAACGACCATTGACGGCCGGCGACGGCGGCCATGCGCGGATGACCATGACCCAATACCGCGACATTGTTGAGCATGTCGAGGTAGGAGCGGCCCTGCATGTCGATCAGGTGATTGCGCCAGCCCCGCTCGATGCGCGGCGGGTCGACGTAATAATGCTTCTGGGATCGGGCGAAACTGGCGTCGCGGCGGGCCAGCAAGGTTTGCGGGTCGAGTTCTTCTTCTGCATCGCAGGCCAGCCCCAGCAACGCCGCCGGTGACGGGCACAACGCTTGCCAGGCGGCGGCGCGCGAAGGTGTGCAAAACAACGGCGCGTCGAGCTGAGCGCTTCGACACAATTGCACGATCAACGGCCCGCTGACCGAACCCAGCACCTGACCTTTGACCAATGCTGCGCCCGCGTGCAACGACGGTGTCACACCCCACAGCCGTAAACTCAGTTGTGGACCATCCAGTTGCAGCACACCCACTGCCGGCTGGTGAACCGTTCCGGCAAACGGCGATTCGACCGCCGTGCCATGGGGCACTCGCAACTCGACATGCAGAGGGCAAGTGGCCGGTTCAGTGGCGCTGTCCGGTTGGGTGCGAGACAGACGATATTGCCCATAACGACTGGCCGCCAGACCATGAGCCGCAGCAGCTTCGGTCAACAGACGCTGGTCGATCCCCTCTTGCTCCCAGTTACCCGCTTCGAAATGCGGGCTGAGCACGCCCAGATCGATCAACGCAAACTCACGCCCCACCAGACTCGGCAACAAGGGCGCAAAGCTTTCGCTGCCGATGCTCGGCAGGCCTTGACCAACCTCAGCAAGAATCGCCGCCTCCATCAACGCCAGCGGCACCGATGTGGCCACGCGGAAAATTTCCCACTCATGGGTCAGGTTGTCGCGACTGTACTCATTGCCCGGATCAATGGTGACCTGCTGTTCGCCACTCAGCACCAACACCGCCGAACGCGCAACGATCAGCGGCCAGAGCGCCAGCAGTTCTTCATGTTGCAGCGGATTGATCGCGTGATAGGCCCGAACCGCCGGCAAGATGTAGAACGGATCGCCATCGGCATGGTGCAGCAGCGCGGCACAGGTCACCGACAGATCGGTGATCCGCCAGGTTCGGACCAGGTCGCCGAAATCGATGACACCCTGCAACTGCCATTGGCGCTGCGCATCTCGCTGCCAGACCACGTTGTCGTCGGTGATGTCCATGTGAATCGCCTGCACCGGCAGCTTATCCACCAAGGGCTGCAAATGGCGCTCGGCCTGCTCGGCCGCTTCAGCAATCAGCTTGCGTTGCTGATCATCCTTGATCACCGGCAGCAAATGCGCGATCAACGCGTTGGCGTGGCGGGCGTCCCATTGAAGGGTGCGCTCAAGGCCAGGATGGTCGAAGCCGGCCAGCGCCAGGTCCATCTCGCCGCAGAGCCGACCGAAACCGGCGACCACGGCCTGGCTCAGATGGTCGAGGTGCGTCAGGGACTGGCCGTCGATGTAATCGAGCAGACGTACATGCACTGCTTGACCGCCGACCTCCAGGGAGAGCAGGTCTTTACCATTTTTGGCCGGGATCACTCGCGGCACCTTCACGCCGGGATGTTCGACCAAGCGCTTGAGCCCTGCGTGCTGGGCTTGCAGCTCCAGCACCGAATAATCACCACGGCAGATTTTCAGGACGAAACGCCCCTGCTCGCTGTCGACGCGGTAGTTGAGATCCTGCTGGCTTCCAAGAGCCTGCAACCGTCCGCTCAGCCCGTAATGTTCTTCCAGCAACTCAAGCGCTTGCGCCGCGGACACTTGCGGGCTGGGCAGACTGGCGCGGTGAATCAACGTGGCGAGCGGCATACAACGACCCCTGAAATTTTATTAGGCGCTTATATCGCCACTGCCGGGTGCGATACGCAACCCCCCTTCCCTGATTGGCCCGAATCAATGCGTGAGCAACTCTCTTCACCGTCCCACTCGCGCCTGCCGGCACTTTGCGTAAGAATGTCGCCCATCAACGCCTATTGCTGGAGAAACACCATGAATGTAGTCACCACCGACCTGCCAGGTGTTCTGATCATCGAGCCCAAGGTATTTGGTGATGAGCGCGGCTTCTTCTATGAAAGCTTCAACGCCAAGGCTTTCGAAGAAGCAACCGGCCTGAACACCCGATTCGTGCAGGACAACCATTCCCGCTCGCAAAAAGGCGTACTGCGCGGCTTGCACTACCAGCTGGAAAACACTCAGGGCAAACTGGTCCGCGTCACCGCCGGTGAAGTGCTGGACGTGGCCGTGGACATTCGCCGCAGCTCGCCGCATTTCGGCAAATGGGTCGCGGTGCGCCTGTCCGCCGACAACCATCGCCAGCTCTGGGTACCAGAAGGTTTTGCCCATGGTTTCGTGGTGCTGAGCGATTTCGCTGAATTCCTCTACAAAACCACCGACTACTACACCCCGTCGGCTGAACGCAGCATTCGCTGGGACGACCCGGACTTGGGCATCGACTGGCAGCTGGACGAGGCACCGCAGCTGTCCGCCAAGGATCAGGCCGCCGCGTTCTTCAAGGACGCTGAAGTCTTCTCCTGAATTGCCGTCTGAATTTTCAGCGCCAGCATGCACTTGATCCAGGGTGCGCAGACTGCGCCCGCAAGCCTAGGGTCTGTTGAGGTTTGGTAGCGAACCGCGTTGCTACCAAACGTCAACAGACCCTAGGCATAATGCGTCTGTCCCCACAGGCGCTTGATGCTCATGACACCGACCCTCCCCCGCAGACCCCGCTGGCGCAGCCTGGCACTGCTTGCGTTGTGCCTGGCACCCTTGCTGTGGCCGCTGGAGCATCTGGCCGAGCGTTATTACCGCAGCGAGCTGGCCGGGCAGAACCGTCAGACCCTCGACCTCTACGTCGCCAACCTGTTGGGTACCCTGCACCGCTATGAAGTGCTGCCGCAGATTCTCGGCGACCTGCCCGCCCTGCGTGCGACGTTGGGCGCCCCCGACGAGGGCGTGATTCAAGGCAATGCCAATCGTCTGTTGAAACACATCAGTGCCCAGACCGGCGCCGAAGTCATGTACCTGATGGACACCACCGGCAAGACACTGGCGGCCTCCAACTGGGACAAACACGACAGCTTCGTCGGCCGCAATTTCTCTTTCCGTCCATATTTCAGTGAAGCCATGGCCGGGCGCCTGGGGCGCTTCTTTGGCCTGGGCACCACCTCGGCCAAGCGCGGTTACTTCTTCGCCGCGGCGGTACACGATCGTGAAAAAATCATCGGCGTGTTGGTGGTCAAGGTTGACCTCGATCACACCGAAAGCCTCTGGGGCAAAACCCCGGAACAACTGCTGGTCACCGACCACAACGGTGTGGTCATCCTCACATCGCGGCCAGAATGGCGTTTCCGCTCGACCCGTCCATTGAGTGATGAGGAGAACAAGGCCGTCGCCGCGATTCAACCCTATCCGACCCGCGATCCAAAGCCGTTGAGTCTCGACCCCAATGCCTGGCTGACCCAAACCCGGCAGATCGAAGAAACCGGCTGGAGTGTCAGTATCCTTGCTCCACGCACCCTGATCGACCGCCCCGTGCGCACAGTCGTGGCCATCGGCGGCGCAACGCTGCTGGTATTGATGCTGCTGCTTGGCCTGATGATGCAACGCCGACGCCATTACCTGGAGCGGATCGCCTTCGAAGCCAAGACCCGCCAGGAACTCGAAGGCCGGGTCGCCGAACGGACCAGCGACCTTGAGGGCCTCAACCGTCGACTGAAACAGGAAGTGCTGGAGCGCGAACACGCCCAGCAAGAACTGGTACGCGCTCAGGATGATCTGGTACAGGCCGGCAAGCTCTCGGCGCTGGGAACAATGTCGGCGAGTATCAGCCATGAACTCAACCAACCGCTGGCGGCCATCCGCAGCTACGCGGAAAACGCCGAAGTGCTGCTCGATCATCAGCGCACCGAGGATGCTCGCGGCAACCTCAAGCTGATCAGCGAGCTGACCGGGCGCATGGCGTCGATCATCGCCCACCTGCGCGCCTTCGCCCGACGTGATCGCCATGCCCCGGAAAGCGTGGCCCTGCAACCGGCGCTGGACGACGCCCTGGCGTTACTGGCCAAGCGTCGGCGCAGCATGGAAGTCGAGCTGATCCGCGACTTGCCGGCCGCCACCCTGTGGGTCGAGGCTGGAGAAACCCGTCTGCGCCAGGTACTCGGCAATCTGCTGGCCAATGCGCTCGATGCCCTGACGGAAAAAGGCCCGCCGCGTAAACTCTGGTTGAGTGCCCAATCCACCGCCGACGGCGTCACTCTGTACATTCGCGATAACGGCCCCGGGTTCTGCCTGGAAGCGCTGGGTCGTGCCGGCGAGCCCTTCTACACCACCAAGACCCGCACTCAGGGACTTGGGCTGGGGCTGGCGATCTGCGACACCCTGATGCGCGCCTTCGGTGGTGAACTGTCGTTCTCCAACCATAAGGAAGGCGGCGCCCTGATTACCCTGAAGCTGCGCGCAGGCGCGCCGGGTGTGAGCCTGCAACCGTCCGAGGACCGAAGTGCATGACCATCGACAACCGCATCCAGGTCGTGTTGATCGACGACGATCCCCACCTGCGCCAGGCCCTGAGCCAGACCCTGGACCTGGCCGGCCTGAAGATCCTGCCGCTTGCTGAAGCCAAGGGCCTGGCCGGGCAACTGGAACGCGACTGGCCAGGCGTGGTGGTCAGTGACATCCGCATGCCGGGCATGGACGGCCTCGAACTGCTGACCGAACTCCACGCCCAGGATCCGGAGCTGCCCGTGCTGCTGATCACCGGCCACGGCGATGTCCCCCTGGCGGTGCAAGCCATGCGCGCCGGGGCTTATGACTTTCTGGAAAAACCGTTCGCCAGCGACGCCCTGCTCGACAGCGTACGTCGCGCCCTGGCCCTGCGCCGTCTGGTGCTGGACAACCGCAGCCTGCGGCTGGCCCTGAGCGATCGCAACGAACTGAGCGCCCGACTGGTCGGGCAATCGGCGCCGATGCTGCGCCTGCGCGAGCAGATCGGGGCACTGGCGGCGACCAAGGCTGACGTGCTGATTCTCGGTGAAACCGGTGCAGGCAAAGAAGTGGTGGCCCGCGCGCTGCACGACTTGTCGAGTCGGCGTAACGGCCCGTTCGTGGCAATCAACGCCGGGGCCCTGGCCGAGTCGGTGGTGGAAAGCGAGCTGTTCGGTCACGAACCCGGCGCGTTTACCGGCGCGCAAAAGCGTCGTATCGGCAAGTTCGAATTCGCCAACGGCGGCACGTTGTTCCTCGATGAAATCGAAAGCATGAGCCTGGACGTGCAGGTGAAATTGCTGCGCTTGCTGCAAGAGCGAGTCGTCGAACGCCTGGGCGGCAATCAGTTGATCCCGCTGGACATCCGCATCATCGCCGCGACCAAGGAAGACCTGCGGCAATCCGCCGATCAGGGGCGCTTCCGTGCCGACTTGTATTACCGCCTGAACGTTGCGCCGTTGCGCATTCCGCCGCTGCGCGAACGGGGCGAAGATGCGCTGGTGCTATTCCAGCATTTCGCCGACGAAGCCAGCGCCCGCCACGGCTTGCCGCCCCACGAACTGCAACCGGGGCAACGGGCGCTGCTGCTGCGTCACAGCTGGCCAGGTAACGTGCGGGAACTGCAGAACGCCGCCGAGCGCTTTGCCCTGGGCCTGGAGCTGGCACTGGACAGCAGCGCACCGGATGGCGGTGTCGGCACCACGGTTGAAGTGGTCAGCGGCGGCTTGAGCGAGCAAGTCGAGAACTTCGAGAAGAGCCTGATTGCCGCCGAACTGGCGCGCTCGCACAGCTCCGTGCGCAGCCTCGCCGAAGCGCTCGGCATTCCGCGCAAAACCCTGCACGACAAGCTGCGCAAGCATGGCCTGAACTTCGCCGATGGCGGCACCAGCAGCCATACCGACGACCTCGATTGAGCTACCGTAAAATCATCCCTATCAAACAAAAGGCCCGCGAATGAACCGCGACAGTCGTCACCTGGAATCGATCCTCTATCGCGACATCCCCCTCACGCGGGACATGGGCCTCAAAGTGCTCGACTGGCATGACCAACAACTGCGCCTGCATCTACCGCTGGAGCCCAACGTCAATCACAAGAGCACCATGTTCGGTGGCAGCCTGTATTGCGGCGCGGTGCTCGCCGGCTGGGGCTGGCTGCATTTGCGTTTGCGCGAAGAAGGCATCGAAGACGGGCACATCGTGATTCAGGAAGGGCAGATCAACTACCCGCTGCCGGTCACCATGGACGCGACAGCGATTTGCCAGGCACCGAGTGCGACGGTGTGGAGGAAGTTCCTGGCGATGTATCGACGCTATGGGCGGGCGCGGTTGGCGCTGCATTCGCGGATCGTGAATGCCGGGAGTGATGAGGATGCGGTGAGGTTTACCGGGCAATACGTCCTTCACCGGTAAAGCAAACGATCTTAAAAGATCGCAGCCTCGTTGCACTCGACAGCTCCTACAGAGAAGCGCGCCCCCTGTAGGAGCTGTCGAGTGAAACGAGGCTGCGATCTCTTGATCTTTACGCCCGAGCGAGCGCCAATAGTTTCTCCCGCCAAGCCGCTTTAGCCGGCAGCGCCAGGAAGAACTCATTCAGCAACGATTCCCGCGCCGGATAACAGAACGGCGCGCCGCTCAAATCCAGCACCTCACCGCCGGCGCCTTCCAGCACACCTTGAGCCGCGGCCGTGTCCCACTGCGAAGTCGGCGCCAATCGCGGATAACAATCCGCCGCCCCTTCCGCCAGCAGGCAAAACTTCAGTGAGCTGCCGATATTCGCCAGTTGCAGCTCGCCCAGACTGTCACTCAACCCCGCCAGTAAGCGCTCCTGTTCAGGGCTTGAATGCCGACGACTGGCGACCACCGTGAAGGCTTCACCCGCCGCCGGCACCTCGCGAACCTGAATTGGCAACGGCTCGGCGCCTTTATCGCCACGCCAGGCACCCAGCCCGGCACCGCCTACATAAAAACGCCCGCTGGTCGGCATCGACACCACGCCAAACACCACACGCCCCTGCTCGATCAGCGCAATGTTCACGGTGAACTCTTCGCTGCCGGAGATGAACTCCTTAGTGCCGTCCAGGGGGTCGACCAACCACCAACGCTGCCAGCCGGCACGCACGCTCTGGGGGATGTTGGCATCCTCTTCGGACAGCACCGGAATAGTCGGGTCCAGCGCCGTCAACCCGGCCAGAATCACATGGTGAGCGGCCATGTCGGCAGCTGTGACCGGGGAATCATCGGACTTTGCCGTCACAGCAACGTTGACGCGCCAGAACGGCAGGATCGCCTCGCCAGCCTTCAATGCCAGCTCGACCACCGGCGCCATCAACGGATGGGGGAAACTCATGAACGTCTCACTCATAATTGAAAAATACCGCGCTGGATCAACAAGTCCCGGGCCAGATACAGCGCCGCCAAGGCACGGCCCTCGGTGAATCGCGGGTTTTGCGCCAACGCCGACAATTCCCGCAGGTTGATCTTGTCCATCCCCATCGGCTCGGGCTCGTCACCCTCCAGGCGTTCTTCGTACAAATCGGTGGCCAGCACCACTTGGATCTTCTGGCTCATGTAGCCGGGTGACAACGACAACTCGGTCAGGTGCTCCAGTTGCCGCGCGCCATACCCGGCCTCTTCCTTGAGCTCCCGCTCGGCCGCCGCCAACACGTCTTCGCCCGGCTCGATCAAGCCTTTGGGCAGGGACAATTCGTAGGCATCGGTGCCACCGCAGTATTCCTCCACCAACACGGCGTGGTCCGCGTCGAGCATCGCCACGATCATCACCGCACCATAACCAGCGCCTTTACCGACCAATCGCTCGTAAGTGCGTTCCACGCCATTGGAAAAGCGCAGTTTCAGCTCTTCGACACAGAATAATCGGCTGGTGGCGACGATCTCGCGGGCGAGTATGGTGGGTTTCTGGCGCATGAGAAGCTCCTTGGCGTGAACGCGTTACTATACCCGGCCTATCCTGATTGTTTACCTCGGATATCTTTTTTACCGCTGGAGAAGTTTTTTATGTCCCTGCTGCCCTGGCGCGACATCGATACCGTTCTGCTGGATATGGACGGCACGCTGCTGGACCTGCACTACGACAACCATTTCTGGCTGGAACACCTGCCAAAGCGTTATGCCGAGTTGCACGGGGTGAGCCTGGCCATGGCGGAGCTGGAATTGCAGCCACTGTTCGAGCGCCATGCCGGTCAGTTGCAGTGGTATTGCCTGGACTTCTGGAGCGCCGAACTGAAGTTGTCGGTGCGCGAACTGAAACTGGAAACCGCGCACCTGATCGCCTTGCGTCCGGATGCGGACACTTTTCTGGCCGCGATCAAACAGGCCGGCAAGCGCGTGGTACTGATCACCAACGCCCACCGCGACTCGTTGTCATTGAAACTGGAAAGAATTGAACTGGCGCCGTATTTCGAGCGCTTGATCAGCTCTCACGATTACGGTTTCGCCAAAGAAGACCCGCAGTTCTGGGATGCCTTGCAGGCCGATATCGGCTTCGACCCGGCACGCTGTCTCTTCATCGACGACACCCTGCCGATCCTGCGCAGCGCACGCAATTTCGGGGTGGCGCACTTGCTGGCCGTGAGCGAGCCGGACAGCCGCAAAGGGCCGAAGGACACGGCAGAGTTTGCGGCCGTTGGGGATTATCGGGACTTGATTGCAGGGCTCTAGAGTCTGACGTGGTCGTTGTGGCGAGGGAGCAAGCTCCCTCGCCACAGGTTCTGTGTTATTCAGGAATCCGCAACACCTGCCCCGGATAGATCTTGTCCGGGTGCGAAAGCATTGGTTTGTTGGCTTCAAAGATTTTGTTGTACTTGTTCGCGTCGCCGTATGCCGCCTTGGAAATCGCGCTGAGGGTGTCGCCCTTTTTAACGGTGACGAACTGCGCTGCCTTGGCAACCGGCCCCGTTACGGTGATCTGGTCATCGACACTACCGACACCGGCAATATTGCCCACGGCCAACAGAATTTTCTCCTTCTCTTCCTGGCTTGCCACTTCACCGGTGACGGTGACTTTGTCGCCATCGATGGTCGCCTGAACATTCGGGCTACCCAAGCCGACCTTGCTGATGTGTGCCTTCAGCTGCTCGCTGGCGTTGGCATTGCCGGGTGTCAGCAGATCAATAAGTTTTTCACCTGCTTCTTTCACAAAGCTAAAAATACTCATGGTGCACGCTCCTTAGGGATTTGGGTTCCAGACGCCCAAGACTAGACCAGTCGTTTGAAGACCGGCTCCCAGCCGACCAATGACCCAACCCCGCGCAGGCGGTAGAATCGCAAACCTTGCCGGCGCCCTGGAGCGAAGATGGACATCAAGCAGCTGAAATTCCTCATCGCTCTCGACGAAACCCGACACTTCGGCCAGGCCGCCGCGCGCTGTCACATCACTCAGCCGACCTTGTCCATGCGCCTGCGCAGCCTTGAGGAAGAACTCGAGCTGCCGCTGGTCAATCGCGGCCAACGCTTCGAAGGTTTCACGGCGCCGGGTGAGCGCGTGCTGGCATGGGCGCGTACGGTGCTGGCGGCCTACGACGGTTTGCAGGCCGAAGCGGCGGCCTGTCGCGGCAACCTCGTGGGTACGTTGCGTCTGGGGGTGGTGCCGCTGTCGAGTTTCGACCCGGTGCCGCTGATGCAACGCCTGCATGCCGCACACCCGAACCTGCGCTTCGAACTCTCGGCCCTGAGTTCCGAACAGATCCTTGAACAACTGGCGAATAACCGTCTCGACCTCGGCGTATCCTACCTGGAGCATCTGGACGGCGAGCGCTTCGACTCCCTGGCGTTCAGCGAAACCCGCATGGGCCTGCTCTACGATCAACGCTTCTTCAGTTTCGGCGAGGCGCCGCTGAGCTGGGAGTCGCTGATCGAACTGCCCATGGGCATGCTCACCAGCGGCATGCATTTTCGCCAGTCCATCGACCATAATTTCCACAGCCGTGGCCTGACTCCACAGCCGTTGCTGCAAACCGATGCAGTCCACCAATTGTTACAAGCGGTACACGGTGGCCTGTGCTGCGCGGTGATGCCGCTGAACAGCGGCCTCGAAAACCTCACCGATCACTTGCGCCTGCAACCCATCGAAAGCGCCCAGACCCTCGCCCGGCTGGGGCTGATCATGCGTCGCAGCGCTCCGCGTTCGGCCTTGGCAGAAGCCTGTTTTGCGATCTATCAGAAATCACTGACAGACGATTGATCGACGCCATCTATCGGTAGATCAGTAATAGCGATTAGACGCGACATGTTGACGCGCCTAGGCTTAAAGCTGACCAACCCGTCGGTGATGCCTAATGAACGCCAAGCGCCCCGGCTGCGCGGCGCCCGCTCTCGAAACGCCCGCGCCCGCCGCAAGCCAGACATACAGTTACTGCAACCTTGAAGACTCCGAATCATCCAGCACCGCGCTGGCTGAGGAAGTCGCGCTGGCGATCGCCTACAACGGCATCAGCCAGGCCGTCATGCTGGTGACGCCGACGGACCTTGAAGACTTCATTGTCGGCTTCAGCCTCGGCAGCGGCATCATCGAAGACGCTTCAGACATCTATGACCTGCAACTCAGCGGCTCGGGGTCGGCGCAATACGCACAGGTGACCATCGCCAACCGCGCCTTCTGGAACCTCAAGCAGCAGCGCCGCCAACTGGCCGGCACCAGCGGTTGCGGGCTCTGTGGCGTTGAAGCGGTGGAGCAAGCGCTGCCCGATCTCAAGGTGCTGCCCGGCGCCCCGCTGCCCCCGGCCGAATGGCTGGACGGCCTGCGCCATCGCATCGGTGAATTCCAGCCTTTGGGCCAGCATTGCGGCGCGGTGCATGCGGCGGTGTTCATGAATGGCAAAGGCGAATTGCTGCTGGGCCGTGAAGACATCGGCCGACACAACGCTCTCGACAAGCTGATTGGCGGGTTGATCCGCCAGAAAATCCCGACCACCGATGGTCTGGCGATTGTCACCAGCCGTTGCAGCCTCGAATTGATCCAGAAAGTTTTACGCGCCGGCATCCAGACCCTGGTCAGCCTGTCATCGCCCACGGGCCTGGCCGTGCAATGGGCCCGTCGACACAACCTCAATCTCATCCACCTACCTCAGAAAAGTGCACCAAGGGTCTACAGCCCTGCGTTGGAGAATCAAGCGTGAGTCAACACCAACAAGCCGACCAGAAACCTGTTCCACGTTACAAGCCCTATAAGGGTGCGGCCGGTGGCTGGGGCGCGCTGGCCAGCGTCGCCCGGGCCTGGCTGACCAGCGACAACGCGTTGAAAAATCTGCGCATGATGCTCAAGACCAACAAGAACGGCGGGTTCGACTGCCCCGGTTGCGCCTGGGGCGATTCCCAGGAAGGCGGCATGGTGATGTTCTGCGAGAACGGCGCCAAAGCAGTGAACTGGGAAGCGACCAAACGGCGTGTCGATGGCGCGTTTTTCGCCAAGCACAGCGTTAGCTCGTTGCTGGAACAAAGTGATTATTGGCTCGAGTACCAGGGCCGTCTGACCGAGCCGCTGAGCTACGACGCCGAAACCGATCGTTACAAACCGATCAGCTGGGAAGCCGCATTCGCCCTGATCGGCAAACACCTGCAAGGGCTGTCGAGCCCGAATCAGGCCGAGTTCTACACCTCGGGCCGTGCCAGCAACGAAGCGGCGTTCCTCTATCAATTGTTCGTGCGCGCCTATGGCACCAACAATTTCCCCGACTGCTCGAACATGTGCCACGAAGCCAGCGGTGTGGCATTGGCCCAAAGCGTCGGAGTCGGCAAAGGCACGGTGACCTTCGACGATTTCGAACATGCAGATGCAATTTTTGTCTGGGGCCAAAACCCTGGCACCAACCACCCGCGGATGCTCGAGCCACTGCGCGAAGCGGTGAAACGCGGTGCGCAGGTGGTGTGCATCAACCCGCTGAAAGAGCGCGGCCTGGAACGCTTCCAGCACCCGCAACACCCGATCGAAATGCTCACCAACGGCGACAAACCGACCAACACCGCGTACTTCCGTCCGGCATTGGGCGGCGACATGGCGATCATGCGCGGCATGGCCAAGTTCCTGCTGCAATGGGAGCGCGATGCGCAGAAGGCGGGTGAGCCTGCGGTATTCGACCACGACTTCCTCAATGAACACAGCGTCAATGTTCTGGAATACCTCGGCATCGTCGACGACACCCCGTGGGAGCAGATCGTCGAGCAATCCGGCCTGCCCCTGGTGGAAATCGAGCAAGCGGCGCGCATGTACGCCAAAGGCAAGAACGTGATCATGTGCTGGGCGATGGGCATCACCCAGCATCGCCATTCGGTGGCGACCATCCAGGAAATCGCCAACCTGATGCTGCTGCGCGGCAACATCGGCCGGCCGGGTGCCGGTCTGTGCCCGGTGCGCGGCCACAGTAACGTGCAGGGCGACCGGACAATGGGCATCAACGAACGCCCGCCGGCGGCGTTCCTCGACTCCCTGGAGCGGCGCTTCCAGTTCAAGGTGCCACGCGAAAACGGCCACAACGTGATCGAGGCGATTCACGCGATGGCCGAAGGCCGTTCGAAAGTCTTCATCGGCCTGGGCGGCAACTTTGCCCAAGCCACCCCGGACAGCCCACGGACCTTCCAGGCCCTGAGCAACTGCGACCTGACCGTGCAGATCAGCACCAAGCTCAACCGCAGCCATTTGATCCACGGTAAAGACGCGCTGATCCTGCCGTGCCTGGGCCGCACCGATATCGATATCCAGACCGAAGGCGCCCAAGCGGTGACCGTGGAAGACTCCTTCAGCATGGTCCACGCCTCCAACGGTCAGTTGCAACCGTTGTCGAATCTGATGCGCTCGGAGCCTGCAATCATCGCTGGTATCGCCGCCGCGACCCTGGGCAGCAAACCGGTGGACTGGAACTGGCTGGTGGCTGATTACAGCCGCATCCGCGACCTGATCGCCGACACCATCCCGGGCTTTCGGGACTTCAACGAGAAAGTCCAGAACCCCGGCGGTTTCTACTTGGGCAGCAGTGCCGGCGCACGTCGCTGGAATACTCCATCGGGTCGGGCCAACTTCCGTCCGAACATCCTGCCCAAACACCTGGTGCACGAACGCACCCGCGCCACCGGAGTACTGCCGGACCTGATCATGCAGTCGATGCGCTCCCACGATCAGTACAACACCACCATTTATGGTCTTGATGATCGTTATCGCGGGGTGAAAGGTCAGCGGGATGTGTTGTTCGTCAATGAAGCCGACATCATTCGCCTGGGCTTCAAACCGGGGCAAAAGGCTGACATCGTATCGATCTGGGATGATGGCCGTGAGCGGCGGGTCAAGGGTTTTACCCTGCTGGCGTTTGATATTCCTGCCGGGCAAGCGGCTGCGTACTATCCGGAAGTGAACCCGCTGGTGCCGTTGGAAAGCACTGGCGATGGCAGCCATACGCCGACGTCGAAGTTTGTGGCGATCCGGCTGGAAGCGGCGAGTGAAACCGGGTTGATCATGGCCAAGTCAGCTTGACGCAGCGATGGCGGTAGCCCACTCAACAAATTTTTCCGATCCGTACTTTCCAATCGCCCACAAAAAAGGCCGTTTTCATATGAAAACGGCCTTTGAGAAGTAGCTAAAGACTGGCGAAAAACACTTAAGTTCCGCCCAAAAAACAGCAACTTATAGAAATGTGCTCAAGTCGTGTTATTCGTCGGATTTCTATTGTCACAACCATGACACAGCCTCAGGATCGCGCCGTCATCCCCTTGAGGTTCCTCTATGAAGTTCTCCTCGATTCTCTTGTTGTCCCTTGGCCTGGTCAGTGGCTTCGCGTCTGCTGGCGGCACCACCGAAGCAGGTGTGGGCGGCGCATTGGGCGGGGTTCTTGGCTCGGTCGTCGGTCAATCACTAGGCGGCAGTACAGGTTCAACCATTGGCGCGGCCCTGGGCGGCGCGGGTGGTAGCGCAGTTGGCGCAGACAGACGCAGCCGTGGCGAAGCCGCCATTGGCGGTGCGTTGGGCGCAGCTGGCGGTAACGTGGTCGGCCGCAGCATGGGCGGCACCACCGGTAGCCTGATCGGCTCCGCAGCAGGCGGCGGCCTCGGTGGCGCGCTGGGTAACCATATGGGCAACAGCAGCAATGACGACGATGATCGTCGTTCCTATCGTCGTGGTTATGACGATGATGATCGTCGCTACTACCGTGGTCACCCGGGTCGCGGCCATGCGTACGGGCATCGCAAGCATCACCATCGCTATCACGATGACGACTGAGGCTTGAATCGCCTCGTCGACCGTTAGATCCAAAAATCGCAGCCCTCGGGCTGCGATTTTTTTTGCCCTCAGATCGCCAGTCGCTCCAACGCCCCGCGCAACCCGGCAGGAATCGCCACCGGCTGATTCGACAGCCGATCGACGAATACATGCACGAAGCGCCCTGCCGCGCAGGCCTCATCTTCTCCAGCCTTGAACACCGCCAGCTCATACTGCACCGAACTGCTGCCCAACTTGCCGACCCGCAGGCCAATCTCGATCCGATCCGGGAAGGCGATAGACGCGAAGTAATCGCAGGCCGAACTCACCACAAAACCCACCACCTCACCGTCATGGATATCCAGGCCGCCGACTTCGATCAGGTAGGTGTTCACCGCCGTATCGAAAAAACTGTAGTAGGTGACGTTATTGACATGACCGTAGGCGTCATTGTCATGCCAGCGGGTGGTGATGGGCTGGAAATGGGGGTAGTCGGTGCGATGGGGCATCGGGTTGGACATCAGCGTCGGTTCCTGGAGTTGGATGGCCAGTTTAAGGTGAAACTGCGAAGGCGCTGTCACAGGCACTACCTAAATCACATGTCGGTAAACCCTCTGCCCTGCGCCGCCAACTCCCCAATCAACCGTGCCGGGGCCCAGTGATCCCCCTGTTTGGTCTCAAGCTGCAACAACCGCAGATGAATATCGTCCAGCCCTTGCTGATCCGCCCAGGCCATCGGCCCGCCCTTGTCCGCCGGGAAACCATAACCGTTGAGGTACACCAGATCGATGTCGTGCGCCGACGCCGCAATGCCTTCCTGAAGGATCTTCGCCCCTTCATTGACCAGTGCCAGCAAGCTGCGCTCAAGAATCTCCTCTGGCCCTATCTCACGCCGCTGGAACCCCAACCCTTCGCTGATTTCCAGCACCAGCGCATCGACTTCCACATCGTGCTCAGCCTGACGACTGCCCGGTTCGTAATGGTAATACCCGTCGCCGCTCTTCTGACCGAAACGCCCGAGCTCGCACAAACGATTGTCCACCTGAACCTCCGGCGCATCCTGGCCCTTGCCAGCCAGCTCCCGCGCGCGCCACTCCAGGTCAATGCCGACCACGTCATACATGCGGAACGGCCCCATGGCGAAACCAAAACCTTGCAGCGCTGCATCCACCTGATAAGGCAACGCCCCCTCCAGCAGCATCTTGCGCGCTTCGAACACGTACGGATGCAGCATGCGGTTGCCGATGAAACCGTGACAGTTGCCCGAGACCACGCTGACCTTGTCCATGCGCTGGCCCAGTGCCAGGGCTGCATCAAGCACCGCCGGAGCGGTCTGGGCGCCGCGTACGATCTCCAGCAATTTCATGATGTGCGCCGGGCTGAAGAAGTGCAGGCCCAGGACCTGCTGCGGGCGGCGAGTGGCGGCGGCGATGGCGTCGATATCCAGCGCCGAGGTATTGCTGGCCAGAATCGCTTCAGGCTTGAGCAGGCCGTCGAGTTCGCGGAAGATTTTCTGCTTCAGCTCGAGGTTTTCGTAGACCGCTTCGATCACCAGATCAACATCGCGGATCGCCGCGTAATCGGCAGCCGCCGTTACCCGTGCAATGCGCGCATCCGCCTCGGCCTGATCGATCCGCCCCTGACGCACGCTGTGGGCGTAAGTGTCAGCCACGCTGGTCAGCGCCTGCTCAAGCATCTGCGGATTGTTATCGACCCACTGCACCGGCACCCCGGCGTTGGCCAGGCACATAACAATGCCCCGGCCCATGGTGCCCGCGCCAATCACGGCGGCGCGCTGAATATCGAACGATGTCTGGCTCATGGTTGTTGTTCTCTTATTGGCGATCCAAAGACAGTCCTCACCATAGTCAGCCGATGGGTGTTTTTGAAGTTTATTCCCGTGATGGGTGACATTCAGCTGATGGATGCGCCCCAGAAAATCCCTACAGATTAGAGGTTCGCCTCAGCCCACGTCCGGACCTCGCCATACGGATACTCCTCCAGCGCCGCAAACCCCGGAATCGACCGCGCCTTGAGCTTGGTAAACAACGGCACGCTGATCCCGCACAGAAACCGCGTCACGCGCTCCGCCGATGGAGCACTTCCCGTGTGCTGCTGGTGCCTGTGGATAAAATCACCGCACAGCGCCTCGAAATTTTTATCCACAAGCGCCGGCAATTCCGGTGGTTCGGGTAACCGCGCTACGTGGCCGTGACACACCGAACAATGCCCGCATCGCCGTGGCGCGTTTTCATCGCCGAAGTACTCGGCCAGGCGATATCCCAGGCAGTGGTCGGTGGCGAACAGATCCAGCATGGCGTGAATCCGCGAAATCTCGGTGCGTTCGTGCCGGGTGAAGTAGGTGTGCAATTCGGCGCTCAAGGCCTGGGAATCGAAGTCGGCTTGCAGCAGGCTATAGACCTCCGTCATCTGCTTGCTTTCAAGCTCCACCCAGCCCTTTTCCTGGAAGTAATCCAGCGCCTTGACCACTCGACTGCGCTCGGCGGAATGCTGCTGATACAGTGCGTCGAAATTAACCGTGGCCCAGGTCCGTGCGCGACTGGAAGTCTGGATGATCGCCGAGACGAAGTCCCTGCGCTCACCCTCGAAACGGGCCAGCAACGCTTCCGGCTCCTGCAAATACTTGAAGCGGTATTCGGCGTAATAGGCATAGCGTGGAGCGATCAGCCCGCGCAACTCCAGCTGTACCAGCAAGGTCTTGAGCGGTAACTGGCGAATGTTGCTCTGATCGGCCAAAGGCCCCAGCAGAAACTCCCACTGCCCCTCGGGCGCTGCGGCTTGCAACTCGTCGAGCACACAACGAATGCCGTCCCGCTCCGGTGTGTCGCCGTAGACGAAATTCTCCAGCACGTTGAGGCTGTCGCGGTTGGCCAGCACCAGGCAATCGGACGGCTGCCCGTCACGCCCGGCGCGGCCGATTTCCTGGCTGTAGTTTTCGATGGATTTTGGCAGGTCGAAATGCACCACGTTGCGGATATCGCTTTTGTCGATGCCCATGCCGAAGGCAATGGTGGCGACGATGCAATTGGACTGCCCACCCATGAACCGGCGCTGAATCGCTTCCCGTTGCTCGTGGGGTAAACCGGCGTGATAGGCCTCTGCCTGTATACCGTTGCGCCCCAGGTGTTCGGCGATGTGCTCAGCGGTCTTCTGCAGAGTGACGTAGACAATGCTGGGCTGGCCGGGACGCTGGCTCATCCACTCGACCAGGCGGCGGCGCTTGTCCTGGCCACGCACTGGTTCCACCAACAGATTGAGATTGGGCCGGTAGAAACCGGTGGTCACCACATCCTCAGGCGCAATGGCGAACCGGGCCTCCATGTCGGCGATCACCTTGGGTGTCGCGGTGGCCGTCAGCAGCAACGCCTGGGGGATGTTGAACTGGCGCTGATAGTCCGGGAGCTTGAGGTAGTCGGGGCGGAAGTTGTGGCCCCATTCCGAGATGCAGTGGGCCTCGTCCACCACCAGCAGCGAGATCGGTACCTGCTGCAAAAAATGGCGGAAGCGCTCGTTCTTCAGGCGCTCCACGGAAATCATCAGAATCTTCAATTCGCCGGACTTTGCCCGGGCCATCACATCGCTGGCGTCATCGCGACTCTGGGCCGAATCGATACTGCCCGCCGCAATCCCATGGCGCTGCAAGAACGCTAACTGATCCTGCATCAACGCCAGCAGAGGCGAGACCACCAGCGTCAGGTGCGGCAGCAGGATGGCCGGTAACTGATAGCACAGGGATTTGCCCGATCCGGTAGGGAAAATCGCCGCCGCCGAGCGCCCGGCCAACACCGCGCTGACCGCCGCCTCCTGGCCGGGCCGAAACTGTGGATAACCGAAAACCTGTTCCAGGGTGTTGTGCATAAGCTGTCACTCCGTTGACCGCTGCGAAGCCCAAAGCCTAGCCGGCGAACGCAGCGAGTCGAGAAAAGGTCGGGGGCAAAAACGATACGGGATGATACAGCGTCGGCCCATCGATTCCTTCGCCACAGATTGAAACAAACGAGGCACTTTGCCCCCTGACATCAGCCCCCTGTCAGCCGGTAAGGTGCGCCCCGAGAAAAACCATTATCCGCGAAGTTTTCATCAAGGCAGGACGCCTGCACGCGGATCCTCACAAAGGAACAATCATGCCTGACACTCTGTTTTTTCCAGTCGCTCTTTTCTTTGCATCCCTGCTGCTGAACGGGTGCATGAAGCTCCCTGACGACCCCCTCTACGCTGCGCCCACAACGCTGGACAGTGCCTCACAGACTTAGTCGTCGATCGACTGACCTCGGGTAGCTACGGCACCAATACCGCCACCCGCAACTGCTCATCCAGCGCCTGTTCATGAAATACCCGGCTCTTGCTCGCCCACGCCGCATAAGCCGGGCTTATTTCGCCTGTAAACGCCGCCGCCAGCTGACGCAAATCGGCGACCCTGCGCACACGAGGACAGAAGAGTTGGTCCTCGCAGTTCTGACTGGCACTGCGATAGGTGATCAGCAACCGATCCCACAACCCGTCACGCACTTGCCTGACCGACTTGAGCTTCACAGCCCGCACGCCCAGTCGCTGTTTCAGCCCCTGCTCATCCAGCGCTTCGCTGGCCAGCAATGCCTTGCCCACCATTAACACCTCGGCGCGAGATGCGGTGTCGATGTCCGCTTGGGTGGTCAGCGCACCCGGCCAACCGGTTCGCTCCATGTTGGCCAGGACGAGCGAATGACCGACGTCAGCAGCACCCGCTACCCGACAAACACCGGCCCACAACAATAAAATCGAGGCCACACGCAGCCACTGCATACCTAATTCCCTTTAAGAGTCGACTCAGACGCTTCGAAACGTCCTACACATTCTGGCGCGCACCCTCCAGAGGCTGGATGCGTTAAGCCTGACAATCCCGTAGGAATATCGACCACCAAGGGAAAAGCTTAAAAAATAGTCGAGGGATGCGTAGGCAAAGGGCGATAACACCGCTAAATCCCCTACAAAACCTGTCCACTTGCACCACCTTGCGACGCCTCGCTGCGGCCCTCTATAGTTTTCGACGCGGCTGAAAACACTGTGTCGGCCCGCCGGCGAGACTGCCCGACTTCCCACAGGACTGACTTCGATGAACACGCGCCACTCGTTAACAGACCGCTATCGCCCGCTCAAAACCAGCTACAGCAATACCCCCGTGTTGGTCATCGACACCGAGGCCGATCCCCACGAAATCCTCGATGCCGCCCGACAACGCATCCGCGCCGCTGGCGACCTGCTCGAAACACTCTATTGCCTGTGCTTCAAACAGGCCGACGTGAAAGACATTCCCAATATCGTCAACGCGTTGTACCTGCTGACCCAGGACGGCAACGAACTGCTAGAAATCGCCCGGCAACGCCTGCCGAAAACCACGGCAGTCTGATGGCTGAAACAAATTCAAACTTAAACGAAGATCCCTGCGGGAGCCGGGCTTGCCCGCGATGATCGATAACGCGGTGTACCTGACGAAAACAAAATGCCCGACACTCAACAACGACTCGACAAAGCGGCCTACGACGCATGGTTCAAAGCACAAGTACAAACCAGCCTCGACGCCCCTCGCCCCAGCATTTCAGATGAAGAAGTCAAACACCTGATGGCAATCAAACGAGACAAACTGCAAAAGAGATAAGTCCGTAGGCAACGCCCTATCAACGCTTCGTCCCGGTCCTACAACCGAAGACACCTTGTCGCCTATCGCTGCCCGGCGGCTCAAACCTATAGTCGTGACTGTCGCTGCCAAATCAGCGACTCGGGCTTGGTCACCCGAATGGCTCATATCTACGCGTCCGTTGTATGCTGCCGGCACTTCAAGTGCCTGCACGCTATATGGTGGCTGTGTTTGGGACGCCCTCGGGCGTGCCGGGATGTGAGCCTCATCGGTTGACCAACCCGAACACAGTCCGCCTCCCATCGCTTGGTCACGGTGACGGCGGTTCTTCCTGATGCATTTGAGGCTAAAACCAATGAAGACATGGAATCCGCTCTCCAGCGATCGTTACCTTTCACTCCAATCCAACCTCACCGACACCCCGCCCCTGATCATCGACACAGAGGCCAACCCGCAAGACATCCTCGAAGCCGCCCTCCAGCGCATCCGAGCCTCCAGTGATCTCCTCAAAACCCTGCACTGCGTTTGCTTCAAACACGCTGATGTCGAAGACATCCCCCACATCACTCACGCGCTCTTCTTGCTGACCCAGGATGGCTGCGACCTACTGAAAGTCGCCCAACAACGCATGATGGGCTGGAAAGCGCCAGCCTGACCACGCGCTAACAGGCAAGCCGCGCCCCTGTGGGAGCTGGCTTGCCTGGGTAGTAACCGGAGACATCCTTTACGTTTTAACCGCTGCCATCGGGCTTGCGCCCTTCCCCACGAATCCGACGCCCAATAAGATCCTCCAAAGCCCAACCGGATGCCCCGTAATGATCCTCGCCCCCAACTTCCCCGACGACCACGCCATGCACCTGCTCATGCAGTTGCTGCACGAAGAACTCGGCCTGCCCGAACGCAAAACCATCAGTCTCACCACCTCGATCAACTTTGACCTGGGTTGCGATGGCGCTGATGCGCGGCAGCTGATGGAAGCGCTGGAGGAACAGTTCGCCATCGATTTCGTCGACTACGACGCATATCGGTATTTTCAACCGGAAGGGTTTGATGTGTTTCTCAAGCGCCGAGCGAAGGGTCGTGGCGACAAAGTGCCGCTGACTATTGGGATGCTCTACAAAGCAGTCAAGAAACAACGGTGGGATACGCAGGAAGTGGAAGGGGTCGAGGGGATCTGATCAACAGAAGTGGAATTATTCTGGCTGTTTAGCGTGTTTACTGCGGGAATATTGCCAGTTTTGCTTCAAGGAAAATGAATCAGCGCCCACAAAAAAGCCGCCCCAAAGGGCGGCTTTCTCATTACATCAAACCAACTCTTACAACTTCGGCCCAGCAGCCTTGATCGCGTCGCTCACGTCGAACTTCTTGAAGTTCTCGACAAACAACCCGGCCAGTGCTTTAGCAGCTTCATCGTAAGCAGCCTTGTCAGCCCAGGTGTTACGTGGGTTCAACAGGCCAGTCTCAACGCCCGGCACAGCCAATGGCACGTCAAGGTTGATGGTGTCCAGGTGCTCAGTCTCGGCACCGATCAACGCGCCGCTCTGGATCGCTGCGATCACGCCGCGGGTGGTCGGGATGTTGAAGCGTTTGCCGACGCCGTAGCCGCCGCCGGTCCAGCCGGTGTTGACCAGGTAGACCTTGGAGCCGAAGCCGCGGATGCGTTTGATCAGCAGTTCTGCGTATTCGCCAGCCGGACGCGGGAAGAACGGTGCGCCGAAGCAGGTGGAGAAGGTCGACTTGATGCCGCTGCCGGAACCCATTTCGGTCGAGCCCACCAGTGCGGTGTAGCCGGACAGGAAGTGGTAGGCCGCTTGTTCTTCATTGAGGATCGACACTGGCGGCAGCACGCCGGTCAGGTCGCAGGTCAGGAAGATCACCGCGTTTGGCTCACCACCGAGGTTCTTCTCGGAACGCTTGGCTACGTGCTCCAGCGGGTAGGCGGCGCGGCTGTTCTGGGTCAGGCTGACATCGGTGTAGTCGGCGTGCTTGGCGTCGTCGATAACAACGTTTTCCAGGACTGCGCCGTGTTTGATGGCTTTCCAGATGACCGGCTCGTTCTTCTCGGACAGGTCGATGCACTTGGCATAGCAACCGCCTTCGATGTTGAACACCACGCCTTCGCCCCAGCCGTGTTCGTCGTCACCGATCAGGTAACGGCTTTCGTCGGCGGACAGGGTGGTCTTGCCGGTGCCGGACAGACCGAAGAACAGGGTCACGTCGCCCGCTTCGCCGATGTTGGCGGCGCAGTGCATTGGCAGCACGTCGGCGGCCGGCAGCAGGAAGTTCTGCACCGAGAACATGGCTTTCTTCATTTCACCGGCGTAGCGCATGCCGGCGAGCAGCACTTTTTTCTGCGCGAAGTTGATGATCACGCAACCGTCGGAGTTGGTGCCGTCACGCTCTGGCACGCACTCGAAGTTGGCGACGTTCAGAACTTGCCACTCTTCACGACCGGCCGGGTTGTACTGGGCCGGGTTGATGAACAGGCAACGACCGAACAGGTTCTGCCAGGCAGTCTGGGTAGTCATTTTCACGGCCAGGTAGTGCTCTTCAGCCGAACCTACGTGCACGTGGGAAACGAAATGCTCTTGCGCGTTGTTGAACGCCTCGACGCGAGCCCACAGGGCATCGAACTTGTCGGCCGGGAACTTGCGGTTGATCGGGCCCCAGGCAATGGCGTCCTGAGTAGTCGGCTCTTCAACGATGAAACGATCGACTGGCGAACGGCCGGTACGGTGACCGGTGCGAACAACCAGCGCGCCGGTATCGGCAAGCTCGCCTTCACCGCGATTCAGGGCTTGTTTAACCAGATCATCAACACTCAGATCGGTGTACACGGCGTTATTGGCTTGCGTCATGAGGTTCCCCGTCGGCCAGTGGCCGAGTGCTCCAAACGTTTTGTAGTAGAAAGTCGTGCACTACTACCGCGAAAAAAGTGGGCCGGATTATGCCAGAAAAGCCCAAAAAGTGTAGGGCCCTCCCGTCAGAACGGCGTTATTCCGGCGCTAAGCAGTGAATTTACCTGCGCTGAAGCGTTTTAGTGACGAGTATCTGACGGCGTATCAACCCCTGCACCGGCGAATAATTGGGTGATATCGGCCGCGTCGAACAGGTAGCGCTCGTTGCAAAACTGGCAATCGACCTCGATGCTGCCGCCATGCTCGACGACCAGCTGCTGCGCATCTTCCAGTCCCAGACTGACCAGCGCATTGCCCGAGCGTTCCCGGGAGCAACTGCAATGGAAGCGCAGTTTCTGCACATCGAACAGACGCACTTGTTCTTCGTGGTACAGGCGATGGAGCACGGTTTCGTTGTCCAGGCTCAGCAATTCGTCGGCGGTCAGGGTGCTGGCCAGGGCGGTGATGTGCTGCCAACTGGCGGCGCGATCTTCTTCATCTTTCAGACGGTCGGCAGGCAATTGCTGCAACAGCAGGCCACGGGCACGACGGCCGTCGGCGTACAGCTTGAAGCGGGTGCCAACCTGCTGCGACATGACGAAATAGTTGGTGAAGCAATCGGACAGGGTTTCACCGTCGAGATCGACGATACCCTGATAGCGCTGGCCTTGAGTCGGGTCGACAGTCAGCGCCAACACGCCATTGGGCATCAGGTCGGCGAGCGTCGCATCGGGCGCGATCTGCTCGGCGTCGTAGCGGGCCAGGCCGCGAATTTCGCGCTCGCTGGAGCACTCGATCATCAGCATCGGCACCGGGCCTTCGGAACGGGCCTGAAGAATCAGCAAGCCATCGAACTTCAAGGTGCCTACCAGCAACGCTGCAGCCGCCATCAGCTCGCCCAGCAGTTGCGCGACCGGCTCCGGATAGGTGTGTTTGGCGAGGACTTCGGCATAGCTACGCTCCAATGCCACCAGTTCGCCGCGGGTGTCGCTGTCATCGAAGATGAAGCGTTGGGTGTAGTCGGTATCCGGTAGATCGGTCATAGGTCTGGGTATCTGAAGTGGTGACAAAAAAGGTTACAAAAAATGAAACACGCCGTAGCAGCACTTTTGGGGGTGAGCTTAGCCATAGCGGCATTTTATGAACAATTCGGGGTTGTTCCAAGCAAGGTCAAACCTCGGTTTTCGACGAGCGGTGCTTTCACCTGCGAAATGCGCCGTTGGCGAATATCCCCCATATGGCTGCACAGGCAGGCGATTACAAGTCTGCGCCCGACGGCCGTCACTACTCGTCGTTGCTGCTGCCGCGAAACTTGAACAAATCCCGGCGCTGTTTCTTGCTCGGTTTGCCGTCGGTGCTCACGCCCAACGCCCCGGCCTTGCGCATGGCCGCCGCCGCTTCGCGCTTGGCAATGCTGGCTTCGGTTTCGGCATACAGAGCCTGGGCTTCCGGCGCGCCACGACGCACGATCGACAACGCCTGGACCACCACCGTGCGCTCCTCGAAGCCGGTGCGAATCTGAAACTCGTCGCCGATCCTCGGCTCCTTGCCTGGCTTGCAGCGCTCGCCCCGGCAATGCACCTTGCCGCTTTCAATCGCGGCCTTGGCCAAGGCACGTGTTTTATAAAAACGCGCAGCCCACAACCATTTATCGAGACGGACCTTGTCGTCCTCTTCGCTTTTTTGTGCCATTGGATGTCCTCATTCTGAAATATCGATGAACTGTACTACCGTTTCTGTCGTGCCATGAATCACAACGCCGTGGATTAGAATGCAGGCATTCCCCCCCTGTTTGAGGGATGAAAATCCGGGCCGTAGATATCTGTCGCCTTTTACCCATTATTCTGCGTGAATACCGCGAATTCGGCCGCACACGGCCTGAGCGGTTTTTGCCGGTTGAGCACTTTTGAAGACATTTGACCATTTGACCGTTGTCGGTCTGCGCGAGTGGGTGGCGCTCCCGGATTTGGGAGTCGCGGGCCTTCGGGCAAAAATCGACACCGGCGCCAGTACCTCCAGCCTGCATGCCACCGACATCGAGCCGTTCGAGCGCGACGGCGAACAGTGGGTGCGCTTCACCGCGCACCTGGGCACGGTGGTGCAATTGCGGCACCGGCGCTGCGAAGCACCGCTGGTGACGATGAAAACCATTAAAAGCTCCAACGGCCACGCGCAGATGCGCTATGTGGTCAGTACCACCCTGGCCCTCGGTGATCGGGTCTGGCGGGTCGAGTTCACCCTCGCCTGCCGCAAGTCCATGCGTTATCGCCTGTTACTCGGTTCCAAAGCCCTGATCGACGGCCAGTTGGTGGTCAATCCGGGCATCAAATATGTACAAGACAAGCCGGTGTTCCCGGTATCTACCCTCTCCACAGGTGTTGCATGAAGATCGCTGTGCTGTCGCGGAATCCGCGTCTGTATTCCACCCGTCGTCTGGTCGAAGCCGGTGTAGAGCGTGGCCATGAAATGGTGGTGATCGACACCCTGCGCGCCTACATGAACATTGCCAGCCACAAGCCGCAAATCCACTACCGTGGCAAACCGCTGGAGGGTTTCGATGCGGTGATCCCGCGGATCGGCGCATCGGTCACATTTTATGGCTGCGCGGTGCTGCGCCAGTTCGAAATGATGGGGGTGTTTCCGCTCAACGAGTCGGTGGCCATCGCCCGTTCCCGAGACAAACTGCGTTCCCTGCAATTGCTGTCGCGCCGGGGGATTGGTTTGCCGGTCACCGGTTTTGCGCACTCCCCGGATGACATTCCCGACTTGATCGAGATGGTCAACGGCGCACCGCTGGTGATCAAAGTGCTGGAAGGCACCCAGGGCATCGGCGTGGTGCTGTGTGAAACGGCGACGGCGGCGGAGTCGGTGATCGAGGCCTTCATGGGCTTGAAGCAGAACATCATGGTTCAGGAGTACATCAAGGAAGCCGGCGGCGCGGACATTCGCTGTTTCGTGGTCGGTGACAAGGTGATCGCGGCGATGAAGCGCCAGGCCAAGCCGGGGGAATTTCGCTCCAACCTGCATCGCGGCGGTAGCGCGAGCCTGATCAAGATCACCCCGGAAGAGCGCATGACCGCGTTGCGTGCAGCGAAGGTCATGGGTTTGGCAGTGGCGGGTGTGGATATCCTGCGTTCCAATCACGGCCCGTTGGTGATGGAAGTGAACTCGTCGCCGGGTCTGGAAGGGATTGAAACCACCACCGGGAAGAACGTGGCGGGGATCATCATCGAGCATCTGGAGAAGAATGGCGGGCCAAATATGACGCGGACCAAAGGTAAAGGGTGAAGCTTACTCAGGCCCTGTGGCGAGGGAGCTTGCTCCCGCTGAACCGGGCTGGAGGTCCAGGCCGAAGGACTCCCGAAACCGGCAACCGTGTTTTTTCATTGAAATACGGTTGCCTGATTTCACGGTCGCTGCGCAACCGAGCGGGAGCAAGCTCCCTCGCCACAGAGGTTGTGTACGACGCTTAAACCGCATCCCGCGGCAACATCAACCCAAGCGGCAACCGAACCCGCGCTTCCAGCCCACCACCGGAGCGGTTGCGCAGCTCGACATTCCCGCCATGCATCGAGGCGATCCGTTTCACGATCGCCAGCCCCAACCCCGTCCCCTTTCCGCCCCGGGCCCGATCGCCACGGGTGAACGGGTTGAAAATCGCTTCCAGCTCCGACGGATCAATCCCCGCGCCACGGTCCATGACACTCAGCACCACATACGGCGCGCTGGTATCCCCGGACACATAAGCCGCCACTTCCACTCCACTGCCTGCGTGATGCAGCGCATTGCCGATCAGGTTGTTCAGCAGCCGCTTCATCGACACCCGACGCAACGGGAACGGCTGGATCGGCTCCAGGCGCAAGTGCACTTTTTCTTCGTTCTGGTTGTACGGTGCCGCGACTTCGCGAACCAGATCGCTCAGGTCCACTTCTTCCACCAACTCGTCACGACCGTCGCGAATGAAGGCCAGGAACTGGTCAAGAATCGCGTCCATGTCTTCGATGTCGCGGATCATGTCGTCCGTCAGGTCGCTGTGATCGCCCATCAGTTCCAGGGACAGTCGCAAACGGGTCAGCGGCGTGCGCAGGTCGTGAGACACCCCGGCCAGCATCAGCTCGCGCTCACGCCCCGCCTGTTCGACATCTTCGGCCATCTGATTGAAGGCGCGATAGACCTCGGTCATTTCACTCGGCGTGTCGCTGATCGGCAGACGCACGCTGCGGCCCTGACCGAGTTGCCGCGCGGCATAGACCAGACGTTTCAACGGTTGATTGAGCTGGCTGACGAAAATCCACGCCGAAGCGGTCGACAACAAGCCGATGGCGAGGAACCAGCCGAGCACGTTCCAGATTTTCTGGCCGCGCAACGGATGCGGATACAGCGGCACTTTCAGCCAGCCATCGCCCAGGCTGGGCGCCCGGACCCACAGCGCCGGTGGCGAGTGCATGCGTAATCGTACTTCGGTGTCGGCACCCAGTTCGGCCTGCATCTGTCGCTGGTAGATCTCGCTGTACGGCCAGTGCTGCTCGCCTTCGGGCACACCGGCCCCTACCACCCGGATCAGGGTCGCGGCATCGGCAATCTTCGCGCGGTTCTCTTCATCGGCGGCCCAATAGGCGCGCAGCGTCAGGGCGACGCCGTGGCTGTATTGGCGATCCACCAGCACGTCTTCGTTCATCAACAGATAAACCAGGGTCAGCGCCTTGGAGAACAGGACGACGATCAGCACCAGCCACAGGGTGCGGGAGAAGAAGCTCTGGGGGAACCAAACAGGGGTTTTCATGGGTAACCGCTACACACTTGCAGGAGCGAGCGATGCTCGCATATTGCGGATCGCGAGTCTGCGGGAAAGGTCATCCGACCCGTTGCCCGCAGGACCCGCTCCTACAAATCACCGATCACTTCGTGGCGGCGCCATCCGGAACGAACACGTAGCCCACGCCCCAGACGGTCTGGATGTAGCGCGGTTTGGACGGATCGGGCTCGATCATCCGGCGCAGACGGGATATCTGCACGTCGATGGAACGCTCCAGGGCATCCCACTCGCGGCCACGGGCCAGGTTCATCAGCTTGTCGCGGGTCAGCGGTTGACGGGCGTTCATGACCAGGGCCTTGAGCACCGCGAACTCACCGGTGGTGAGCATATGCACTTTGTCGCCACGCTTGAGTTCGCGAGTGGCCAGGGACAGCTCGTAGTCACCGAAGGTCACGCTTTCGTCTTCGCTGCCCGGCGCACCCGGCACCGGTGCTGCCTGGCGCCGCAGCACCGCTTTGACCCGGGCCATCAGCTCGTCCGGGTTGAACGGCTTGGCCAGGTAATCGTCGGCGCCCAGTTCCAGGCCCTTGATGCGGCTCAGCTCGTCGCCCTTGGCGGTGAGCATGATGATTGGAATCTGATTGTTCGCCGTGCGCAGGCGGCGGCAGGCGGTCAGGCCGTCTTCGCCGGGCAGCATCAGGTCGAGGACGACCAGGTTGAACACTTCACGCGCCAGCAGGCGGTCCATTTGTTCAGTGTTCGGGACGGCGCGGGCACGGTAGCCCTTGCTGACGAAAAAGCGTTCCAGCAGGCTGCTCAGCCCTGGATCGTCGTCAACGATAAGAATTTTTTCGCCTTCAGCAGTTTGTGCAGTGCTGCTCATTAGATGCTCCTTTGATCTCGGCGCGCATTATGGCGTAGCTGCCGTTATACGCACCGAGTGCATTGTTAGCAGATTTTTCCTTCACCGCCAGAAAACCAGTCTTTTCGCCTACAGCCTGCAATGCCCCCGAATGACAGAACGCTGGTTATAATGCGCGGCCTTTTGTGTCAGGCAACGTCTGATCGTTATTGCCGGTAACCACTTTTTATTTTCATGGCGCTGGCAGTAATTGTTCGATTTCACGGGTCAACGGCAATGCCTGTTGATCCAGGTAGCGGCGCTCGCCAGGCCGCTCAACCAGACTCGCGAAGGCCCTATTTCCGCGCCTGCGAGCCTGCTTTCACAATTTGTCAGGTGGTTTTATGGACAGCATCAACAGCCGCATCGCCGAGGAACTCGGCGTCCGCCCACAACAGGTCGAAGCGGCCGTCGCGCTACTCGATGAAGGCTCCACGGTGCCCTTCATCGCCCGCTACCGGAAAGAAGTGACCGGCAGCCTCGATGACACGCAACTGCGTCATCTGGAAGAGCGTCTGCGCTACCTGCGAGAACTCGACGAACGGCGTATCAGCATCCTCGCCAGCATCGAGGAGCAAGGCAAGCTGACCCCTGCACTTGAGCGCGACATCAAGCTCGCCGACACCAAGACCCGCCTCGAAGACTTGTACCTGCCGTACAAGCAGAAGCGCCGCACCAAGGGCCAGATCGCCCTGGAAGCCGGCCTCGGCGAACTGGCCGAAGGCCTGTTCAACGATCCAACCCTGAATCCGGAAACCGAAGCGGCGCGCTTCATCGACGCCGAAAAAGGCGTGGCCGATGTGAAGGCCGCGCTCGAAGGCGCCAAGTACATCCTCATGGAGCGCTTCGCCGAAGACGCCGGTCTGCTGGACAAGCTGCGCAATTACCTCAAGCAGGAAGCCACCCTCAGTGCCCGCGTGATCGCCGGCAAGGAAGAGGAAGGCGCCAAGTTCCGCGACTACTTCGAACACGACGAACCGCTGAAAAGCATGCCGTCCCACCGCGCACTGGCGATTTTCCGTGGCCGCAACGAAGGCATTCTCAGCTCCGCGCTGAAAGTCGGTGACGAACTGCCGGGCACCATGCACCCGTGCGAAGGCATGATCGGCCAGCAATTCGGCATCCAGAACCAGAACCGCGCCGCCGACAAATGGCTGGGCGAAGTGGTGCGCTGGACCTGGAAGGTCAAGCTCTACACCCACCTGGAAACCGATCTGCTGGGCGAGCTGCGCGACGGCGCGGAAACCGAAGCGATCAACGTGTTCGCCCACAACCTGCACGACCTGCTGCTGGCCGCGCCGGCCGGCCCGCGTGCCACCCTGGGCCTCGATCCGGGCCTGCGCACCGGCTGCAAGGTCGCCGTGGTCGACGCCACCGGCAAGCTGCTGGACCACGCCACGGTTTACCCGCACGTGCCGCACAACAAGTGGGACCAGACCCTCGCCGTGCTCGCCGCCCTGTGCGCCAAGCATTCGGTGGACCTGATCGCCATCGGCAACGGCACCGCCAGCCGCGAAACCGACAAGCTGGCGGCTGAACTGATCAAAAAATACCCAGCCATGAAGATGACCAAAGTCATGGTCTCCGAGGCCGGTGCATCGGTGTACTCGGCTTCGGAACTGGCTTCCAAGGAATTCCCGGACCTGGACGTGTCGATCCGTGGCGCGGTGTCCATCGCTCGTCGCTTGCAGGACCCGCTGGCCGAGCTGGTGAAAATCGATCCGAAATCCATCGGCGTTGGCCAATACCAGCACGACGTGTCGCAGCTGAAACTGGCGCGCGGCCTGGACGCAGTGGTCGAAGACTGCGTGAACGCCGTGGGCGTGGACGTGAATACCGCCTCCGTGGCGCTGCTGGCGCGCATCTCCGGCCTCAACGCGACCCTGGCGCAGAACATTGTTGCCCACCGTGACGAACACGGCGCGTTCAAAACCCGTGCGGCATTGAAGAAAGTCGCCCGACTGGGTGAAAAAACCTTCGAACAGGCCGCCGGCTTCCTGCGCGTAATGAATGGCGACAACCCGCTGGATTCGTCGGCGGTTCACCCGGAAGCCTATCCGCTGGTGCAGCGCATTGCCGCTGAAACCGACCGCGACATTCGCTCGCTGATCGGCGACGCCGCGTTCCTCAAGCGCCTGGACCCGAAGAAGTACACCGACGAAACGTTCGGCCTGCCGACGGTCACCGACATTCTGCAAGAGCTGGAAAAACCTGGCCGCGACCCGCGTCCCGAGTTCAAGACCGCTGAGTTCCAGGACGGCGTCGAAGACCTCAAGGACCTGCAACTGGGCATGATCCTCGAAGGCGTGGTCACCAACGTGACCAACTTCGGTGCCTTCGTCGACATCGGCGTGCATCAGGACGGTCTGGTGCACATTTCCGCGCTGTCGGAGAAGTTCATCAAGGATCCACGCGAAGCGGTGAAGGCCGGTGATGTGGTCAAGGTGAAGGTCATGGAAGTCGATATCCCGCGCAAACGCGTCGGCCTGTCGATGCGCATGAGCGACACCCCGGGCGAGAAGATCGACGGTGCCCGTGGTGCACGTCCGGGGTCGGCTCCGCGCCAATCCCAGAACACCGCGCCGCGCAAGGAAACCCCGGCAGCGGCTCCGACCAACAACGCCATGGCGTCGCTGTTCGCCAACGCCAAGCAGTTGAAGAAACGTTGATGGAGATCCCGGCCGGCTTGACCGAAAGCGCATTTTTCAAGCTGCTGGGGTGTCGCTTGCACAGCCTGGACACCGGGGTGGCGCAAGTCGCCCTGGCGCTGGAGCCACAGTTGCGCAATCGCGGCGGCAAGCTGCACGGCGGGGCTTTGTTCAGTCTGGTGGACATTGCCATGGGGCTGGCCTGCTCCAGCACCCACGGCTTTGACCAGCAAAGCGCGACCATCGAGTGCAAGATCAACTACATCCGCGCCGTCGCCGACGGTGAAGTGATGTGCACGGCCAGGGTGATCCACCCGGGCCGTCGCACGCTTGTCGTCGAGGCCGATGTGATGCAAGGCGACAAACTGGTCGCAAAAGCACAAGGCACGTTCGCTGTCCTGTAGCCCCCAATCATCAATTTGAGTTAATTTCGGCGCTGTGACTACAGCGTCGGAGTTTCCTTCGCTCGTGTCTGCCAGATTCAAGGATTGAAGTTGGCCTTTCAATACGGGCCTGTATGGCTCAAGAACCAGGCGAAAACGCCAGTTTCAACTTCACCCTTGTAGACCGTCTTGCCCACCCCCATATTGGGGCGACTGACGCGTGAAGGAATCCAACTTGAGCGAACTTCTCAACCGCCGCCTGGCTCTGCTCGGCGAGCGCGCTAACCTCTCTCTGCTCGAACAGTGCCTTCACGGCATCGAACGTGAATGCCTGCGCGTGACAGGCGAAGGGCGTCTGGCGCAAACGCCGCACCCCGAAGCATTGGGTTCCGCGCTGACCAACGAACAAATCACCACTGACTACTCCGAGTCGCTGCTGGAGTTCATCACGCCGGCCCTGCCAGACCCGGCGGATACGCTGGCGAGCCTGGACAAGATTCACCGGTTTGCCTACAGCAAACTCGGCGACGAGTACCTGTGGAGTCCGTCGATGCCGTGCCCGTTGCCGGCCGAGGAAGACATCCCGATCGCCTATTACGGCACCTCCAACATCGGTCAGCTCAAGTACGTCTATCGCAAGGGCCTGGCCCTGCGTTACGGCAAGACCATGCAGTGCATCGCCGGGATCCACTACAACTTTTCCCTGCCGGAAAAGCTCTGGCCGCTGCTTAAAGAGGCCGAAGGCTTTGTCGGCACCGACCGCGATTATCAGTCGTCAGCCTACATCGCGCTGATCCGCAACTTCCGTCGCTACAGCTGGCTGCTGATGTACCTGTTCGGCGCCTCGCCGGCGCTGGACGCCGGTTTCCTGCGCGGTCGCTCGCATCAACTGGAACAACTGGATCCGGACACCTTGTACCTGCCGTACGCCACCAGCCTGCGCATGAGCGATCTGGGTTACCAGAGCAACGCCCAAGCCGGCCTGACGCCGTGCTACAACGATCTGACCAGCTACACCGACAGCCTGCGCAAAGCGGTAGCTACGCCGTATCCAGCGTACGTCGAGGTGGGTACGCACAAGGACGGTGAGTGGGTTCAGCTCAACACCAACATCCTGCAGATCGAAAACGAGTACTACTCCAACATCCGCCCCAAGCGTGTGACCTACACCGGCGAACGGCCGATTCAGGCGCTGGTGGCCCGTGGCATCCAGTACGTCGAAGTCCGCTGCCTGGACATCAACCCGTTCCTGCCGATGGGCATCGACCTCACCGAATCACGGTTCCTCGACGCATTCCTGCTGTACTGCGCGCTGAACGACAGCCCGCTGTTGACCAGTACCAGCTGCGGTAACGCAACGTCGAACTTCCTCAGCGTGGTCAAGGAAGGTCGTCGTCCGGGCCTACAACTGCAACGCGACGGGCAAGCGGTGGACATGAAGGAATGGGCCGGCGAATTGCTGGAGAAGATTGCGCCACTGGCGGCGCTGCTGGATCAGAGCCATGGCGGCGATGCCCACAGCAAGGCGCTGGACGCCCAAATGGCCAAGGTCCAGGACTCGTCCCTGACGCCATCGGCCCAGGTGCTGGCAGCGATGGCCGAGCACAAGGAAAGCTTCGCCCAGTTCTCCTTGCGCCAAAGCCAGGTGCATGCGGAGTTTTTCCGCAGCGAGCCGCTTTCAGGCGAAGAACAGGCCAGGTTTGAAGAGTTGGCGCGTTCGTCGTTGGCTCAACAGGCTGAACTTGAACAGAATGAAGTCGGCGATTTCGATGTGTTTGTCGGAGCGTATCAGGCGAGCATTCTGGCGATCAGCAATTAGACGTAAACCTCTGTGGCGAGGGAGCTTGCTCCCGCTCGGCTGCGCAGCAGCCGTAAAATCTGCGACGGTGTTTAATCTGGCACAACACCTTCGCTTTTTTTGAGAGTCCTTCGGCCTGGAGCGCCAGCCCGGTCCAGCGGGAGCAAGCTCCCTCGCCACAAGAGCAATACACGACTATTCTCCCTTAGAATTTTCCGCTCATATGCTAATTCTAAAAAGTTATTTATTTTAAGTTTCTTATATCATTTAGTCTCTTTTTCACGCCGACTCCCGGTCGTCTGAAAAGGAGCTTCCCCATGAAACTGATTTCCCCCCTTCGCCTCCTGGTGGCCGCGTCGTTGGCTGCGGCGAGCTTCCTGGCTCAGGCGGCAGACGTGACCGTCGCCTACCAGACCACCGTTGACCCGGCCAAAGTCGCCCAAGCCGACGGCGCCTACGAAAAAGCCACCAAAGCCAGTATCGACTGGCGCAAATTCGATAGCGGCGCCGACATCATCGCCGCCATCGCTTCCGGCGATGTGCAGATCGGCTATCTCGGCTCCAGCCCCCTGACGGCGGCAATCACCCGCAAAGTCCCGGTGGAAACCTTCCTCATCGCCACCCAGATCGGCGCCGCCGAAGCCTTGGTCGCGCGCGACGGGTCCGGGATCAAGACCCCGCAAGACCTGATCGGCAAGAAAGTCGCCGTACCGTTCGTCTCCACCGGCCACTACAGCCTGCTTGCAGCGCTGAAACACTGGAACATCGACCCGTCGAAAGTCACCGTGCTCAACCTCGCGCCGCCAGCGATCATCGCGGCATGGAAACGCGGTGACATCGACGCCACCTACGTGTGGGACCCGGCGCTCGGTGTGGCCAAGGAAAACGGCAAAGTGCTGATCACTTCCGGCGAACTGGCCAAGTTCGGCGCGCCGACCTTCGATGCCTGGATCGTGCGCAAGGACTTCGCCGAGAAGCATCCGGAGATCGTCACCGCATTCGCCAAAGTGACCCTCGATGCCTACGCCGACTACCGCAAGGATCCGCAAGCCTGGCTAGCCAACCAAAGCAACGTCGACAAACTGGTGAAACTCTCCGGTGCCAAGGCCAGCGATATTCCGCTGCTGCTGCAAGGCAACGTGTATCCGCTGGCGGCTGATCAGGTGATCACCCTCGGCGCGCCGACCACCAAGGCCATTACCGACACCGCGGCGTTCCTCAAGGAACAGGGCAAGGTCGAGGCTGTGCTGCCGGACTACGCGCCGTACGTCAGCGCCAAGTACATCACCAACTGATCGGGAGTTAACCGCGATGGCTTTGCTACAGCTGGAGCGCATCAGCGCACAGTACCCCGGTGCAGCGGAACCTGTGCTGGCGGATATTTCCCTGAGCCTTGGGCCCCGGCAGTTGCTGGTCGCCCTCGGCCCTTCCGGCAGTGGCAAGACTTCGCTGTTGAACCTGATTGCCGGTTTCGTCGAGCCCAGCGCCGGGCGCATCACCCTTGACGGCGTGCCGGTCAAAGGCCCGAGCGCCGAGCGCGGCGTGGTGTTTCAGGACGACGCCCTGCTGCCTTGGCAGGACGTGCTGGCCAACGTCGGCTTCGGCCTGGAACTGGCCGGCGCCGCGCGGGAAAAACGTGAACAGCGCGCCCGGGAAATGCTCGCGCTGGTAGACCTTTCCGGTTTCGAAAACCGCCGCATCTGGCAACTCTCGGGCGGGCAGAAACAACGTGTCGGCCTGGCCCGCGCCCTCGCCGCCGACCCTCGGGTGTTGCTGATGGACGAACCCTTCGGCGCCCTGGATGCCTTCACCCGCGAACAGATGCAGGAGCTGCTGCTGCAAGTCTGGCAACGCACCGCCAAACCGGTGTTCCTGATTACCCACGATATTGAAGAAGCGGTGTTCCTCGCCACCGACCTGATTCTGCTGGCGCCGAATCCCGGGCAAATCGTCGAGCGCCTGAGCCTGGATTTTGGCCAACGTTACGCCGCAGGTGAATCGGCGCGCTCGATCAAGTCCGACCCGCGTTTTATCGAAACCCGCGAACACGTGCTCGCCAAAGTGTTCTCCCAACGCAGTGCCGTCCAGCGGCAGGAGCACGCATGAGCAGCTATGGAATTCCCGCCGCAACGGTAAAACCCGGTTCAAAGGTGAAGGGCTCGGCGGTGATCGCGCTACGCCGCCGTATCAGCACCCGCTGGATCAGCGTGCTGACACTGATCGCGCTGTTGGCGATCTGGTGGGCCGTCACCGCCACCGGTTTGATCGAACCACTGTTCCTGCCGCCCCCCTCCGCCGTGCTGCAAAAAGGCTGGTTGCTGGTGACCAGCGGTTACATGGATTCGACCTTGTGGCAGCACTTGGGCGCGAGCCTCAGCCGCATCGGTTTGGGCCTGGGCTTCGCAGTGCTGACCGCAGTGCCGATCGGCATTGCCATCGGCCACAACCGCATTGCTCGCGGCATTCTCGATCCGCTGATCGAGTTTTACCGCCCGATTCCGCCCCTGGCCTATTTGCCGCTGATCGTGATCTGGTGCGGCATCGGTGAGCTGTCGAAAGTGTTGCTGATCTACCTGGCGATCTTCGCCCCGATAGCCATCGCCACCGCCACCGGCGTGCGCACCGTCGACCCGGCGAAATTGCGCGCCGCGCAGTCGTTGGGTGCGACTCGGGCGCAGTTGATTCGCCATGTGATTCTGCCCAGTGCCTTGCCGGACATTTTGACCGGCGTGCGCATTGGCTTGGGGGTAGGTTGGTCGACGCTGGTGGCTGCCGAGTTGATCGCTGCCACCAGCGGTTTGGGCTTCATGGTGCAGTCGGCGGCGCAGTTCCTGGTCACCGATGTGGTGGTGCTGGGGATTCTGGTGATCGCGCTGATCGCCTTCGCCATGGAGATGGGCCTGCGCGCCCTGCAGCGCAAACTGGTGCCGTGGCATGGCCAGGCTCACTGAATATTCATGTGTCGACACCCCGGATTGAAGAGAACCACCATGAGCCACCTGACTATCGTCCCTTTAAGCTGCGCCCTCGGCGCGCAAATCAGCGGCGTCGACATCAGTCAGCCGCTGAACGCGGAACAACGCGCCGCCATCGAGCAGGCGCTGCTCAAGTATCAGGTGCTGTTCTTCCGCAACCAGCCGATCGAGCCACAGCAACAGGCGCGATTCGCCGCCTATTTCGGCGACCTGCATATTCATCCGATCTACCCGAACGTGCCGGAACAACCGGAAGTACTGATCCTCGACACCGCCGTCACCGACGTGCGGGACAACGCGATCTGGCACACCGATGTGACGTTCCTGCCGACCCCGGCGATGGGCGCGGTGCTCAGCGCCAAGTTGCTGCCGGAGTTTGGCGGCGACACCCTGTGGGCCAGCGGCATTGCGGCGTATGAAGCGTTGTCCGCGCCGATGAAAACCTTGCTCGAGGGGCTGACCGCCACTCACGATTTCACCCGCTCGTTTCCACTGGAGCGCTATGGCAACACGCCGGAGGCGCTGGCCCAGTGGGAAGAAGCCCGGCGCAAGAGCCCGCCACTGTCACACCCGGTAATTCGTACACACCCGGTGAGCGGGCGCCGGTCGTTATTCGTCAATGAGGGCTTCACATCGAAGATCAATGAGTTGTCGGAAACCGAGAGCGAAGCAGTTCTGAAGTTCTTGTTCGCCCACACCACACGGCCGGACTTCACCATCCGCTGGCGCTGGCAAAAAGACGACATCGCGTTTTGGGATAACCGCGTGACCCAGCATTACGCGGTGGATGATTACCGCCCGGCACGGCGGGTGATGCAGCGGGCGACGGTGTTGGGGGATGTGCCGTTTTTTCGTTGAGCCGCCAGTTCCCGATCGTTCCCACGCTCTGCATGGGAACGATCAGTACTCAGTTACTCAGCCATCGAAGGCTTCTCCCACAGATTGATCCCGCCCTCCTGGGCAAATCGATCAATCTCCGCCAGTTCTTCCACGCTAAAACTCAGGTTCTTCAGCGCCCCGACGTTCTCGATGATCTGCTCCGGCCGGCTCGCGCCGATCAGCGCCGAGGTCACCCGTGGATCGCGCAGGGTCCAGGCCAACGCCAGTTGCGCCAGGCTCTGACCACGACGCTTGGCGATCTCATTGAGCGCCCGCACTTGGGCGATGTTGGCTTCGGACAGGTGAGAGGACTGCAATGAATCACCGCCCGGGCGATTGACCCGCGCATCCTTCGGAATGCCATTGAGGTATTTGTCGGTCAACAGGCCCTGCGCCAACGGCGTGAAGGCGATCACGCCGGTACCGAGTTCGTCGGTGACATCCAGCAGGTCCTTTTCCACCCAGCGATTGAGCAGGTTGTAGGCCGGCTGGTGGATCAGCAGCGGGACTTTCCACTCCTTGAGCAACGCGGCCATTTCCCGGGTTTTCACCCCGGAGTAAGACGAGATGCCAATGTACAAGGCCTTGCCCTGTTGCACGGCGGTGGCCAGTGCGCTGGCAGTTTCTTCCAGCGGGGTGTCCGGGTCAAAACGGTGGGAATAGAAGATGTCCACGTAATCGAGGCCCAGGCGTTGCAGGCTCTGGTCGAGACTGGCCAGCACATACTTGCGCGATCCGCCGCCCTGGCCGTAAGGGCCGGGCCACATGTCCCAACCGGCCTTGCTGGAGATGATCAGCTCATCGCGGTACTGCTTGAAGTCTTCGCGCAGCAAACGACCGAAGTTGATCTCGGCGCTGCCGTACGGCGGGCCATAGTTGTTGGCCAGGTCGAAGTGGTTGATGCCCAGATCGAACGCCGTGCGCAGCAGCGAGCGCTGGGTGTCGATCGGCGTGCTGTCGCCGAAGTTGTGCCACAGGCCCAGCGACAGTGCCGGCAGCACCAGTCCGCTGCGACCTACGCGGCGGTAAGGGATGGAATCGTAGCGGTTTTCGGCAGCGGTGTAGGTCATCGAATCCTCTCTTGTGGGTCTTGAATGGGGTATCGACTGCTTTGCAAGCTGCCCAGCATACGCCCAGACAAACGCCAGGAAACCCCGGATTCGACTAATTGCTGAAACGTTTCATAGATTTTCGGTCTTGAGAGTGATCGTTCCCACGCAGGAGCGTGGGAACGATCGGTAGGCCGGCAGTTATTGAGCCCCTGCAAACACCTCCCCCAACCAATCCACAAACACCCGAACCCGTGGCGACATGTGTCGGTTATGCGGATACAACACCGAAACCGGCATCGATGGCGGCGGTGTTTCGGTGAGGATTTCCTGCACCAACCCTTGGGCAATCTGCGTTTCCATTCGGTAATGCGGGCACTGAATCAGCCCCAATCCGGCAATTGCCGAGGCCGCATAAATCTCCGCGCCGAACACCGACAACGCGCCATCGATGGCCACTTCTTTCAGCTCGCCATCCACCATGAACTCGAATGGAAACAGCTTGGCCGTGGTGCGCGAAACGTAGTTCACCGCGCGGTGGTTTTTCAGGTCTTCGAGGTTTTTCGGTTCGCCGTACTTACGCAAGTATGCCGGGCTGGCGCAGGTGATCTGGCGCAGGTTGGCGACACGTTTACCGATTAGCGCCGAGTCGCCCAAGGTGCCGGCGCGCAACACGCAATCAACGCCTTCGGCGATCAGGTCGACGAAGCGATCGGCTTCGCTGATGGATAGTTCGATGTCCGGGTAGCGCGCCATGAATTGCGGCAACGCCGGGATGACAAAGTGCTTGGCCAACGTGCCATGCAGATCCACCCGTAATCGGCCTTTCGGCGCAACGCCGCGAAATGCCAGTTCGGCTTCTTCCAGTTCTGCCAACAACTGCACGCAACGCAAGTAGTACGCCTCGCCATCCAGCGTAGGACGGACCTTGCGCGTGCTGCGCTCCAGTAAACGGGTACCGAGCCAGGCTTCGAACTGATTCAGCGTATGGGTCAGGGTGGCACGCGGCAGGTTCAGGTCATCGGCCGCCAGCGTGAAGCTGCTGCGCTCGTAGATCCGCACGAAAACCTTCATCGCCTTGACTTGATCCATACGGCGCTCCTGACGATCGATTGTTGGCGATTATTGAACAGTAAAGGCAACTCTCGTGCATCTATCACCCTGAGTAAACATGTGAATCTGGCTCCACACCCCAGCCACTCCAAGGAATCAACGCCATGACTACTCAAACTTCGAAAGTTGCCATCGTGACCGGCGCCTCCCGCGGCATTGGTGCCGTGATCGCCCAGCAACTGGCCGCCCAGGGTTTCGCCGTCGCCATCAACTACGCTAACAGCGCCACCGTGGCGTCGGCACTGGTGGTAAAACTGCGGCAGGCCGGTCACCGGGCCATAGCGATCAAGGCTGATGTGGGCAACGCCGACGATGTACGCCGGCTGTTCGACGAAGCCGAAACCCAACTGGGCAAGGTCGACGTGCTGGTCAATAACGCCGGCATCCTCAAAGTGCTGCCGCTGGCGCAACACAGCGACGAACTGTTCGACCAGAACTTCAACATCCACGCTCGCGGCACTTTCAACACTCTGCGTGAAGCGGCAACGCGCCTGAACAGTGGTGGCCGGATCATCAACTTCTCCAGCAGCACCGTCGGCATGAACCTGCCGGGCTATGCGGTGTACATCGCCAGCAAGGCGGCAGTGGAATCCCTGACCCAAGTGTTCGCCAAGGAAATGCGCGGTCGCAACATCACCGTCAACGCCGTGGCCCCGGGCCCGGTCGCCACCGACCTGTTCCTGCACGGCAAGAGCGAAGAACAGATCCAGACCTTCGCCAAGATGCCACCGCTGGAACGCCTGGCTCAGCCAGAAGACATCTCCCGCGTCGTGTCCTTCCTGGTCGGCCCGGATTCGGCCTGGGTCAACGGGCAAATCCTGCGCGTTAACGGCGGGTTGGTTTAACTATGCTCGATGTATTGGGCCGTAAGGCAGCACACATCTGAAGGACGGAACGCATCATGCACACCACGATCATCATCTTCTTCGGCCTGATCCTGCTGGCACTGATGCTGTTCATCGGCGAGAAAATCGGTTTCTCTCGTCAGACCCTGGCCTACAGCTTTGTCGTGCTGTGGCTGGCGTTGACCTTGATCAACGGCGCAGTCGGAATGGTCAACGCTGGCCAACCGTTGAGCGCGGAACTGGTGGTGGGCAGCGCGGTGTTCGGCATACCGGTGGCGGCACTGGTGCTGTTCATGGTGTTGAGCAGCGAGACCTGAGCGCCACCGGTCGATCAACGCACCAAATGCAAAAACTGCATGTGCCGTTCGTACTGGTCGAGGATGTCGTTGATCACCTGATCCTTGGTGTAACCCACCAGATCGTAGTCCTGACTGCCCTCGCGCAAATGCACTTCGGCACGGTGGTAGCGACGGTTGTTGAGTTGCTTGGAACCCATGCCGCCACGGGCGAAGGACGGTGTGAAGTAGCCGCGCATTTGCACCTGATAGATGAACGGATGCAGTTCGCCGTGACCGATTTCCAGGCTAACGTTGTCGTTGGCCGGATCGGGCTGAGTGACCACGTGCAATCCCTTCTCGACAAACACGGCGGTCACTTCCTCGATCGCCGGGCGCACCGTCGTATCAAGGAAGCGATAGACCTCATCCCGAGACGGAAAATGCACCGCCTGACTCAAGCGCTGACGCCATCCACCGCGTCGCGAACCGGCCACCGGCGCGAGGGAATGCAATTGCGCGATCTGCTTCTGCGACTCCAGATAAAACGCCTTGTGCAGGCCCCACATCATCAGCAGCAAAATCATCGAGAACGGTAACGAGGTCAGCACCACCGCCGACTTCAAGGCATCGATGCTGCCGGAGAACAGCAGTGCGCTGGTCACCAGTGCCGTCATCGCGCCCCAGAACACTCGCAGCCATTTCGGCCCGTCCTCATCGGGATTGCCACCCTTGGCGGACAAGGTCGACAACACCACGGTGCCGGAGTCGGCGGAGGTGACGAAGAACACAAAGCTGATGAACACCGTGACCGCGATCACAGTTTTGCTCCACGGGTAGGTCTCCAGCAACAGGTAAAGCGTCATCGACGGGTTGTCGATGGCCGACATGCCGAGCGCGCTCATGCCGTGATTGAGAACTTGATCGATGGCGCTGTTGCCGAAGATCGACATCCACGCCAGGGTGAAACCGAGCGGGATCAACAGCACGCCGAAGACGAATTCGCGGATGGTCCGGCCACGGGAAATCCGCGCAATGAACAAGCCCACGAACGGCGACCATGCAATCCACCAGGCCCAGTAGAACACCGTCCAACCGCCCAGCCAGTCGCTGGGTTTGTCATAGGCATAGAGGTCGAAACTCTTCATCGGCAAGGCGCCGAGGTAATCGCCAAGGTTCTGGATCAGGGTATTGAGCAAGTGCTGGGTAGGACCGGCGAACAACACGAACAGCAGCAGCGCACAGGCCAGCAGCATGTTGATGTCGGACATCACCCGCACGCCTTTATCGACGCCAGACACCGCGACGATGATCGCCGCGCCCATCATCAGCGTGATCAGGCCGACCTGAATCCACTGGGTGTGGGCGATGCCGAACAGGTAGTCCAGGCCGGAGTTGAGGTGCAATACGCCAAAGCCCATGTCGGCACCGAGGCCGAACACCGTGGCGATGATGCCGAAGCCGTCCACCGCGTAACCGATGGGCCCGTTGATGCGCTTGCCGATCAGCGGGTACAGCGCCGAACGCAGGGCCAGCGGCAGGTTATGCCGATAGGCGAAATAGGCCAGCGCCATGCCGACGAAGGCGAACACGCCCCAGCCGTGCAGGCCCCAGTGCAGAAACAGAATCTGCATCGCCTGACGCGCCGCCTCCGCCGTACCGGCCTCGCCTTGCGGTGGTTGCACCAAATGCGTAAGTGGTTCGGACACGCAAAAGAAAAACAGCGTGATGCTGATCCCGGCGGCGAACAGCATGCCGGCCCAGGACAAGTAACTGAATTCGGGCTCGTCGTGGTCGGCACCGAGCTTGATCTTGCCGTAGCCGGACAAGGCGGTGACCACCACGAAGACCAGATACAGCGTCATCGCGAGCATGTAGTACCAGCCGACCGTATTGGCCGCCCAGTTTTGCGCTTGCAACAGCCAGGCACCGGCCTGTTCGGGGATTGCCATGACCACGACGGCGAACAACAAAATGAAGGTCGCCGCGAAATAGAACACCGGCGGATTCATGCGGACCTGGCCGCTTGCGGGGATGGACGATGCACTCACGAAAGGTGCACCTCGAGGGGGGAAAACGTGGCTGTAAAAATCGGACTCAGCAAAGGCAAGCCTCCTGTTGTGAGCGGGCGGCGAACCACCGGTTTAACTTGAATGAACGTTCAAGTTAAACATGAATAGGGTGCTAAGGACTAATCGCAGGGCTCGGCGGTAGCTTTTCTGCGCGAGTGCAAGGAAGGGTATGACGCGGGGTTTACGGGATTTGTTCTGTGGAAAATTAGCTGGATGCCATTATCTCGGTTTGGCTTGAAACCATTCGCGGGCAAGCCTCGCTCCTACAGATTTTGTGTCGGTCGCCAAGTCCCCGATCGACACTGATTCTGTAGGAGCGAGGCTTGCCCGCGAAGACTGCATGTCAGTCAGCAAATATCAGGGTGCCTTACTTCTGCGTCCCGTCATCATGCTGCAGATTCGCCTGGGTCAGGTTGCACCCCGCTGGCACGCTGCGGGTCAGCCAGACGTTGCCACCAATTGTCGAGCCCTTGCCGATGGTGATCCGTCCCAGAATCGTCGCGCCGGCATAGATCACCACGTCGTCCTCGACGATCGGATGCCGCGGATGGCCCTTCTGCAACTGGCCGTCTTCGTCCGCCGGGAAGCGCTTGGCGCCCAACGTCACGGCCTGATAAATCCGCACCCGCTCACCAATGATCGCGGTTTCGCCGATCACCACACCCGTACCGTGGTCGATGAAGAAACTGCGACCGATCTGCGCGCCAGGATGGATGTCGATACCGGTGGCCGAGTGGGCGATTTCCGCGCTGATCCGCGCCAGCAACGGCAACCCGGCGCGGTACAAATGGTGGGCCAGGCGATGGTGAATCACCGCCAGGATTCCCGGGTAGCACAGCAACACTTCATCGACACTGCGAGCCGCCGGATCGCCGTGATAGGCCGCCAGCACGTCGGTGTCCAACAGGCTGCGCAATTCCGGCAGAGCGAGGGCGAAGTCCTGAATGATCCGGATGGCCTTGGCTTCGACTTCAGAATCGACCCCGGCACTGTGGCGAGCGACGTAACGCAATTCGAGCCGCGCCTGAGCCAGCAATGCATTCAACGCCACGTCGAGTGTGTGGCCGACGTAGAAGTCCTCACTCTCCTCGCGCAAATCCACCGGCCCCAGACGCATCGGAAACAACGCACCGCACAAGGCTTCGAGAATGTCCGCCATGGCCGCTCGGGACGGCAACTCGCGACCGCCCTGCTCGGTGCTGGCGCGGCCGTTTTGTGCGCGCCATTGGTCGCGCGCCGTACGCAGTTGGCTGACGATGGTCTGCAATTGCCAATGGCTGGAACGCTCGCTCACGGTAAAAACTCCTCACGGGCGGCCGGACTGTCTGGCCGCGCTGACGGCGATTACTTTACGGCAACGACTTGCAGCCGAATTAAGAACCAATAGTGCTGGGATCAATACTTTTGGCTATAAGCGATTGGCAGTTGCCCCGCTAAATACCCGTGCCTATAGTCCTGACATCTTTCTCCGCCAGTACGGACCCATGATCAAACAACAGCTTGCCCGTTTTAACCGCCTCGACCTGCTCGGTCACCCTACCCCGTTGGAAAAACTCGAACGTCTGTCGACCTGGCTGGGCCGCGATGTGTACGTCAAACGCGATGACCTGACGCCATTGGCACTGGGCGGCAACAAGCTGCGCAAACTCGAATACCTCGCCGCCGATGCCCTGGCCCAGGGCGCCGATACACTGATCACCGCTGGCGCGATCCAGTCCAACCACGTGCGCCAAACCGCCGCCATTGCGGCCAAGCTTGGCCTGGGCTGCGTGGCGCTGCTGGAGAACCCGCTCGGCACTGACGATAGCAACTACCTCGGCAATGGCAATCGGCTGTTGCTGGACCTGTTCGATGCCAAGGTCGAACTGGTGGAAAACCTCGACAACGCTGACGAGCAATTGCAAGCGCTGGCCGCACGTCTGCGCAGCAATGGCAAGAAACCCTATCTAGTGCCGATTGGTGGCTCCAATGCGGTGGGCGCTTTGGGTTATGTCCGTGCGGGTCTGGAACTGGCCGAGCAGATCAAGGACACCGGGCTGCAATTCGCCGCCGTAGTCCTGGCTTCCGGCAGTGCCGGCACCCATAGCGGCCTGGCGCTGGCATTGAGCGAAGTACTGCCGGATTTGCCAGTCATCGGCGTGACCGTTTCCCGTAGCGATGAAGCTCAACGACCGAAAGTCCAGGGCCTCGCCGAACGCACTGCCGAGCTGTTGGGCGTGGGCCTGCCGGCGAGTTTCAAAGTCGAACTGTGGGACGAATATTTCGGCCCGCGTTATGGCGAGCCGAATGCCGGGACGCTGGCGGCGGTGAAGCTGTTGGCGAGCCAGGAAGGGTTGTTGCTGGACCCGGTGTATACCGGTAAGGCCATGGCTGGTTTGCTCGACGGCATCGGGCGCCAGCGCTTCGATGCGGGCCCGATCATCTTCCTGCACACCGGTGGAGCGCCGGCGTTGTTTGCCTACAAAGATTTTCTGTAACCGATAGATAGTCCTGTGGCGAGGGGGCTTGCCCCCGTTGGGTCGCGCAGCGGCCCCTTGTGTCCGGCAGTCATATCGAGTCAGCAGACATTACGACTGCTTCGCAGCCGAACGGGGGCAAGCCCCCTCGCCACAGGAATGCATTCTTCCAATATTCAATTAAAGAATAACAAACTTAATATTTATTATTTTCCTATCTAAAGACGACATCATATAGTCGCGCCGCAGGCGAATTTGCAGCGAGACGCATAAGCTGCTTTAGGGCAGGATATCGCAGTCGTTCAAATCCCGAATTTGCCAACTTTCCTTAAGCGTCTTCATAAGAAAACACAGGGGCTTGTCATGAATTTTTCCGCACTACGTAGAAATCTGCTGGTGGGCTCGTTGGGCCTGGCGCTGAGCGCCGGCCTGCTCGGGCAAGCGGTTGCCGGAGAGCAACTGCAAAAGATCAAGGACGCGGGCGTGATCAACGTCGGCCTGGAAGGCACTTATCCACCGTTCAGCTTCGTCGACGAGGCCGGCAAACTGAGCGGCTTCGAAGTCGAGTTCTCCGAAGCCTTGGCCAAAGAGCTGGGCGTGAAGGTCAAACTGCAGCCGACCAAATGGGAAGGCATCCTCGCGGCCCTGGAATCCAAGCGTCTGGACGCGGTGATCAACCAGGTGACCATCACCGAAGAGCGCAAGAAGAAGTACGACTTCTCCGAGCCGTACACCGTTTCCGGGATTCAGGCGCTGACCCTGACCAAAAACAAAGACACCATCAAGACCGCCGCCGATCTGGCCGGCAAGAAAGTCGGCGTAGGCCTGGGCACCAACTACGAGCAGTGGGTGAAAGAGAATGTGCCTAAGGCTGACGTCCGCACCTACGAAGATGACCCGAGCAAGTTCCAGGATCTGCGCGTCGGCCGCATCGACGCCATTCTGATCGACCGCCTGGCCGCGCTGGAATACGCCAGGAAGGCCAAGGACACTGCCGCCGCCGGCGAAGCGTTCTCTCGTCAGGAAGCCGGTATTGCCCTGCGCAAAGGCGAGCCTGAACTGCTGGCCGCGGTAAACAAAGCCATCGACAAGCTGCGTGCCGACGGTACGCTGAAAAAGCTTTCGGAAAAATACTTCAGCGCTGACGTCACTCAATAATGGGAGAAGCTTTCCAACTCGCGCTGGACTCCGCGCCCTTCCTGCTCAAGGGCGCGTATTACACGGTCATCCTGAGCCTGGGCGGAATGTTCTTCGGCCTGCTGATGGGCTTCGGCCTGGCGTTGATGCGCCTGTCGCGCTTCAAACTGGTGAGCTGGATTTCCCGCATCTACGTGTCGTTCTTTCGCGGCACGCCGTTGCTGGTGCAACTGTTCGTGATCTATTACGGCTTGCCGCAATTGGGCATCGAACTTGATCCGCTGCCGGCAGCCCTGATCGGCTTCTCGCTGAACATGGCGGCCTACGCCTGCGAAATCCTGCGTGCCGCGATCAGCTCCATCGAGCGCGGCCAATGGGAAGCTGCGGCCAGTATCGGCATGACCCGCGCGCAAACCCTGCGCCGGGCCATTCTGCCGCAAGCGATGCGCACGGCCCTGCCACCGTTGGGCAACAGCTTCATCTCGCTGGTCAAGGACACCGCGCTGGCGGCCACCATTCAGGTGCCGGAGCTGTTCCGCCAGGCGCAGCTGATCACCGCCCGTACCTTCGAAATTTTCACCATGTATCTTGCCGCCGCGCTGATCTACTGGGTTCTGGCCACGGTGCTTTCGCACCTGCAGAACAAGTTGGAAGAGCGGGTCAATCGGCACGACCAGGAGTCCTGACCCCATGATTGTCGTGGAAAAGCTGACAAAGCAGTTCAAGGGTCAGGTGGTGCTCAACGGCATCGATCTGCAGGTGAAGGAAGGCGAGGTGGTGGCAATCATCGGCCCCAGCGGCTCTGGCAAGACCACGTTCCTGCGTTGCCTGAATTTTCTGGAAGAACCCACCAGCGGCCGGATCAAGGTCGGTGACATCGAGATCGATGGCAGCCGCCCCCTGAACCAGCAGCAGAGCCTGGTACGACGCCTTCGCCAGCACGTGGGTTTTGTGTTCCAGAACTTCAATCTGTTTCCCCATCGCACAGCCTTGGAAAACGTTATCGAAGGCCCGATCGTGGTGAAAAAGATTCCACGAGCCGACGCCGTTGCCTTGGGTAAAAAGCTGTTGGCCAAGGTCGGCCTGGCGGGCAAGGAAGACGCTTACCCGCGACGCCTCTCCGGCGGTCAGCAACAGCGTGTGGCGATTGCCCGGGCGCTGGCGATGGAACCGGAAGTAATCCTGTTCGATGAACCGACCTCGGCGCTGGACCCGGAATTGGTGGGCGAAGTATTGGCGACCATCCGCGGCCTGGCCGAGGAGAAACGCACCATGGTGATCGTCACCCACGAGATGGGTTTTGCTCGGGACGTGGCCAACCGTGTGGTGTTTTTCGACAAGGGTGTGATTGTCGAACAGGGCGAAGCCAAGGCACTCTTTGCCAACCCGAAAGAAGAACGGACGAAGCAGTTTCTCAGTAAATTCCTTAACAACGCTTAGTTGCATCCTTTCAAAAAAACGTCAACTTCCATGGATGGAAGTGACACCCCCCTTCTTCTAAAAACCTCATGCCCCTCCTCCCCCTGACCTCTTTGATTCACCCAAATCATAAACAACTTCCAGCCCTCCCGTGCGGTACATATATATGTCCTGCAACAGATTCACTTCCCTTAAAATCCATGAAATCCCTCACCACCCTCACTCAACGGGCTGCTGCTCCCAAGGCGTAAAACCCACGAAATATTGGACTAAATTCGACACCACGATGCGGTTTACTAACTACACTGCGTAGGAAATTTCTGAATAACCCAAGAACCAACCTTTAGCCAATCAGTTCTATTGACACCTATTCGAACGCACTCTTATCTAGTCTCCAACAGGCGACTACCACCACACTCGATCATTCTTAAAACACACAAACAGTGAATCGTTTTGTTGCCTGGTAATACACGCCTTTCGATCTTTCAGAAACGGACTTCGCGGTAAGGCTTCAAGGAGAGAACCCCATGACAAGCACTTCGAACAAACCCGAGCTTGCAGCCCCGACCCTGGCGCAAACTCACAAGACTGGTATCAACATCACCTCGGCCGCTCACCTGATAATCGACGTGCCTCCCTATCCCCGTATGTACGAAGGCGACCTGATCGAGCTGTTCTGGAACAACTGCTACGTGGCCTCCAGCGTATTGGGAGCGGATCATGGCAACAAAGCGGTGAGCTTGCGGGTGCCGGAAAGCTTCATTGCCAACGGTTCTGCTCGCGTCCATTACAAGGTCATGCAGATCGGGCAAGGGCCAGCGGTATCACCGGCGGCGCGTGTCCAGATCAAACTCGATTGCCCCGGCGGTCAACCCTCGCCCCTTTGCGATGAGGAAAACCAGAGCCTGGCGCCGGTGTTCATCCCCGAGACCATTCGCCGTCAGGGGGTCAATCCGAACCAGGTCAAACGCGGTGTCCCATTGACCATCGAACCGTACCTGAACATGGCCACCGACGACGAAATCACCCTGCGCTGGGGCGATGTGCGCATGGACCTGCCCAAACTCAAGGCCGACGATGTGGGTCAGCCGATTCACGTCTGGGTGCCGCCGGCAATCATTCTCGAAGCCGGCGAAGACCTTCGACTGGAAGTGACCTACTGCATCCTCGACCGGGTGGGTAACAACTCGCGCTGGGCACCGGCCCGCACGCTGAAGATCGGCTGTGCCAATCCTTACCTGAAAGTGCCGCCCAAAGAAACGCTCAAAGCAGCAGAACCCCGCAAACAGTGAGGCCCTGTAGCAGCTGGCTTCGCCAGCTGCTACAGGGATGTGTGACACCTCTTCTATCTATATTCCTAAAAGTTAGTTCATTAATTATTTATACGCGTTTAGGGTATATGCACCGGACCACCGGACATTCGTGTTTTTCGTTCGCCGCAACACCTGCGGCGTTTTCATGAGATGTGAGGTAGGTATGGTCCGGAACACAATCACCCCAGTGCAAATCGCCAGGGCATTGCGTGCAGCCAAGGAGCGGCACTGATGTCCAGTCTGGCAGATGCAATCATCCAGAGTGATCTGGACATCGCCCCATTGTTGTTGCCCGCGCAGGTCTTGCGCAACGACGCACAAGCCATCAAGGCTGCCCAAGAGCTGGCGCAAGTCGCCCGCCTGCACGCCGCCAAACGTGACCAGCAGCGCAAGTTGCCCTGGTCGGAAATCGAACAGTTCACCCGCAGCGGCCTGGGCAGCATTGCCATCCCGCGTGAGTACGGCGGCCCACAGGTTTCATTCGTCACCGTTGCCGAAGTCTTCGCGATCATTTCCGCAGCCGACCCGGCCCTGGGGCAGATCCCGCAGAACCAGTTCGGGATTCTCAACCTGATACTGGGCAGTGCCACCGAGTCGCAGAAAAAACAGCTGTTCAAAAGCGTGCTCGAAGGCTGGCGGATCGGTAACGCGGGGCCGGAGCGCGGTACCAAAAATACCCTGGAGCTCAAGGCGCGAATCACCGCAGACGGCGATGGCTTCGTCATCAACGGGCAGAAGTTCTACTCCACCGGCGCCTTGTTCGCCCATTGGGTGGCAGTCAAGGCGCTGAACGACGACGGCAAGCAAGTGTTGGCCTTCGTTCGTCGTGGCACGCCGGGTTTGCGCATCGTTGACGACTGGTCGGGATTCGGCCAGCGCACCACCGCCAGCGGCACCATTTTGCTCAACAACGTGCGGGTCGACGCCGAGTTGGTGGTGGATAACTGGAGGATCAACGACAGCCCGAACACTCAGGGCGCCGTATCGCAGCTGATTCAAGCAGCCATCGACGCCGGCATCGCCCGGGGCGCTATCGATGACGCCATCGAATTCGTGAAAACCCGTGCCCGGCCCTGGATCGACGCCAAGGTCGAACGGGCCAGCGACGACCTCTACGTGATCGCCGATATCGGCAAGCTGAAAATTGAACTGCACGCCGCCGAAGCGCTGCTGCGCAAGGCCGGGCAAGTGCTCGATCAGGTCAACGCCGCGCCGCTCACCACCGAGTCTGCGGCACGCGCCTCGATTGCCGTTGCCGAGGCCAAAGTGCTGACCACCGAGATCTCGCTGCTGGCCAGCGAAAAACTCTTCGAGCTGGCCGGCAGCCGCGCCACCCTCGCCGAGTTCAACCTCGACCGCCACTGGCGCAATGCCCGGGTGCACACGCTGCACGACCCGGTGCGCTGGAAGTATCACGCGGTTGGCGCTTATCACTTGAACGGCACGTTGCCGGCTCGCCACTCCTGGATTTAACGACCAGATCGCTGGAGAAACACATGTCTCTTTCTCGAAACGTCGCGGTCATTACCAGCGATGAGCAAGCCCTGATCGTCGCCGGTGACCTGGCCGACGACTTCAAACGCGACAGCGCCCTGCGCGACCGCGAACGTCGTTTGCCGCACCCGGAACTGGAAGTGTTTTCCCGTTCGGGTCTTTGGGGCATCAGCGTGCCAAAGGAATACGGCGGCGCCGGGGTTTCCAACGTCACCCTGGCCAAAGTGATCGCGTTGATCGCCCAGGCTGACGGCTCCCTGGGGCAGATCCCGCAGAACCATTTCTACGCCCTCGAAGTGCTCCGTGTGAACGGCAGCCATGAGCAGAAAAAACGCCTGTACGCCGAAGTGCTGGCCGGCCAGCGTTTCGGCAATGCACTGGCGGAACTGGGCACCAAAACCGCCCATGACCGCGTCACCCGCCTGACCCGCGACGGTGATGGCTATCGCATCAACGGCCGCAAATTCTACGCCACCGGCGCCATTTACGCCCAGCGCATACCCACCTCAGTAGTGGATGAAAACGGCGTGCAACAGCTGGCCTTCGTCCCGCACAACAGCAAAGGCCTGACGGTCATCGACGACTGGAGCGGCTTCGGCCAGCGCACCACCGGCAGCGGTTCGGTGGTGTTCGAGGATGTCTACGTTGCCGCCGAGGACGTGATTCCATTTCAAAGCGCGTTCGAGCGCCCGACCACTGTCGGCCCATTGGCGCAGATTCTCCACGCCGCGATCGACACCGGCATTGCCCGCGCAGCCTATGAAGATGCATTGCATTTCGTGCGCACCAAAACCCGACCGTGGATCGACGCCACGCATGAAACAGCCACCGAAGACCCGCTGACCATCAAGAGTTTCGGCCACTTGAGTATTCGTCTGCACGCCACCGAAGCCTTGCTGGAACGCTCCGGCGAATTCCTCGACCGGGCCCAGGCCGACACCAATGCCGAGACCGTCGCCGCCGCGTCGATTGTGGTTGCCGAAGCCCGGGCCATCAGCACCGAGATCTCCCTCGCCGCCGGCAGCACGTTGTTCGAACTGGCTGGTAGCCAGGCGACCCTGATTGAGCACGGCCTCGATCGCCACTGGCGCAACGCCCGGGTGCACACCCTGCACGACCCGGTGCGCTGGAAGTATCACGCGGTGGGCAATTACTACCTCAACGATGAAAACCCGCCGTTGCGGGGGACCATTTGATGAGCAAAAAGAAGATCCTGCTCAACGCGTTCAACATGAACTGCATCGGGCACATCAACCATGGCCTGTGGACCCACCCACGGGACACGTCCACCCAGTACAAGACGATCGAATACTGGACCGAACTGGCGCAACTGCTGGAGCGCGGACTGTTCGACGGTCTGTTCATCGCCGACATCGTCGGCGTGTACGACGTCTACCAGAACTCGATCGACGTGCCGCTCAAAGAGTCGATCCAATTGCCGGTCAACGATCCGCTGCTCCTGGTCTCGGCCATGGCAGCGGTCACCAAGAACCTCGGCTTCGGCCTGACCGCTAACCTGACCTACGAGCCGCCGTATCTGTTCGCCCGACGCCTGTCGACGCTTGATCATCTGAGTCGCGGCCGGGTCGGCTGGAACATCGTCACCGGCTATCTGGACAGCGCCGCCAAAGCCATGGGCCTCAGCGAGCAGGTGGAACACGACCGACGTTACGACCAGGCCGACGAATACCTGCAAGTGCTCTACAAACTCTGGGAAGGCAGCTGGGAAAACAGCGCGGTGCTCAACGACCGCGAGCAACGGATCTACGCCCAGCCAGACAAAGTGCACAAGGTCGAGCACAAGGGCGAATTCTATCAGGTCGAGGGTTATCACCTCTGCGAGCCGTCGCCGCAACGCACGCCGGTGCTGTTCCAGGCCGGCAGCTCCGATCGCGGTTTGCTGTTCGCCGGTCGGCATGCCGAGTGCGTGTTCATCAGCGGCCAGAACAAACCGGCGACCCGGGCTCAAGTGGACAAGGTTCGCGCCAGCGCCGTCGAGGCCGGGCGCAATCCTTGGGACATCAAGGTGTTCATGGGCTTGAACGTGATCGTCGGCGCCACCGAAGCACTGGCCTGGGCCAAGCATGCCGAGTACCTGAGCTACGCCAGCGCCGAGGCCGGCGTGGCGCACTTTTCGGCGTCCACCGGGATCGATTTTTCCGAGTACGAACTCGACGAACCGATCCAGTACGTGAAGAGCAACGCCATCCAGTCCGCCACCAAGAACCTGCAAAACAACGACTGGACCCGCCGCAAACTGCTGGAACAACACGCCCTCGGCGGCCGCTACATCACCGTGGTCGGCTCGCCTGAGCAAGTGGCCGATGAGCTGGAATCATGGATCGCCGAAACCGGCCTCGACGGCTTCAACCTGACAAGGATCGTCACCCCGGAAAGCTATGTGGACTTCATTGAGCTGGTGATTCCCGAGTTGCAACGCAGGGGCTCGTACAAGACCGCTTACGACGGCGGCAGTCTGCGGGAAAAGCTGTTTCAGCGTGACGCACATTTGCCTGAGCAACATACGGGCTCCCACTACCGACACTAAAAACTGTGGCGAGGGAGCTTGCTCCCGCTCGACTGCGCAGCAGTCGCAAAACCTGCTGGCGAGTTTCAACTGACTGACCTCATTGAATGGCTTTGGGGCCGCTTCGCAGCCCAGCGGGAGCAAGCTCCCTCGCCACAAAAGCATGCACATTAAACAATTGACTGGAAAATCATCATGACCAAAAAACTCTTATCCCACCCAGTCAAAGCACTGGCCCTGGCCCTCGGCCTCTTCAGCTCCATCACCTTCGCCGCCGACGCGCCGTTGAAGGTCGGCACCACCGCCGCCTTCGCCATTCCGCTGGAAGCCGCTGTAGAGGAAGCCAGCAAACAAGGCCTGAAAGTCGAACTGGTGGAATTCAGCGACTGGATCGCTCCCAACGTCAGCCTCGCCTCGGGCGACATCGACGTGAACTATTTCCAGCACATCCCGTTCCTGGAAAACGCCAAGGCCGCGGCCGGCTTTGATCTGGTGCCGTTCGCCCCGGGCATCATCAACAACGTCGGCCTCTATTCGAAGAAATACAAAAGCTTCGCCGAGTTGCCAGAAGGCGCCAGCGTGGCCATCGCCAACGACCCGATCAACAGCGGTCGCGGCCTGCAACTGCTAGCCAAGGCAGGCTTGATCACCCTCAAACCGGGCGTCGGCTACAAGGCCACCGAAGAGGACATCATCGCCAACCCGAAGAAAATCAAAATCCTTCAGGTCGAAGCCGTGCAACTGGTACGCGCCTACGACGACGCCGATCTGGTCCAGGGTTATCCGGCCTACATTCGCCTGTCGAAAACCTTCGATGCCAGCTCGGCCCTGCTGTTCGATGGTCTCGATCACAAGGAATACGTGATCCAGTTCGTGATCCAGCCGAAAAGCAAAACCGACCCGCGCCTGATCAAGTTCGTCGACATCTATCAGCACTCGCCAGCCGTTCGCGCGGCACTGGATAAAGCCCACGGCAAGCTCTATCAAGCCGGCTGGGAAAGCTGAGCATGACGGCCGCCATCCAACGGCGACTGGAGACTCCAGAGCCACACAGTGCTGAACGCACCGAGCTCCACCCCGAGCTGAACCGCGCCCACGTGCGCTTCATCGGCCTGGGCAAAACCTACAATGGCCAGCAAGGTCCGGTGGCGGCTCTGCACGGTATCGACCTGGCAATCCAACGCGGCGAAGTGTTCGGCATCATCGGGCGCAGCGGTGCCGGCAAGTCGTCTCTGATCCGTACCATCAACCGCCTCGAACAACCGAGTAGCGGGCGAGTGCTGATCGATCAGGTGGACATCGGCGAGTTCGATGAAGACCGCCTGGTGGCGCTGCGCCGACGCATCGGCATGATCTTCCAGCACTTCAATCTGATGTCGGCCAAGACGGTTTGGCAGAACGTCGAGTTGCCGCTGAAAGTCGCGGGTGTACCCAAGGAAAAACGCGAGCAAAAGGTCCGTGAATTGCTCGAACTGGTGGGTCTGCAAGGTAAACACAAAGCTTATCCGGCGCAGCTTTCCGGCGGCCAGAAACAACGTGTCGGCATCGCCCGTGCGTTGGTGCATGACCCGGAGATTCTGCTGTGCGACGAGGCCACTTCGGCCCTCGATCCGGAGACCACCCAATCGATCCTCGGCCTGTTGCGCGAGATCAATCAGCGCCTGGGCCTGACCATCGTGCTGATCACCCACGAGATGGCGGTGATCCGCGACATCTGTGATCGGGTCGTGGTGTTGGAACACGGGCGAATCGTCGAGCAAGGGCCGGTCTGGGAGGTCTTCGGCAACCCGCAGCATGAAGTGAGCAAGACCTTGCTCGCGCCGCTGCAACACGGCCTGCCGGATGAACTGCAAAGCCGCTTGCGGGCACAGCCGCAGTCTTCGGGCGCTGCCGTGGTCCTGCGCTTGCAATTCACCGGCAATACCCGCGACGAGCCAGACCTGGCGGCGCTTTTCAGCGCCCTCGGTGGCCGCGTGCGTTTGCTGCAAGGGGGCGTGGAACGGATTCAGGGCCATGCGCTGGGGCAATTACTGCTGGCGGTGACCGGTTCGTCCCTTGGCGCAGAGGAATTACGTCAACGCGCCGGGCATTGGGCGCAACAGGTGGAGGTGCTGGGTTATGTGGTTTGATCGATTGCTGCAAGGTTTCATCGACACCTTCCTGATGGTCGGCGTGTCATCGCTGATAGCGCTGCTGGCGGGCATTCCGCTGGCGGTGATCCTGGTCACCAGCACCAAGGGCGGGATCTACGAAGCACCGGCGCTGAACCGCGCACTGGGCGCGTTCGTGAACCTGTTCCGCTCGATTCCGTTTCTGATTTTGATGGTGGCGCTGATTCCGTTCACCCGGTTGATCGTCGGCACCACCTATGGCGTTTGGGCGGCGGTGGTGCCGCTGACCATCGCCGCCACACCGTTCTTCGCACGCATCGCCGAAGTCAGCCTGCGGGAAGTCGACCACGGGTTGATCGAAGCGGCGCAGGCGATGGGGTGCCGACGCTGGCATATCGTCTGGCATGTGCTGCTGCCCGAGGCGCTGCCGGGGATTGTCGGCGGCTTCACCATTACGCTGGTGACCATGATCAACTCGTCGGCCATGGCCGGGGCGATTGGCGCTGGTGGGTTGGGCGACATTGCTTATCGATATGGGTATCAGCGCTTTGACAGCCAGATCATGTTGACGGTGATTGTGTTGCTGGTGGTGTTGGTGGCGGTGATTCAGTTGGGTGGGGATCGGTTGGCGCGGGGGTTGAACAAGCGCTGAATCAAGATCAAAAGTGCGAAAGCGCTTATAGTCAGTGCTTCTTTCTTTTTCTGTGCAGCCGACCATGAAACAGACTCCCGCCGACCTGGAGCAGATCACCTCTACCACCCTGGGCCATTACAACGCGGTGGCCGAGGACTTCCGTGAAGGCACTCGCGATCACGATGTCAGCCAGAACATCGATGCCCTGCTACGGCACATCCAGGGTAAGGCGCCCTTCAGCATTCTCGACTTTGGCTGTGGCCCCGGCCGCGACCTGAAAACCTTCACCCGCCTGGGCCACATCGCCATCGGGCTCGACGGTTCGGAAAAGCTTGCGCAGATGGCCCGGGACGACAGCGGGTGTGAGGTCTGGCAGCAGGACTTCCTGAAGCTCGATCTGCCAGCCGAGCGGTTTGACGGGATTTTTGCCAATGCGGTGCTGTTTCATGTCCCGAGTCAGGAGTTGCCCAGGGTGTTGAAGCAACTGCGCGCGACATTGAAGCCGGGCGGTGTGTTGTTCAGTTCCAATCCCCGTGGCGAGAATCAGGAAGGCTGGAACGGACCGCGTTATGGGGCGTATTACGACCTGGCGGCGTGGCAACAAATGCTGACCGAGGCGGGGTTTGTGGAGCTGGAGCACTACTACCGGCCGGCGGGGCTGCCGCGGGAGCAGCAGCCTTGGTTGGCCAGCGTTTGGCGTCGAGCCGACTGATCGTTACGGCGCTTGTTTCTTCGGCTCGCGTACCTTGTACCAGGCCACATACAGCGCCGGCAAAAACAGCAGCGTCAGCAAGGTGGCGATGATGATCCCGCCAATCATCGCGTAGGCCATCGGCCCCCAGAACACTTCCCGGGCAATCGGGATCATCCCCATGCTCGCCGCCGCTGCCGTCAACAAAATCGGCCGACGCCGATGTTCCGTGGCCTGCACCACCGCGTCCCACGGCGTATAACCGCTCTTCTCGAAAGAATCGATTTGGGTCACCAGAATCACCGAGTTGCGGATGATGATGCCGATCAGCGCCAGAATCCCGAGGATCGCCACGAAGCCCATGGGCGTGCCCGTCGGGATCAGCGCCAGCACCACGCCGATCAAGCCGAGCGGCGCGACGCTGGCCACCAGGAACAGCTTCTGCACGCTGTGCAACTGGATCATCAGGAAGGTCGCCATCAAAAACAGCATCAACGGCACGACCTTGGCAATCGGTCCCTGGGCCTTGCCGCTTTCCTCCACCGTGCCGCCAGTGGCGACTTTGTAGCCCACCGGCAAACCGGCGGCGAACTTGTCGATGTCCGGTTGCAACTGCTTCACCAGGTCGGTCGGCTGAATCTCGTCGCGCACCGCAGCCTTGATGGTGATGGTCGGTTTGCGGTCACGACGCCATACCAGCGGTTGCTCCAGTTCGTAGCGCACCGTGGCAAACGCCAGCAGCGGTATCGAAGTACCGCCGGGGGTGACGATCTGCAAGTTCTGCAAGGTTTCCGGGCTGCCGCGCTCGGCATCTTCAGCGCGGCCGACCACGTCGATCAGGTAGATGTCGTCATCGACCTGCGTCACCGGCGAGCCGACGACGATGCTGTTCATCAGGTTCGCCACGTCTTCCGACGACAGCCCCAGTTGCCGCGCCTTGTCTTGCGCGATGTCGATGCGCAGCACTTTGCCCGGTTCGTTCCAGTCGTAAATGATCTCGCCGATGTGCGGGTTTTTATCCAGTTCAGTGGCCAGGGCAATCGCGTGTTTGCGCACTTGATCGATGTCTTTACCGCTGACCCTGTATTGAATCGGACGCCCCACCGGCGGGCCCATTTCCAGGGCCTGGACGTAACTGCCGATGCCGACGAAGTCTTCACGCAAGCGCTTTTGCAAACGAGCAGTCAGCGCCGTGCGTGACTCCAGGCCTTTGCTGACGATCACCAGTTGCGCGTAGTACGGGTTCTGCAACTGCTGGTCGAGAGGCAGGTAGAAACGGATCGCACCCTCGCCGATGTAGGTGCTCCAGCGCACGATGTCCGGGTCGCCCTTGAGCGTCGCTTCGAGCTTGTCCACGGCTTTGCGGGTTTCGGCGATCGAGGCGTTTTGCGGCAGGTTCAGGTCGACGAGGATTTCCGGGCGGTCCGAGGACGGGAAGAACTGGTTCTGCACGAACTGCATGGAAAACACCGAGAGCACGAACAGCGCCACGGTGATACCGATGGCCCACCAGCGGTTGCGCATGGCCCACAGCAGGCCGCCATTGAACGCCCGACCGATGCGCCCTGGCTCTGCGTCGTGAGGTTTCACATTGCTGCTCAGAATATGCACACCGAGCACCGGGGCGAACAGCACGGCGACGATCCATGACACCAGCATGGCCACCGCGATCACCGCGAACAGCGTGAAGGTGTACTCACCGGCGGAGCTCGCGTTCAAACCGATCGGCACGAAACCGGCGACGGTAACCAGCGTGCCGGTGAGCATCGGGAACGCCGTCGAGGTGTAGGCGAAGGTCGCCGCCTGTTCTTTGGTTTCGCCCATTTCCAGGCGCGTGACCATCATCTCCACCGTGATCATCGCGTCGTCCACCAGCAGGCCGAGAGCGATGATCAGCGCTCCGAGGGAAATCCGCTGCATGGTGATGCCACTGTATTCCATGAAGAGGAAGACCATCGCCAGCACCAACGGAATCGAACACGCCACCACCAGCCCGGCGCGCACGCCAAGGCTGACGAAGCTGACAATCAGCACGATCACCACGGCCTCGAACAATGCACTGGTGAAACCGCCGACGGCTTCTTCCACCACTTCGGCCTGATCGGAAACGTTGTGCACGCCAACGCCCACCGGCAGGTCGGCCGTCAGCTCGTTCATGCGCAGATGCAGCGCCTTGCCAAATGCCTGGATGTTGCCGCCCTTCTTCATGGCGATTGCCAGGCCGATGGCCGGCTGGCCGTTGAAACGAAACTCCGGGGTGGCAGGATCGACATAGCCACGGCTGATGTCGGCGATGTCGGCCAGGCGGTAGAAGCGGTCGTTGAGCTTCAGGTTGACGTTGGCCAGGTCTTTCTCAGAGGCAAACTGCCCCGAGGTCCGCACCGAAATCCGCTCCGGGCCGGCCTCGATCACTCCCGCCGGGGTCACGGCATTCTGTGATTGCAGGCTCTGCACCACCTGGCGCTGATCGATGCCGAGGGCGGCGAGTTTGCGGGTGGAGAAGTTCAGGTACAGCACTTCATCCTGCTCGCCGATCATTTCGACCTTGCCCAACCCTGGCACTTCACGGATTTCGGCACGCACCTGTTCCACGTAATCACGTAGCTGGCGCATCGACAGGCCGTCAGAGGTAAAGGCATACACCGAACCGAACACGTCACCGAACTCATCGTTGAAGCCCGGCCCTTGCAGGCCTTGCGGGAAGTCGCCGCGGATGTCGTTGATCTTCTTGCGCACCTGGTACCAGATTTGCGGAATGTCCTTGGCGCTGGTGGTGTCGAGCAGGTTAACGAAGACCGTCGATTCACCGGGGCGGGTGTAGCTTTTCACGTAATCGAGCGAGTCGAGTTCTTCGAGTTTTTTCTCGATCCGGTCAGTGACCTGCTTGAGGGTTTCTTCCTGGGTCGCGCCGGGCCAGCGGGTCTGGATCACCATGGTTTTGATGGTGAACGACGGGTCTTCTTCGCGGCCCAGGTTCAGGTAGGAGAACACGCCCATCAACAGCGCGACGAACATCAAATACCAGACAAACGACTGATGCTTGAGGGCCCACTCGGATAAGTTGAAACTCCCTTTCATTGCGGGCTGCCCTCATCAATTCTCACTTTCTGCCCCGGCTTGAGGCTATTCACACCGGCACTGACCACCCGCTCGCCGGACTTCACTCCGTTGGCCACGACTACCGTGTCGTCGGTCCGGCTGATCAGGCTGACCTCCCGTGGGGCAACGGTTTGCGTCTGTGGATCGACGATCCAGATCCGTGTTTTCCCATCGACCTCCTGCAATGCGCTCGCCGGCAGTTCGAGGCGTGGTTTGATTTCAGAGCTGAGGGTCACGCTGATCGCCGTGCCGAGGTGAAAACCCGGTGGCGTATCAGTCAGGCTCAGGCGGGCACGACGGGTACGGGTCGCGCTTTGGGCCTGGGGTTCGATTTCACGCACGATGGCGGAGCTGGTGATGCTCGGGTCCAGCTGCGAGGCGACCTGGAACACCACGTCGGCCGGCAAATCATCGACCAGGGTGTCGGGCAAGTCGATCACTGCTTCCTTGATGTCCGGCTGCGCCAGGGTCACCACTTGCTGGCCGGCGGTCACCACTTGCCCGGCTTCGGCATTCCACGCGGTGACAATGGCTTTGTGATCGGTGCGCAGCTCGACGTAGTTGAGTTGGTCCTGCGCCTGGTTGACGGCGGCCCTGGCTTGATCGAGGGACGCCTGGGTGGTTTTCAGTTCGGTCTGGGCGATGTCCAGTTGTGCCTGGGCACCGACCCCGCGATTGAACAACTCCTGCTGACGCCGGGCGTTGGCCTGGGCGTTGATGAGCTGCGCCTGAACACGCGCCAGGTCACCCTGGGCCGAGCGCAACTGGTTCTGCTGATCGGTGGGGTCGAGGGTGGCGAGCAAGGCGCCTTTCTGGACTTCGGCGCCGACATCGACATTGCGGCTGGCGATACGCCCCGGCACCCGGAAACCGACATTGCTTTCGTAACGGGCCTGAATGCTGCCGGCGAACCGGCCGAGATCCTCTTGATGGAGCGCTTTCACTTCCACAGACAACACCGGCCGCACCGGTTCTGGCGGCGCTTCTTCCTTGGAACAGGCGACCAGCAGTACAGCGGCGGACAACAGCAACAGGTGCTTCATGGTTGGGCTCCTGTGGTTGGGGTCTGATCGGTATTTTCGACGACCTCCACCCGTACGCCCGGGTGCAGCAACTGGCCGCCCGCAGTGACGACTTTTTCGCCACCGGTGAGGCCGGCGCTGACAATGACTTTGCCGGTCAGGTAACGGCCAACGGTGACCGTGTGCAACTGCGCCTTGCCCTCGGCGTCCACCAGCCACACGGCCGGGTCGCTGAGGTTTTTGGTCAGGGCCGCCCAGGGCAGTTCCACTGCGGTTTTACCCACTGGCTTGGCCGTGGCGCTCACCACCGAGCCGAGCTGCATGCCTTCAGGGAGACCATCGAGGCTGACTTTGACTTGCACCGTGCCGGTCTGCGCGGACACCGCTGGCGTGACCTCCCGAACGGTGCCCGTGGTCTTGATTTTCGGATTGTCGAGCAGGCTGACCACAATCGATCGGTCCGACGGCGGCTCGGTCAGCAGCGATTCGTAAACGTTGAACACCGCGTCACGCTCGCCATCCCGGGCCAGGCTGAAAATCGGCACCGTGGCCTGCACCACCTGGCCGACTTCGGCCTGGCGCGCGGTAATCACGCCTGGTGCATCGGCAATCAACGCGGTGTAGCTCAGTTGATCGCGGGCGTTGGCCAATTGCGCTTGAGCCGCGCTCAATGCGCTCTGGCTACTGCGCAAGGCCGCTTGGGCGGAGTCGTATTCGCTCTGGCTGGTGTAGCCCTTGGGCAGGAGTTTTTGCTGGCGAACGAAGGCGGCGGCAGACTGTTTGACCCGCGCCTGCTCGGCAACCACCTGGGCCTGGGCCGAATCGACATTGGTTTGCAGGTCTTTGGGGTCAAGCCTGGCCAGCACTTGTTTGGCCGACACCCGGTCACCGACATCGACCATACGCTGGATGATCTTGCCGCCCACGCGGAACGACAACTCGGTCTGGACTCGGGCCTGAACATCACCGGTGAGTGTCACCGCGGCGGCGTAATCGGTTGGCTTGACCTCTTGCACGAAGACTCGCGGACGGTCCTTCTCGACGGGCTTTTTTTCGCCACAGGCGGTCAGCAAGGCGAAGAGGCTCAGGCCAACCATTAATTTCAATCCGGGACCCGCCATGCAGACTCCTTTGCGTTGTACGTACGTGCCAGTGACGATACGACTGTGAGCTTAGAACAGGGTTCAACAGGTGCACGGGTTTGCTACGTACCTTATGGCCTGGGGACTATCCTGTGGCGAGGGAGCTTGCTCCCGCTCGGCTGCGCAACAGACGCAAACCTGCTATCTCGTTTTGCCTGACACACCTCGTTTAACTTTTTTGAGCCGCTTCGTAGCCCAGCAAGAGCAAGCTCCCTCGTCACAGACGATCACAGTCGCCGACGATAAGACAAACTGGCGGACCCTGCAGCAGGAAGCTCCCCATGCTCAAAACCCTCGCGGTGGCCAACTACCGCTCGATCAATAAATTGGTGATTCCGCTCGAACGGCTGAACCTGATCACCGGCCCCAACGGCAGCGGTAAATCCAATCTCTACCGCGCCTTGCGCCTGCTGGCGGAAACTGCTCAGGGTGGAGTGGTCAATGGCTTGGCACGCGAGGGTGGGCTGGATTCGACCTTCTGGGCCGGGCCGGAAACCATCATCCAGCGCATGCGCACTGGTGAAATCCCGGTCCAGGCAACCATGCGACACGGCGTCAAGCGCCTGCGCCTGGGGTTTGCCGGCGAAGACTTCAGCTACTCGATCGCGCTGGGCCTTGCGGAACCGAGTCTTTCCGCGTTTTCTCTGGACCCGGAAATCAAAAGGGAATGCATCTGGTCCGGGCCGTTCTATCGCCCGGCCAGCCTGCTGGTGGATCGCGACGGCCCGATGATTCGCACACGGGCCGGACGCGGCTGGGAGGTGCTGGCCCAGCGCACGCCGAATTTCGACAGCCTGTTCGATCAGGTTGGTAGCTTGCGTACCTCGCCGGAAGTCTTGCAGCTGCGTGAATTCATCCGCCGTTGGCGCTTCTACGATCACTTTCGCAGCGATGCCGAAGCTCCGGCGCGACAACCACAACTGGGCACTCGCACACCGGTGTTGCACCACGACGGTCGCGACCTTGCGGCGGCATTACAGACCATCCGCGAAATCGGCGATCCCGAAGCCTTGCAGGCGGCGATCAGCGATGCGTTCCCTGGCGCGACGCTGAACATCGCATTGCTGCAAGGTGGCCGATTTGCAATCGAGTTTTATCAGGAAGGGTTGTTGCGGCCACTGTCCGCCGCCGAATTGTCGGACGGGACGTTGCGCTATCTGTTGCTGGTCGCGGCATTGCTGACACCCCGGCCGCCGACGCTGATGGTGCTGAATGAGCCGGAAACCAGTCTGCATCCGGACTTGTTGCCGGCGTTGGCGCGGTTGATTATTCGAGCGTCCGAACAGTGCCAGGTGTGGGTGGTGTCCCATGCGCGGCGCTTGATCTCGGCATTGCAGCAAGACCCGGAATGCAATTGCATTGTGCTGGAGAAAGATTTCGGCCAGACCGGGATGGTCGGGCAGCGGATGCTGGATGAGCCGGTGTGGTATTGGCCTGACTGAGACACACTGATCGTTCCCTCGCTCTGTGGCGAGGGAACAAGCTCCCTCACCACAGGTGGGAACGATCAGCTGAAGCAAATCACCCCTGCCACTTCCCACCCTCGACAATCACGCTCTCAGGCCTGGTGTCATCGCTCAGCTCTTTACGCACGTACTGGTCGTACAGCTTGAGCAAAAATTTATCCTCACCCAGCTTCGCCAACTCCGCATTCACCCAATCACGCAGTTCGATGTTGCCCTTCTTTACCGCCGGGGCGATCGGTGCTTCGGCGCCCAACTTCTGCTCCAGTACACGGTAGCCCGGGTTTTGTTTGGCCCAACTGAACAACACCAGATTGTCCTGCGCATAAGCGTCGCCGCGACCATTGGCCAGGGCTTGCAGGGACTCGGAGTTTTTCTCGAACTTCAGCAGTTTCCAGTCCGGGTGATTTTTGGTCAGCCAGACATCGGCTGTGGTGCCCGTGGTCACGATAGTCGTGCGGGTCGCCAGGTCATCAAGGTTCTTCACTGAACTGGCCTGCGGCACCAGCGCCTGCACCGCCACCTTGAGGTTCGGGTTGGTGAAGTCCACCGCTTCCTTGCGCTCCGGGGTGACGGTCATGTTGGCCAGGATCAGGTCGACCTTGTCGCTTTGCAGGAATGGAATCCGGCTCGCCGGCTCCACCGCCACGAACTCGACTTTGTTTTCATCGCCCAACAGATCCTTGGCGAATTGGCGGCCAATGTCGGTATCGAACCCCACGTAGCGCCCGGCTTCATCGACAAAACCGAACGGCGGTTTGTCGGTGAACACGCCGACAATCAGCTTGTCCCGGGCTTTGATCTTTTCCAGGTAACCGGCCGGTGCGCTGCTGACGCTGGCGACTTTCGGCTTGGCCGGCTCTTCGGTTTTGTTGCAACCGGCCAGCAGCGCCAGGCCGAACAGCGGGAGTAGCAGCAGAGAAGACTTGGCAGTTTTCATGGCAGTTCCAATTCCTTTATTTGAGTCGTTTTGGGTAGTGCGGCGACGAAGGAGAACTTCTCCAGGAACTGCTGCGCTCGTGCGGTTTGCGGGTTCGTAAAGAAAATCTCGGGGGGGTGTTGCTCAAGGATGCGCCCGGCGTCCATGAACACGATGCGGTCGGCCACGGCGCGGGCGAAGGCCATTTCGTGGGTGACAATCAATAAGGTCATGCCCTCGCGGGCCAGGCCCTGAATCACTTCGAGTACCTCCTTGACCATCTCCGGGTCGAGGGCGGCGGTGACTTCGTCAAAGAGCATGACTTGGGGGTTCATGCACAGCGAACGGACGATGGCGATGCGCTGCTGCTGACCACCGGAGAGCTGACGCGGGAACGCGTCGCGCTTGTCCAACAGGCCTACGCGCTCCAGCAAGGCTTCGGCCTGGGCACGGGCTTCGCGGCGGTCGCGCTTCTGCACTTTCACCGGGCCAAGCAGCACGTTATCGAGCACGCTCATGTGCGGAAACAGGTGATAACTCTGGAATACCATGCCGATCTGCTGACGCACTTCGCGCCAGTCGGTGCCCTTGTCCAGCAACTCCCGCCCGGCAAAATTCAAGCTGCCGCTGTGAGCGACTTCCAGGCCGTTGAGGCAGCGCAGCAAGGTGCTTTTGCCACAGCCGCTGGGGCCGAGGATGACGATCACTTCGCCCGTTCTCACCTTCAGGTCGATGCCGTTGAGCACCTGCTGCTCGCCGAAAAACTTGTTGAAACCCTTGAACTCGATCAATGCGCTCATGCTTGCGTCCAGCGCCGCTCCAGCACGCGGGAAGCGGCTGACAGCGGGTAGCAGATGAAAAAGAAAAACAGAAACAGCGCGCCGTAGATCAGTACCGATTCGTAGGTGCGCTCGATGATCTGCTGGCCGACCTTGATCACGTCCACCACGCCGATCAGCACCGCCAGGGAGCTGGTCTTGATGATCCGCGTGTAGACGTTGATGGTCGGCGGCGTCATGCGTTTCAGCGCCTGGGGCAGCAGCACGTAGCCATAGAGTTGCGGGCCGTTCAAGCCAATCGACAATCCCGCTTCTCGCTGGCCGCGCGGTAACGAATGCAAGGCGCCGCGCACCACTTCCCCGACTTCGCTGGCGCCCCACAGCGACAGCACCAGCACCGCGCACCAGAAGCTCGGAATGCTCAGGCCGAAAAAAATCGGCAGGCCGAAGAACAACAAATACAACCAGACCAGCACCGGGATCGCCCGGAACAATTCCAGATAAACCCGCAGCATTGCGTTGAGCCATGTCGAATTCAGCGTGCGCAACACGCCGTAGAGCACCCCGCCGACGGTGCTGAAGGCGATGCTCAGGAATGAAATCGACAAGGTTTGTGCAGCGCCCTTGCCCAATTGCGGCAACGACACCATGAGCAACTCAAGACCCGAACTGGCCATGCTGGAGCCTCCTTTCCAGACGGCTGAGCAGCAGCGACAACGGCAAAAACAACAGCACGCAGATCAACGTCAGCACGGCGAGCATTTCGTAGGTTTTGTAATAGAGCGCAATGTAGCTCTTGGTGGTGTAGAGAATCTCCGGCACCGCCACCGCCGAGACCACCGTGGTTTCCTTGAGCAGGAATATGAAATTGGCGAACAGCGACGGCAGGCTGAGGATGCCGGCCTGCGGCAAGATCACATAGCGCAGCAATTGCCCGTGGGACAAGCCAATTGAACGACCGGACTCAAGTTGCGCCTGGGGCACGGCATCCACGCCGGCACGCAGGACTTCGGTGAGGTAGGCTCCACCGAGAAAGGTCATGGTGATGATCGCTGCGGCGAAGCCCGAGACTTTGATGCCCAGGGCCGGCAAGGCGAAGTAGACGAAGAACAACTGGATCAGCAATGGCGTGTTACGCGCCAACTCCACATACAGCCCGACCAGGCGCTGCAGGTAAGGCGTGCGAAACACCAGAATCGTCGCGTTGATCAGCGCCACCAGCAACGAAGTGCCGATAGCGATGAAACCGACCTGCAGCGTCACGCCAACGGCTTTGAGAAACGCCGGCAGGGTGCTGAGGATAAACGCGTAATCGAAGGTCATTGAACATCCTGTACGCCGCTCGGTAAGCGGCGATGGCGCAGTCCATGGGCAGTGGATAACCACCCGGCAGGCGCCAACTTTAAAGGTATAAAAAGAGGAATTTAAATACCGTTAAAGCATATTGATATCACGCAAAAAACTATTCTGCGGATTTGCGACGGCAGCGGGGGGCGGTTATTTTCCTTTGCGCTGTAGGAGGGATCTTTTTTTCAAAATGCCCCTCCAAGGACGTGCAGCTTTTGGCCAGACTCCCCCGGCCGAACCATCACAAGGAAGAGAACATGGCTGACGTAAAAGTGCCGCCGCGGCTGGATCCGCAGGACATCGTGAAATTGCTGGTGGCGCTGCGCAGGGCGTTGAAGACGCGGGTGGCCTGAAATCTTTTGATCTTGGCGCAATAAAAAACGCCGACGCTGTAGTAGCCGTCGACGTTTGAAACCTTGAAGGGGTTCGAGACGGCGGTGAATCAGAACGCCGGCAGTACCGCGCCGCTGTATTTCTTGTCGATGAACGCCTTCACTTCCGGGCTGGTCAGGGCCTTGGCCAGTTTCTGGATGGCAACGCTGTCCTTGTTGTCCGGACGTGCCACCAGGAAGTTCACGTAAGGCGAATCGGCACCTTCGATCACCAGCGCGTCTTTAGCCGGGTTGAGGCCCGCGTCCAGCGCGTAGTTGGTGTTGATCATGTCCAGATCGACCTGGTCCAGAACACGCGGCAGCATGGCCGACTCCAGTTCCTTGAACTTGAAATTGTGCGGGTTCTTGGCGATGTCTTTCGGGGTGGCCAAAGCGTTTTTCGGGTCTTTCAACTCGATCAGGCCAGCCTTCTGCAGCAGGATCAGGGCACGGCCGCTGTTGCTGCCTTCGTTCGGGATGGCGATGGTTGCGCCGTCCTTCAGCTCAGCCAGGGTTTTGACTTTCTTCGAGTAGCCGCCGAACGGTTCGACGTGCACGCCGATCACAGTCACTAGGTTCGTGCCTTTGCCTTCGTTGAAGCTTTTCAGGTACGGCAGGGTCTGGAAGTAGTTGGCGTCCAGACGCTTCTGATCGACCTGCACGTTCGGCTGAACGTAGTCGGTGAAGACTTTGATTTCCAGGTCCACGCCTTCTTTGGCGAGGGTAGGCTTGATCAGTTCAAGAATCTCGGCATGTGGAATCGGCGTCGCCGCAACCACCAGTTTCTCGCCAGCCTGGGCCAGACCCGCGGTCAGGGCAGCCGCCAATGCGGTGAACAACAGAACCTTTTTCATGCAGTGTCCTTATCGAAAATCACGGTCGTCATCGACGACGGCTAAATGTTTAGGTGCCAGTGAAGTGCTATCGCTGGCGTGACGCGGACGATACCGGGATTTTTTATTCCCGAACAATATCTTTTATTCACTTTCATATTCCATTTTGTTCATACAGTCCAATCCACGAACGACCCTGTAGGAGCGAGGCTTGCCCGCGAAGAGGGAGTGTCAGCCGACATCAATATTGCCTGGCACACCGCTGTCGCGAGCAAGCTTCGCTCCTACAGAAGCCCCGTCGCTTTGAGCAGGTCTTTCAAGGCCTCTTTTTCGGCGGCGGAGCCGCTGCCGAGGATTTTTTTCAGTTGCTGCTCGATCTGTAGCAACGATGCAGACGCCTCGGGCAGATTCAAATGCTCCGGCAAAATCTCATCGCCCGTACTCACCAGCAGCGCAAAGTGAATGACGTTCTCCAGCTCTCGGGTGTTGCCCGGCCAACTGTGTTGCTCCAGCAGATGCTGCGCCGCTTCGCTGATCAGTGGCACCGGCAGGTCGAGGCGCTGGCTGTAGATGCCGAGGAAGTATTCGGCCAGCGATAAAATATCGCCCACCCGCTCACGCAAGGCCGGCAGTTCGAGCTGGCCCTCGCTGAGGTAGTGATAAAGCCGCTCATGGAATTTTCCGGCCGCCACTGCCTGGGCCAGATCGATGCTGGTGGCCGCCACCAGACGCACGTCCACCGGGCTCGGCTGGTGCGCACCGACGCGGGTGACTTCGTGGTTTTCCAGGGCTGCGAGCAACTTGATCTGGATCGGCAGCGGCAGGTCGCCGATCTCGTCCAGGTACAAGGTGCCGCCGTTGGCCGAGCCGAACCAGCCGGCACGACTGCTGGCCGAACCGCTGTAACTGCCGGCGGCATAGCCGAACAGTTCAGCATCGGCGTAAGTCGGGCTGATCGCGCCGCAATTGACGGACACGAACAACCCGCCACGATCACTGGCGCGATGGATGTGCCGCGCCAGCAGTTCTTTACCGCTGCCGGTTTCACCGCGAATCAACACTGAGATCGAACGTGGCGCCAGCTGTTCCAGCTCCTGGCGCAACTGCCGGGAACGCGGATCGACAAACACCAGCGCCTTGGCACGGATGCTCAGCGGGCTTTTCTCCGCATCGGGAAAGGTCAGCAATGGCTGACCGAAGGTTTCATGCAAACTCATGGCAGACTCCCGCCCAAAACCGCCGGGAGACGGGGGCCGATTCAAAAAAAAGAAAAAAAGGAAAGGGTTCAAGCGCGACGCAGGGCGTGCTGCTCCATGCGGTTCTGCAGCCGATAAAGGTAGGCAAAACCCTGCTCCCAGCGCCGGTGACCGGACTTCACGTTGATGTGCCCGGCCCCCGATAAAATTCCCGCCTCGGCGCCCCACTGACGCGCCAGTTCAAGCGCACGTGGCGCGCTCACGGCAGCGTCGTTGTCAGAGCTGACGACCTGGCTCGGGAAAGGCAATAAATGGGTCGGGATCGGCGCAAAGTTGCGCAGCGCCGGCGCACAGGCCGGGCGCTCGACGTCCGCCGGCGCGACCAGCAAGGCGCCGCGCACTTGACGCAAGAATTGCAGCGGCGCGGTGGCTGCCCAATGGGCAACGGTGATGCAACCCAGGCTATGGGCGATCAGGATCACAGGCGTGCTGTCGGCGGCAATCGCCTCGGCCAACGCCGCGACCCAGTCTTCACGACGAGGCGTCAGCCAATCGGCCTGCTCCACCCGCGCGCTGTTTGGCAGACTGTTCTGCCAGTGGGTTTGCCAATGATCTTCTGGCGATCCTTGCCAGCCCGGCACAATCAGGTAGCGAATTGATTCGTTGCGCATGGGGGAGCTCTCCTGCTGCGTGTCTGTTCCTGATCGAGTATAGGGAGGAGAGTTATATTCGTTAAGGAATAAGAAGCTATTAATTAAGACCAATATCGAATATGTGTTTGCCCGAAATAAAAAAGGGGCCGCACCCTGCCAAGGAGACGGCCCCGGAAACTCAAAATCTGTTTGCGCTGATCAACAATCCTGAAGCCGATGATTGGCGAAATCGGTTATCCAATAAAGGAATATTTAATTACTTTATTAGACCTAAATCACATATACGAATCATCTTCGGCAATCGCCGACCCCTCGCTGCTTGCGTCACAACTTAGCGTCCCTTTGGGTCAAATTGATGACGAGCGTTTTTCGCCTTTGAGTTTCCGGGTGCCTTGCTCAAACCTGGGCGGCATGCACTTGACGGGGTTCTGTGGTCGCCTTGTGCGCAAATCGGTTCGCCCGTGCAAACGTCCCGAAATCATTGAACCGAACCCCCATCTCACGCATCACCTCATGCGCCACCGGCACCGTCATCTGGCGGATGTAAAACGGCTCCTTCACCACAAAATGATGGATCCCGTGGCTGCTGCCGAAGTTGAAGCAGAACGCCTGCAACGGCCACAGCCACCAAGGGTTCAAGACCTGAGTCTGCTGAATCACATTCCCCGGCTCGACGTCACCGTAGTAGTGCATGTTCGAGCTGACAAAGTGCAGGCAGAACGTGCGCAACACGTTCGGACCGATGATCACCACGACAGCGATGTCGATCACTTGCATCACCGCCAATGTCGTCGCCGACCATTCGATGGGCGCCCCCGATAGATGCGCGATGCCGTTGGCGGCGTGAAAACCGAGGAACACATACCACGCCCCCCAATGCATCAGCGCCAGCGGTGCGTAAACTTTCAGGGAGCGCTTGAGGATGCTGAACTTGTGCGCCCAGGTCTTGGCCCGCAGCATGCGGATAAGCGCCGACATCACGTTGTCGCCAACCATCAACAGCCGCGCAAAACCCCAGGGCTCACCGTTGGTGATCGCCCGCTCTTCCATGTCGGCTTCAGTGCCGGACACCTTGTGGTGGTTGAGGTGCAAATGGCGGCGGATCCACGGATTGATGGTGCTCGGCCGCGCCAGCCACACCAGGCCCATCATCAGGTTATGCGGCACCCGCTGTTTGCGAAAATACATGCTGTGGATCAGGTCATGCTCAAGTTCATGGGTCAACGAGGCGAAAAACGCGTTGACCAACAAGCATGCCCACCAGTCCATGTATCCGTTGATATAGAGCACTGCCGAACCGATCATCCCGGCCAGGGCGAAGGCCAGGATGCCCGCACCCAAGGCGTCCTGATGGTTGAGAATCGGGTAGCGCCGACGCAACTCGACGCCCTTGGCCAATACCACCTGGCGAATATGCGCTGATCGTTGTGCTGCATTCAGTCGCTGGGGACTTGCAGAAGTACCGTCCATGCTTCCATCCTCTGGTTATTGATGTTCGCATCCTGCCCTGTGATGCTTCACACAGCGGTAGCCGTGAACGCCAACCTGTTGACCGGACGCGCCAATCGACATGACTGAACCGACCTCCCTCGCCAGCTGGACCCGCGCCCTGCGCAAGCAGCTCGATGCGCTGGGCCTCGACAGCACCGCCCTGTGCCGACAGGCGGGGCTCGATCCGCAGTTGATGGACGACCCGAACGCCCGTTACCCGTTGTCCGGCACCACACGCCTGTGGGAAATCGCGGTGCAGGTCAGTGGCGACCCGGCGATTGGCTTGCGGGTGTCGCGGTTTGTCAGCCCGACCACGTTCCATGCGCTCGGGTATGCGTTGGTGGCCAGCGGCAGCTTGCGGGAAGTGTTCGAGCGCATCGTGCGTTATCACCAGGTGGTCAGCGATGCGCTGGACCTGGAGTTGACCCGCGCCGAGGATCGCTACCGCTTCCGCCTGAAAATCCCCCAAGGCAACCCCGCGCCAGCCTTCGAAGCCATCGACGCCTTCGCGGCGATTTACGTGCGCACCTGCCGTAACCGGCTGGGCCGCGACTACGCGCCGCTGGCGGTTTATCTGCGCCGTCCGGAACCTGCCGACCCGCATCAATGGCACAAAGTGTTCCGTTCGCCGGTGTATTTCGCCGCCGAGGAAGACCGACTGGAATTCGCCCTGGTGGATTTCGACAGCCACCTGGACGACGCCAACCCGGAACTGGCCGAACACAACGAAACCGTGCTCAAACGCACCCTGGCGCAACTCAAGCCCCTGACCTGGGAGCGCAAGGTTCGCGACGCCATTGAAGAGCAACTGCCTGAGGGCGAACCTTCGGCCGATCGCATCGCCGAAGCACTGCACTTGAGCTTGCGCAGCCTGCAACGGCACCTGGCGGACGAAGGTTGTCGGTTCGATACGCTGCTCAACGAAAGTCGGGAAAACCTGGCGCTGCTGCACCTGCGCGATCCGCAGTGCTCGTTGAGCGAGGTCAGTTACCTATTGGGATTCGCCGACACCAGCAGCTTCAGCCGCGCGTTCAAGCGCTGGACGGGGATGACGCCGGGGCAGTTTCGGGATGGGTTGCGGTAATAGATCCGCAAGGCGTGTTGCGATTTCCGGCCCCCATCGCAATTTCTCAAGCACCACTGAAACCGCTACTGCTACCGCCCCCGATCTCGCCGCAATAGCTTGCGCACCCGCTTCACCAGCTCACTGACGGTAAACGGCTTGAGCAGGTAATCATCCTCATGCAGCTCCAACCCGCGCAGCCGGTCCTCGATGCCGTCCGTGGTGGTGAGCAACAGCACCGGCGTATCGCCGAGCTTGCGGATCTGCTGCAGCAACTGCCAGCCGTTGAGCCCCGGCAGCATCACGTCGAGGATGATCAATTCATATTCGCCAGACTCGATGAAGCGCCGGCCGTCCATGCCATTGAGCGCTACATCCACCGCATAACTCGCTTCGCTCAGGCCTTTGGCCAGGAGGCTGGCGGTCTCGGGTTCGTCTTCCACTAACAGCACACGCATGGCACACCTCGATTGTCGTCTTCACAGGCTAGGCGCGTTCGTGGACAAAGCCCATCAATAAAATCGACAGCGCCTGCAAGTGCACATCAAACCACCGCCAATGCCCGCAACCGCTGCGCATCCAGAATCTCGATCTCGCCATACCTGAGATTCAGAATCCCCTGCCCCTGCAAGTCCTTGAGGATCTGGTTGGTGGTCTGGCGCGACAGCGACAGCATCGACGCCAATTGCTCTTGCGGCAATTGCAGAACGCGGCGCGGCAGGTCGATTTCACCATAGCCCTCGGCGATCATCAGCAAGCGATGGGCCAGGCGCGCCGGGGCCGGCATCAGGCTCAGCTGTTCGAGGTTGATGAAGGTCAGGCGCAGTTTGTGGCTCATCAGCAATGCCAGTTGCCGCCAGTACACCGGGTGTTCGTCGAGCAATGCCAGCAGCGCTGTTTGCGGGATGTGCAACAGAATGCACTGGCCCACGGCGTAGGCATCATGGGTTCGCGGCTGGCCATCGAACAGGCAGATTTCGCCGAACCAGTGCGGCGGTTCCACCAGGCTTAGCAGCGCTTCCTTGCCCTGCTCATTCACCGCGCCAATGCGCACCGAACCTTCAAGCACCGCATACAACCCGCACGGGGGATCACCGCGTTTGAACAGCAGTTGCCCAGGCGATAGGCGCCGAATCCGGGCGATTGCCAGCAGACTATCCTGTAAGGAAACAGGCAAGTGACTGAACCATTGCCCCGTCATCAGGCGTGAACGCCAAACCTGCATGTCCATGAAAACTCCTGGAGATTGTCGCCTGGCTGACAGAGCGAGAGATGAACCCGGGGCATCATCAATCACTCTACAGGAGGAATAACAATGAAAAGCCTCGTTGACCATCTCAGTCAATACGCCGCCTACCACCGTGATCCGCGCAATATCGCCAGCCACTTCGTGGGCATTCCCCTGATCGTCGTGGCGGTCGCGGTGTTGCTGTCGCGTCCGCAATGGGCCGGGGGCTGGCTGTCACCGGCAGTGCTGGTGTCACTGATGTCGGCGTGGTTTTACCTGCGCCTGGAACTACGGCTGGGGGTGCTGATGACGGTATTGCTGGGTCTGTCGGTCTGGCTGGGGCATGTGCTTGCGCGGCAAAGCACATTTGCCTGGCTTGGCGCCGGCATCGGGATGTTTGTGGTGGGCTGGGCGATACAGTTTGTCGGCCATCATTACGAGGGGCGCAAACCGGCGTTTGTCGATGATGTGACGGGGTTGATTGTCGGGCCGTTGTTTGTGGCGGCTGAGTTGGCGTTTTTGCTCGGGATGCGGCATGAGCTCAAAGAGCAGATCGAGGCGCGAGTGGGTGGTGTGCGAATCAATCCGAAAAATGCGGCGGCTTAGGCCGCTTTAAAAGATCGCAGCCTGCGGCAGCTACGGGGTTTTGGGTTGGCCACAGATGTGTGCTCGACCCAAATCCACTGTAGGAGCTGGCGCAGCCTGCGATCTTTTGATCTTAAATGTTGGCGACTTTCTGCCAGACCTTGGGTTTGAAGAACAACGTCTCACCCTTCGTCAATCCAACCAGGCTGTCGTGATCCTTCACCACTTCAGCTTCAATCAACTCGCTCTGGCCTTCGACCTTCAGCGTCACCCGCGTGGTGGCGCCCAACGGACGAATATCCCGCACTTCAGCGGCGTGGTGGTCTTCCAGTTCATGCCGCGACAGCGACACTTCATGTGGACGGAACAGTACGTGCCGGTCTTCGCCCAAATGCAGACGGTTCGAATCGCCGAGGAAGTGATAGACGAAATCGCTGGCCGGATTTTCGTAGACGTCGCCCGGTGAACCGATCTGCTCGATCACCCCCTTGTTCATCACCACGATCCGGTCGGCAACTTCCATCGCCTCTTCCTGGTCGTGGGTCACGAATACCGAGGTCAGGTTGATGTCCTCGTGCAACCGCGCGAGCCAGCGACGCAGTTCTTTACGGACCTTGGCGTCGAGTGCGCCAAAAGGCTCGTCGAGCAGCAGCACTTTCGGCTCCACCGCCAGGGCGCGGGCCAACGCGATGCGCTGACGCTGGCCGCCGGAGAGTTGTTCCGGGTAGCGATCGGCCAACCAGTCCAGTTGCACCATGTTCAGCAATTCGTGGACTTTCGCCGCGATCTGGCTTTCGTTCGGACGCTGGTTTTTCGGCTTCATACGCAGGCCGAACGCAACGTTGTCGAACACCGTCATGTGACGGAACAAGGCGTAGTGCTGGAACACGAAACCGACGTTGCGATCACGCACGTCGTGGCCGGAAACGTCTTCGCCATGGAACACGATGTTGCCCTGATCCGGGGTTTCCAGACCGGCGATGATTCGCAGCAACGTGGTCTTGCCGCAGCCGGACGGCCCCAGCAGCGCCACAAGTTCGCCGCTTTGAATGTCCAGGCTGATGTTGTCCAGCGCCTTGAACGCGTGGAAGTTCTTGCTGACGTTACGCACTTCGATCGACATGACTTATTCCTCCGCGGCGCTGGCGCGCAGGCGGTTAATACGGTTTTCGCTCCACTGCTTGAGCAGCAGGATGAAGAGCGCCAGGATCAGCAACAGGCTCGCCACGGCGAACGCGGCCACGTGGTTGTATTCGTTGTAGAGAATCTCGACGTGCAGCGGCAAGGTGTTGGTCACCCCGCGAATGTGCCCGGACACCACCGACACCGCCCCGAACTCACCCATGGCCCGCGCGGTACACAGCACCACGCCATAGATCAGGCCCCATTTGATGTTCGGCACGGTGACGTGCCAGAACATCTGCCAGCCATTGGCGCCAAGCAAACGCGCGGCCTCTTCCTCCTGGGTACCTTGTTCCTGCATCAGCGGGATCAGCTCACGGGCCACGAACGGCACGGTGACGAAAATCGTCGCCAGCACGATGCCCGGCAAGGCGAAGACGATCTGGATGTCGTGATCCTGCAACCATGGGCCGAACAAGCCCTGGGCGCCGAACATCAGCACGTAGACCAGACCTGCGATCACCGGCGACACCGAGAACGGCAAGTCGATCAGGGTCACCAGCATGCTCTTGCCGCGGAACGAATATTTGCTCACGCACCATGCGGCGCTGACCCCGAACACCAGGTTCAGCGGCACCGAAATCAACACCGCAATCACCGTGAGTTTCAGGGCCGACAACGCGTCCGGTTCGAAGATCGCGGTGAAGAACGCACCCAGGCCCAGCTTCAGGCCCTGGGACACCACGATGAACAACGGCAACAACAGAAACAGCGCAAAGATCAGCCAGCCGAGGCCGATGAGGATTCGCCGCGAAGCTGCACTGCCACGGCGGGCGGCGTTCGAGGAGGCCGCTGCAATAGACGATTGGGACATTTTTCGCGCCTCCTTATGGGGTTTCGATGCGCCGCTGCAACAAGTTGATCAGCAGCAACAGGACAAAGGAAACCACCAGCATCAGTACACCAATGGAGGTGGCGCCGGTGTAATCGTACTGGTCGAGTTTGACCATGATCAGCAGCGGCAGAATTTCGGTTTTCATCGGCATGTTGCCAGCGATGAAAATCACCGAACCGTACTCGCCGACCCCACGGGCAAAGGCCAAGGCGAAACCGGTCAGCCAGGCCGGGAGCAGCGCCGGCATCAGAATATGGCGGAAAACCTGCAACGGATTTGCCCCCAGGCACGCCGCCGCCTCCTCCACTTCACGGGGGATATCGGCCAGTACAGGCTGTACCGTACGTACTACGAATGGAAGTGTTACAAAAGTCAGCGCCAGGGTGATGCCGAGGGGGGTATACGCGATCTTGAAACCCAGGTCCGCCGCGAACTGACCCACCAGGCCGGTGGGGGTGTACAGCGCGGTCAACGCGATACCGGCCACGGCAGTGGGCAATGCGAAGGGCAGATCGATCATCGCATCGATGACTTTGCGCCCCGGGAAGGTGTAGCGCACCAGCACCCAGGCCAGCAGCGTGCCGATCACGCCGTTGATGATCGCGGCGTACAACGCGGTGCCGAAGCTCAGCTTCAACGCGGCCAGCACCCGAGGTGCCGAGATGATTGCCCAGAACTGGTCCCAGGTCAGTTGAGCGGCATGCACGAACATCGCCGCCAGTGGAATGAGCACAATCAGGCTGAGGTACACCAAGGTGTAGCCCAGCGTCAGCCCGAAGCCGGGTATGACGGGGGAGATACGACGCGACATAAAAGTCCTTGGTTGAAAACGCACTAAGCCCCGACGGCAAGATCGGGGCCCGTTGGCAGATCTATTTCAGGCTACTGCGCCTGGTAAATCTGGTCGAACACGCCACCGTCATTGAAGAATTTCGGCTGGGCGGTTTTCCAGCCGCCGAAGTCCTTGTCGATGGTCACCAGTTCCAGGGTCGGGAACTGTTTGGCGTACTTGGCAGCTACGTCCTTGTCACGTGGACGATAGAAGTTTTTCGCCGCAATTTCCTGGCCGGCCGGGCTGTACAGGTGCTTGAGGTACGCTTCGGCGATTTCGGTGTTGCCCTTTTTCTCGGCGTTCTTGTCGACCACGGCCACCGGTGGCTCGGCAAGGATCGACAGCGAAGGCACGACGATGTCGAACTTGTCGGCGCCGCCGTCTTCTTTCAAGGCCAGGAAAGCTTCGTTTTCCCAGGCCAGCAACACGTCGCCCTGGCCGTTGTTGACGAAGGTGATGGTCGAACCGCGAGCACCGGTATCCAGCACAGGCACGTGCTTGAACAGGGTCTGTACGTACTCTTTGGCCTTGGCTTCGTTACCGCCATTGGCTTTCAGGCCATAGGCCCAGGCCGCGAGGAAGTTCCAGCGTGCACCGCCGGAGGTTTTCGGGTTCGGGGTGATGACTTCCACACCGTTCTTGGTCAGGTCACCCCAGTCCTTGATGCCTTTCGGGTTGCCCTTGCGCACCAGGAACACGATGGTCGAGGTGTAAGGCGTGCTCGCTTCCGGCAGACGCTTCTGCCAGTCAGCCGGCAGGCTCTTGCCGAGCTTGGCGATTTCGTCGATGTCGCCGGCCAGGGCCAGGGTCACCACGTCGGCCCGCAGACCGTCGATCACCGCCCGGCCCTGCTTGCCTGAGCCACCGTGGGACTGCTGGATCTTCACGTTGTCGCCAGCGTGGTCTTTCTTCCAGAAGTTGATGAACTCGGCGTTGTAGTCCTGATACAGCTCACGGGTCGGGTCATACGACACGTTGAGCAGTTCGTAATCCTTGGCAACCGCGGAACCAGCAAAAAGGGCACTGGCCAGGGCGGCCAACGCAAAATAGCGAATCGACGACATGGTGAAAGCTCCTGGAATTCTTGGTGTGGTGGCTTTTTCTTATGGTCTGGAACGGGTTGCCTGACTCAAGGATCGAAGCCTTCGACGCTCCCGCAGGGGCCGCCGAAGGCTGCGATCTTTTGATCTTTGCTTCAGCTCGACTTGTTGCCCGGATGCTGCAAACGGAATTTCTCTTTGCGTTCGATCTGTACCACCTGGGCGTTGTGCACGGTGATTTCCACCGCGCCAAAACGCAGATCGCGCAAGGCGCTCTGGATTTCACGCAAAATGGTGGCTTCGTCCTGCCCGTCAACACTGCGTAGGGATGCGCTCATGGTGCTGCTCCTTTAATGAGATATGCCTGGCAGTGGCGGGCACTGCGTACGGCGTGAGAGCAATAGTAGATAGGCGCAGATATTCTTAAAAATACTATTTAAGAATGTTTATATAACCATAATGAATTATTTGATGGGACAAGGGATTGCGGGGGATCTACTATTTTCAGGGCCACACAAAACCCTGTGGCGAGGGGGCTTGCCCCCGTTGGGTCGCGTAGCGGCCCCAATTTATTGCGTCTGCTACGCAGCCGAACGGGGCGGTGCGGCGTTCCGACAAGCCCCCTCGCCACAAGAAGCAGTTCAGGCACTCATCCAATCACCGGCGCCCGAACCCAATCCAAGGAAGCCGCCGGTACAGGTCGCCCAAACCAGTACCCCTGCCCCAGATCGCAATCGTGCTCGAGCAGGAAAGCGGCCTGCTCGACCTGCTCGATCCCCTCGGCATGCACCTGCATTCCCATGCTTTGCGCCAACGCAACGATCACCCGCGTGATCGCCGCGTCATCCTCATCACCCGGCAAGCCTGCGACGAATCCCTGATCGATCTTGAGTTTTTGCACCGGTAAACGCTTGAGTCGCAGCAACGACGAATAGCCCGTGCCGAAGTCATCGATGGCCAGCCGCACGCCTAACTCACGCAAGCGATGCATCTGCTCCAGCGCCACTTCCGGATCCTCCATCACCGCGCTTTCGGTGACTTCCAGCTCCAGATATGCCGGATCCAGGCCGGTGTCGTGCAGCACCTGAGCCACCTGCTGGTACAACTCACGGCGAGCGAACAGGCGCGAAGAAACATTCACAGCAATAAACGACAACACCACGCCCCCGGATTGCCATTGGCACATTTGCTGACAGGCCTGGCGCATGACCCAGGCATCGATCTCGGCAATCAACCCGGTACGTTCGGCAATGGGGATGAACTCAGCCGGTGACACCAGCCCGCGCTGTGGATGCTCCCAGCGCACCAGGGCTTCGACGCCGATCAGACGGCTGGTTTTGAGGTCGTGCACGGGTTGGTAATAAACCCGCAACTCTTGCTGCTCCAGTGCTCGGCGCAATTCGAACGCAATCTCGACACGTTGCTGGGCATGCGCGGTCAGCTCTTCGGTATAAAGGGCATAACCGTCTCGACCCGCGCTCTTGGCCTTGAACAGTGCCGAGTCGGCGTTGCGCAACAATTGCTCGGCACTCAAGGCATCACTGGGGAACAGGCTGATGCCGACACTGGCGTTGATGAACAACGAATGCCCGTCGATCTGGAACGGCTCCTTGAGCCCATCGACGACCTGCTGAGCCAACGCTGCGGCGTGCCCCGGTTGCGGGCAATTTTCAGCCAATAGAGCAAATTCGTCGCCACTGAGCCGCGCCAGGGTGATGCCCGGGCCGAACAAGGTGTTCAGACGCTCAGCCACGCCCTTGAGCAATTGATCACCAACACTGTGACCGAGGCTGTCGTTGATCAATTTGAAGTGATCGAGGTCGATCATCAGCAACGCACAACCGCGCTTATGGGCCTGCGCCGAGGCCACAGCCTGCCCGGCACGGTCGGTAAACAGCAGGCGATTGGGCAGATTGGTCAGCGGATCGTGGTGGGCCAGGTGCGTCAGTTCATGCTCGGAATTCTTGATCGCACTGATGTCGGAAAACACCGCAACGTACTGGCTGAGCCGCCCCTGATCGTCATGAACGAGGCGGATCGTCTGCCATTGCGGGTAAATCTCGCCGCTTTTGCGACGATTCCAGATTTCCCCGCTCCACTCACCCAGGCTTTCGAGTGTCGCGAACATCGCCTGGTAGAAACTCGGCGGGTGATGGCCCGACTTGAACATGCTCGGTCGCTGACCCAGCACTTCCTCACACTGGTAGCCGGTGATTTCCATAAACGCCCGGTTCACATGGACGATCAGCCCGTTGCTGTTGGTGACCAGTACCCCTTCGCGGGTGCAATCGAACACCGCAGCCGCCTGTCGCAAACGCTCCCGGTCGGCATTACGTTCCCGCAATTTGGCGCCGACGCCCAGGCAGCGAAACAAACGTGCGCGCGCGATGAAAATCAGCCCGGCACTGAAGGCCACCCAGGCATAACCGTTGATCAGTTGCCAGCGCAGCAGGTCGGTGGAGTTATCGAAGAAACTGTTCAATAAATAACCACTGAATTGAAGCCAGACTACGGAAAGCACCAGGTAAAGTAGCGCTGCACGCAAGGCATCGCGATATGTGGCTGACATTCGAGCGTCCATGTCCCTACAAAAAAGACTGGAATTATAGATTAAAGAAACATCCGGCCACTCTTATCTGAAAGGGCGACTGGTTTTATCTGTGGGCTAAGTGATAATGCGACGGCTGTTTTTTTCTTTATCGAGGGTCCTATAGGCTATGTGGTACGAAGGTTTTCTTGGCTTATCGCCCTGGTCACTGGTGGCAGTCACCCTGCTGATGACCCACGTCACGATCGTCGGCGTCACGGTCTATCTGCATCGCTATTCAGCCCATCGCTCGCTTGAGCTCAATGCCGGCCTGAAACATTTCTTCCGCTTCTGGCTGTGGTTGACCACGGCGCAGAACACCCGCGAGTGGACCGCTATCCACCGCAAGCATCACGCCAAATGCGAAACCGTCGATGACCCGCACAGCCCGGTCATCAAGGGCTTGTCCACCGTTCTGCGCAAAGGTGCCGAGCTGTACCGCGCCGAAGCGGAAAACCCCGAGACCCTGCGCATCTACGGCAAGAACTGCCCCGAAGACTGGATCGAACGCAACCTCTACAGCCGTTTCCCACTGCTGGGCGTGGCGATCATGGGCGTCATCGACCTGCTGCTGTTCGGCACCATTGGCATCACCATCTGGGCCATCCAGATGATGTGGATCCCGGTCTGGGCCGCCGGCGTGGTCAATGGCCTGGGCCATGCCATCGGCTACCGCAACTTCGAATGCCGCGATGCGGCGACCAATCTGGTGCCCTGGGGCATCCTGATCGGCGGCGAAGAACTGCATAACAACCATCACACCTACCCTAACTCGGCCAAACTGTCGGTGAAGAAGTGGGAATTCGACCTCGGCTGGGCCTGGATCCAGGTCTTCAGCTTCCTGCGCCTGGCCAAGGTCCAGCGGGTTGCGCCGATCGCCCACCGTGTCGAAGGCAAAGGCAACCTGGACATGGACACCGCCATGGCGATCCTCAACAACCGCTTCCAGATCATGGCCCAGTACCGCAAGCTGGTGATCGCGCCTCTGGTCAAGCAAGAGCTGGAAAAGGTCGATCACTCGGTCCGCCACCAGTTCCACCGGGCCAAACGCCTGCTCTCGCGGGAAACCAGCCTGCTGGACGACAAGCACCACCTGCGCATCCAGACCATGCTCGAGCACAGCCAGGCGCTGAAGGTAATTTACGAGAAACGCCTGGCCCTGCAGCAGATCTGGGTCAAGACCAGCTCAAATGGTCACGACATGCTGGCCGCCATCAAGGATTGGGTACACGAGGCCGAGGCCAGCGGGATTCAATCCCTGCGCGACTTCGCCGACCAACTGAAAACCTACTCCCTGCGCCCCGCCACTGCCTGACCCTGAATCAGGGGCGCACCTGTGGCGAGGGAGCTTGCTCCCGCTCGGCTGCGCAGCAGCCGCAATACCTGACGACGCGTTTTAACTGAAAAAACGCGTCGCCAATACCGCCCGGCGGGAGCAAGCTCCCTCGCCACGAAAGGCGGGAACTTCGCTCCAAATCCCCTATCTCAAAGACACTTCGCCACCCCGGCGGGCTTTGTGTTGGCCGCTGTCGAAATAGCGGCACGCCCTTTGAGACTTGTGCCGATGGTCAATAAAAACCTACAAGACACATCCCTTCCACAGTGGCCCGAGGCCGCGCAAACGCTGATGGCGCTGATGCATGCGCAGGGCGAAGTGGCGCGCCTGAGCGAACGCGAACAGCTGTTCAGCTCGCTGCTGGTCAGCGTCAACGCCGTGCTTTGGGCATTCAACTGGGAAACCCGTCAGGTGCTCTACGTCAGCCCGGCCTATGACCGGATCTTCGGCCGCCCCGCCGGCCTGTTGCTGTCCGACTACAACCACTGGCGCGACAGTGTTTATCCCGACGATCTGGACTACGCCGAGCGCAGCCTGGCGCAAGTGCTGGTCAACGGCGCCGTTGAAGACCGCGAGTACCGCATCATCGCCGCCGACGGCCAAGTGCGCTGGCTCAGCGACAAGTGCTTCATCAACCGCCAGGCCGAACCGGGCCAGCCAGTGATCATCGTCGGCATTGCCGAAGACATCACCGAAAAGAAGCAGATGGAAACCGAGCTCCACCGCCTGGCCACCACCGACGTGCTGACCCAAAGCAGCAACCGCCGACACTTCTTCGAATGTGCCAATCACGAATTCGAGCAGGCACGCCAGCAAGGCAAGCCGCTGGCCTTCCTGCTGCTGGACATCGATGACTTTAAAGTGATCAACGACACCTACGGCCATCCGGAAGGCGACAAGGTGCTGCAACGCATCGCTGAGAGCGGTCGCGCGGCCCTGCGGCGTGGTGATCTGTTCGGGCGGATCGGCGGTGAGGAATTCGCCGCGGTGTTCCCCGGATGTGCACCGGACATGGCCATGCAAGTGGCCGAGCGCCTGCAACGGGAGATTCAACGGTTGAGTTTCAGCCATGACGACCAGACGTTCGGCATCACCGTCAGCCAGGGCCTGACCAGCCTCACGCCCGAGGATGAAAACCTCGACAGCCTGTTCGCCCGCGCCGATGCGGCGATGTACCAGGCCAAGCGCCAGGGCAAGAACCGGATAATCTCTGGCTGATGATCGCTCCCACGCTCTGCGTGGGAATGCATCCAGTGACGCTCTGCGTCACGACTTGCGAAGGGACGCGGAGCGTCCCGGGCGGCATTCCCACGCAGAGCGTGGGAACGATCTACAACGATCTACAAAGCCTATTTTTTGCGCAAGCGCATCAGCTCCGGCAATCCGATCTTGAGCAACCGCGCCGTGCGGCTCTTGGCCAATGCCTCGATCCCCTCATGCTCGGTCAGGCGCGCCAGTTGTGCGGCCATGTTCATCACCAGCGCTTCGCGGGAGTAAACCCCGCCACCGAGCTGATAAACCGCCGCAATCAGCTCACGCAGCTCCAGCGGCAGGCGCCAGCGGGTACGCAGCGCCGAACCGTAGGCCGCGCCGAATTCGGCCAGGGCATCGCCGACTTCCTCCCATTCATCCAGCTCACCACCGGCCTGCTTCCACTCCTGCAAACAGCGCAGCAACGCCAGGTCGCCGAGGCGGTGCAGCATGCCCGCGCAATAACAGCGCTCCTGATCCAGATCCAGCAAGCGCGCCAGCGTTCGCGCGTATTCCGCGGTGTGCAGGGACAATTCCCAATAGCGCTCGGCATAGTCCGCCAGTTGCGGATCACTGAGCCGGGCACTGCGTTTGAGGGCAAGTCCCAGAATCAGGTTCATGCTTTGCCCGGTACCCAAGCGATGCAGCGCCTGGGACAGGGTTTGCACGGCGGCGCCATGATGCTGGGCCGCGCTGTTGGCGGCGGCGATCAGCACGGCGGTGACTTGCGGATCCGTGCGGATCTCGTCTTCAAGCCGCACCAGATCGAGGCCATCGGGATTGAGGCTACGTTTGATCGCCACCTGCACATCGGTCATCAGCGGCGCGCCGTCGGCCAGTTCGCGCCGCCGCTCCAGATACACCGACAAGGTCATGCCCGGCGCCAATGACGGCACCTCGCAAGACACCTCTTCACCGGCGTTCAACAGAAAATCCTGCAAACGCTGGGTCAGGTTTTCCATGTCCAGGGGTTTGGTCAGGTACGCCGTGGGCGCCAGGGGCAAGGCTTCACGCACGCTGGCGCTGTCGTTGCGGCTGCTCATCAGAATGAACGGCAACGGCGGATTACGTTTGCGCTGACGAACGCTGCGCAAGACACTCAGGCCATCGACGCCGGGCAACTCCCAGTCGACGATCACCAGGTCATAAGGGTTCTCTGCCAACAGCTGCAGGGTTTCCTGGCCATCGGCACACAGGTCCAGCCGCGCATCGCAGCGCACATTCAACAACACCTGCTTGAGCAGGTCGCGGGACCAGGGGTCCGCCTCGGCAATCAACACTCGCGGTACAGCGGGTAACACCACAGCAGTCATCTGCACACTCCAACGGCAATGCTTGCACCTTAGTCAATGCTGGCCATTCGATACAGCCCAATTGCCCCTGATGTGTTTCAAGGGGCATAAAAAAACCCGCCGAAGCGGGTTTTTTGTCGATCAGTTCACAAACGGATCAGAGCTCGGCGAAGCACTCTTCGATGATCGCCAGGCCTTTGTCCAGTTGCTCGTCCAGCGCGGTCAGCGGTACCAGCACGCGCAGAACGTTGCCGTAGGTGCCGCACGACAGCAGGATCAGGCCCTTGTCGCGAGCCTTGGCCACAACGGCGGCTACAGCAGCCGGGTTCGGCTTGTGGCTGTCGCCGTTTTCGAACAGCTCGACAGCGATCATCGCACCCAGGGCACGCACGTCGCCGATCACCGGGTATTTGGCCTGAATGGCTTTCAGACCAGTCACCAGACGCTCGCCAACCGCTTTGCAACGGTCCAGCAGGTGCTCTTCTTCGAACACTTCCATCACGGCCAGGGCCGCGGCGCAAGCGATCGGGCTACCGGCATAAGTGCCGCCCAGGCCGCCTGGAGCGATGGCGTCCATGTATTCGGCCTTGCCGCACACACCGGCTAGCGGGAAGCCGCCAGCGATGGATTTGGCGAAGGTGGTCAGGTCGGCGGCGACGCCCATCTGTTCCATGGCGAAGAAGGTGCCGGTACGGCCAGCGCCCGTTTGCACTTCGTCAGCGATCAACAGAATGCCGTGCTGGTCGCACAGGGCGCGCAGACGCTTCATGAACTCTTTAGGCGCGACGTAGAAACCGCCTTCGCCCTGCACCGGCTCGATGATGATCGCGGCGATATCACGCGGCTCGGCGTCGTTCTTGAAGATGCGCTCGATGCTGGCGATCGAATCGTCGATGCTCACACCGTGCAGTTCGTTCGGGTACAGCGCGCGGAAGATGCCGCCTGGCATCAGGCCCATGCCGGCCGAGTAAGGCACGACTTTACCGGTCAGGCCCAGGGTCATCATGGTGCGACCGTGGTAAGCGCCGGTGAACGCGATCACACCGGCACGGCCAGTGGCGGCGCGGGCGATCTTGATGGAGTTTTCCACAGCTTCGGAGCCGGTGGTCACCAGCAGGGTTTTCTTGGCGAAATCACCCGGCACCTTGGCGTTGATTTTTTCGCACACTTCCACGTACGGCTCGTAGGCCAACACCTGGAAGCAGGTGTGGGTCAGCTTGTTCAGCTGCTCGGTAACGGCGGCGATGACTTTCGGGTGCAAGTGACCGGTGTTCAGCACGGCGATACCGCCGGCGAAGTCGATGAACTCACGACCTTCAACGTCGGTCACGGTGGCGTTCTTCGCGTGGTCGGCGAAGATCGGGTGAATCTGGCCAACACCACGGGGTACAGCAGCGGTGCGGCGGGCCATCAACTCAGCGTTAGTCTTGCTCATACATTCCTCATTCGCCGCTCATCGGTCGGCGTGGTTCAAGGATTAAGCGGCGGGGAAGCAACTACGGCAGCATGCGATGATCGACTGCCACAGCGTTCCCGGCCACAGAGAAAATTCCGTTTGAAGCGCGCAAAGGGACAGCGCTCTCGTGCCCTTTGCGTTTGAAGCAATGCCTTGCCGGGCCTATCCCTTCGGGCTTAGATGCCCAGGCAGAGGTATTTGATTTCCAGGTAATCTTCGATGCCGTACTTGGAGCCTTCACGGCCCAGGCCCGACGCCTTGATGCCGCCGAACGGCGCGACTTCGTTGGAGATCAACCCGGTGTTGACGCCGACCATGCCGTATTCCAGGGCTTCAGCCACACGGAACACACGGCCCAGGTCACGCGCATAGAAGTACGAGGCCAGACCGAACTCGGTGTCGTTGGACATCGCGATCACGTCGGCTTCGTCTTTGAAGCGGAACAGTGGCGCCAATGGACCGAAGGTTTCTTCCTTGGCCACGGCAGCGTTGTTCGGCACGTTGGTCAGGATGGTCGGCTCGAAGAAGTTGCCTTGCATGCTTTTGCCACCCGCCAGCACGGTGGCGCCTTTGCCGACGGCGTCAGCAATGTGCTCTTGCACCTTGGCCACGGCCTTTTCGTCGATCAGCGGGCCAGTGGTGGTGCCGTCTTCCAGACCGTTGCCGATCTTGAGTTTGGCCACAGCCACTTTCAGTTTTTCGGCGAACGCGTCGTAGACCGAATCCTGAATGTACAGGCGGTTGGCGCAGACGCAGGTCTGGCCGTTGTTGCGGTACTTGGAAATGATCGCGCCTTCGACGGCCTTATCCAGGTCCGCGTCGTCGAACACGATGAACGGCGCGTTGCCGCCCAGTTCCAGCGAGACTTTCTTGATGTCCTTGGCGCACTCGGTCATCAGCTGACGACCGATTTCGGTCGAACCGGTGAACGACAGTTTGCGCACGATCGGGTTGCCGGTCAGCTCGCTGCCAATGTCGCCGGCGCTGCCGGTCACCACACTGAACACGCCGTTCGGAATACCGGCACGCTGGGCCAGTTCAGCCAGGGCGAATGCAGAGAACGGAGTTTGCGATGCAGGCTTGAGCACCATGGTGCAACCGGCGGCCAGGGCCGGGCCTGCTTTACGGGTGATCATTGCAGCCGGGAAGTTCCACGGAGTAATCGCAGCGGTCACGCCGATCGGCTGCTTGATCACGATCAGGCGCTTGTCTGGCTGGTGGCCCGGAATCACGTCACCGTAGACGCGCTTGGCCTCTTCAGCGAACCACTCGATAAAGGAAGCGGCGTAAACGATCTCGCCCTTGGCTTCAGCCAATGGCTTGCCCTGTTCCAGGGTCATCAGGCGAGCCAGGTCATCCTGGTTCTCGATGATCAGCTCGAACCAGCGACGCAGCTTGTTCGCGCGCTCCTTGGCGGTCAGTGAACGCCAGGCCGGCAGCGCTTTATCAGCAGCTTCAATCGCACGGCGGGTTTCGGCAGCGCCCATTTTCGGCACAGTACCCAGAATTTCGCCCGTTGCCGGGTTGTTGACCTTGATCGTCTGACCGTTGTCCGCATCGACCCAAGCGCCATCGATAAAGGCTTGCTGGCGGAACAACTGGGTGTCTTTAAGCTGCATGTCGGCTTTCCTTAACAGCACCGCGGCCAGCGCGGAGCGAATTATGATTGTAGAAAGGCGCCTTATAGGCTGCCGTCAGGGAAATCATTCACCGGGCTGAAGCACATAAATAGCGCACTGATCGAACTCGTGCGGTTCAGCACCCAGACAAGAGCGTTTGAAATCTCAAACGAATCCTAGGATCAAAGGGGGTAAAGGACAATAGGCTGTTCGAAAAAAAGAACGAAAACGCCGCATTTGCTTATTTTTTCTGATCAACGTAGCAAACGCAGGTTACGCTTTGGAAAAACGCAGACGATTCAGCAGCATGGACGCCCGCAGCGCATATGAGTATCATGGCGCCCGCATTGCACCAGTAGCTCAGCTGGATAGAGTACTGCCCTCCGAAGGCAGGGGTCGTGGGTTCGAATCCCGCCTGGTGCACCATATGTAGAAACGAGAAAGCCTCAGGTCTTAGGGTCTGGGGCTTTTTTGTGGGCACAAAAAAACCGCCAAAGCGGTTTTTTCATTCTGTCGTCCAGTCAAACTCGTCGTATTCATCATCGTCTTCTTCGTCCTCGATCAACTCATCATCAAGAACGTCTTCCTCAAGATCCTCTTCTGCCTGCTTCGCCAGAAGAAACTCCTTACGACTCTCAGTCACCGCTCGCCGCAGTTCCTCACCCTTCACCGGGCAGTTGAGCATTTGGGCGATGCGGTCGATTTTTTGGGCCACGGCATCCTCCAACGCATCGGCTATGGGCTGATAGTGCGCGCTTTCGGGTGTCGATGCCAAATCGGCGACCGCTGTTCAGCTCATTTTTTCTGCATTTCCTTGAGTTTGGCCGCCAGGTTTTCCTTGGGAAAGCGCTTGTGCAATGTCGTCATCAGCGCTTCGGCGGCTTGGGTCTGACCGGCGTCTTGCAGGCGCATCACTTCACGTAATTGATCATCCAGTGACTTGGCCGGCGCGGCGGCGCGTTTGCTGAGTTTGGCTTCGTCGGCCATTTCGCTGTTGATCGACTCGCGCTGCATCGGTGCAGCAAAATCCGCCATCGGCGCAGCCGGTGCGGGCGCGGACAAAGCCTCGGCCGGTGCGGCCTGGGAGCGGGCAGCGGCTTCCTGTTTGGCGGCCGGTGCGGACGCTTTCGGCGCAGGAGCGAAGTCGTAACTCGGCAATTGCTCGGGCGTGCGTTGCACCAGCGCCAGCATCAGCGCAACCCCGACCAGGCTTGCGAACGCGACTTGCCAACGGGGCTGTTGGCAGGTGCGGAGCCAGCGTTGCCACAGGTTCGGCTTCGGCGCGGGGGCTTCGCGGTGGGCAGTGGCGAGGATGAAGGCGTCGAGGTGCGCCGGTGGTTCGCCGCTGCTGTGATCGCGAAAATGCTTGAGCATTTCATCGTCGGGCGATGACGGTGTTTGTTTGGCGTCAGTCATGTCAGTACCTCCTCGGCCAGCAGCCGACGCAGTTTTTGCTGGGCGTAGCGCAAGCGGCTTTTCACGGTTTCCAGCGGTGTTTCGGTGAGGGTGGCGATCTGCGGCAGGTCGAGGTCGCCGTGGGCGCGCAGCAGGAACACTTCGCGCTGGTCGGCGGGCAGGGTTTGCAGGGCGGTTTCGAGGCGTTGACCGTCGCGGCTCAGGCTCAGCAGTTGTTCAGGGTCGGCTGCGTCGTCGATCAGGGCGTGGGCCTGTTCGTCATAGCTGTCGAGCAAGGGGTTGTGGACACCATGTTTGCGCCAGTGATCGATCAGGCGGTTGCGGGCGATCTGGTAGAGCCAGGTACGAAAGTTCGCCCGGCCTTGTGGCTGACTGGTGCTGCGGATCAGGCTCAGCCAGGTTTCCTGGTACACCTCTTCGGCCAGTTCAGGTTTACCGCTGAGGCCGAGAAGGAATCGATACAGGCCCTGGCGGTGGCGGGCGTACAAAACTTCGAACGCCGGTCCGTCGCCAGAGCGGTAGCGCGCCAGCAGCGATTCATCGCTGCAGGCGGTTGAGCTGATTGCAGGATCGGACATGTCAGCCTTCACTCTATCCGGTTGTCGTTGGGCGGTTGATTCGAGGCGGTGGAGGTTCGCAGGCTCTGCGCCAATTCCACCAATTGCACGAACTCACCACGCAGGCCAAACGGGTCATCACCCCGTGCGCCACGGGCCAGGGCTTCGGTGTCTTTCAGGCTGAAATCACCGGTGTAGCGCCCGTCCTTGAGCTGCTGGGAAAAGGCAGCGACGGAGGCGGCAAAGCGCAGGTCATCGCTGGCGGCCGAGAGTTTACCGGCCTCCCCCTTCAGGATTGGCCGCTCGATCAAGCGACTGTTCCCACCTTCCGGCAACTGATAACGCACCCGCAGCATCGCCAATTCTCCGGTTTTTGCGGAAACTTCTGCCCCGGAATTGCCGTAGCGCAGCGGTTCCAGCCAGCCCTTCTCGCCCTTGGGCACAATTTCATACAGCGCCGTCACCGTGTGCCCTGCGCCGATTTCTCCGGCGTCGACTTTGTCGTTGCTGAAATCCTCACGCTTCAAGGCGCGGTTCTCATAACCCAACAGCCGATATTCGCTGACCTGAGCAGGGTTGAACTCCACCTGCAGCTTCACGTTTTTCGCCACCACCGCCAGGGTTGAGCCGAGTTGATCCACCAGCACTTTGCGCGCTTCGCGCAGGTTGTCGATGTAGGCGTAGTTACCGTCGCCGGCGTCGGCCAGTTGTTCCATCAGGTGTTCATTGTAGTTATCCACACCAAAACCCAGGGTGGTCAGGGACACGCCGGTCTTGCGTTTATCCACAGCCATTTGCTTGAGGCTGTCGAAGTCGCTGATACCGACGTTGAAGTCACCGTCAGTGGCCAGCAGGATGCGGTTAATGCCTTTGGGGATAAACGCCTGTTGCGCCATTTGGTAAGCCAGTTCGATACCCGATGCGCCGGCGGTCGAGCCGCCCGCCGTCAATTGATCGATGGCGGTACGAATTTTCGCTTTTTCCCGTCCGGAAGTCGGCTCCAGCACCACACGGGATTCTCCGGCGTAGACCACCAGCGAAACCCGGTCCTGCTCGCGCAATTGATCGACCAGCAATTTCAGGGTGCTTTTGACCAGAGGCAGGCCTTCGCGACGGTCCATGGAGCCGGACACGTCCACCAGAAATACCAGGTTCGCCGGGGCCAATTCCGCCACCGCGCGATCGGATGCCTTGATGCCGATACGCAGCAATCGGGTATGCGGGTTCCAGGGTGACGGCGCCAGTTCGGTGGTCACGCCAAATGGCGAGCCGTCGGTGGGCAAGGCGTAATCGTAGGGGAAGTAATTGACCATCTCTTCCAGCCGCACCGCCCCTTCCGGCGGTAAACGCCCCTGATTGAGCAAGCGCCGGACATTGGCGTACGCGCCGGTATCGACATCGGCGCTGAAGGTCGAGACCGGCGCTTCGGCCACGCTGTGAATCGGGTTATCGGCCAGCGCCTGATATTGCTCGCGCTGTTCATCCCGATAGCCCTGTGGATAAGCCTCACCGGCCGGCACTGGCGCGAAAGCGACCAACGGGCCAGGTCGTGCGCTGCGCTTGGCCATCGCGGTGTCCGCCATGGCCGCTTCGCGCACCAATGCTTCGGTTTTCGGCGCATTTTGAGCCGGAGGCGCAACCGCTGCCGGGTTGCCCGTCTCAGAGGGTGGTGTGGATGAACCGCCGCAACCGGCAACGGCCAGCAGCAACCCGGCGGCGAAACCCTGGGCGGCCGGGCGGAGGACATGCAGAGGAAGGGACATGGGGGCTGACCTCAGGAGGAAATTGACTCATTCATCCTCTGAGACGGACAGCCCGCCGGGTTCGGGTTAAGCCGACGTGAAAAATCTTCAGCGGTGATAACGCCGCACCACGCTGCTGTTTTTCAACACATGGCCTTTGATCTGCTCCAGCAGCTGCGCGCGGGTCAGGCCGGCGGGCAAGGCTTCTGGCGCCAGGTCCAGGGCGTAGATCTGGATGATGTAGTGATGGGTGCTGTCACCGATGGGCGGGCACGGGCCGATGTAGGTGGTGGTGCCTTTGATGTTGGTGCCACCCACGCCTTCGAGGGTGGATTTAGTGCCGACACCGGCCGGGATCTGCCGCGTCGTGGCCTTGATGCCGTAACGAATCCAGTGATCGACGCCCAGGCCTTTCTGGCCGTCCGGGTCGTGCATGACGATGGCGTAGCTGAGGGTGCCCTGGGGGCCGGCGCTCCAGCTCAGGGCCGGAGACTGATTCTTGCCGCCGCAACCGCTGGCATCGCTGGCCTCCGCCGACGTGAACAGCCGATTGTCCGAAACGCCGGGGATGCTGAGGGTGAAACGCTCCTGGGCCTGCGCCGGCAATTGCACGCAAAGGGCGACTGCAACGGCCGCCAGCCAAGGGTTCAAAGAGGTCAATCGGGTCATACCGGAGCACCTTGTGCGGGGTGGGGCCGTCGTCGGCACGCAAACTATAGCCGGACCGTTCGTGCGGTGGCAGTGGGAATTGGCTGAACCTGGGAATAAGCGCCAAACTCCTAAGTGAAATACCTGCCTGGAGATCGATCATGGCACTGCACCGCGTCGCCCGTTTCGCCGATGTGCCCCTCGAGCGTGGCCTTGAAGTCCGGATCGACAAGATGAAAATCGTCTTGCTGCGGGTCGGCGATCAATTGCGCGCCTATCAGGGCAGATGCCCCCACGCCGGGGCTCCCTTGGCCAAAGGTGCGCTGTGTGAGGGCCGACTGATCTGCCCGTGGCACAAGGCGGCTTATCGGCTCGAAGACGGCGCGCTGTGCGAGCCACCTTCCCTGGACAGTCTGCGGCGCTATCCGCTGGAGTTGCGCGACGATGAGGTCTGGGTCGACGACCAGCCGATGCCCGGCCCCAGCACACCGCCGGAGGATGATAAGCGGACCTTTGCGATCATCGGCGCCGGTGCAGCGGGGACGGCCTGCGCGGCGGCGCTGCGGGAGAAAGGCTTCGGCGGTCGGGTGCTACTGATCGACCGTGAGCCCGAAGCCGGATACGACCGTACGGCATTGAGCAAATTCGTGATTGCCGGGGAAATGCCACCGGACGAAGTTCCGCCGCTGCGCGATGAAGACTTTTATCGGGAACAGCGCATCGAACGGATAAACAGCGATGTGATGGGCCTGGATGCACCGAACCGGACCCTGCGCCTGGCCGATGGTCAATCGTTGAGCTATGACGCCGCGGTGATTGCCACCGGCGGCATACCAAAATCCCTGTCGCTGCCAGGCGCCGATCTGCCGCAGGTGTTCGTGTTGCGCTCGAAGGCGCAGGCGCAGCAGATTCTGACCACCGCAAAACCGGGTCAAAGGGCAGTGATTGTCGGCGGCAGCTTCATTGGTCTGGAATCCGCTTCATCCCTGCGTCAGTACGGCTTGGATGTCACCGTCCTGACCCGCCATGCCATCCCTTTCGAGGCGCAATTCGGCGAGGCCGTCGGCAAGGCGATTCGTGCCCTGCACGAGGCCAATGGTGTGGTGTTTCATACCGATGGCGAAGCGGCGAAGATCGAAGGCACAGGCAAAGTCGAAGCGGTGCTGCTGGACAACGGCCAGCGCTTGCCGGCGGATCTGGTGCTGGTCGGCATTGGCGTCACCCCGGCGACCACCCCGTTTACCGATCTGCCGAAGGAAAAAGATCAGTCATTGAAGGTCGACGGCGGCATGCGCGTGACCGACGGGCTCTGGGCCGTCGGCGATATCGCGACCTTCCCGCTCAATGGCCAGCCCCAACGGATCGAACACTGGCGCCTGGCCCAGCAACAGGCGCGGATTGCAGCGGCGAATATGCTCGGCGGCGACGAACGCTACCTCGACGTGCCGTATTTCTGGACCTGGCACTTCGGCAAAAACTACGACTACCTCGGACACGCCGAGGCCTGGGACGAGGTTGAATTCAAAGGCGACCCAGAGCATCCACCGTTTATTGGCCTGTTCGCCAAAAACGGCGTGGTAGCGGCGGCCGTTGCCTGCGATCAGGAACGGGCCATGGCGATGCTCGCCGAACGGATGAAACAACCGCTGTCGATGGACGAGGCGTGGCGCCTGGTTCGGGATTTTGCCTGACGCACGTCCGCAACGCGTCAGGCTCAGATGTGGCTTATCGGCTCGCGGTTGTCATCATCTTCGGCCGGCAGGCGGATCACCAGTGGATGCTCCAATGGCGCCAAGGGCGGCGGCAGTTGAGACGGGTCGACCGGGGTGAAGTGCGTAACGACATGGCTGACATCGCCTTCCTGATCGTTGTGAATAGTCATCGAGCCCGGTGCGCGCAGTTTCGCCAGCCGGTCGCCGGTGAGCTTGAAGCTTTTGCTCAGCCCCTGATCGTCCACCACCGGCGCCGGCAAACGGCGCTGGGCGAAGCTCTTGCTTTTGCGTTGTTGATAACGCGCCCAGCCAATCAGGATCACCGCGTTCGCCAGCGCCACCCACAGGTAAATCTGCAACGTGCCGAGGGCGTCGAAAAACGACCCATCGATGCGCGGGCCGTCATGGGTATCGATCAGCGGCCACAAACCCCGCGCCAGCAAATACAGCAGCCCGATCCAGGCCAGCACGGTGAAGAAAACATCGAGAACGACCAAAAATGGCCGCTGCCGGGTTCTGATGATTTTCATTTGATGACCTCCTCTTCATCGTCATCCAGCGGCTTGATGCCCCGGTCCGGACTGACCCACCGCGCGCGCTTCTGATGTTGGCCAAACAGCACTTTGGGGAAGCTGACCAGGGTGGTGAGCAGGCTGATGAACCAGAACACCAGCGGGTACCAGACCACCCAGAACATGGTCCTGCCGAGCCCTTTTTCGTAACGGCGATCGATCATGATGCTGACCGCGAATTGCACCAGGCAAACCACCGCCAATAGCAGCCCGGTAAAGGCCGGCGGCATCAGGTGATGGACGGCAATGGCGGGCGGCATTTCGACGAAGTTGCCGACACCCCAGAAAATCACCGACAACAGGAAGGTGAAGGCCCAACCGGTGGACAGGCAGTATTCGAACAGCAGCGGCCACAGGTAACGATGGCGGTATTGCCAGATGCCCCGGATGTTCTTGAACAACACCTCGGCGCCGCCCTGGGCCCAGCGCAAGCGCTGCTTCCACAGGCCGCCGAGGGTTTCCGGCATGAGGATCCAGCACAACGCGCGGGGCTCGTAGAAAATGCTCCAGTGATCCAGTTGCAGCTTCCAACTGATGTCGATGTCTTCGGTGATCATGTCCGGGCTCCAGTAGCCGACCCGGTTCAGGGCCGTACGACGGAAGGCGACGATCACCCCAGAGACGGTAAAGATCCGCCCGAACACCCGCTGGGTACGCTTGATCAGGCCGATGATCGAGGAGAACTCGCCGACCTGTACCCGGCCGATCAGGGTCGAACGGGTGCGGATTCGCGGGTTGCCGGTCACGGCGCCCAGTCGCGCGTTGTCGAGCATCGGCGCCACCAGATAGGCCGCGGTGTTCGGCGCCAGCAGCGCGTCACCGTCGATGCACACCAGGTACTCGCTGCGCGCCGCGATGGCGCCCATGCGCAGGGCAACGGCCTTGCCCTGGTTCTCCGCCAGGTGCAGCACCCGCAAACGCGGATCCTGCGCCGCCAGTGCGTCGAGCACCGCGGCGGTGTTGTCCTTGGAGCCGTCGTTGATCGCGATCACTTCGATGTTCGGGTAATGCTGGGCCAGCGCCGCGTGGATGGTATCGGCGGCGTTGTCGCCTTCGTTGTAGCAAGGGATCAGGATCGAGATCAGCGGTTCGCCGGCCAATGGTGGCGGCAAGGTGTCGTCCTGCCACGGCCAGTGCCGCTCCCAGTGCAGCCAGAAATACAGGCCGCCGGCGATCCACAGCCCCGACATGAACAGTGGGTAGAAGAACACGAAGTCCATCAGGAATTGCCCGGTGACCAGAAAGATCAGCCCGAGGGGAACCCCCAGGACGATCGCCAGAACCAATAGGGCCAGAAGTCTGTCCAGCATGTTATGGATTCCACTTGTTGGAGAGCGCCGGCCGCACGGCTTTCAGGTCCGGCTGGTTCTCGAGGAAGTTGTCTGGGTAGTAGCCGAAACTGGTGGCGCCCTGACGCTTGAGGCGGCCCATCCAGTCAGCCAGCTGCCCGCCGTCGATGTCGGCGTGTTTATTTTTCGTCCAGTCGCGGGCCTGCAATTCGAACACCGTGCGGTCGAGGGCGCCGGGGCGCGATTTGACCGTCGCCACCAGTGCTTCAAGCCAGGGGCCGGATTGCTGATGGCTCTGTTTTTCCATCAGTGGCATGGCCATCGGTGCCGTCCAGTCGTAGGCGCCCAGGAAGTCGTCGAGATTCTGCGCAAACCAGGCTTCGCTCTCGGGGTTGAGCATCGGCTCGGCGAAAATATTGCGCGCCGTTTTCACTTGCGGGCCGCGAATGGCGCGAACCTTGGCGGTCAGCTCATGGGTGAAATCGATCAGGTAGCGGCTCTTGAACCGCGTCCAGCGTTGCAGGGTGGCCGGATCCTCGCGCAGGGCGGCAATCGAACCGGGCAGACCGTTGGCGGCATAGATTTTCAGGGCTTCGGGGCCGGCGTCTTCGAAGTCCGACAGCACCGCGTCATCGTGATAGAGGATGCCGTCGACCGAGGTCAGGCGGGCCACGTCTTCGTAGATTTCACCGATGATGCGCCGCACGTTCGGATCGAACGGTGACAAGCGCTTGTACTGGTCCGGATCGATCGACGTGGTGCCGGTTTTCGGGTCCCAGCGAGTGACTCGCGGCAGCTTCGAATCCAGGGCAAAACTCAGCACCGGCATCCACGCGAAAACTTTGACGTGAGCCCGGGTGCGCAGCTGCCAGGCCACACGGTCAAAGATATCGGCACGCATCGGCAGGTGGCGGTTGGGGAAGTACAGCGAATGCACCAGGCCATCGCCCGCAGGGTCGGCGAAGGCTTGCAGGAACACCGTGTTGGCGCCCATGTCGGCCATGCGCTGGATCAGTTTGCCGAGGTTGATTTCCTGTTGGGCCGGGTCCGGGTCGTAGACGTTGTCCAGGTCCACATGCACCACGCGCATCGGCGATTCGGCCTGCACCGCGACGACGCTGTTGGCGAAGTGTTCGCCATCCGGGTCCGAGGCCACCAGAAAGCGCGGGCTGCTCATCAGGTTGTCGAGGGCATCGAGGCCGTCGTCCAGTGTCAGAGCCATCTTATAACCCTGGTCGTTGATCACTTGCAGCGAGGTGCCATCCGCCACGCCGTACGGCCAGACCCAGACTCGCGGTTTGTAACCAGTGACCTTGCGGATCTTCTCCGAGATGGCCGCTACGTCGGCGCGCATCCGGGCCTGGAATTGGGCTTCGGTTTCATAGCGACCGGTGGCGGCGTCATAGCGCCGGGTCGCGGCCGCCGGCTGCAGGTTGCCTTGCGGGTTGGCCAACACGCCTTTGTGGCTGGCGTCGGTGTGGGCGGCGATTTCCACCAGGCCAGACCGGGAAATCTCGCGGATCTGCTCCCAGGTCAGGAAATCCGAACGCTTGCGCGGTGTGCCGGCGAAGTCGACTGGCTGGTTCGGCGGCGTGTCGATCCACACCCCGACCGGCGCCAGCAAGGCGTGCCAGTTATAGGCACGCAGCACCGGCAACACGCGGGTGTAGAAACTCGAATAACCGTCGTCGAAACTCAGCAGGATCGCCCGTGGCGGCAATTCAGGGCCGCCATTGCGAGCGGCGATGATCTGGTCAACGGTGACCGGTTGGTAGTTGTTCTCCCGCAACCATGCCAGTTGCTCGATCATGCGCTCGGTGCGCACGGCCACCACCGCCTGATCGGGGTCGCGGTCTTCGACATCGTGGTAAGCGATCCCCAATACATGGTTTTTCGGCCACGGCTTTTCATTGGCCGACACCGGGCGTTCGGACGGCGGTGCGAAGGCTGGGGCTTGCTGGGCACAGGCGCTGATCAACAGCACTCCCAGCAGGAGGATGAAACGCGAAATAAAAGGCATCTTCAAACTCTTCTAGAAGCGGTAAGTAAGGTCGACGAGCAGGCGCAGATCGGTTTCCCGGTCACCGTCAAATGGCCGGTTGATCACGCTCAGCAGGCCGCCCACCTCGAACACGTCGTTCCAGCTGTAGCGCTGGCCGTAGCCCAGCAGGGCGATACCGCCGGTGCCGTGATCGCGCTGGCTGTAAGTGCCTGCACCGGCCTGGAACTGCTGGCTCCAGGAGGTTTCGTAGCGGTGGTAGAGCACGTGATTGACGTTCACCGTCGGCAGCACGCTTAAGTCGGATTTGGGGTTGAAGTACGGCACGTCGTCGGACTTGGAGTTATGGCTGCTGCCGACTTCCAGACCGAGGTCGACTTGCAGCCCCGGCGCGCGATAAATGCCCTCGCGACCAGTGAGCACAGCTTCGATACGGTTGTTGCCGTCGCTGAAGTGCGAGGGGCTGACCGCCAGTCTCCACTCACGGCTTTCATTGGCGCGCCAGCGGATAAAACCGCTGCCGCCGTTGGCCGTGATGTCGCTGTTCAACGCTCGCAACGGCGTTTGTGCCGACAGGTATTCGAGGCTGCCGCCGTACTGCCAGTGATCGTCGATGTCTCGGGCAATCGCCAGGCGCGCGCCCTGTTTATCGCCAAAGCCGTAGGAATGGTTGGAAACTTCCGCTTCCAGGGACATGTCGCGGGTCCGGCGTTCGAGCCCGACACGCTGGAAGCGATGGTGACCAGTGCCTTCCTGGAAATCGCCAGTGGCGTAGCCGGCACCGGCGAACAGGCGCCAGTCTTCATCGATGGGCGGGCTGTACAGCGTGGTTTCGATGCCGAAATCGCGGCTGCCGTTGACCGCCCCGACATCGCCGTTGCCGCCGCCATAACTCTTGCCGCCGTAGGCCTGCACTCGCAGCTCGGCCATATCATGGACCGCACGCTGACGCTGCAAACGCTGCACCTGACGGTTGTCCGGAAAACGCGCGACCACATCGTCGGTCAGCGCATCCATCTGCCGCCATTCCTGCAGGTCCATGGCAGTGTGGCCCTGAGCGACTTCCAGCCCGATATCCCGCGGGGCCATGCTCTCGGTTTCCTTGAGCTGATTCTCGGCGCGTCGTGGCCAGTCCCGGGCCAGGTACAGATCGGCCTGGGCCAGGCGCAGGCCGATGTTGCCCGGCGCCTGATCCACCAACGCCTGTAAACGCTGCTCGCCCGATGGCAGGTCGGCGCCGTAGGTGCCGGCCTGGGCGGCGAGTTGCTGCGCGTCCATCCATTCATCGTTGGGGTTGCCCACCGGCAAGCCCTTGAGCTCGACCCGTGGCTTTTGGGTCTTGGCCAGGTCCTCGGCGACCTTGCGCGCATCATCGGCCTTGTCGCTTTCGAGCAGGGCGTAATAGAGCGCGGTGCTGTCTTCCAGGCGATCGCCGACATCGGCATCCGGCGCTACCAGCACCTGGCGATACAAATCGGTGGCGATTTCCGGCTGACGCTGATCCAGATAGGACGACGCCACCCAACGCAGGGCATAGGTCGGAATCTTCACGCCTTCGGCGAGCAGCTTCTGGTATTCGGTGATCACATCGGCGGTGCGCGCTCGGGCCTTGAGGGCGCCCATGCGGTCGATTCGCCAGCGGATGACGTCATCGTGGGCCGCAGGGTCCGGCGTCCAGGTCGCCAGTAACTGGTCGTAGTCGGCCAGGGCCCGATCGGCGATCACATAACGTTCTTTTTCGCTGCGGGTGGCGAGTTCGGCCAGGCGCACGCGTTCGGCGGCCAGGTCACCTTCGAGACGGCGTTGCGTGACCGGATCAATCAACCCCGGCCGCTGACGCGCCAGGCGCAAGGCCGGCTCCGGCAAACGAGCGCGTTGCAGGGCAATCACGTATTCCCGAGCGACTTCGGGTTTGCTGCCGGCGCGGGTGAAGGCCTGGTCGTATTCAAACAACGCATCGTAAGTGGCACCGGCGCGAGTCAAGGCGTAGGCCAAAGCCAGACGGCGGCCAGGATCATCCGGTTTCGCCGCCACCAGAGCCCTGGCGCGGGCAACCGCCTCGTCAGGTTTACCGGCGTCGGCCTGGGTCATCGCCAGGCCCAGCTGCAGGTCGGCATTTTGCGGTTCAAGAGCCAGGGCCTTGTTGTACACCTGGGTCGCCGAGTCCCAACGCTTGAGGTTGCGATAGGCCCGCGCGGTGGCAGTCAGGGCCTGGACCGGCAACGCTCGATCACGTCCCTGGGTTTCATAGACCTGTACCACTTCGGCATCCAGACCGGCCCAACTGGCGATCTGCAAGTGATCGCTGATCTGGCCAGTGGAGGCCTGGCTTACCGGCACCTGGCGCAACACCGTCAGCGCAGGCGTGTAGTTGCCGGCCCGCGCATCGCGAACCATTTGATCGTAAGGGGTATCGGCGAGCGCCAGCACCGGCCACAACAATTGGCCGCACAGCGCAACGCGAAACAAGGGGCGCAGCCCACGGTGAATAAAGGGACCAGCAATACGCGGCATTCGTCAGCATCCTTACATGGCCAGCCGGGTCGCAATGCCCCTTGCCCACTTGTGACGGAAAGCCGGATCGAAAGACCCGGCCAAGCTTTATCGAAGCAGTCTTGCATGCAAGCGTAGTCAATAATTCAAGACACAATATTTCTTCAGATTCGTGACGGGCCTCCCCTCACCCCGTTTCGGAACCCCAGACAGCAAAACGCCCGGCGTCTGCGTGTTGCAGAGGCCGGGCGTTGCGCTGAAGCCTGCGGTTTTACTGGATGGTGACGTCGCCAGTGCCACCGAGCTTACTCATCACAAAACCGACAAACTCTTCGAGGGTCATTTTCTGGCCGTTGAAGTCCACCTGATTGTTGGCGTAATGCAACTTGGTGACGACGTTGTTACCGTCCAGTTTTGCCAGTTGCGTACCGACCGCCATGCTGCTGAACATGTCGGCGGTTGCGCTCGCCTGATCGGCGATGAGCTTGGCATCGGTCTGACCGTCGATTTGCGACTGCACGGTGAGCAAATCAATGAGCATTGGCTTGGACACCAGTACGTTGAGTTCCAGCAACGCGATCAACTGCTTGACCAATTGGTCCGGCGGCAGGTCCATGGATTGCGGTTTGGTCAGGTCCAGCACCAGGTTGGCGCGGCTTTCGCCGTTGCTGGTGTTGAACGACAGGTTTTCCAGGGCCACCTGGGGACCTGCGGCCAGCAGTTTCTCCAGACCGGTCTTGACCTGTGCCTCTTCGGCCGGGGTCAGGTTCAGCGGCGGCGCCGGCAGGCCGGCGGCAGTGGCTTCGGCGGCGGCCCGCTCGTACGGTTGCAGTTTGGTCTGATAGATCTGCATCAGCGACATCGTCGACGGGATGTCGAGGTTTTTCAGGCTCATGGCCATCTGCGCAGAGCCGATAACCTTGCCGTTCAAGGACACTTCACCGACCTTGTAATCGGCACGCCCCGAAGCGTTGGTGCCTGATTCCCCAGTCTGATTCTTCATTTCAAAGTTCTTGAAACCGAGTACCGATTGCTTGGGGCCAAAGGTGGTTTTGCTGTTTGTCAGCTCGAGGGTGTTGTCACCGACGTAATAGCCGTAGGTGCTTTTGTTCAGGTTACTGGCCAGGGTCAAGCCGTTGAGCTCGACCTGAACCGGGGTCTGGTCTTCAGCCACAGTGGTCAGCTTCAGGCTGTCCATGTAACCGTCGGCCTTGACCTTTTGCGCCTGGGCGCTGGCGGCCACGTCGAGTTTCAACCCGGAGAACGTCAGGTTGGACTTGTCATCCAGTGCCGCTTCCAGCGGCAGGAATTCGAGCGAGCCCTTGGTGGAGTTGTCGTAGCCGATGTTGACCACACCCTTGACCGGGGATTTGTCCTTGGCGGCGGCGAACCACTTTTCGGTCAGCGGGGTTTTTTCCAGCTCATAGTGACTGGTGGCCAGGACTGGCAACCACTTGAACGATACCAGGCGCGAGAACGGCAGCGGGCCGTGTTCGATGCGGTCGACGAACAGCATCTCCATCGGTGCTTCACCAAACATCTCGCCCTCGCCCTTGAGGCGGTAGTGCGCGGTACTACTGAACACATGACGCTCCAGCGACACCAGCTCCAGCGACGCCGTGCCGTTGGAACCTGCCAGCGCGGCATGCAGTTCTTTGTTGGCGTCGGCGATCGAGCTGTTCAGCACCCCATCAAGTTTGCTGCCGGTGTACCAGGCGCCGCCCGCGCTGATTGCACCGATGGCCACGACAATTCCTAGAAGCACGCCTGCTGATTTATTCATGAAGTACCCGATCAATGTCCATTGTTGAAAGTGTGGTCGTCTTCCCTGAACCCATAACGGGTCGCGGTCACGACTGCGCTGAAAGTGGCGAGGAGATTAGCATTTGCGCCGCAGGGCGGCCCAATGATTAAAGGTGAAAGAGTGTCCATGGGATGCGGCGGCCTGTGGACAACTGGCAGGGGGAGAGTTTCGGCGATCGTTCAATCGCCTTCGCGAGCAGCCCTGCCAATACAACCTTACGAATACTGAACCTCGATCTCATCAAGCTGATGATCAAAACTTTTTAGCCGCGCGGTCCACGTATACACCAGCACTTCAAAATCCCGATTGATCACCGCCCCGCCAGTCACTTCCGCGCGTGGGTCACAGAAATCCAGTTGATAGCGTTCGCGGGCCATGGCGTTGGCGACATCGGACAGTTCTCGGGCATTGTTGAGCCAGTGCCAGCCCTCGTCGGCCACTTGCTTGTCCAGCGCCTGGCATTGCTTCTTCAAGGTTTCGAGGCTTTTTTCCAGTGGTGTGCCGGTCAGTTCGCCCATGACTTCCTGAAACGTGCGACCCGGTTGCCAGTAACTGCCCCAGAAATATCGGTCGAACACCGTTTCTACCCGACGCAACGCCACCTTGGTGTCCCAGATCAGTACCAGGGTTTTGCCTTGTTCGAGTTGTCGTTTCTTGATGCGCTGGTTCTGGAGGGAAGCCCAGGCGACCACCACGATGGCCATCACGGCGATCAGTGCCGCCGCGCTGTCGAGGAATATCAGCGCCTTGTCGATCTGGTGGGCCAGCATGACGCCATAGAAATAGGTGGCCGACAGCAAAACCAATGCCGCAATGGCGCACCAGAAGCCGGGAGCGTAAGGGTTTTTCATTATTAGATCCCCATGACCAACGCAAGCCTTGATCGACGGGTTCGCCGCGCGACCCCATCAAATCAAAGCATAGCAACGGCCTCAGGGTTTGCCGGGTTGTGAGCCTTGCGTTCGTCCGCTTTCCCAGCCGCCGCCCAAGGCGAGGAACAGATCGATCTGGCTCATGGCGACCTGGGTGTTGGCCGAGGCCAGTTGCGCCCGTGCATCGGTGTAGGTGCGGGTGGCTTGCAAGTCCGCCAGGAACGACGCGCGACCGGCCTGGAAGAAGCGGTGGGTCTGGTCCGCCGCCAATTGCGCCGACTGTTCGGCGTCCGCCAACGCATCGCGGCGCTGAAGTTGCGCGGAGTATTGCGCCAGGCCGGTCTGAGTCTCGCGGATGGCGTTGAGTACCACGCCATCGAAATGCGCCAGCGCGCCTTGGGTTGCGAACTCGGCCTCACGGATTCGCGCGCGGGAGCCGTTGGACGGTACGGTCCAGGTCAGCAACGGACCGAAGCCCCAGCGATTGGTCGACGGTTTGCCAAGGTTTTCCAGGGTGCCGACCGTGCCCACGGTCGCGCCGATGCTGATGTCCGGGTACAACTCGCCGGTGGCAATGCCGATGCCGGCGGTGGCCGCCGCCAACTTGCGCTCGGCCTGGCGCACGTCTGGTCGGCGTTTGAGCAGAGTGGCGCCGTCACCCACCGGCAACAATTGGGTAACTTTCGGCAGCTCGGCGCAGTCGCTGGTGCCCGCCGGCAGTTGCTCGACCGGTTTGGCCAGCAGCATCGACAAGCGGAACAACCCGGCCTGACGTGCGGCTTCATAACGCGGCAATTCGGCGCGCAAGGATTTGAATTGGGTTTGCGAACGGGTGACCTGGGTTTCATCGCCGCGCCCGGCATCGCGCAAGCGCTGGGTCAGGGAGGTGCTCTGGGCTTGCAGGTCGAGGGAATGCTGCGCGATCTCCCGCTCTTCGTTGGCCGCGCAGACCTGGGTGTAAGCCCGCACCACATCGGCCACCAGGGTGATGCGCGCGATGTCCGCTGCCGCCTGGGTCGCATCGGCATTGGCCTTGGCCGCTTCGATGCCGCGCTGCAAGGTGCCGAACAAGTCGAACTGATACGAGGTCGTGATGCCGATATCGCCGACGTTGGCCACGGGCACTTTTTCCGGTATCAAGAATGCTTCGCCGGACTCCTGCAAACGCTGGGCGCCGACCTTCACGCCGCCGCTCCAACCGCCCGCCGCCTGCGCTTCGTCGACCTGAGCGCGAGCCCGCGAAAGATTCGCCGCCGCCACCCGCAAATCGGTGTTGGAGGCCATGGCCTGCTGCACCAATTGGTTCAGACGCGGATCCTGATACAACCGCCACCAATCGGCGGGCACCGGTGCCGAGACGACATGTTTGCCGTTCACCGCCAGGTCGCCCTGAAAGTCTTCACGGTGCACGGCGGCCTCGTCCGGCAAGTGATAATCCGGCCCCACTACCTGACAGGCCGACAGCAACAAGCCCAATCCGGCAACCGCCAAACCCGAGGCCCTGCTCATTTCGCCGGCCCCCCGATTTGATCGTCGATGATCGACACGGTGGCCGTACGCCCGGCAATCATGCGGAAATCTTCCGGCACCTCATCGAAAGCGATTCGCACCGGAATCCGCTGGGCCAGCCGCACCCAACTGAACGCCGGGTTGACGTTGGGCAACAGGTTGCTGCCGCTGCTGCGGTCACGGTCTTCGATGCCGGCGACGATGCTTTCGACATGCCCGCGCAGGCGCGCACGGTCGCCGATCACTCGAATGTCGACGCTCTGGCCGACATGAATGCCGTCCAGTTTGGTTTCTTCGAAATAGCCGTCGATGTGGAAGGAATTGCTGTCGACCACCGACAACACCGGGCGCCCGGCGCTGACGAACTCCTGAGAGCGCGGCGCCCGGTCGTTGACGTAGCCATCCACCGGGCTGCGGATCACCGAGCGGTCGAGGTTGAGCTGGGCGCTGTCCACCGTCACTTGCGCTTCCATCAACGCCACTTCGGCGCGCGCCACCCGGGATTGGCTTTCTTCCAGTTGCTCGGCCGGGACCAGATTGCCCAAGCCACGGTTACGCTTGGCCTCGCGCTGGGCTTGGGCCAAGGTTTCCTGACGGTCGGCGACCGCCGCTTTGGCTTGGCGCAGGGCCAGCTTGAAGCGGTCCTGATCGATGCTGAACAGCACCTGGCCGCGTTTCACCCACTGGTTGTCGCGCACCTCCACTTGCTGGATCAGCCCCGATACATCCGGGGCAATCTGCACGATATCGGCACGGATGTGCCCGTCCCGGGTCCAGGGCGCGAACATGTAATACATGACCATGCGCCAGACCACGACAATCGCGAAGGTCACGATCAACAACGTCAGGACCACACGGCCGAGGGTCAATAAAGGTTTTTTCATGTCATCAGGTATCGACTGAGTGAGTCCACGGCGCCGAGCAGCACAGCGTAGAGAGCCACGTTGAACAATGCCCGGTGCCAGACCAGACGGTAAAAGTGCAGGCGCGTCAGCACCCCGTGCACCAATAGGAACAACACATAGGTAATGCCCATCAGCACCAGCAGCGTGGGCAGGAACACCCCGCTGATATCCAGATCACCGATCATAAAGGCGCTCCATCGATGCCATGGGGAAGCGGTTCTTCGAGTTCGCCCGTGCCGACAAACTCGACGCCCGGCAACAGCGCCAGACGCAGGCCGCTCAAGGCGTGCAGCAAATGCAGACGGGTTTCGTCATCACCTTGGCCGCCGAGGGCGCGGCGGGTGCGATCGAGGGTCATCAGCAACGGACTCGGCGCCGGCAGACGTTCGCCAGCCTCGAGGCACGCCTTGAAGTACTCGCCGACTTCAGCCACCACCTGGCGCAGCAGCGCTTGCGGCGCACCCGGCACTCGCGGCGAATAGGCGAGCAGGTCCAGCAGATTCAGGGCCACGCGCACTTCGCGCAGGGCGATGCCGGTGTCCTGGCCGGTCATGGCCAGTCGCGGCAAATGCTGCATCAGGCGATCGAGCATCTGCACGCCCATGTGCCGGTGTTCGGCCAGCGTGGCCGGCTCGGTCAGGCCGACGATGTCGCGCCAGCTGAAACGGGTCAGGCGCTTGGCCGCCAGTTCCGCACCGAATGGCCGGGCGATCAGGGTCCAGATGAACGCGAACAGTAACCCTATGGGCCCGGCCAGGTTGGAGTTGGTGAAACTGAGAAAATCCGCGTCGTAGGCGCCCTGAATGCTGATGAAGGACGAGGTGTTGACGATGGTCAGCAACATCCCCAGATAAAAACGCGGCTGCACTGTCAGGGTGCCGACGCAAATGAACGGGATGGCGAACGCCAGCACCAGCATCGGGAAGTCATGCAGGTTCGGCAGGATCAGAAACAGATAAAGGCCGGCGAACAGCACCGACATCGCGGTCCAGAAAAAGAACCGGTAGATCTGCGGCGCCGGGTCGTCCATCGACGCAAAGAAACTGCACGCCACCGCCGCCAGGATCACCGCGCTGCCGCCGTCGGTCCAGCCGAGCAGAATCCACAACACCGAGGCAACGATGATCGCGGTGACCGTAGAAGCCGCCGAATAGAGCATCAAACCACGGTCGAGAAACGGTGACAGTCGCCCCAGCCGCCAGTGCCGATACACCGCGCGCCAGTTGTCCTGACTCTCACACTGAATGGCGTATTGCAGGCTGCGACAGTCTTGCCACAGGTCGATCCACTCGCCGAGGCGATACAGCGCGTTGGAAAACAGCAACTGCTTGCGATCGTCCAGCGCCTCGGCACTTGGTTGCAACGCTTCGAGCCGGTTTTTCAGGGCCTGCCAACGGTCGAGATCAGCGTCTTTGTGGTCAAGCCATTCGGTGGTTGCGGTCAGCAGTGGCGCGAACTTATCCACAAGCTCCGGCGTGCGCCGCTCGAGGGCATAAAGCGCATCGTCGAGGGCGTCGATCACCGGCAACAGATGAATCATCCGACCGCGCAGCTCCTTGGTGTTGCGCACCGTTTGCGCTCGCGCGCCCTCGTGCGGCAGCTGACCGATCATCAATTCCAGACTGTTGAAGTTCGCCACCATCGATGAACGCAAGGCGCTGACTTCCTCCGGCTGCACATTGCGGCTGAGGAAGCGCAGGCTGTAGGTCGAAGCATCGGCAAACCATTTGTTCACCGAGTCGTTGAACACCGGCGCCAGCCGCCGTGGCCAGAACATGGCGCCGACGACCGCCGCGCAGGCGATGCCGAGAAAGATCTCTTCGGTCCGCGCCTCGGCCACGTCCCACACCGCCAAAGGGTTAGCCACCACCGGCAAGGCGATCAGCGGCAAGGTGTAACCGGCGAGCATCAAGGCGTAGTTGTTGGCGGTACGCAGGTGCAAGGACAGGAACAGCAAAATCCCGGTCCACAGCGCGATGACCACCACCAGCACATAAGGGCTCTGAACGAACATCGGCACAAAAAACACCGCCGCCGCCGCACCGAGCAAGGTACCCGCCGCGCGATACAACGCCTTGGAGCTGGTAGGGCCGAGGAACGGGCTGGAAACGATGTACACCGTGGCCATCGCCCAATACGGACGTGGCATTTGCATGAGCATGGCGATGTACAGCGCAATCATCGAGGCCGCAAACGTGCGCACACCGTAGAACCAGTCTCGCGCCGGGGGCACGCCGGTGAAAAAACCGCTCAAGGCTGAACCACCGGCAGATGATTGGCCGCTTCGAAGGCTTTGAGTACCCGCAGTGCCGCTTCCAGATCACTCTGGTCGATGCCTTCGAGCACGTCCTGGCGCAAACGCACCAACTCAGCTTCGACCGCCTGCACCAACTCGCGACCGGTCGCGGTCAGGCTCAGGCATTTGGCGCGTCGGTCATGAATGTCTTCGGTACGGCAGACGTAACCGGCATGGCACAGCTGATCCAGCAAGCGCACCATCGACGGACTCTCCATCCCCGCCGCCTGCGCGACCGTCACCTGCCGCACACCCTCGCCCAAACGCCCGATCATCAACAGCGGGACGGCGCAGGCTTCGGAGATTCCATAGTTGACCAGCGTGGTCTGGCAGATCTTCCGCCAATGCCTGGCGGCCACCACCATGGAGCTGCTGATGTTCATCTGGAGAGCGGCGAGGTTCTTTGGCACGAGGGAATGCACACAATGTTAGTTTGCTAACTATCAATATGGCATTCGAGGGGAAAGTTGGTCAAGTTTTGAAACAAATTGGCGAGCAACGGCCAGACGCGGAAAAAGCTAACAAACTCAGTTTCTGCCCAGTTTTTTTTACCACTCACCAGTTTTTTTTACATTTCGCCATTTTTCTCCAGATTTTTTTACACCCCCCGCCCCTTCCTCAGCATTACATCCAACTGATCCACCACCTCCGCCCAATCCGCGTCATCCAGAATTTCCTCACGCAGTAACTCTGCCTGGCTCTCGCTCCAGAAGAACGCGTCCGCGAGGTGTAGTTCGGGTTTGAGCGGTGAATGGGTGGCGATGAATTTATCAATGCTTTCGGCGTCGTCAGGCAGGCCGAGTTGTTTGAACAGGGCCGGGAGGCTGTGGGTGGGGGATTCCATGTGGGGCTCCTTCGTGATGGCTGAATGAGGGTGACCGCGACGCGGCCATTCGCGGGCACGCCCGCTCCCACAGGTTTTTTGCAATTCCTGTGGAGGTGGGCTTGCCCGCGATGACGGCGGTTACGCCGACTGACTCAACTCGCAGACCTCGGCATGCGGCACCATTTTCAGATATTCAGGCACGCTCATGTGTACCAGGTTGTTGTGGTTGCCGGCTTCGAGGTAGATGTCTTGCTGCCGGGTCAGCAATGGGTCGATGACCATGTCCAGGCCATAGGATTCGCCCAATGCAGGCACGGCGCCGCGTTCGCAATCGTCGAACAGGTGCGGCAGGTTGCTTTCCCGGGTGACTTGCCATTCGCTGCTGCCACGGACTTTGCTCAGGTCCAGGTGACGGCTGGCGGGCAGCACGGCCATCAAGTAATGCCCGTGGCGATCGTCGAGGATCACCGATTTGGCCACCCGTTCAGCAGGAATGCCTGCGAGCCGCGCCGTTTCAAGGCTGCTGGCCGAGTGCGGATGGGAAACGATGTCATATTCGCAGTGCGCCTTGTCCAGGCTGGTCTGCACGGTTTTTGCCATACGCATGATGCACCTCGGTGTCCGCAACAACGAATGGCGGACGATGGTTAGAATTTTTTCTCTCCATTAAAAGTCTAGGCCCGCGGGTGGAATCCGGCGGGAAATCCGCCCGTCGGAGGCGGTCAACAACTGGTCAAAATTCATACAGTCACAGGCTCAACTAGACTTGTACACAGAGCCACGAACGGCTCGCGGACGGATGACTCTCCCGGAGGGTCAAGTGAACATTCGTTGCTGTGTAATTGCGCTGCTGTTGGCCCTGAGCGGACCGGTTTTCGCAGCGGACACCGTTGTAGTGCTGGTTCCCGACCCGATCGGGATCTGGCTGATCACCTTTGGCATCGCGTTTATGATCGCCGAGGCGGCATTGCCCAATTTCGGCGTGGTCGGTTTTGGCGGCATTGTGATGTTCGTGATCGGCGCACTGATTCTGACCGATGCCGAAGTGCCTGTTCCCTTGATCATCGTCCTGGGGCTGATCAGCGCACTGCTGCTGATTTTCCTGCTGATTCGCGCCTTGAAAACCCGACCGCGCCGCAACTTCAGTGGCGACGCCGAATTGCTGGGCAGCGTGACGCCGATAACGTCGTTGCAGGCTGGCAACGCTTATGTCGGCTGGGTGCACCTGCAAGGCGAACAATGGCAAGTCATGAGTGCCACACCGCTGAAACCGGGACAACAGGTCCGGGTGGTGGCACGCAAGGGTCTACTGCTGCAAGTGGCCGCGACTGACGCGGCACCGGGTGGAGAATAGTCATGGGTCTGCAATTGGGTTTTGCCGCGCTGCTGTTATTGCTGATTGCACTGGCGGGGTCGACTTTCCGCATTCTGCGCGAATACGAACGCGGCGTGGTGTTCCAGCTCGGACGCTTCTGGCAGGTCAAGGGCCCGGGTCTGATCCTGCTGATTCCGGCGGTTCAACAAATGGTTCGTGTCGACCTGCGGACCGTGGTGCTCGACATACCGCCACAAGACGTGATCACCCGCGACAACGTCTCGGTCAAGGTCAATGCAGTGCTGTATTTTCGCGTGCTCGATCCGCAAAAGGCGATCATTCAGGTCGAAGACTTTCTCATGGCCACCAGCCAACTGGCTCAAACCACGTTGCGGGCGGTGCTCGGTAAACATGAACTCGATGAATTGCTGGCCGAACGGGAACGGCTGAACGTCGACGTCCAGCAAGTGCTCGATGCCCAGACCGATGCCTGGGGCATCAAGGTGGCCACCGTCGAGATCAAGCACGTAGACCTCAACGAATCGATGATTCGCGCCATCGCCAAACAGGCCGAAGCGGAACGGGAACGCCGGGCCAAGGTGATCCACGCCGAAGGCGAATTGCAGGCCTCGGAAAAACTCATGCAGGCTGCCGAAATGCTCGGGCGCCAGCCGGGAGCCATGCAGCTGCGTTACATGCAGACGCTGAGTTCGATTGCCGGTGACAAGAGTTCGACCATCGTCTTCCCGCTGCCGATCGAATTGCTCAAGGGGATGGCGGATTTGTCGTCAAAATCCTGATCCACCGATAACCTGTGGCGAGGGAGCTTGCTCCCGCTGGGTCGCGAAGCGGCCCCAACATCTGCGACTGCTACGCAGCCCCAGCGGGAGCAAGCTCCCTCGCCACAATAAGATTATATTTTGCGCAATTGTTCCAACGCCTCATACGGCTCCCGCGCCCAGCGCTCCACCCGTTCATGAAGCAACGCCGAGGCTTCGCGACGCTTGTCATCGCCGTCGCCGACAAACACCTGCGACGGCTGCTTGGCATGTTGCCCCACCGCTGCAAACACTTGCCGGCGCTGCTCGATGTCCAACGCAAAGAACGCCGCCAACCGCCCCGCCATCGCCTGCGGCAGTTCGCTGTAATTCACCGCCCAGCCTCCAAATGCCTGGCATTGCGCCAACCCCGACGCCAGCAATTGCCCCAACCGCCGAGCGATGTAATCCTCACGGCCGCTGAATGGAGATTCGTCATCCAGCACACTGGCGCCGATCATCCCCGGCACCATGTGCACGCCCGGGCGACGCAGATGCGAGACAGCAATCTCCAGCGGATCGCGATAAAGAAACAGCCACGGTGCTTCAGGGAAGCACTCGCACAGCAACGGCAGCTCACCGATGTTCCAGGCGTCGAGTTTGATCACCAACCGTTGCTCCACGCCACGTCGACATTGCCCGTAGGCCGACAGTAACCCTTTGATCGCCGCACGGCGCTCGACAGCAGGCAAATCGCTGCGTAGCAACGCGTCCAGTGGCGGGGGTTCGCTGATGACAATGTGGTTGTCGAGTCGCGCCAGCATCTGGCTGACCAGGGTCGAGCCACAGCGGGAGGAGTGAAAGATAAAGGCGCTCGGCGTCAGACCGGGGCTGCAAACCTGCCAGTCCGTGAGGGTCGACAGTGCCGTTTTTCGACGAAACGCCTGATTGAACGGCAACCGCAGCGCATCCTCCACGGCGTCACGAAAAAACGGCTGATGCAGCCGCGTGTCACCGAACCAGCACCAATCGACTTGCCATTGCCCGGCCTCTTGCCACACGCGAATTGGCAACCAGCCTTCGAGGTTCAGGCGCTCCATTGTTCAGTCCACTGGCGGCGACCATCGCGCATCGCGCATCGCCGCGCGCAGCTCTTCACGGGTAAACACAAGGCCACGCTCGGCGGCCAGCTCCAGAGTGCGGGCGACAAAGGCTTCGTTGTCCCGCAATCCCTGCAAGGACTTGCACAGCTGCGGATCGCCGGCCAGCAGTGCGTTGAATTGCTCTAAAGCTTGATCACCGACCAGCGGCGACGGCGTGGTTGCCACCCCATCGATAATCGCCTGCTCCAGCCAGGCACCGGGCCGGCAATCGAGCACCAGATGAATTCGTGTCTGGGTATCGCGATTGTCTACGCGATGAGGTCGCGCCAGGTCGAGGTACCAGCACTCGCCAGCGGCCATCGGCATGCGCTGGCCGTCCAGCATGAAGTCCACTTGAGAGGGGCTGAGCAGCGGGATGTGCAGGCGCAAGTCCGCATCTGGTTCGCCCAGGTCATAGTCGCGATGCTCATGGATACGCCCGCCCGGACCGAGTCGCAACAGGCGCGCGCAGACGATCTGCAGCGGCAGATCCCGCAACCCTTGCTGCCATCGAACATCCCGTCGCCAGAGTTCGCGCAATCGAGGTTCACCGCGACCGGGTGCCAGCTCGGTCAAGGCATCGGCCGCGGAAATCAGCGCCACGCCGCTCCAGTCGCCGGTGTAGTAAGCGCTGTTGAAGTGACCGTGCCAGTTGTCCTCAACGATCGCCGCCAGCGCCTGCAACAGCAACGGCAAATCCACCGTCACCGGCAATCGGGAGAATGCCGGCCGGCTCATCGTTTTGGCAGCACCGCGCATTCGCCGAGCCAGGTCAGCAAACGGTCAAGACAGGCCTCGACCGATTGCGCGCCCGTATCGAGCACCAGCGACGCACACGGCGGTGGTTCGTAAGGCGCGGAAACACCGGTGAACCCCGCCAACTCACCCCGTCGAGCCCGGGCGTAATGACCTTTGGGATCACGCTGCTCACACACCGCCAAAGAGGCGCTGCACCAGACTTCGCGGTAATCCTCGCCCAGCCGTCGGGCAAACAGTTCGCGCAACTCCACCAAGGGCGCGATCATCGCGAGGATGACAATCTGCCCGTTCTCGACCAACAGCGCCGCCAGTTCGCTGGCGCGGCGGATGTTTTCCAGGCGATCACTGTCGGTGAACCCCAGATCGCGATTGAGCCCGACCCGCAGTCCATCGCCATCGAGCACCACACTCTGCACGCCATGTTCGAACAGCTCGGCGTGCAGTGCCTGGGCCAATGTCGACTTGCCCGCCGCCGGCAAACCAGTCAGCAGAATCGCCGTGCCGCGATGGCCGTTGCGGGCCTCCCGTTGGGCACGGCTGATGCTCGCCGTCGGCGCCAGCAGGTTAGTGGACCGGGGCATGGGCCACCGGCGGTACTGAGATGTTGCCCGCCGCCCATGCCGCTTCGCGATTGGCCAGTGCGGTGGCGATGGACTGGACTTCGGTAGATTGCACCTCGTCCGGCAGCGGATCGAGACCGGCGCTGGCGAAGATTTGCCCGTAAGCGTTGCGCAGGTCAGCGTAGGACAGGTCGCGACGCAGATCGGCCTGCAACGTGTTCAGTTCGCCCTGGATCAGATCCAGTTCGCCCAGCCCGGCCGCCTGATAGCGGTTGCGCAGCTGGCCGATGATTTGCCCGTCGATGTTCGACAATTGCTGATTGGTCTGGAACTGCCGCAGTGCTTCGCGGTAGTTGGCGTTGGCCACGTAAAGCTGGGCCAACACTGCGATGGACATTGCCTGACGACGTGCCGCGGCGACTTCTTCGCCGGCCTTGGCGACATCGATCGCGGCGGGTGCGGAAATCACATTGAACAGGTTCCAGGTGACTTTCACCCCGTAATCCGCCCAGCTCTGTTCCACCAAAAACGAGTTGCTGTCGTAATGCCCGCCAGCGGAGAACTCCAGCCCTGGTAACAGGCGCAGCATAGCTTTGCGGGTTTCGGCCGCGCTGATGCGGGTCTGGTAATCCTGCTCGCGCAACTCCGGCCGACTGGTCAGGGCTTCCTGCTCCAGGCTGGCGAGGTCGACCTTGAGTTCCGGAATGTCGTAATCGTCCTGGGTCGCCAGCGTCAGCTCGGTATTCAGTGGCAGGTTGATCAGGGTCGCCAACTCGGTTTTTGCCAGCGACAGCGCGCGGCGTTGCTCTTCCAGTTGCCGGGTGGCTTCGATCAGCGAGCGCTGATAAGCCAACGACTGGATCGGATCGCCGATACGCTGTTGGCTCATGCTCTGGCTATTCTCACGGGCGGTATCGACCCGGGCCATCAGGCTGTCGATTTGCTTGAGCAAACGTTCGGCGGCCACGGCTCGCCAATAGGCCGAGCGCACGTCCTGGACGATGGTGTTGATCACCTTGCGCCGACGTTCCTGCACGATCAGCCGCTGATCGCCCTGCTGCTTGGCGCTGATGTAGCTGACGCCGAAGTCGAGCACGTTCCAGACCATGGTCAGGTCCGCCACGTCACGGTCGCGGTCCTGGGAGGTCGACGGTTCCAGAGACTGGGTGCCGGTACGCACGCTCTGGCTGCTGGAGGCGTTGACGTTGTTGCGCCCCACGTAACCGGCATCCAGCGCCATGCGCGGCAGCATGTCGAAACTGGCGAGGTCGAGTTGGCGCTTGGCCAGGGCTTCTTCCATGATCTTGAGCCGGCCTTCGAGGTTGTATTTCACCGCGCGGGCCATGGCCTGGTGCAGGGTCAGCGGGCCGCTGAGGGGCTCCTGACCCTTGTACATGTTTTGCAGATCGCTTTTGGCGCGCTGTTGGCTGACGCTGCGTTCGATCGGTTGACTGGTGACTGCACATCCGCTGATCGCCAGCGCCAGCAGGCTGGCGCCGAACAACTTATGACTTCTTTTCATCCTTGTATTGCCCCCGGTGCCGCACTGCTTTAATGATTTTTTCAGGCCTGCATTTCACTGATGCCGACCTGTTGCAAAGCCGCGGCCAGGCTGTCGACCTGCCGTTGCTCGGTGTCTTTGAGCTGTTGTAATTGCTGGCCAAGACTCGGTGCGCCAAACACGCCGCGCAGCCCTTGGGAAACATCCCCCGCCCTGATTGACTGATTACCAAAGGTGTTCAGCGAATCCCCCTCGCTACTGGTGGCCTGATTGAAAAGGCTCGACAGCGTGCTGCTGCCGAAGACCCCGCCATCGCCCCCGCCAAAGCCGAGGAAGCCGTGGCCTGAGCCATCGCCGCCGTTGTCGCTGCTGGTGAATACCTGGGCAATAAAACTCGGCGTCAGCGCCCCGTGGTTTATGAAAATGTCGCCCAGAGGCCGAATGCCATTGCCCATCACCCGTTGTTCAAACAACGGGGCAAAGGTCAGCGGCGAGCCGAGATCGCCAGTGGGTGGGGTGAAGATGATCGGTTGCAATGGCACGTTCGGCGGATCGGCGACGACCACCGGTGTCAACACCAAGGGGGGTGGCGTCGGTACGGTGTCGATCACGTAGTTATTGGATACCGCGACGCTGGCGCCCAGGTTGCCCGCCAGGTCCGTCACATTGCTGGTGTCCAGCGCAATGAAGTTGCTCGGGTCGGTAATGTTCGCGGTGGGCGTGAAGGTCCCGGTCCAGGTCTTGCCGCCATCGCTGCTGGCCAGATTGGTCAGTTCACCGTTGGTCACGCTCAAGTCCGACAAATCGAAGTTGCTGACCGCTTCGCTGAACGTGAAGGTCACCAGTGTCGTCTGGCCAATTCCCAACACCGGATTGGCAACCACGATGCTGACGGTCGGACGGGTCGCATCAAGTGCGTAGTTGTTGGAGATGGCGATGCTGGCGCCGGCATTGCCCGCGGCGTCGAGCACATTGCCGGTGTCGAGCAGGATCAGGTTGGTCGCATCGTTGACGCTCGCGGTCGGCGTGAGTGTGGCGGTCCAGGTCACTCCGCCGTCGCTGCTGGCCAGGTTGGACAACACGCCATTGGCCACGCTGAGGTCGGACAGGTCGAAACCGGACACCGCTTCGCTGAAGGTAAAGGTCACCGTGGTGGTTTCGCCGATACCCAGTTTATTGTCCGCGACCACAATGGTCGCGGTCGGACGCACGGTGTCGATGGCGTAGTTGTTGGAGTCGGTCACGCCGACGCCGCTATTGCCCGACACGTTGGTCACACCGCTGTTGTCCAGGCGGATCAGGTTAGTGGTGTCCGTGACACTGGCGGCAGGCGTGAAAGTCGCCGTCCAGGTCACGCCGCCATCGCTGGAAGAAACACTGCTGAGGGTGCCGTTGGCGACCGTCAGGTCAGCATTGGTGAAACCGCTCACCGCTTCGCTGAAGGTAATGGTCACCAGCGATGTTTCACCGGCCTTGAGGGCACTGTCGGCAACGACGATGGTGGCGGTCGGCACCTGGGTTTCCACCACATAGTTGGCCGAGTTGGTGGTGCCCGCTCCAGTGTTGCCGGCCACGTCCGACACGCCGCTGTTGTTCAGGGTAATGATGTTGCTGGCGTCGGTAACCCCGGCAGTCGGGGTGAAGGTCGCGGTCCAGGTGATGCCGCCGTCGCTGCTGCTGACCGCGCTCAAGGTACCGTTGGCGACGCTCAAGTCACTGTTGTCGAAACCCGTCACCGCTTCGCTGAAGGTGATGGTCACCAGGGCGGTTTCCCCCGGTTTCAGGGTCGAATCACTCAACACGATGGTGGCCGTCGGACGCTGGCTGTCGATGGCGTAGTTGTTGGAGTCAGTGGTGCCGCTGCCGGCGTTGCCCGCCAGGTCGCTGATCCCGGTGTTGTCCAGGGTGATCAGGTTGGTGGTGTCGTTGATGCCCGCCGAAGGCGTGAAGGTCGCCGTCCAGGTGATGCCGCC
>NZ_QKYZ01000006.1:0-399909 GCF_003253625.1 Pseudomonas sp. URMO17WK12:I6
AACTTATAAAAAATATACACACATATGGAGATCACTCTTGGCATCTGCATGGAAATACCCCACCCCGGCGAGCTTCCAGATCAGAAAGCATGTCCGGCCCGGCCATTGGCTTGCCCGCAATTGGTGCGGTGCTAGCGGGCGAAAGTAAGCCATCAAAGTCAGGGTGTAAAAATGACCGACGGAAGCGAACACTTATTTATCGGAAGGCTGGCAATCCTGCCATTTGCCTTTGTTCAGTGGGGCGTTTTGCTTTGGTATCTGAGTTCATTGCGGCGATTACGTGACAATTTTCTGAAAAGATTAATAGGAGGAGCCGTATCTATTGCGACCATTTTCGCAGTGACATTCGGACAAATGGAAGCTTACACAATAATCACTTCTATGCCGCACCCAATGACTGACAACTTCTTCTTTATTGCATTCTCCATCGAGCACGCTGCGTCCATCTTCTTTATCTTCTACACTGTAATTAAAAGACGAAACCACCGAAGGAGAGGGATATACCGATAGCGGCTCACAAGATCAATCTGTAATCAGAGGCAATCTGGCGATACAAAATCTGGGAGGTGAGAGAATGAATGCACTTAAACGCGTCGCGGGAGTACTGGCCTTAGGCTTTTGGTTTTCTTCATTTTTTGCCTGGAAATACTTTGATGCTCACGGACTGAGAACACCGAATCTTCAAAGTGGAAAAACCTACCCGCTGGATACGCACGGTTCGGTTGTATACCTAACGTCCCATGAGCATTACTTTTTGTACGGTTTGATCATCGCTGGCACAGTGTTTTTCCTGCTCAGCGCTGTTTTTTATTTTGTCGGGAGCAAGTGACCATAGTTTGTTGCCAGTGGACACAATGAAGAAGCACCATGGCGCTAACCAGCAAAATTTCACTCTACGACAGTCGATGGCCCACGCTCTTCCTTAGCGCCACGGTTTATGGGGGTCAGTCTCGACATCCGCTCGCAGTGACCACGTAGAGCCTGGACCAATCGGCTAGTCAGCGTGGCAATGCCGAGCGCCCTCCCTCAGCCCTCCTCGGCAAATGCCTCCTTGATAAACGCCTCCAGCTCTTTCTCTTCAAGCAACTCAATAGAAAAATGCCCGAAGCGTTTCGGTAACCAGAGTATGCGTGTCCCACTTGGCGTCTGGAGGTTATCGCGAGACAGCGGTTTGCCGTTCTCATCTTCCGGCTGGACGCCTGCGTCGATCAATTCGTCATAGGCTACCTCGATATCCGGTGTGGAATAGCAGTGCCGGTAGATGGTGCCTTCGCCGTTGGCGTCCATCAGAGCCTTGAGATTTCCGGTAAACGGTTGCACCAGCATAAGGCGCTCCGTTCCGAACATAACGATCGCATAGCGCACGTGCAAACCGTCGCGCTGCCAATCAAGTGTCTTTGAAATTCTGGCGCTGAAGACACGGGCGTAATACTTGCACGCTTCCTCGAGGTCTTTGACGAGAACATCGACGTGGCTGAACTTTAATTTCAATGGCCTCACCTTTTTCAGACATGCGATTTGATACCGAGATCTCTCCTTATGTATCACAGTGTGTCTGATTAGCCTCTCGATACATGGCTTTTCACTTGGCCTGCGATTCGACACAGGCCAGATACGTCGCCGCGTTCAAATGCAAACAAGGTTTCAAGGGCTCAGCCAGATCCCCTGGCCAACGACTTGCAACGGAGACATCACATGAAGATGGCACTGCAGAACAAAACCGGCAAAACCCGCCACCGCCTGGTCGCCTCGTCGATCCTCGCGTTTACCCTGTTCAGCGCTCTCGGTGCGGCCCACGCACAAACGACCACCGCGGCGCAGCCAACCTCGGTCAATGCTGGCGCCACTCATGCAACACCCTCCCCGTTCGGCCCGCTCAAGCATGTCAACGCCGGCCTGCTGGACGTGGCATACGCCGAAACAGGCCCGGCTAATGGGCCAGTGGTGATTCTTCTGCACGGCTGGCCGTACGACATTCACAGCTATGACGAGGTCGCCCCGTTGCTTGCCGCGAAGGGCTATCGAGTGCTGATGCCGTATGCGCGTGGCTATGGCGATACGCATTTTCTGTCCGATAAAACCGTTCGCAATGGCCAACCGGCTGCGCTGGCCAGTGACGTCATCGACTTCATGGATGCGCTGAAGATCAAACAAGCCGTGCTCGGTGGTTACGATTGGGGCGCACGCTCGGCCGACATCGTCTCGGCGCTGTGGCCAGAACGGGTCAAGGCGCTGGTCTCGGTCAGCGGGTATCTGATCGGCAATCAGGCGGCCGGCAAGAACCCGCTGCCACCCAAGGCTGAATTGCAGTGGTGGTATCAGTTTTACTTCGCCACCGATCGCGGTCGCGCCGGGTACGAGAAAAACACCCACGACTTCGCCAAGTTGATATGGCAACTGGCTTCGCCGAAATGGGCGTTCGACGACGCCACTTTCGACCGCAGCGCCAAGGCGCTGGACAACCCCGACCATGTCGACATCACCGTATTCAACTACCGCTGGCGCCTGGGCCTGGTCCAGGGCGAGAGCCGATACGAAGCGCTGGAGCAGAAACTGGCCACGGCGCCTTCCATCAGCGTGCCGACCATCACCCTTGAAGGCGATGCCAACGGTGCGCCGCACCCGGCCCCCGAGGATTACGCCAAGCGCTTCACCGGCAAATACGAGTTCCGGCTGATCAGCGGCGGCATCGGCCACAACCTGCCGCAGGAAGATCCGCAGGCGTTCGCCAAGGCTGTGATTGATGCGGATCACCTTTGAGGTGATCTGACATCCATGCACTTGCCCCGCTGAACACCTTCACAACAACGGCTCGTTTATTTAACGAGCCGTTTTAACCAAGGCAGGCGTAACACCGTCTAATCTGAATAGAACACGACCACAAACACGCCTCCAACCTCTTGATACAGGGGAAACGGGATGATCGGCAAAACAGCACGCCAATGTTCGTCATGGATCCTCCCTTCCCTGCTCGTCATCAACCTGGCCCTGACCGCGGGCTGTGCGGGCAAAACTTCCACGGCCCGCTACTCGGCCTCAAGCACAGACTCAAGCGCAGGCTCAAGTTGCTATGCAAAAGCGCTACCCACTGCCGGCGAGGGCGGCCTGGCCTGGGGCTCCACCCTGGACAAGGCTCGCCAAAAGTCCATGGATAACTGCATACGCTATGCCGGCCAATCCGGTGGCACGCCGACGACCTGTCATGTGGTGATGGCGGAGTGCAAAAACTGATAGCAAGGTGTATCGGTGACGCAGCAGATCCAGCCGTTGCTCAAGGAGATCGAAGCGAAACTGCCGTCACTTATGCTGCAACTGCAGAACTTCTCTCGCATGTGGATGGTGGTGCTGACCGCGCTGCCGGGCTTGATCGGTGTTGTGATGGGTAGCATTGCGATCTTGACCGACCGCTCTGCTACCCATCGAACGCCTGCGTTCAGTATGCAAAACTGAACACTCATCCTCTTCTCAATAGTGTCAGGCGGCACCAGGGACATTCGTTCCCATGCCCGCCGGCAGGAACGGTCGAATTTCATCGATTTCCGCAGCGCTGAGGCGCAACTCCAGGGCTGCAATCAGCCCGTCTACTTGCGCACGATGGCGGGCTCCGACAATGGCGCCCGTCACGACCGGTTTGCGAAGTACCCAGGCGATGGCGACCGCCGCAGCGCTCACCCCGTGCCTTTCTCCAATACGTGCCATGACGTCAACCAATGCCAGGTTCGCACTCAAACGGGGCTCCTGGAAATCAGCACTTCGAGCCTTGCGCCAATCGTCTTCGGGCAGTTGCGAGATGCGTTCGCGCGTCATGCTGCCGGAAAGCAGCCCTGATTGAAGCGTGGAATAGGCAAGGACACCCATCCCGGCCTGCTCGCAGAATGGCAAAACGTCCTGCTCAATGTCCCGCATCAAGGCCGAGTACGGCGGCTGGAGCGAAACGATCTCCGTCACCGCCTGCGCCCGCTTGAGTTGAGCGACATCGAAATTCGATACACCGATCGCGCGAATCTTTCCTTGATCGCGCGCGGCAGCCAAAGCCGAAAGCGCCATTTCAATGCCTTCACTGCTGGCATCAGCAGGAAAAGCAGGCCAGTGGATCTGATAAAGATCGATGGTCTCGACTTGAAGCCGGCGCAAGCTTGCGTCGATCTCGGCGAGCAAGGATTGAGGGGCCAGCGAATGCGAAATCTTCTTCGTGACCGGGTCCCAGACCAAACTGCCTTTGGTGAACACCAAAGGACGCCGTGACGCCGGCACCCGCCGCAGCAATTGCCCCACCAATTGCTCTGCATGGCCCAAGCCATAAACCGCAGCGGTGTCAATCCAGTTCACGCCGCGTTCGACGGCATATTCAAGTGCGCCCAGGCTGTCCTTGTCATCCTGCGCTCCCCAACTGTACTCCCAGCCGGTGCCGGCGATTGCCCAGGTTCCCAGGCCAATCGGTGAAATCAGAAAATCCGATGATCCAAGACGATTGTTTTGCATAGCCACCTCTCCACGAATGATGGAGGAAGTATCCGGCAGAGGTCTCATGACGATAAGATAGGTAATCGTATTTGAACTACTGAACAAAACTCATGAGTCATCTCCCCGATCTCTCTGAACTCGACGCCTTTGCCGCCGTCGCTCGCCATCGCAGCTTTCGCAAGGCCGCCGACGAACGTGGCGTTTCGGCTTCCGCGTTGAGTCACGCAATGCGAGCGCTGGAAGCACGTTTGGGCATCAGACTGCTGAACCGAACCACTCGTAGCGTGACCCCGACCGAGGCCGGCCAGCAGCTATTGGCGACGCTGGTCCCGAGCCTGCACCAGGTTAACGATGCATTGGCGCAATTGACCTCGATGCAGGAAGTGCCCACTGGCAAACTTCGCCTCAACGTGGCGCGTCCGGCGGCTCGCATCGTGTTTGCGAAAGTGCTGGCGCCCTTCGTGGCCAGGTATCCACGTATTCAGTTGGACCTGATCACCGATGATGGATTGACCGATATCGTCAATGAGGGATTTGACGCTGGAGTCCGCTTTGGTGAAAGCCTGGCCGGTGACATGATCGCAGTCCCTGTCGGCGCACCTCAATCGTTCGTGACCGTTGCCGCGGATGCTTATCTGGCCGCGAAGGGAACCGCGCACGTCCCCCGCGACTTGCTCGACCATGCGTGCATTGCCAGGCGTTTTCCCAGTGGCAAACTTTACGCCTGGGAGTATCAAGCCGACGGTCAACCGATACGGTTGTCCGTCACCGGCCCGCTGATTCTGGAAGACGATGCGCTGATGATCCAGGCAGCGAAAGACGGCGCTGGTATTGCCTATGTCTACGAGGAGCTGGTGCGCGACGATCTCCGGAACGGGCATCTCAGAGAAATACTCCAGGAGTGGAAAGCACCGCCCAGCCGGTTCTTTCTTTACTACTCAAGCCGGCGGCATGTGCCACCCGCCTTGAAAGCGCTCATCGAATTTATCAGTGCTCGCGAGGCTGCGTAGCCGTCGTAAAATCGGCACTTGAATCCCACGATTTTTTCAACAAACGGAGTCACCTACATGGAAGTCATCAATCAGTTGCAGCCCGCAGAGTGTGCAGGCATGGAAGATATCCGACGCGAAATCGACGCCCTGGACCAGGCCGTTATCAAACTGTTGGGCAAGCGTTTTCACTACGTGCTGGCCGCCTCGAAGTTCAAGACCTCGGTGACTTCGGTGCGCGCTCCGGAGCGTTTCAAGGCCATGCTGGCAACACGACGCGAATGGGCCGAAGCCGAGGGCCTGAGCCCGGATGCCATCGAGAAGATGTACAGCGACCTGGTGAACCACTTCATTGCCGAAGAGATGAAACACTGGGCGGCTCATCGATCCGAAACCTGACGCTAGTGTCCTGACTGTCCGCCAAGGTCTATTTTGGTCAGCGATGACAGGCTGCGATAGGCCTGGAGCGGACTTGCGCTCGACTCACAGAAATCGCTGATGGCAAAGGAACTGCTATCGGCTGATTCTGTTGAAACACAGGCCAATTACACTGACGAACACATTCTTTAAACATCAACTCCTATTAATACGTCATTTACCCTTTCACAAAAACTTATTACCCTACTGCATCACGACAATATTCAGGCGTCATTTAAGTGACCACCACAACCACCATTCTTCAGAGAAACAGACCCTTAACAGCGCCGACGCGACCGTTACAACCCATGAATAATTCATACGCACTGACGAACGGAGTAAAAATATAAAATAGCCATACAAATCAACAATATAAAACCTCAACAACACTTAAATAAAAACCTCATAAAATCATTAAAAACCATAAGTGACCGACCACGAATATAAAAGTTTCAAACTTTATAATTAAATAAAAACCCACACATAACGCTTTAAAATATTCACCTTTGATGCTAATAATCCGGCAGCTTCCGGGTTTCCAGGCGACGTCCCCTCTCACATGAAGTGAACATCAGCGCTCACGCTGACTATCCCGGCCTTTACTAAACTCAAATAACGCTAGCGTGGCTCAAGTTTCAATATAACTTGGGGCAGCTTTTGTGTTGCGCACTAGAACTGCGCGAGGAAGGCATCATCGTCCGCCATCATTCAAGGCTTAACGTCCTTTCGATCTTCGGTACCCGTCCTGAAGCCATCAAGATGGCGCCTTTAGTCAAAGCCCTCGCTGCGGAACCTGGCATTCATTCGCAGATATGCATCACCGGCCAACATCAAAGCATGCTTAAACAGGTGCTGGACCTGTTCAACCTCAAGGCCGATTACACCCTCGATGTGATGACGCCGCGCCAGACGCTCAATTCGCTGACTGCGGCGCTTTACGAAGCGATTGATCCGGTGCTGGAAGTGGCCCAGCCGGATCGGGTGCTGGTACATGGCGATACCACCTCGGCCATGGTGGCCGCGATGGCTGCGTTCCATCGACGCATTCCGGTCGGCCATGTGGAAGCCGGCCTGCGCACCGGTGACATCTACAGCCCGTGGCCGGAAGAAATGAATCGTCGCTGCATCGACCTGGGTGCGGACATGCTGTTTGCGCCGACCCACGAGTCGCAAAAAAACCTGCTCGACGAGCGTTTGCAGGGGCGCTCTTTCGTGACCGGCAACACGGTGATCGACGCTTTGCAGATGACCGCGCAGCGCATCGAACAGGACGCTGACCTGCGTGCAGGCCTGGATGAGCAATTCTCGTTCCTGCAACCCGGCCGCAAGGTATTGCTGGTCACCGGGCATCGTCGGGAAAACTTCGGCGAAGGCTTCCTCGACATCTGCAAGGCCCTGAGCCATTTGGCCCGGCGTGCCGACATCCAGATCGTCTATCCGGTGCACTTGAACCCCAATGTCATGGGCCCGGTCACCGAGCAGTTGGGCGACCTGCCCAATGTGCACCTGATCAAGCCACTGGACTACCTGGCTTTCGTGCGACTGATGCAACGGGCACACGTGATCCTCACCGACTCCGGTGGCGTGCAGGAAGAAGCCCCCTCACTGGGTAAACCCGTGCTGGTCATGCGTGACGTTACCGAGCGCCCCGAAGCGGTCGCGGCGGGCACTGTGCGCCTGGTCGGGACCTCGCCGGACTCGATCATCGCGGGTGTCAACGCGTTGTTCGATGACGAGTTGCTGTGGCGTCGATGCTCCCAGGCGGCCAACCCATACGGCGATGGCTGCGCCAGTGCGCGCATCGTCGACGCGCTGATGGGTCGTCCGGTCGATGAGTTCGTCGTCGCTCGGCAGTCATTGCCCAAGTTCCTGCATTACCCGACAGCGGTGCCTGTGCCCGAGGAAAATTACCCGGCTTTCACCTCTCTCTAAACCGAACCGCTCCTCCCCTTATCAGCTCGAGATCTACCTGAATGAAGCCTTCCGTTGCCATCCATACGGGGGCGCTCAGCGCCCTTGCCTGTGGCGTGAGCCTGCTCGCGCTCATGCCGACCTTCGCCTTGGCCGCGGACAGCCCGCTCACCCAGGCGATCAACCGACTCAACGCCGACACTCGGCAGGAGCGTGAGATCCGCTTGAGCGATCTGGGGATCGACGCCCCCATCATCCTGGGTTCCACCGATGCCCGGCGCGAATTGTATTTACCCGTGCCGGCGGGCGTACCACTGACCGATGCCACGCTGAATTTCGACGCCAGCTACCTCAACGGCGAAGGCGGCCGCAACACGTTGCTGCTGTCGCTGGACGGTTATCCGGTGCGCGCCGAAGGGCTCAGCGAAGCTCAAGGTGACGCCAGCGCCACGCTGGGCGTGGACAAGACCGCGCGTGACAGCGGTTCGGTGCGCCTGGGTATTGCCTGGTCGTCGATCGTGTCCCGCGTGTTGTGCGAAGACGAACGCGCCATCGGCAACGTATTGCGTATCGAACCGGACACCCGCCTCAACTACAGCTACGACGCCAGCCAGTTACAGGACGTTGGTGCGGCCTGGACGGCACTGCCCGGCAAACCGGGGATCATGGTCGCGCCGGGCATCTTATCCGCCGAAAGCTACGACGCCGCCTGGCGTCTGGGCGTGGCACTGGAACGGATCGGCAAGCACAGCCACATCCTGCCCTATCCTGCCGTACAGGACAGCGTTGACCTGACTGGCCTGCGTATCCCGGCCGAGCTGCAAACTATTCCAGCGTTCGCCAGCCTCAGCGGCAAAGGCCCGCACGTCCTGGAGAACCCGGCGCAAATCGGCGCGCTGCTGATGTTGGGGCAAACCCCGAACGTCCAGGCGGATCTGGCCATCAACGACCCGCAACTGCTCAAGGCCGTCAATGAGTCTCTGGATGCGCTGCAAAGTCAGATTCAAGGTCTCGACGCCACCGCAGCCAGCGCCTTCTTGCAATGGCGTGTACGGCATATCAATGCAGGCCTGGCCGCCACCGGCACGGACAATGTGCGCCTGGCATTGCTGGGGACACGCCCGGTGCTGACGATCGCACCGCAAGCGACCGGCAAGGCCTTGGCCTTGTTCAGCTCCGCCTGGAACACACTGGCACGCAGCCGCCAATTGACCGTCAGCGAAGCACAGTTGCCATTGAGCGCCGACGGCCGTATGGCCTTGTCGCGCCTGGGCGGCAAAACCGGCGCGATCGACGTGCTGGCCAAATCCGACTGGAGCACCTCGTTCCCTCTGGGCAGCGTGGCCTACGACGGACGTCTGCCGGTGAAGGCGGTGATCGATGTGTCCGCCGCACCCGGCGCCTCGGACACCGCGCCGGTGGCCTCGCTGTTTCTCAACGATTATCTGATTGGCGCACAACAGCTCGTGGCCAACGGAGAAAAGCAACGCATTGAAGCGCGGATCCCACGTTACGCCGTGGGCTCGACCAACGTGCTGCGTGTGTCGTTCCAGCGCCAGCCGGTCAGTGATCGCTGCCTCGAAACGCCACAAGCCTTCCCGGTCTCGGTGCTACCGACCAGCCATATCGTGTTGGAAAAGACTGCGCTGGATGATGACTTTTCCGGCATGGCTGCACGCTTTGCCGTGAACGCGCAGATCCTCGTGCCGCAGGCCTACCTCGAACACCCGGCAAGCAGTTTGCCGCAGGTGATTTCGGTGGCTGATGCCGCCGGTGTTTCGCCGCTGCGTGCGCAATTGAAGGTCAGCGCCGACCCGAAAGTCTCAGTCACGCCAGACAAAGCCTTCCTGGCCTTCGAGTTGCCGATCAAGGACAGTAAAGAGTCGGTGCAGGTCGACGAGCAGGGCCGTCTGCGTATCAATCACAAGGATCAGGTGTTGCTCGACGTGCATCCCCTCAACCACCTGGCTTCGTTGCAAGCCGTGGAAAGCGGCGGCCAGCACGGTCTGGTCTATCGCACACTGGGCACCGACGCCCCCCGCTTCGCCAGGCAGGTTCTGCTGAGTCGCGGCGACGTCGCCATCCTCGGTGACAACGGTACGCTGACCACCTTCGACACCCAGGACCCCAGTGGCAGCCAATTGATCGACCACGAAGAACCCAAGGGGCTGGACGCCTGGCGCACACCGTCGCTGTTGTGGCTGATTCCCGGTGGCATCCTGTTGGTCCTCATCCTGTTGCTGGCCGGCCGTAACGCCCGTCGCAATCGCCAGTAACGGTAACCCTCGATGACGTCGCTTTATTGGCCCTATTGGCTGGCCCACTACTACAGCTTCCTGGAGACCTCGACCATCGTGGTCGCGGTGCTGATTCTGATTTCCAGCCTGGACGATCTGTTCATTGACCTGTGGTACTGGTCTCGTCGCCTGTTCCGCAAATTTACCGTGGGTCGCAAGTACCGGCCGCTGACCGCCGAGCAACTGATGGCCCGGGATGAACAACCGCTGGCAATCATGGTTCCGGCCTGGCTGGAATACGACGTCATCGCGCCGATGATCGAGAACATGGTGTCGACCCTGGACTACCAGAACTATGTGGTCTTTGTCGGCACCTACATCAACGACCAACGCACCATCGATGAAGTGGAGCGCATGCGTCGGCGCTACAAGCAGCTGCATCGCGTGGAAGTCCCGCATGCCGGACCGACCTGCAAGGCCGACTGCCTGAACTGGGTGATCCAGGCGATTTTCCTGCACGAGAAAACCCACGGCATGACCTTCGCCGGCGTCGTGCTGCACGACAGCGAAGACGTGCTGCACCCGCTGGAATTGCGCCTGTTCAACTACTTGCTGCCGCGCAAGGACATGATCCAGTTGCCCGTGGTTTCGCTGGAGCGCAACTGGTACGAATGGGTGGCCGGCACCTACATGGACGAATTCGCCGAATGGCATGGCAAGGATCTGGTGGTGCGAGAAAGCATGACCGATACCGTGCCATCTGCCGGGGTCGGCACCTGTTTTTCACATCGTGCCTTGCAAGTGTTGGCCGGGGAAACCCAGAACCAGCCATTCAACACCGACAGCCTCACCGAGGACTACGACGTCGGCGCACGCCTGGCCAAGGTCGGTATGAATGCGATCTTCGTGCGCTTCCCGGTGCAGTTTCGCGTGCTGCGCAAATCATGGTTTCGCAAGCCTTACGAATCGACCCTGAAGATGCCGTTGTGCGTGCGCGAATTCTTTCCCGACACCTTCCGCACCGCGTTCCGCCAGAAGGCCCGCTGGACATTGGGCATCGGGCTGCAAGGCTGGGAACAAATGGGCTGGAGCGGCTCGCTGGCCAACCGTTATCTACTGTTTCGCGACCGCAAAGGCGTAGTGACGGCGTTCGTCAGCATCATCGCCTACGTGATTCTGGTGCAGTTGCTGGGCCTGATTGTTTTGCGCCAGAGCGGACTGTGGGACGTGAGTTTCCCGACGCCGTTTGAAACCAACGGCTTTATCCAATACCTGCTGCTGGCCAACGGTATCGCGCTGGCCTGGCGCATCGCGCATCGCTGCTATTTCACCACCGTGCTGTACGGCTGGCAGCATGGTTTGCTGTCGATCCCGCGCATGGTGGTGGGCAACTTCGTCAACTTCATGGCCGCGTCACGGGCCTGGCGCATGTTCCTGGTTGGCAAGGCGCTGAACCGCAAACTGGTGTGGGACAAGACCATGCACGACTTCCCGTCCACCGACCTGGTCGCTGCCGCACCGCGCAAACTGGGCAGCGTGTTGCTGTCCTGGCAGGCGATCAACGAAACCGACCTGCAAAATGCTCTCGTCGAACAGAAAACCCGGCACATGCCATTGGGGCGGATTTTGCTCAGCAACGGCTGGCTGGACGACGAAACGCTCGCGGAAGCCATCGCCTTTCAGAACGACTTGCCGCGGGTGTTCGATGTGGCCGCTAAGGCGCGGGATTCGAACCAGACGCTGGACGATGAATTCGCCCTGCGCTGGCGCGTGGTGCCGCTTGGCTTGAATGCCGACGGCCGTGCGCAAGTCGCCGTGGCCAGCCCACTGCCGGCCGAAGGCCTGCAACAGGTCAGCGACGAACTGGGCAGCGAACCGGTGCAGCTGATTGCCCGGGAGAGCGAAATCGTCGCGCAATTGCGTCAACTGAACGTGCGCGAAGGCCAATCCGTGCCGGATGCCCGAGCGCCATTGCTGGGCGACCTGTTGATCGAAATGGGCCTGCTGGATCGCGATGTGTTCAGCCGCGCGATGTTGCAGTACCGCCCGCAGCATCATGGCCGCATTGGCGACTATCTGGTCGACAGCGGCGTGCTGCCTCGCACCACCATCGAAAAAGCCGTGGCACGTCAGCACAGCCACTACCCTGCGGAGCTTCCTGCATGAATCGCCCCTTACTGACCCTCATGGCCACGGGGCTGAGCCTGATACCTGCGTTTGCTCATGCCCAGACGCTGCCATTGCCATTGACCGGTCCGGCCTATGTCACCGCCAACGAGGCGTACAGCGCTTACGAGCGCAAAGACTATGACCTGGCCATCGCCAAGGCTCGCGAAGCGCTACGTCAGCGCGCCGACATCCAGCGTTTGAACACGCTGATTGTGCTGGCTCAACGCGACAAGGACCTGCGCGATCATCCCAGGCGCTACCCGCAATCACGTCAGGCTCCGGGCTTCAGTGCTGCTGCCCAGGCCTTCAAGGCCTATGACCGCGATGACTTCGGCGCTGCGGCCCAGGCCGCACGCAAGGCCATTGCTCAGGCGCCCAAACGCATGGACTATCGACTGCTGCTGATCGAGTCCCTGCAGCGCCAACCGCATCTGCAGGAAGCGGATCAAGCCACCACCCAGGCGCTTGCGATGTTCCCGGACGACGCCGCATTGCTGACGCGTCGCGCAGCGATTCGTCGTCAACTGGCGGTGCCGCTGGCGGTTCAGGGCTATCGCGCCCTGCAGCAAGGCCATGTGCCGCTGGCCGTGGATCAGGCCAGAAAAGCCGTCGCCTGGGCCCCGGAAATCGGCGCCAACCAGCAACTGCTGATCAGCGCCCTGCTCGCCGCCAACGATTACCCTGGGGCCGAGCAAGCCGCGTCCGCTGCATTGGCACAGGATGACGGGGAAATCGCACCGTGGATTCTGCGCAGCTACGCCCTTGATCGGCAGGGTAAGACTCAAGCCGCTCAAACTGACCTGAAGCAGGCCCTCGCCATCGATGGCCTGCCGCAAGCGCAAGTCCGCAACATTCGCTTCTTCGCCGCCGACGCCGCACTGGCCCATGGCGAGCCTCAGCAGGCGCTCGATGATTTGCAGCCACTGTTCGACGATGAAGGTGGCGAAATAGCCCGCCGACGCAGCGCCGCACGAGTGGCGCTGTGGCAGAAAAACAATGGAGGTCTGAACACTGCCGCTCACGTCCCTGCTCCAGCCCTGAACTGTCAGGAAACGGCCTTCGGCCTGGTGTGTGATATCTGGCCTGGCAACCAACGCGACGACGGAACCGACCTCGCCGCCCAGGCCTATGCGGCCCTGGCCCGCAAGGACTTCGAAACGGCGGTTGCCCAAGCGAACCAAGCCGTCGGCCGCGCGCCGCACAACCCGGCGTATCGACGCCTGTTGGTCGGAGCCCTGACCGACCAGAAGCATGTGCCCGAAGCCATCGCGGCGGCCAGCGATGGCCTCAAGGTCAATGGCGATGACGCCCGGCTGCTGAGCCAGCGCGGCTTCTTGCGTCAACAATCGGGGGACGATACCGGGGCACGCCAGGATTTTACCCAGGCCTTGGCCCTGGGCAGCTTGCCGGCTTACGAAGAGGCCAGTCTGTATGCCGCCATCGGCCAGAGAAGAACTGCGCGCGAACGGCTGCAACAGGCGCGGGACACCGGCGAACTGGAAGCGATGAGCGACCTGCAGATCGCCTACTTGTCGGTCCAGGCAGGCGACGATGACCGCGCCAGTGAATCGTTTCGCAAGGCCGATGCTGGCAGCCGACTCTCACCGACGGCAACGCAGGATGCCGCCTACAACGCCATGCGGGTCAATGACGATGAGCAAGCCGTCACCTATTTCAAGCGAGTCATCGACGCAAAAAATGCCGGTGAACTCGACATGTCCCCGCAGCAGCTCTTCGACACCCGTCGCGCGGTGGCCGATGTGTCGCGTACCTGGGGCTTGATCAGCACTACCAGTTATCGCGGCAACAGTTCCAGCAGCGGTCTGAGTTCAGCGCCGAGCAGCGGCAGTAACAGCAACGACAGCCTGCAAAACAGCACCGAACTGTCCTGGCGCCCGTTGGGCTATCGCAATGCACGCTTTGTCGAACTCTACGGCCGCGTCACCGACACGCTATGGAGCAAGAACAGCGATTCGGCTAGCGGTATCGATGCCCTGCAAGGCGCTGTTGGTGTGCGGGTCAAGCCGTTCACGGCGCTGAACGTGATGGCCGCCATTGAGCGCACGTTCCCCTTGGGGTCGTCAGACGTCAACGGTGACTGGCTGGTGCGCCTGGGCTATAGCTCAAGTATCGGGACCGATTTGCGGGTCGATACCTCCAGCTGGTGGACCTCGCAGTTGTTCGCTGAAGGCGGTCATTACATCAATGACTCGCGTGACTATTTCAACAGCGAATGGCAGGTCGGCCGCAGTTACGCCATCGGCGGCGCAGGTTCACACTGGGTGAGCTTCCCCCATGTCGTAGCCGCATTCGACTATGACTCAAAGATGAACAGCGAGACCGATACCGACGGCAGCACGAGCTCATCATCCGGTAAGGCCGCAGGCATCGGCGTCGGCAACAACGTCCGTTACTGGTTCCGCGAAGATGCCTACAACGCCCCACGCTCCTATGTGGATTTTTCTCTGCAGTACCGCGTGAAGGTGCTGGGCGATGACCGCGCTCAAGGCGTGTTCGCTCGCCTGACCTATTCCTATTGAGGACTGGTATGAACGTTCGAGTTTATTTGTGCCTGGGGTTTAACCTGCCCTCGACGTGGGCATATCCCCCGCCCCTGAAAAAGGCAGCCCTGTGAAAATCTTTGGCTATACCGCCAGTCGCGCGACCGTTGTCGCCCTGTTGCTTATCGCTACCCTCGGCGCAGGTTCCGGCATGCTCTACGTGACACACACCAAGGCTCTTGACCCGGGGATTGTCGGCATCGTCTGGCAGCCGGACAACAAGACCGTCGGCATCAACGGCCACTGGGAAAAACTCGGCGCCCATGAGCTGCTGGTGCAATGGACCGTCGTCGACGATCAGGCATTCGTTCCCGGTAGCGGCCTGCCCACCGTGCCGGTGTTGCCTGACTGGCCCCGTATCGCCAAGGCGCCCTGGGCGCAGGATGTCATTCTCGGGCTGGCCGGTTACTTCAGCGAGAACCGCTCACGGGACAACATCGAGCAACTGGCCGCTGTCTCGGAACGCATCGCCAAATTGCCTACGCCGCTACACGTCACCGGCTGGTATTTCCCGGCCGAAGTCGACCCCAGCTGGACCCGCGCCAAAGAATTGCCCGCCCTGCTGGCCAAGCTGCCGCGACCGTTATGGATCAGTGTTTACGACGGCGCCAACATCGGCCCCGCCGCCACCGCCGATTGGCTCAAGCAATGGCTGCCGGATGACATCGGCGTGTTCTTCCAGGATGGCGTCGGCGTCTACGCCCGCACCGCACCGGTGGCCCGAACCTACGCCGACGCCATGCGCCAGCGCCTGGGCAAGGACCGTGTGCGAATCATCGTCGAAGCCTTTCGCCCCAACTTCGGCGGCGGATTCCGCTCCGCGACCGCGGCCGAACTCAAACCGCAACTCGCGGCCTATGACGGTTATCCGCTCTACCTGTTCGACGGACCGCACTACGTGACGCCTGAGTTGCTGGAGCAACTGGTGCGGTGAATCGCAAAGCAGCCATTTATAACGTCGTGGCTAACCGACGCCTAAAAGATATGAAGCCGACTGAACCCCCCCCGGTTGAGCCGCAGCGAAGCAGGTAGTCTGGAATCGTAATCAGGTAGGTGCCGAATTAGTCCCTGCATTCGGGATCGCCGACTCCCGAGATCGAACCGCATACAATGCCGTAAAGATATCGCGGATATATTTCGGGCGTTCGGAGGCGGGAATTACCGGAAGAAAATCCAGCATGTCGATAATTGATTCATAGGCAAAACGCATTTCACGGTGATAACGCCAACGGGCACCGAATCCGAGGGCTCGCTCCATTGCGACGAACAACCCGGCGAGCGCAGAACACAAAGGTGCCACCCAAGTAAAGTTTGTAGCGGGTAACAGCGTCGCCAGTGTCGTCAACAGCAACACCAGGATAGTGCCGCCGTTAAACATGATCGGATCGGCCAAGACATCATGCAACTTGGCCGCGTCTGTCAATCGCACCTTCAACTGTTGAATCATTTCCGGGGGCAAGTCCGTTACACCGCTTACATCGGGCGCGACGGGCGCTTCAAAATTGGCGTCATCTGGCATACGAAACTCTCCTGAAGGAAGAGATCAATCCGCCCAACGGCAAACTTCTAGGCATGAGGAATACAACTGACGAGCGAGTATAGATCATGGCATGCCGAATGCAGCTGAGTGAGTCTCCATCGGCTCCGGATCTTCTCATGCTGATTGTCTGCGCCAAGTGCCGGGTGACGTGCCGAACTGGCGTTTGAATGCGCCGGCACAGAGTCGGGTAACGCCGCCCGTAGCAGGATATCGTCAAGTGGCCGATCCAAGCGATGTGGCGCGTGCGGTACTTGCAGCCAGCACTTGGTCGGTGCTGGCCTGAAAAAGCTGTGGGCTGTGAAGGCAACAAACGGTGGCCGCAACGGTCCAACGCGCGGTTGAACACCAGGTGCGAGCTACCAGAAGCATCACCTGCCGACCGCCACTACCTCTGGGAGAACCAATTGTCAGCTGTCTTTTTACGTCAAGCTTTCCGGCTATCGGCACTGCTCTTTTCCGTTGGCACTTCGTTTTCTGTTTACGCCTGCCCAGCAGGGCAGTACGAAGCCTGCGTGGTCACTTGTTTTTGTGCTCCAGGCTCCAAAGAGGAAATGGGGCCGATCTTTGAAAGCATGAACAAAATGGCTTCCACTGGATTACAGAGTTGGATTGTGCAATCGCGCAACACCGCGGCAAATGGCGATATTCAGACAATCCCGCTGAACATCCGAGCCCAGCTCGAACCCTACTATGACATTCAAGTGCTTGATTCGGCTCGCTACAAGGTAGGCGATGATGAGGAGCTGAACGCCGCAAACACCATGTTGCAGAATCCCGATGTCACTGCGGTCACCCTGATAGACATCATCGTCTTTCGCAGTGCCGATGATGCCCTTAACAATGTCGCGCTGTGGGCCCATGAATTGAAGCACGTGCAGCAGTACCAGCAATGGGGAGTTCGGGAGTTTTCCACTCGCTATACCCGTGATTACACAGCCGTCGAGGCGCCTGCTTACGAGATTCAAGCCAAGGTAGCCAGAGCGCTGAGAGCCAGCGTGGCCCAGTCAGAACCTCCTCGACATCCTTGAGTTCAAAGGGCCAGGCAATCCTGCCGTCTGCTGCTCTCCATCACAGACCCCGAGAGTCTCGACGCTGGACCAAAAACAGCCGGTGGACGAAGCGATAGTTAATGAGTAGCTATGCTTAGTCTGTTGTGCAAACTGATTGTGCAGACGGGAATTGCAGACACCCGTGTCGATCGCCGCCCCATTGGTCCTCCATAGGCAGCCGCGAAATATGACGTCCTTGGTCTCATCGATCATCGAGTTACTCACGGCGCACCCGCATATCGTGTATCTGGCCGTGTTTCTCCTGGCACTTTCCGAGTCAATCCCGATCATCGGTGTCGTCGTTCCCGGCACCGCCGTGATTCTTGCGCTCAGCACCCTGGTGCCGAGCGGCGTGTTATTGCTCTGGCCGTTGCTGATCGCCGCCACGTCAGGCGCCATTGCGGGGGATGGTCTTTCGTTCTGGCTCGGGCACCGATACCGCCGCGAGATTCTTGGCCTCTGGCCACTGAACCGGCATCCTGAGCTGATTCAGCGCAGCGAAGCCTTTTTCAACCGTCATCGCGATAAAAGTATCTTTTTCGCGCGCTTCACACCGGGCGTCCGCGCCTTCGTTCCGCTCCTCGCCGGCACGCTGGGAATGGCGGTCAGTCGGTTCTATGCCGTCAATGTCGTGTCGGCGCTCGCCTGGGCTCCGTCGCATATCCTGCCCGGCGTGCTCGTCGGCGCGACGTTCAGCATTCTCGGTGCAGCTGCAAAGCCGCTCGCGATCCTGCTGACCGTTCTAGTCGCGGTGGGCTGGGTGGTCCTGCATATCGTGCGCTGGGCGCTGCATCGCGGCATCCCCTACTTCATCGTCGCAGTGCAGCGGTTGCGGGGCTGGACCGGCGCCCACGACACCTGGCTGAGCCGCAGCTTCACTCACTTCCTCGATCCTTCACGGCCCGAAGCACGGGCTCTCGCACTGTCGACGGTCCTGCTCGTCGGTGCCGCGTGGCTTTTCTTCGGTGTCCTTGAGGACATCATCAACGGTGACCCGTTGCTGCTTGCAGATAGCGCGATATACCGCGCGCTCCAGGATCTTCGCACTGCACCGGGCGATGCGGTGATGATCGCCATCACGGAACTCGGCGACACCAAGGTCGTGCTGGCGGTCACGATTGTTGTCTTGCTGTGGCTCATGTGGAAACGCGCCTGGCGTACGGCTGCCTATTGGCTGATTGCAATCGCCGGCGCTTCGGGGCTCACCATAGTCATCAAGGTAGCGCTGTATCGAGCTCTCCCTGCGGAACCTCTCTATTCCGGGTGGAGTGCCTTTTCCTTCCCCAGCGGCCACAGCACGATCAATGTCGTGCTATACGGTTTTCTCGCCTTCCTTATCGCGCGTGATACCCGCCCGGCACGGCGCCTCGTGGTCGCTCCTGGCGCAGCCACCCTGATATTTCTGATTGCATTCTCGCACCTCTACCTCGGGGCACATTGGCTTTCCGACGTGCTCGGGGGGCTGGCATTCGGATCCGCTTGGCTGGCGCTACTCAGCCTCTTCTACCTGCGGCGGCAGGCCGAGCACATTGGCTCAGCGGGGCTGCTCGCCCTCGGATGTGTGACACTTCTGCTCGCCGGCGGCTTCAATATCTATCGTAACCATACGACGGACAGCAGTCGTTATTCCGTCAAGGTGGGAACGTTGACCTTAGCTGCCACCGATTGGTGGACGTCGGATTGGCAGCAACTGCCGGTGCGGCGTATCGACCTCACTGGCGAGACGAATGAGCCACTGACGTTTCAGTGGGCCGGTGGTCTGCCGGAGTTGCAAGATGTCCTGCAGCGCAACGGATGGCGCACCTCAGCGGCATGGACACTGTTGAATTCCCTGAACTGGTTTACCGTCCAGGCTGACCCTGCCGATCTTCCGGTCATCCCTCTTTTCGCCAGTGGTCGCCTTCCCAGTCTGACGCTCATTCGAACGTATAACGATGATGGATCTGCCGGTTCGCGCCTGGTGCTTCGATTGTGGATCGTCGATATCGAGCTCACAAACGGGCGAACTATGCCGCTGTGGATTGGCTCGGTTGTCGAGGAGCGTTTCTATCATCCCCTGGCCCTCGTCACGTTAACGTCAACACAACCCGATGCGAATACACCGCGCAGAATGCTAGCGGCCGTTCTTGAGGGTGGGCGGCTCGTTTCCCGGACCGAAGGAATGGCGGATGCGTATTGGGATGGGCAGGTCCTGTTAGCTCGCACGGTGAAAAACAAAAATGAATGACCGTTCAGGGTCGTTTGCCGCCCTACTTCTGAAGGAGCGCTTCCCCATGGCCTGAATCAGGAATAAAGTAGCAAGACCTACATAAATCGTAGAAAACGCTACATGAAAAATTGGCTAGCTTTGATATTAGGTCTGCCGACCGCCAATGCCACCGAACGCATGCGTGCCTGGCGCGCACTAAAAGCCTCCGGAGCGGCGGTCTTACGCGATGGCGCCTACCTTTTACCGGATACCGCTGCCTGTCGAGAAGCGCTAACGTCTGTCGAGCGCGACATCCTGGCCATCAATGGCACCGCCTACGTCCTGCCTGTCGTTGATCCTGACGGTGAACGCTTTATTGAGCTGTTCGACCGTAGCGATGATTACAGCAAGCTAGGCGCCGAGATCGAAGCATGCCGGGCACAGCTCAATGCCGAGAATGCGCTGGTCACCACCAAGCAAATTCGCAAACTGCGTAAAGCCTACGATCAGCTGACCAGCATCGACTACTTTTCAGGCAAGCCGAAGCAGCAGGTCGACTTGGCGTTGCAGGAGCTTGAGACAGCGGTCAGCAGAGCGCTGTCTGCGGATGAGCCGCATAGCCACGACCAGCCAATCACGGCGCTGAGCCTTGGCGATTATCAATGTCGTGTCTGGGCAACGCGTAAACGCCCATGGATCGACCGCCTGGCTTGCGCCTGGTTGATTCGACGCTTCATTGATCCGCAAGCTCAGATCCTTTGGCTGAACACTCCACAGGAGTGCCCAGCCGATGCATTGGGTTTCGACTTCGATGACGCAACTTTCAGTCATGTCGGCAATCGCGTGACCTTTGAAACCCTGCAAGCCAGCTTTGAACTTCAAGAGCCGGGCCTGAGCCGCATCGCCGCACTGGTGCATTACCTCGATATCGGTGGCATTCAGCCGGTGGAGGCTGCCGGCATCGAACGGGTGCTGGCAGGGCTACGCGAAACCATTGCCCATGACGACCACTTGTTGGCTGCTGCCAGCGCCATCTTTGACGGCCTGCTCGCCGAGTTCGTGAAAGAGGAACATCCCAATGATTAAGGCTTCCCCATCAGCTGTAGAAGAGGATCTGTCGAGGCCTGAACCGATCAGTTTGCGTGAGGCGTTCTGGTTCTGGCTGAAGTTGGGATTCATTAGCTTTGGCGGGCCCGCAGGACAGATCTCGATCATGCACCAGGAGTTGGTAGAGCGGCGGCGTTGGATTTCCGAGCGGCGGTTTCTGCATGCCCTCAACTATTGCATGCTGTTGCCAGGGCCGGAGGCTCAGCAGCTAGCAACCTATATCGGTTGGTTGATGCATCGAACCTGGGGTGGGGTGATCGCCGGGGGGCTGTTTGTGTTGCCCTCACTGTTCATCCTGATCGCGCTGTCCTGGATGTATATCGCCTTCGGCGAAGTCCCGGTGGTGGCCGGGCTTTTCTATGGCATCAAGCCCGCCGTGACGGCCATCGTCGTGCAGGCGGCCCATCGAATCGGCTCGCGCGCGCTGAAGAACAACTGGCTGTGGGCTATGGCGGCGGCGTCATTTACCGCGATCTTCGCGTTCAATGTGCCGTTCCCGCTGATCGTGCTGGGAGCCGCGTTAATCGGTTATGCAGGAGGCCGCCTGGCGCCCGAGAAATTCAGGACCGGGGGCCATAGCGCCGCCAAAAAGTCCTTCGGCCCAGCATTGATCGATGACGACACCCCGTCCCCTGAGCATGCCCGGTTCAGCTGGTTGAAACTGGCGCTGCTGGCACTCATCGGCGCAGCGTTGTGGGCGTTGCCGATGGGGGTCTTGACCGTGCTCTTTGGCTGGGAAGGCACCTTGACTCAGATGGGCTGGTTCTTTACCAAGGCCGCATTGCTGACCTTTGGCGGCGCCTATGCAGTGCTTCCCTACGTCTACCAAGGCGCGGTCGGTCATTATGGCTGGCTGACACCGACACAAATGATCGACGGATTGGCGCTGGGGGAAACCACACCGGGGCCGCTGATCATGGTGGTGGCTTTCGTCGGCTTTGTCGGCGCCTATGTCTCGCAGGTGTTCGGCGCCGATCAGGTGTTTCTGGCCGGAGCCGTCGCGGCCACGCTGGTGACCTGGTTCACCTTCCTGCCTTCGTTCCTGTTCATCCTCGCAGGTGGCCCGCTGGTGGAGTCGACTCACAATGAACTCAAGTTCACCGCACCGCTTACCGGGATTACTGCCGCTGTGGTTGGGGTGATTCTCAATCTGGCGTGTTTCTTCGGCTATCACGTTCTTTGGCCCAAAGGGTTCAGCGGCAACCTGGACTGGCCTTCCGCGCTGATCGCGATTGCGGCGGCGATTGCCTTGTTCCGCTTCAAGCGCGGCGTGATTCAAGTATTGATGGCCTGCGCACTCGTTGGTTTGACTGTGCACTTACTGCGCTAGAGCGCGCAATGATCAACTATTTTCTGGCGGGCACCGGGCCTGCCAGATTACCCAGCCTACTGAGTTAGGCAGGAGGTGTTCCATGAGGTGGATTACCCGTGAACGACCCAAAATTGATCGCATTGCCTGTCCCTGGCTGATCACCCGTTTTATCGACCCTGAGGCCGAGTTCTTGTACGTGCCCAGCAGAGAGGTTTTGCCGGTGGCCGCAGAGAAAGACGCAACGCCTTATGACATTCCGGGTGTTGAGCTTACCCACGAAGGAGAGCTGTGCAGCTTTGATGCGTTTCTGAAGAAGTACCACCTCAGTGATCCTGCCTTGCAGCAGTTGGCCAAAATCGTGCGCGGAGCAGATACCTCCCGCCTGGATCTGACACCGCAATCGGCTGGGCTCTATGCGATTTCGCTGGGACTATCGCATAGTTATGCCGATGACCACGAAATGCTGGCACATGGTTTGATCCTGTATGACGCCCTGTATGCCTGGTGCAAGGAATGTCAGGGCGAGTCGCATAATTGGCCTCCTCAGATGTGAGAGGCGTCCACACGGCGGTCCAGCCCGGAACTGGGCTCATGATCAGTGAAACACTGCTCATTCTGATCTGCGCATTGCTGAGACTTGGGCGAGGCGGTTGAACCCGCCTTGTCCGAGCAGAAGAAGACCTCATGAACATACGAGACAATCGACGTTTCACTCTGCCAGTCTTCGCGATCCTGCTGACTGCGCTAGCCGTCATGGACTTCGCAAGCCTTCGCTACTGTCAGGCCGCCGACGAGTTGCCGGCTAACGACCTGCCTCTGAAGCACGTCGCCGACATTCCATTGCCCGGTGGCGCCACTCGGCTCGACTACGAGAGCTACGATCCAGAGCGCAACCTGATGTTCATCGCTCATCTTGGTGACGGTGAAGTTATCGCCTTTGACATGCGCGAGTCCCGCGTTGTCGGGCGCATTGCGAACGTCTCGTCGGTACACGGCGTGCTCGTTATTCCTGAGTTGTCACGCGTCTACGCTTCGGCGACGGGTACGAACGAAATCGTTGCGATAGACGAAGCGACCCTGGCAATTGTCAGTCGCATACCGGGCGGCATCTATCCAGACGGCATGGCTTATGTGCCTGACCTTCACAAGCTTTACGTATCGAACGAAAACGGCGAGACCGAAACGGTGATCGACGTGGACACGAACACTCGTGTTGCGACAATTCCACTGGGAGGTGAAGTCGGCAATACACAATATGACCCCATATCACGACACGTCTTCGTCAATATCCAGACTCGTCGGCAACTTATCGAAATCGATCCCGTGACCGACCACATCGTGGCGCGCATTGATCTGCCGGGGGCACGTGGCAACCATGGCCTGTTGATCAATCCGCGTGACCGGCTTGCCTTTATCGCGTGCGAAGGTAATGACAAGCTCCTCGTACTGGACATGCACACCATGCGGGTTATCCAGGCGTTCGATACCGGGGGAGCCCCCGATGTGCTTGCGTTCGATCCAGTGCTGAACACACTTTATGTCGCTGGAGAGGCTGGCATTGTGTCGATGTTCCACGTCAAGGGAGCAGTGGTCACGAAAATCGGCAATGGCAGCGTAGGCCCGCGTGCGCATGTCGTTGCCGTGGATGCCGCGACACACCGCTCGTATTTTCCGCTCAAGGATATCGACGGGCACCCGGTACTACGGATTATGGAGCCCCGTTAGCGGATTGAATCGACTCTAGTTCCGACCGTGCTGGGTGTCTGACCTGAACTTACTCCTGCCTGACAATATCGACCGAGATCTCCACCGCAGCGATCGTGCCCCGGTTCTCAAGCCAGTGCGTGGTGTTCCTGTCCTCGGGCCAACCCACGCCCGGCCCATAGTCCGTGGCGACGCCATTTCGATGGTCGGTGATGGTTCCTTGCAGTATGTAAACGGTGCCGGGTCTGTCTTTATGGTTGTGAACCGGCCCGAAGACGCCTCCAGGCTCGATGGTCACCATGCGCATTCTAAGTTGGCGCCCTGCCATGCCTTCGATCTCGGGGCCAAGGTCAACCGTTGCCAGTAACTTCACCGTAACACCTTGCGTTTCGGGTGCCGCCTGTTCGTTGCTCATTGTGCTCTCCTCTCTGTACATACAGGGCCTGACTAGAAGTAAAGCCCCTAAGAACCGACAGAGAGGTAAATCCGCCCAACGACGGTCGCCCATCCGGTCAAATTTCGCCGATGGTCGTTACATTTCGCTTGTCACCGACGTTTGGCTAAGCTGAATAAATCGGGGGTGAACTGATATCGGAGTGATGGCGGCCATCAGCGGGTCTGGATTGGCATCAAGACGGTACTCCCGAAGGAGACGACTATGTATGCAGTTATAAGAACCTACCTGGGTGCTGGCGCAAAGGAGCTTTTCGAGTTTCTGGAAAAGCGCAATGCCGATGTCGAAGCGGCCCTGCGGACAGTGCCTGGCATCGAAAGCTACACACTGCTCAACACGGGTGATGGCGGCACGGCAGTGACGGTTTGCAAAGACAAGACCGGCACCGATGCAAGCTTGAAAGTGGCGCGCGAATGGATTCAGAAAAATGCTTCGCATATTCAAGTGAAACCGCCGATCGTGACGGAAGGTCCGGTGATTGTGCAGATAAAATAGATTCAACCGGTCGATGCAACACACTAGACACTGTGTAAACAGGCGGCGTGTTGCATCGACGGAAAACACCACTCTCAACGCCACAACAACCCCATGGGCAAACCCGATCATAGCGCTCTATGATTGAACCCCATGACGACCTCTCTTCCGATCCGCCAACCCTGCCCTCCCGGTGCTTGCATCTGCGAACGTGAGCAGCTGTTGGAAACCCCCGGCACGGACCTGCGCATCCTGAGCCTGACCCAGTCGGAAGAGAAACGCCTGATCGAACGCCTGGAAAACCTCCAGAGCCTGAGCGACCTGGAACGTCTGCAACGGCGAATGTATGAGCAGTTGGGTCTGCGCGTGGAGATCGCTCCGGGCGTCAATGAAGTGCGCACCATGCGCGGTATCAATATCACCTTGGGCGAACTGCCGGGCCTGTGCCGCAAAACCCGTCAGTCGATCCCGGCGGCCATTCGCCGAGGGCTGGAGAAGCATCCGGAAGTTGCCTACGAGCTGCTCAATGCCAACGACTTGTTGCGTGATGCCTGATGGCTTGCACCGTTATCCCGATACGTTCGTTCGAATGCCCTGAAACAGGATCAGCGGTCGTACACGCGACACGGTCCGCTGCTATGCCTTCTCATGGGAGAACAGGTTTCAGGCCAGCCAGGACGCAGCTGGAAACTCAGGCGTGACCGTGGCCCCGGCGCCAGCCAGGAACGCGAAGATCAAAGGTGCCAGTCCGTAGCAGGAGGTGGCAGATGTTATTCATGGTCCGTTGGTCCATCAGTCCGCAGCAACGTAACAGCGCGATCGAACGTTTTCTCAAGACCGGTGGCGCCCCACCCGCAGGCGTCAAAATGCTGGGGCGCTGGCATGCCGTCGGCGGCTCCAGCGGCGTGGGCATTGCCGAGGCCAGTGATCCAGTGGCGATTCAGAAGTGGGTGCTGGAATGGAGCGACCTCATGAACATGGAAGTCCACGCCGCATTGACCGATGAACAGGTGGCGCCGCTGCTCGCTGCCGCAGTGGGCAAGCAATAGTTGTCGAGGCGGCGGGTGCCCCTCGCCGCCCAATGCAAGCTTTTCGTAGGAGCCAGGCTTGCCGGCGAAGGCGCTCTTAAGGACGCCTTCGCCGGCAAGCCTGGCTCCTACATCCCGATCCGTCGCCGCATCTCGGCGGTAATCGTCTGCCGGGTTTTCTTCAGGTCGGCCCAGGGTTCATCGCCCACCTCGGCCAGGCGCTCATGCACGGTATGCAGGTTCCATTGATTGGCGCCCTTGAGCTCAGCCACTTCTTCGCGAAAGATCGGTACCGACACTGGCAACCCTTCGCGGCTGCGTACGGCATAAGCGCAGATCGTGGTGGCGCCGAGACCGTTGCGCAGGTAATCGATGAAGATGCGCCCAACCCGGTTTTTCGGCCCCGACACTGCGGAAAATCGTTCCGGCAGCAGCTTGGCCATGTGACTGACAATCGCATGGCTGAAGTCCTTGACCTCGTCCCAACCGTGTTTGCGGGTCAGCGGTACGACCAGGTGAATCCCCTTGCCGCCGCTGGTCTTGAGAAACGCCTTGAGCCCCAGCTCATCCAGCACCGTGAGGATCAGCCGGGTCGCTTCGACCATGCTCCTCCAGGGCAACGCCGGATCCGGGTCGAGGTCGAGGACGAAGCGGTCGGGCTTGTGCAGATCGACCGACGTGGCGTTCCAGGTGTGCAGCTCCACGGTGCTCATCTGCACTGCGCCAATCAGGGCTTCGGCATTGTTGATGACCATCATCGGTTGGCCGGTCAGTGCCTTGTCCAGAGTGACAATGCCGGGTATGGCCAGATTCTCGGCGTTCTTCTGAAAAAACAGTTCGCCGGCGATGCCGTCCGGTGCGCGCACCAGCGCCACCGGCCGGTCCTTGAGTTGCGGCAGAATCCACTCGGCGACACTGGCGTAATACTCCGCCAATTGCATCTTGGTGGTGCCGCTGCGGGCATCGATCACCCGATCCGGATGCGTGATGCGCACCTTGCCCTGCTCCAGGCCGACTTGTGACGGTGCCGCTTGGGAGGTTTCAGTTTTAGTGCTTGAGGTTTTCACGGTTGTCGGACGCTCCTCGGTGATGTCGGCGGCAGGCTTGTCCTCGCGCAGCCCATGGAACACGGCCTGGCGCACCGAGCCGTCCTTGGTCATCTCGGCGAAGGCCACTTCCGCCAGCAAAACGGGTTTGAGCCAATGCACACCCTTGGCTTCAACACCGGTGGGCGGGTTGACCACCGAGGGCTTTTTCGCCTGCAGCGGTTTCAGTTGTTCGTAAAGACGCTTGAGGCTCGCCTCGCTGAATCCGGTGCCGACCTTGCCCGCATAGCGCAATTCCCCGCTGTCACGGTCGTGCAGCCCCAGCAGCAACGCGCCAAAGGCACTGCGCGAGCCTTTGGGATCGGTGAAGCCGACCACGATGAATTCCTGCCGATGCTTGCACTTTAGTTTGATCCAGTCACTGCTGCGCCGGGACACGTAAGGCGAGCCCAGGCGTTTGCCAATCAACCCTTCCATGTGCATTTTGCAGACGCTGTCGAGTAACGCCTCCGGGGACTCGTTGAACGTGTCGGAGAACCGCAACAGAGGGTTTTCATTGGGCTTGAGCACAGTCGCCAGCGCCGCCCTGCGCGCTTCGACAGGAACTTCGCGCAGGTCCACGCCGTTGAGGTAAGGCAAATCGAACAGGTAGTAAACGATGCTGGCACTACGACCGGCATCGAAGGCGTTCTGCAGCGCCTGAAAGTCCGGAACACCCTGCTCGTCCGCCACCACCATTTCGCCGTCGAGCCAGGCCGATTCCAAGCCCAACGCCGCTAGCGCTGCAGCCTGCTCCGGCAATTTGTGAGTCCAGTCGTGACCGTTGCGGGTGAAGAGTTTGACCTCATCGTGGTCGATGCGCGCCATGACCCGGTAGCCGTCGAACTTGATCTCATAGCTCCATTCGCCGTCCGGCGCGGACTCCACCAGTGTCGCCAATTCGGGTTTGAGCAGCTCCGGCAGTCTGGCTTTACGAGCGCCTTTCAGCTGTGATGAACGCTCTCTGCGCGCCCTCGCCGCTGGCTTTTTTACGGGACTGGGTTTCGATTTGGCGACAATGGTGCGATCGCTGAGTACGCTGTCGGGCTCGGCGGCGACCACGTCGTAATCGCTTTCGGGCCTGGCCGCGCCGTCCTGATGCTTGATCAGAAACCATTGCTCCTGCTTGCCCGGCATGTGCGTGCGCACGAGGTTCCACAGGCCGCCGAGCTTCTCCCCTTGCAACTCGAATTTCAGCCGGCCCTTGGCGTACGCCTTGGCCGGGTCGTCCTGGGGAATCCACACCCCACGGTCCCAAACGATCACCTCGCCGGCGCCGTAATGCCCTTCGGGAATGGTGCCCTCGAACGTGGCGTAATCGAGCGGATGGTCTTCGACGTGGATTGCCAGGCGCTTGACCTTGGGGTCCAGCGACGGGCCTTTCGGCACGGCCCAACTTTTCAGCGCGCCATCGAGCTCCAGGCGAAAGTCATAGTGCAGGTGCGAGGCGTCATGTTTCTGAATGCAGAATTGCAGCGCATGATCCTTCACCGCTTTTTTGCCCGAACGCTTGGCGGCGGCCGGTTCCGGAGTCGCCACAAAGTCACGCATGCGGTTGTAATCGTCCAGGGTCTTGTTCATGGCTTACCGGGTGCTCGCTGGCGGACGTTGAATCGGCACGTCTCTACATCAGCAGAGCGACAGGTCCGGAAAAAAATTCCATCGCCACTGGAATTGCCCGGACAGACGGCTGGGTCTATCGGGATGATCGCTCATAGCCTTGATGCGCAACTTCTTGCGCAGTTATTCGTCCCAAATACACCTCAACATCGCTGAACGCCAGGTGGATCAAGCCCTCCAGCCGAGTGCGCAACTTCTTGCGCACCACTGCGCAAGAAGTTGCGCACTTTTTCAGGTGATCGCTGCCGAACAACCTCTCCACGTTTGAAAAATACCCTCAACTACCTGATTTATATGACAAAAAACATTTATGGCACGCTCCTTGATAACAGTCAGGCACCCACCGGGCGATACCGCCTCCCGGGCACCCTAACTTTTAGCAAGGAGCACATCCATGGCTACACCAGCGTACATGTCCGTTACCGGCGAAAAACAAGGCCTGATCACTGCCGGCGCCTTCACCGCCGACTCCGTTGGCAACACCTACCAGGAAGGCCACGAAGACCAGGTCATGGTTCAGGCTTTCAGCCACGACGTGATCATCCCGCGTGACCCACAGTCCGGCCAACCGACCGGTCAGCGTGTACACAAGCCAGTCGTGATCACCAAGGTCTACGACAAGTCTTCGCCACTGCTGCAAGCCGCCCTGACTTCCGGCGAGCGCATGAGCGAAATCGTTATCCAGTGGTACCGCACTTCGGCTCAAGGTACCCAAGAGCACTACTACACCACCAAACTGGAAGACGCGATCATCGTTGCCATCAACAACAAAATGCACAACTGCCAGGATCCGTCGAACTCGCACTTCACGCACCTGGAAGAAGTGCAGTTCACCTACCGCAAAATCACCTGGACCCACGAAGTATCCGGTACTTCGGGTTCCGATGACTGGCGTGTTCCAGTCGCTTAATCGCGGCTGACGGTTCCAAACATCGGCCAGCTCTGCTGGTCGATGTCATTTGCGCCTTCCAGGAATTTTCGCGTCCGTTGATCCGGCTCTCGGGTGTCAACGCGCGCCGCAGCACTGCACGAGGAACAAGGGATGTTCGCGCCGGCCAATCAGACTCACTTTGCCCTGACTGTCGAAGGTCTGGAAAACGATCTCCAGGTCCTTGCCCTGCAAGGTCGGGAAGCCATCAGCCAACCTTTTGTGTTTGAGGTGGAGCTGGTCAGTGAGCAGCCATCCCTGGACCTCGAAACGCTATTGCACAAACCGGCCTTCTTGCAGCTCTCGCCTGACGGCAGCGGCATTCATGGCCAGATCTACCGCGCCGCCCAGGGCGATTCGGGCAAACGCCTGACCCGCTACGCTGTGACCCTGCGCCCGCAGCTGTCCTACCTGGCGCACCGCATCAACCAACGCATCTTCCAGAACCTCACCGTGCCGAAAATCATCGGCATGGTCCTCGAAGAGCACGGCATCCAAGGCAATGCCTACGAATTCAAAGTCGGGGCGATTTATCCCGAGCGCATTTACTGCGTTCAATACGATGAATCGGACCTGCAATTCATTCAGCGCCTGTGCGAGGAAGAAGGTATCCATTACCACTTCCAGCACAGCGCCACGGCCCACAAGCTGGTGTTCGGCGATGACCAGACGGTGTTCCCGAAACTCGCGCCCGTGGCCTATCAGCAAGACTCCGGCATGGTCGCCAACGACCCGGTGATCAAGCGCTTCGACCTGCGCCTGGAAACCCGCACCAGCCGCACCACCCGCCGCGATTACGACTTCGAAAAACCGCGCCTGAAACTGGAAAGCGAGAACCGTGGCGACGCCCTGCCCGACCTCGAAGACTACGACTACCCCGGTCGCTTCATCGACCGCGAACGCGGCAAGCACCTGGCCAAACGCGCCCTCGAACGTCACCGCAGCGACTTCCAGTTGGCCGAAGGCCGAAGCGATCAGCCGTTGCTGGTCAGCGGCCACTTCCTGGCCCTGACCCAACACCCCAAGGCCAAGTGGAACGACCTGTGGCTGCTGACCGAAATCCTCCACGAAGGCAAACAGCCGCAAGTGCTCGAAGAGTCGGTGACCAGCAGCACCACCGACCTCAAAGACGATTTCCACCAGGGCTACCGCAACCGCTTCCAGGCTACCCCGTGGGACGTGCCGAACCGCCCGCCGCTGAACCACCCCAAGCCACGGATCCTCGGCAGTCAGAGCGCCGTGGTTACCGGCCCCAAGGGTGAAGAGATCCACTGTGACCAATACGGTCGCGTCAAAGTGCAATTCCATTGGGACCGCGAAGGTCAGGCCGACGACAAGACCAGCTGCTGGCTGCGCGTCTCCTCCGCCTGGGCCGGCGCCCATTACGGCGGCATCGCCATTCCACGCATTGGCATGGAAGTGCTGGTCAGCTTCCTCGAAGGCGACCCCGACCAACCGCTGATCAGCGGCTGCCTGTTCCACAAGGAAAACGTCGTCCCGTACGCCCTGCCGGCGAACAAGACCCGCAGCACCTTCAAAACCCTGAGCTCTCCGGGCGGCGGCGGATTTAACGAGCTGCGCATCGAAGACAAAAAGGGCCAGGAACAGATCTTCCTGCACGCCCAGCGCGACTGGGACGAAAACGTCGAGCACGACCAGAAAATCCGCGTCGGCAACGAACGCCACGACACCGTTGAGCAAAACAGCTACAGCGAATTCAAGGCCGAAGAACACCACACCGTCTATGCCGATCGCAAAGTCGAAGCCCGCGCCAACGACCACCTCACCGTGGGCGTCAACCAGCACATCAAGGTCGGCACCGGCCAATTCATCGAAGCCGGCCAGGAAATCCACCTGAGCAGCGGCATGAAAGTCGTGCTCGAAGCCGGCAGCGAACTCACCCTCAAGGGCGGCGGCAGCTTCATCAAGATCGACGCCAGCGGCGTGACGCTGAGCGGCCCGGTGATCAACATGAACTCCGGCGGCAGCCCCGGCAGCGGAACCGGGGCGGCACCGCTGATGCCCGGCGCACTGAAACAGGCTGATGCGGACAAGGCTGGCGCGGTACTGACGCCGGCGCAGATTAATACGCTGAAGCGCAATGCGCCGTTCTGTGAAGAGTGCGAGAGGTGTAAGGCGGGTGTATGCGACATAGAAAAGACCACCCATGATTTGGTTTTCATCGTAAATGATGAAACCACTGGTAAACCGAAGCCGAATATTCCCTACCAAATAAAGCTTGAATCTGGACGTATTGTTAAGGGCGTTACTGACAGCAAAGGAATGACCCAAAAGGTTGCATCCAACAAACCAGAAAAAGCCACTCTCGAGGCCCCCTATTATGGCGACAGTACAAGCGACACTCACTCCGACTGCGGATCAGACGCCTGTGGCTGTTAGTGTTTCAGCGGATGAACCCAGTGGTGCTCAATGGGTAGCAAGATTCCCAGGCAGCGCGAATCTCACCTCACTTAACTCGCCCTTTCGCGAGGCAGTGACAAAGTTCCTTGATGTAGTAAAGGCTGCCGGCGCGACTGTGCATATTTCCGCGACATACCGACCACCGGAAAGAGCTTACTTAATGCACTGGTCGTGGAAAATAGTTAAGACAGGGTTCGACCCGCAACAGGTTCCCAGCTATCCAGGTGACGTTATAAAAATCCAATGGGCCCATACTTCCGAGTCTGGCGCGTTTGATCAACAGGCCTCTGTACAAGCAGCCAGGGCCATGGTGAATGGCTACGGAATCAGCGGACTGAACGTCGCCCCGGCGCTTAACTCACGGCACACCCAAAAACTCGCGATCGACATGAATATCAGCTGGACCGGGACCTTAACGATAAATAATGCCTCAGGGACAGCGGTCGCTATAAGCTCAGATCCCAAAACCGGGATGAACAGTGAGCTTCATACCGTAGGGGCCACTTATGGCGTGATCAAATTTGTTGGGGGCAATAGTGACAAACCTCACTGGTCAAATGATGGGCATTAAAATGTACACAATCACACGTTATTTCTTGCTTATCGCGCTGGCCCTCCCGCTGCTTTCTTGTGCAGCCGAAAGCAATGGCACAGTGCCCGCCGACGTCTCCGACTACATAAAAAGTAGAGACAACTGTGATTCTCTGCGCGGAGATATTCCTGAGCCGGACCCCGCAGATCCGGACAACCTCAATCGTCTCATCAGCGACATCAATAAATACTGCAAGGGCACAGATCAAAAACTGAAGCAGCTGAAAGAAAAATACTCCGGAAACGAAAGCATTATGAAATCGCTCTCGACTTACGAAGAAAATATTGAAGCTGATATGAGTTTTTAGATTCACTCATCAAGGACGGCTGTTGTGACATCTGAAAACACCAATCCACAGGTCTGGTTATCCGAAACCCCGCTACTGCCGGGTGAACGCCTCTACCTGATCATCAGCGCCGCCAGTGATGCCGAAGCGCTCAAGTCGCTTTACCAAAACGAACCCACAACCCAGGCGACCCCGATTTGGGGCGGCACACCTTACGCGGCTTGGCAGCCGGTGATGCCCTACCTCATCGAGCTGAAACCCAACTCAAGTTTTCTGCCGTGGATTGCCGAAACCGATGCTCAAGACTGGGGCTGGCTGGCGGTATCCACCAGTGCGCCGGATGTGGTGTTCGAACATCTGCGCAGCCTGACTCAAGTGCGCATGCCGAATGGGACCGAAGTGTTTTTCCGGTTCTGGGATGGGCGGCATATCTACCCGATTCTGGAAGGCCTCGGCGATGCCGCCGGTGAGGTGCTGCCGGTGTTTGATCGGTATCTGATTAATGGGAAGAGCCTGGAGGTGGGGCCGAGGGTGGTGCCGCCGGCGAAAGACTGGCCGTGGTGGGAGGTGCCGCAGAAACTGCTCGACAGCTTGGCGAAGCAAAACCCGTCGACCCTGATCGGCAACCTGATGCAATGGCTGGAAGAGGAACGTCCAGACATCTACGCCGCTTACCCCGAGAGCAATCTGAAGCTGAAAATCGCACGTTTCGTGCGCCGGCCCGATGCTCCGAAAAACCTGAATGAAGCACTGTTAAACCACCTGATTCTGGAGCAAGGCTGATGGATCGCGTTGCCTACGTTGACAACCAACTGAGCACGTTCAAGGACAGCTTGAAGCTGTATCAAGAACAGACCAAAACCTGGTACGCGAAAGCCGCCGACAAAGGCAGTCGAGCCGCAGACCTGCCCTCCCTGCTGGGCATGGAGCGCGTGATAAAGGTCGGTAACACCAGCAAATCGGTGAGCATGACCGATGGCGACTTCGCCTCGAACGTTGCCCAGTGCCCGCTCAAGGGGCCACTGCTGATCGAGAGCAAATTCGAATCGGTGTATGACATCCCATTGGGTGACATCGAAGTTGAAATCGTTGCGGTGGAAGGCGGCGCAGTCAGCAAAGTCAAACTCGACGCCCAGGGCAAAGCCAGCTGGACGGAGGGTGTTCCCGGCAAGTTCTACAAGATCCGTGTTCACCACGAAGTGACGCCGGCTCAGATCGATACCTTGTTCAAATCCTATGAAGGCCTGACCGGTCAACTGGAAGGTTTCCTGCGCAAGGAATGGGCCGGTTTCAAACCGCAATGGTCGAACATATCCGCCTTGGGAACGGCCTCGGCAATTGGCAACGGCATCCTTGAAGGCGGTTGGGAAGCGATCAAAGGGGTTTGGGACGGTATCAGCCTGGTGCTCGATATCCTGCAAGACCCGAGCAAGTTTGCCAAAGACCTCGGTGCCGGAACCCAAAAACTGATAGCACTGGCAAAAGAAACGCCAGACGTCATGAAGAAGGCCATGTTGCTGGCCAGCGACGAGGCCGCTCTGTTCCTGATGGTACGCAGTGCCGTGATCTGGCTGGCCGGTTTGCCACCGATGAAGATGGCCGGTGACGCCGCAAAAATGACCACGGCAGCGGTAGTCGGCATCGCGATCGACATCGTGATTTCGATCGTGCTGACCGTTGCTGCCGAGGGTACCGGTGTCATCTACCTCGCCGCGCGCTTGAAAAAGTACGGCGAAATCGTCATCAAGGCCGTGACCGGCTTTGTGGAGTCGGTGTTCAAGATCATCAAAGGCTTCATGGAATACGTCGCGAAGTACACCGCGGTAGCGGCTCGTGGTGTGACGGCTCAGGTGAAGAAAGGGATTGCACAGGTTCGTTTTGACGGGAAGCGAGTGACTACCGTAGAAACGCCGAAAGTCCACCACGATGCACCCGCTCAGTCCAAGACTCCCGACGAAAAAAGTGCTAACTGCGCCAAAAGCACCTGCACCAATGGCTGTCCGGTTTCGATGGTGACGGGTGAAGAACTGTTGACCCTGACCGATGGTGAACTCGGAGGGCTACTGCCATTCAGTTGGACCCGCCTCTATCGCACCAGCGCCGCGGAAGTCGATTGCGGCCTCGGCTACGGATGGAGTCACGCACTGGCGCAAAGGGTGGACATCAACGGCGACGAGGTAGTCTGGACTGACCACGAAAACCGCATTACGACCTTCCCATTGCCGAGTATTCAACGACCGGCGATTACCAACAGTTTGTCCGAAGCGGCGATTTTCCTCGGTGAGAATCCTTCCGAGCTGATCCTCACTCAAGCTGGCGACCGTTCCCAGTTCTATCATTTTCGCTACAACAGCAAAGGCGCGACGCTGATCGCCATTAGCGACACCTACAACAACCACCTGCACATCACCCGCGACATTCACGGCCGGATCAAACGTGTCGACAATGGCGCCGGTCGCGCCCTGCTCCTGCGTTATGACCGCAAACACATCGTCGCCGTCGATTACCAGCAGTTCAGTCCGGCAGACAATCTGGAAGATGCCTGGGGCACCGTCCAGACCCTGGTCACCTATAGCTATGACACTCAACACCGCCTGATCGAAGCCAAAAACCCGGCGGGCGAAGCCGAGCGCTACACCTACGACGAGCAGAACGTCATTCTTGAGCGCCAACTGGCCGGTGGCGCCAGTTTCTACTGGGAATGGGAAAAAGAAGGCAAATCGGCACGCTGCATCCATCACTGGGCAAGCTTCTCGCAGATGGACGCGCACTACGCCTGGGATGACAAGGGTAGCGTTACTGTCACCAATGCGGACGGCAGCGAAGAGATCTACACCCACGACGATCAGGCTCGACTGATCGCCAAAATTGACCCGGATGGTGCTGAGCACCTCAAGGCCTACGATGACAAGGGTCGCTTGATTGCAGAACAGGATCCGCTTGGCGCAATCACGGAGTATCACTACAACGAAACCGGTCACATGGTGGCGGTTGTTCCACCGGAAGACCAACCTACCGGCTACGAATACAGCAATGGATTCGTAAGCAAAGTAAGTCGCGGCAAGGCGACCTGGAAGTATCAACGCAACGATCAGGGCGATATCACTCAGCAGATCGACCCGGATGGCAACTCCACACATTACAGCTATGACCGCCAGGGTCGCCTGCTGGAGATCCGCCATCCGGACGGCAGTCGCCACAAGCTGGGCTGGAACAACCTCGGCCAATTGCTTGAAGAGCAACTGCCCGACGGCGGTCAGCGCAAGTACCGCTACGACGCCTTAGGCCGCCAGATCACCCGTCAGGAAGAAAACGGCGCCATCACCCAGTACCAGTGGGACGCCGCCAACCGCCTCGCACAAATTACCCTGCCCGGCGGCGCAACCCGTGCGTTCACCTACAACCCTTATGGCCGCGTCACAGCAGAGCGCGATGAACTGGGCCGCATCACCCGATACGAATACGCCGATGGTCTGCATCTGGTTAGCCGTCGTATCAACCCTGATGGCAGCCAACTTCGCTACCGCTACGACAACTCGCGTCTGCTGCTCAGCGACATCGAAAACGAACGTGGCGAGCACTACCACCTCGATTACTACCCCAACGGCCTGATCCAGCAGGAAATAGGGTTCGACGGTCGCCGGACTGCCTACGAATACGACCTCAACAGCCAACTGCTGAAGAAAACCGAATTCGGCGAAGACGGCAGTGAGTTGGTCACCGAATACCAGCGCGATGCCGCCGGCCGCTTGCTGGTGAAAACCCTGGCCGATGGCGAGGAAATTCACTACAGCTATGACGCCCTAGGCCGCCTCGTCAACGTCGACGACGGCCACTGGCCCCTCGCCTACGAATACGACCTGCAGGATCGCCTGATCACCGAACACCAAGGCTGGGGCACTTTACGTTACGAGTACGACAACCTGGGCCAGTTGAGTCATTGCCGCCTTCCCGACGGCAGTAAACTCGACTACCGCTACCAACCCGGCGGACGCCTGAGCAGCATCGACCTCAACGGCTCGCGCCTCACCACCCACCAGTTCAGCGCCGGTCGCGAACAACAGCGCCAACAAGGCCTGCTGCTCAGCCAATACCAGTACGACGAACAAGGCCGACTGCAAGCCCACACCGTCAGTCAGCAAGACCGCAACCTGTTCCGTCGCCGCTACGCCTACGATGCCAACGGCAACCTCGCGGGTATCGATGACAGCCGCAAAGGCAACCGCAGCTACCATTACGATCCGCTCGATCGCCTGATCAACGTCCGTGGCACCACACCGGAAAGCTTCGCCCACGACCCGGCGGGCAACCTCCTGGGCCAAGGCGACCAACCGACCGCGAACCTCGCCAACGTCAAAGGCAACCGCCTGCTGATGCAAGGCGACCGCCATTATGACTACGACGCCCACGGCAACCTGATCCGCGAACGTCGTGGCGCCGGGCAGAAACTCGTCACCGAGTATCGCTACGACTGCCAACATCGCCTGATCGGCGTCAGCCTGCCCGGCGGCAGCATCGCAAACTACAAGTACGACGCCTTCGGCCGACGCATCGCCAAAACCGTCGATGGTCAAACCACCGAATTCTTGTGGCAAGGCGAACGCCTCATCGCTGAAAGCGCCGACAATCGCTATCGCACTTACATTTATGAACCCGGCAGCTTCCGCCCATTGGCGATGCTCGATGGCGAAGGCCCGCTGAACGCTACACCTTTCTATTACCAACTCGATCATCTCGGCACGCCACAGGAACTCACCGACTACAGCGGCGAGATTATGTGGTCGGCGAAATACCGGGCCTACGGCAACCTCGCCACCCTCGACGTTGCAGAAGTCGACAACCCGCTGCGCTTCCAGGGTCAGTACTTCGACGCGGAGACAGGCTTACATTACAACCGGCATCGCTACTACAATCCGGGGACTGGACGGTTTTTGACGCCGGATCCGATCAAGCTTGCGGGCGGGTTGAACAACTACCAGTACGTGCCTAACCCTACGGGGTGGGTGGATCCGTTGGGGTTGAATAGCGAATGTCCGGGGGGAGCGAGTTGCAAGCCTGGAACGGTTGAAGATCCGGCGAGTAAGGCCAAGGTAAATGAGGGGACATCAGGAGCACCTGATGTTCAATGGACGAATCACGGTAACAAGCACGTAGCCCCCAAGGCCCCCTGGCCAAATGTTGTTAAATCAACGGCAAATGGAGGCGCGGCAAGGTATTTACCTGGGACAGACATCGAAGCACTCGAGCGGCATGCATTTAAAAATGGCCAAGATGTTAACAACGGAAAGCCTTGGAAAGTTATTGATATGGGCAAGACTATTGGCGCCAACGATGGTAAAGAAACACGCTTCATGAGGGTTGAACTAAGCGCAAACACTATCCACGGCCACCCTATTTCCGAAGAAGCATTTAAAAAACTCACAAAAGCGAAGAAAAACTGAATGGACACTAAAAAAATTATAGAACTTGGCGGAACAATCACATTTGATGACATCTCCCACCTCAACCAGCTTATTGACACTTCGATGATCGTTGATGACTTAAAGGAGGATCTATTCCAAGCCGTCTTCCCACATGATCAACTTATTGACATAGGTTGGTACCCTGAATTCTGTGAGAACGGCACATTTAGAGTTTCTTTAATTAAAGCCTATGACTGGGAGCACCCAGCTTTCAGCGAAAAAGCAAAAAGCTGGACAGAATTAAACAAGGCAATTTCCAATGCTTTAAACAAACTAGAAAAATGATCGCCCGAGCGCTCAAAAAAAAAACACCTCATTTTGGCCTTTCAGAAGAAAATGCTAGACGCAAATAAAAGAATCATAATCCCCGGAGAGTCGAGAGAAAAGGGGACAGATTTATTTTTCATGCCATAAAATAAATTTGTCCCCTTTTTGCTCCGACGTTGCAGAAATCGACAACCCGTTGCGCTTCCAGAGTCAGTATTTCGATGCGGAAACGGGCTTACACTACAACCGGCATCGCTACTACAATCCGGGGGCTGGGCGGTTTTTGACGCCGGATCCGATCAAGCTTGCGGGTGGGTTGAACAACTACCAGTACGCGCCTAACCCTACGGGGTGGGTGGATCCTTTGGGACTGAATAACTGCCCCCCTGGGACCACTGACCATAAGGGAGTACCCATCAGCAACAATGCAAAGCATCACCTCGAAAAAGCTGATGGATATGACAAAACGAAGGGTATCAAAGGAGCACATAGCAGAGATGAGTTTTTGCAAGCAGTATCAGACAAGAACCTGCATGTAATTTCTGAAACTCAGAGTCCGACCACCCCAGGAATATCTCAGATAAAGTATGGACGCAATACGCTCGACAATGCAGGGAACATTACCGGAACGAAGGAGTTCCGCTCACCTAAGACGGTATACGATAGTAGCGTCATATCTACCGAGAGAATGTATAACGCAGGCAAGGAAGCTGCTGCCAGCGGGTATAACACAGCAAGAGCAAACAATCAGCGAATCTACGAAGCCACACATGATGGAATACCGTTCGTCATATACTTAGACGACACACTAACAACGGTAACCAACTTCCACCCAATGTAGAGCCTATTAAAATGACAACAGTCACTGAAAAACAACTGAAGACAATAAATTATTGCCTAACAGATTTCCGGGATCGAAAAACATATGAAATCACAAGTTTTCTCCCTGCACTTTTGGATGACTTGCTGATCCCTACAAGTATCGGAATGGAAATGTCTGCCGTCTACATTGACTGTGACGTGGATCAGGATGGGCTACCAGACAATTTGAAAAATACCAAAGGCATTACTTTTGAGTTTATGGACGATTTTGTCACACTCCCAACTGAGGAAGGTATCAACTACATCTCAGACTGGTGCGAAAAAAACGTTCTAGAGAACCGAGAAGAAGTACTTCAAAAAGCAAGAAAGCTTAAGGAAAAATATCTTAAAAAGTAAACTACAAAAGGGGACAAATTTATTTCCTAAGCGCTCATGAAGATAAATTCATCCCTTTTTGATGTAAACCATCGAGCTAAGAGCTCCCCAGCGCTTTAAAAAGCGTCATATGATCCCATGAGCCGCAAAAACTGAGTGAACAAGAATGGATTTTTTTATAGACATAAAAAACACTCAGGATTTTTCATATCCAAAAAAATTTATAAACACTATAAGCCTGTCCCCTCCTATTGACATTGAACCTTGGTGGTTCATTACATTTGAGAAAGGTGATGTAAATAGCTGGTATCACACCCTAAAAAAACTCTACCCAAAAAGAGAGCTAATACCATTTGCAAAATTTAACGCCAATGATGACGTAGCCTGCTTCGATGGAAATGATAAGTCTGGCAATCCGAAAGTGTTGATCATCCACGCATATGCGTCAGAGGGCTGGGAATATCACGGAAGTTACAATGACTTTAACGAATGGCTAAACAAAGCAATTAAAACCCACCAAGAATGGGAGGAGGATGAAGCAGGAAATTAAAAAGTTTTATTTTCTAAGCGCTCATAAAGATATATCCATCCCATTCTGCTACCCAGTAGCACAGATGCACAACGTCCGAAGCTACACGTGACTGCCGATAAGGACATTGCACCAAAGCACTACATTGCTCCGACCCAAAAATTGCTTAACAGTCATGAAAAAATCAAAAAATATACCTCTGCGGTATACACGAATAAGCCTGACAAGAGCGTCGGACATTTCCTGCAAACCACAGCGATTTTACGAACTTGCGCGCACCCACCCTTACCGATAACCTTCGTCCGTCGTTGCAACCTCAGCGACCGGTTTTGACAGACCGAACACGATCAAGGCATGTAAATGCCGCTTTGCGGCTCCGTTGATTTAGGAGCTTCACGATGAAAAAGTTTCCACCCGAGTCTCTCGATCCCATTGAACTCAGCCAAGCAACCCAACGCGCCGTCAGCGCCCGCCTCCGCACCCCCAAAAATCCCGACCCCATCAGCCACGCTTTCACCCTTCTCCCCAACATCCGCACCGAAACCCTGCTAAGCCATGCCTGCGAAACCCTCGCTTCGCTCAACGTCCTGAACACCGACCTTGCCTGTGAACTCGAAGGCTCGCACCGCAGCCTGGCGCTATCGATTCAGCAATTGGCTGTACCGGGTAAGTTGTTGGTAAACCGGGTGCTGGACAACCTCGACCCACCCGGTGGGGCGTCCGACGCTCGGGAGGTTCAACCATGACTCGATACATGTCGATTACCGGCATCGACTGCACGATCCCTTCCCTCCCGATCGACACCGCAGCGCCTGTCGATGTGCTGCAGGACACGGCCGCATATCGCATTCGTTGTGTCACTCAACTGTTGGAAGAGAGCTGTCTCCGGGCGACGTGCTGGATGTGGTCGGGCGACGGTTACGGGCCCAGCCTTAATTCAGCCAATAAAAATGGGCGACTCCAGGGTCGCCCATTTTTATATCCGACGTTTAATATCATCCCTCAATTTTATACACAGAGCATTTGGCAAGAGGCTGCTAAAATTTCGCCCGCAAATTTCTTGATATAGGAGCAAAATTCTTCCAACTTCCACTATGGTGGGCTCTTCCGCAAAATCGCGACCTTCCCAAAAACCCAGAAAAACTGGCTACTCGGTCAAGTAACTTCCTCACTGATAAACAATGGTTTTCAACCAGTCTTCAATCTATGCTTGGGCTGACAGTATGGAGGCTGTGATGAATGTTCAAACTCAGACGGAAAACATGGGCTTTACTTTTGGTCTACATCGTAGGTGTCAGTGGCTATATCTACTACCTCTACGTCGAGACTCAGGGAATTCTCACTGACAACATTAATAACAAGCTGCTGCATGCCGCGCTGGGCGCGTCAGCCATCCTCGGCGACCGCTACCATGACAATCTGATCGACAAACAGTCGAAAACGGAAGCGCAAGACTGGGATACCATTCAGCGGCTTTCCAGATTCAACGAGTCCATGGGCACCGCCTTTGTCTACAGCGTGGTCAAACGCGATGGGGAAGCCTATCTGATCAGCTCCAGCGCCTCGAAAAAAGAGATTCAAGAGCAGAATTACGTACGCTTTTTCGATCCTTATCCAGATGCCAGTCAGGCCCTGCTCGACAGTTTTGAGCGCACCGAGCCCACCTGGATCGATTACTCGGATCACTGGGGAGACTTTCGCGCCGTCTTCGTCCCAATGAAATCCCAGGACGGGACGGTTTATGTGGCAGGTGCGGAGATGACGTTGGCGAACTACAACCAACAACTTAATCAGGACTCTCTGCACCATATCATCCTTGCCATTCTGGTATTTCTCGCCTTCAGTCTTTTGTTCGTGATCGACTTATTGCGCATGCGTGCTCATCTTCAGCAACTGCAAATAAACGAACAGGTATTGAGTCAGGCAAAAGATGCCGCCGAAGACGCGGATCGTTCCAAGACCCGTTTTTTAGCCACCATGAGTCATGAAATCCGCACCCCCATGTACGGTGTCATCGGTGCGACCGAGTTACTGGCCGGCGCCACCCTGAATCCCGAGCAAAGCGCTCTGGTCAATACGATTCATACCAGCGGACGAACCCTGCTGTCGCTTATCGACAACATTCTCGACCTGGCAAAGATCGAAGCGGGCAAACTTGAATTGAGGCCTCGTGTATTCGAAGTGAGAGCATTGGTTTCATCCAGTATTGAAATGATCCGGCAAAACACTCAGGGCAAACCAATCATCATTGAGGCTCAGGTATCACCGGATGTACCGCACTGGGTCAAAACCGATACCGATTGCCTTCGCCAGATACTGATCAACTTGTTGGGTAATGCGGTCAAGTTCACCGAAACCGGAACAGTATCGCTCGTGGTCAAAACGAGCGGTGACAGCCCTCGAGCCCGACTCGAGTTCTCCATACGCGATACCGGCATAGGTATCCCTTTGGCGCGGCAAGACAGCCTGTTCAAGCCCTTTGTTCAGTTCAAAGGGCCAGCCAGTCAACGCTTTACCGGAAGTGGGCTAGGTCTTTCAATTTGCAAGAATCTGGTCGAGGCGCAACAGGGGACTTTATCCTTTACCAGTCAGCCTGGTATCGGATCGACGTTTTCCTTCTCACTCCCCATGGAGCCTTTTTCCGTCTCGGAAATCCCCCTCGGGGACGATCATGCAACGGTTGGTTTCGACTCATCTTTTGCCGGGGATTACCCGCTCGATATCCTGTTGGTGGAGAACCATCCCATTAGTCAGAAAGTTGCCTTGGCGATGTTACAGGCGTTGGGTTATACACCCGCCCTTGCGTCAGATGGTCTGGAGGCGATCAACGAGTGCATGACGTCGATTCCAGATATCATTTTCATGGATATCAATATGCCTGTTATGGATGGGCTAGCGGCCATCCATAACATCCGCGAACTACCACTGGGCGATACGTGCTACATCGTTGCGTTCACCGCGAGCGCTTTTTCGAGCGAGATAGAACGTTTCAGGGCCGCCGGTGCCAATGACATTTTGACCAAACCGGCAAACTTCCAGGCCTTGACCCAAGTACTTCAGCGTGCAGCCAACTACCGGCGACAGCTCCAGGCCAGTACTCCGGTAGTGGATGCAATTTCAAGTTGAAATGGGCTCAGGGTACAAACGCCATTACGGAAACAGGAGAACCCGACCCCTCTTTGAGTCGAAGCACGCCAATGACCAGTGTCGTGCCTTTCGCAGGTAGCTGATCGAGATTAGTCAGGCACTCCAGGACAATGCCATCTTTGGCCAGAATCTGGCTGTTGGTGGCATAAACCGTATCCTGACCTGGATCAGCGCCATGTGTATCGATACCGACACCGGCGATTTGGCGTTCTTCAAGCAGAAACTGGGTCGTAGCAGCGCCCACACCGGGAAAGTGTGGGCCTTTCGCGTCTTCATTGATAAAGCGCTTGGGATCGTTCCACAAGGCTTGCCATCCCGTATAAAACAGCACAACAGAGCCTTGGGCGATGCGCCCATTAGCCTGTTCCCATTTTTCGATGTCCTGGACGCCAATCACATAATCCGGGTTATCCCGAGCCTGGGTTCGTATATCAATCACAACGGCCGGGCGCACCAGGGACTCTGGTTTATAGGCATCAATCCCGATGGCATTGGGGTGAAAACTATTGGGCGCGTTCATATGGGTAGCGCTGTGCTCGCCGATGCTGAAACGCCGCAGGTAATAACCGTCTTTTTCCTGTGAAGCCACCACGTCGAATGTCACTGGAGGGTCGTTAGGCCACAGTGGAATCGTCGTGCTAATGACATGGCTGAGGTCAATGACCTTTCGAAACTGAATACTCTGCATTCCTTTGACTTCCTTATCCTCTGCGAAACTTTTAGCGACGCCGACCGACAGCAAAGCGGCCAGTACGCCGATGGATACCCGTTTAAAACAGCTCTTGTTTTGCTTTGATCTCGCCATAACGATTGGCTCCCCTTTGATCATTAAGGACTCCTACCCTCGAGCCCAGCTGTGGCTCCAGCCATTCTCTACTCCCTGTTCGTTGATCCTGAAGAGGTTTGTGTATTGGAGAGTATCAATATTGATCGTTTCAATGCATCACCGTAACCGTCCAGGCGCCCCACTATGCATCGACTCGCGGCACTTTACGCGGGTTGGCCATCCCGGTGCAGGACGGTTGCGATTTGATGGATGTGGTCGGACAGCGCTTGCGGAAGCAGCTTTAGATCTTCCAATAAAAATGGGCGACCCCAAGGTCGCCCATTTTTATATCCGAAACTTTTAAACAGCACCTCCCAAAGAAGGTGTTCGCCCAGTGTAATGGCCTTGGCAATCCATGCACCGGTAAAGAGCCCTGACACCGGGCGAACGGGAAGGATTTTAATAGAATTTGGCAGATATGTCCTCGTATACAAACATGAAATTTATGCACGTAATATTTCGTAAGGCCCCGCTTACACAACGTCTACAAACTTCTTAAAATCACCAGTTCGACCATTAAAATTGATTGTTCTTATACAGCTATCCGCACAAGAACAATCAATACGTACAAGTAATGATCAGCTTGGGTGCCGGCTGGTCACTTTCAGCACATCGTTACAGGTCAGCACAACGCTCTGCCCTGCTTTCAGATCTTTCAATTTCACCGAATAGTGTCGCGCCGAGAACTCCAACTCAATACCCGGTCATCTCCAGATACCCCTGCCCGCCATGACTGCCGCTCAGCCGCACCGGCCCTTCCCAATAAGGAATGCGCAAGTCCATCCAGGCCTTGGGATTAAGGGCATCGATGGTGATTTCGAGGTGCTTGCCCGGGATGTTGATCGACCAGCGCACAGGCATCGAACGCCCGGCGACCTTGGCGGTGTCTTGCGGTGTGAGGCTGATATCGTCGGCGTGCAGCAACTGCGTCTGCCCCTGAGCGTCGATCCAGGTACCGGTGAGGTATGGCGCGCCGTCCTTTTGCCGCATGCGGTAGAGCATCACTTGCTCACCGCTGTCCAGGTGCAGGGAGAACCAGTCCCAACCGGTCTGGTTGGCGGTCAGCGGTTGGCTGCTCCACTCGCGGTCGAGCCAGGCCGGGCCGTTGACCGTGTAGGTTTTGCCGTCGATTTCGAGGGTGCCGCTGGCCTGGAAAAACGGTTGGCTGTAGTAGTACGACGCCTGGCCTTGTTCGGATTTCTGGCTGAAGCCTTTGTCTCCCTGAAGTACCAATGGCCGGGTTGACGTCAGTCGAAGCTGGTAGCTGAACGACTTGTCGCGGGCGCTGAGTTGCAGGTCTGCCAGCGGGTTTTCGTCGGTGGCCTGACTGCTGAAACGCCAGTCATCGATCCATGCGTTGAACGGCTTAAGGGTCACTCCGGCCTGGCCGACACCGCCTCGGGCATAGCGTTCGGCGGCATGATGTGCGGTGGCGGATGTCACGGCCGCGTGGCCCAGCCAGATAGTCTGACTGGCCCAGCCAGGTTGCTCGGGCGTCGCTTTCAAGGCGCTGCGAAACAGCGTCCATTGCGCGCCGAACTCGCGCCCCTGATCGTCCTTGAGGTTGGCGGTGACGTACCACCATTCGATGCGAAAGCCATCGTGGGCGCCGTGGTCCGCCGGGAAACTGAATTCTCGCCCGGGCACCACCGGGGTAAATGCGGTGGCCTGATGGCCGAGGCCGGCGAAGCCTTTTTCCGGCGCAGGCGTGTTGTCGCAGCCGCTCAGCAACGCCAACAGCAACACGCAGATCTTAATCTTCATGAGCAAACGTCCTCAGCAGATCCGCCGGTTGCGTGCGATACAGCGAGTACAACGGCCACGCCGACGCGAGCAACGTGGCGAGCAAGGCCAGGCCCATCAACTGCAACAGTTGCAGCGGAAACACCCGTAGCGGCAAGCGCCAGCCGAAGGCCTGCACGTTGATCACCGTGTCCAGGCACCACGCCAATGCGATGCCCAACGGCAATGCCAGCACCAACGTCAGCACCGCGAGTAACCAGGTCTGCCCGAGGTTGAGCAGCATCAACTGTCGCCGCGTCACGCCCAGCGCCCACAACGGTGCGAGTTGTCCGAGGCGACTCTGGCTCTGGGTCAGCAGGCTGATGAACAGCGCCACGCCCGCGACGCAAAGCGTCAGGCTGTTGAGTGCGGCGGTGGCGGCGAAGGTGCGCTCGAACACTTGTGTGGACCACCCCTTGAGCCGGGCCTGATCGACGATGCGGCTGTCGTCCAGGGCGAAGCGCGCTTGCAGCGCGGCCAGGAACGCGGGAATCGACGCGGGCTCGATGCGCAGGTTGAAACGGCTGGGTGTCAGCTGCGGCCAGCCGCGCAGCAGGTGATTGATGTTGACCAGTAGATGGCCCTTGGGATTGCCGTAGTCGGCGTAGATCCCGACGATCCGTGGCGACCATGGACCGTTAGGTGTGGCAATGGTCATGTGATCACCCAGGCGCACCTTCAACCGCCGGGCCAGTTGTTCGCTGAGCATCAGCGCGTCGTCCTTGGCCAGTCGTTCCCAAGGGTCGTCGCCCAAGGCTTCCAGCAACGGCCAGTGCTGGCGATAGGTCGGGTGATCGATCACGCCGAAGACATCCGCCGGCCAGCCCTGTAACTGAATCGACACTTGCCAGTTGGGTAGCACCGCGCTGACTTGGGGTTGTTGTTTGAGCCATGTGTAAAGCTCTCGGGCCTGGGCCGGATTTTGCGGATTGACATACAACTCGGCGGTCAGGCGTTGTTCGAGCCAGTTGTTGAAGGTCTGGCGGAAACCGGCGGTCATGCTGCCGGCACCGATGTTCGCCGCCAGCGCCAATAACAGCGCCATCAAGGCCAGGCTCAGGGCCGGCAACTGCTGACGGCAGTCGGCGACAAACCATTGGCCGAGCACCGAGCGACTGCGCCGCAGCACCCGGTTGAGCACACTGTTCAACACCACCGGCAAGGCCAGTGCGGCGCCGATCAACAACGCGGCCATCAGCACGAAACCACTGCTCAGGCTGTCGCCGAACATCAACGCCAACACCGCGATCAGCGCAGCCAACGCCGCGACCCAACCCTGGCGCCGCAACCAGCGCGCGTGGGCCTGATGCCAGGCTTGCGGATCGGCCAGCGCCAGTAACGGCAAACGCGCCGCTCGCAGCAAACTGTTGGCACCGGCCAGCAACGCGCCGAGCAGGCTCAGACCGATGCCGCTGAACCACCATAGCGGGCTGAGGCTCAACTGTCCCGGCACTTCGGCGCCGTACAAGCCGCGCAAACTGGCGGCGACGTCCGGCAACAGCACGCCGGCCAGCAGGTAGCCGCTGACCACGCCAGCGACACCACCGATCAACGCCAGACCACCCAGCTCGACGGCGAGGCCGGCAATCAACATTCGCGCACTGACGCCACAGGCGCGCAGGGTTCTGAGCAAACCTCGACGTTGCTCCAGCGCCAGGCCGATCGCCGCGTGCACGATGAACAGGCCAACCACGAACGACAGAAAGCCCAAGGCATCGAGGTTCAGATGGAAGCTCTCAGTCAGACGCGCAAGATTGTTTTCTTCGCCGCTGCTGATGAGCTGGAGTTGGCCCTTGAACTGATCAGGCAGGGTCGCGGTGAAATCCTTGGGCAGCAGCAGGCGCGACAGTTGATCGGGCAATTGCAGAATCTGCTGGGCGAAGCCGATGTCCACCAGCAACACACCGGGGGCCATGTCGGGTTGGGCACGCAGTGGCGGCAAGGCGATGCCGCTCTCGGCCGTCGGTGTTTCACCTTCGTGCAAGCCCAACGCCTGCAAGGTCTGCGGCGAAATCCAGGTGCTGCCCGGCACCGTGAAGAACTCGACGACCTGCTCGATCGGCAACGACCGGCCGGCCACTGCGGAACCGGCCGGCAGCGACACCGGTTCAATGCCCATCAACTGCAAGCGCTGGTCTTCATGGCCCTTGAGCGTCACCCGGCCTCGCAACACGGGCGATACCGGCCAACCTGCGCGACGCAGGTCGATAAACAATTGCTGAGGGAACACCCCGCCGCCGGGTGCGCTCAGGCTGGCTTGAGGTTCGCCACCGATCAACTGACTGGCCCGTGCGTAGCTTTCCCGTGCCTGACTGTTCAGCGCTTGCACGCCGGTCAGCAGGCTGGTGGCGAGCCAGAGCCCGGTCAGCACACTGAAAAATTGCACCGGATGTTGCCGCCAATGGCTGAGCAGTGCCCGCAATGTCTCGCGAAAAACCCGCACTTCAGCGCTCGTCCGCGCCAGCCAGACGGCCATTGTGCAGCACCACTTTTTCCGCCAGCCGCGCGGCGACCCTTGGGCTGTGGGTGACCATCAACAACGTCGTCGGGCTGTCGTCTAGCAGCTCCAGCAGCAACTTCAACACCTCATCGCTGGTGGCTTCATCGAGGCTGCCGGTGGGTTCGTCGGCCAGCAGCAGTTTCGGTTGCGAGGCCAACGCCCTGCCAAGCGCAACTCGTTGCTGTTGCCCGCCAGACAGTTGTTCCGGATAGCGCTGCAACAGATCCACCAACCCAAGACGCTGCACCAGATGCGCTTGCCAGCGCGGGTCGTGGCGCCCGGCCAGACGCGCCTGAAACGCCAGATTGTCCTCGACCCGCAAACTGCCGATCAGGTTGAACTGCTGAAACACCAGGCCGATTTCGGTGCGCCGCCAGTGGGCCAATTGGCCTTCGTTCATCTGTTCCAGCCGATGCTCGCCACTGCGAATGCTGCCGCGATCGACCTTGTCCAGGCCGGCGATCAGGTGCAGCAAGGTACTTTTGCCACTGCCCGACTCGCCCATCAACGCCAGGCTGCTGCCGGGTTTCAACGTGAGGTCGACGCCTTGTAATACCGGCAATGGGCCTTGGGGGGTGGCGTAGCTTTTGAAGACGCCCTGGACCGAAAGCATGAGAGGAGGCTCGTTGAAGGTAGTGGGCCTAGGATAGCGGACGGCAGCAAGACCGCGTTATCGTTTATCGCGAGCCTGCTCGCGATAAGGCCAGGCCATTTCATCAAAATCTCACTGCCCCACCGCCACACTCGGCACCACCGGCCCCGGCGTCACAATGCTCTTCAGATCGATGTACTTCCACGCAGGCACAGCGCCGAGCCGCGCATTGAAGCGATAGTTGAAAGTGAAGTCATCCGCCGTCGACACGCTCAACGGTTTGCCATACATCGCCTCGATCCCTGCCAGGTCATAGCCCATCAACTGCAACAACGTCGGGAAGATGTTGTAGTGACTGGAGCGGTCCTTGTTGGCCGGCAACTGCGCCTGCCAGTCCATCGTCTTCAAATCGCTGCCCGAGATCACCACCAACGGCACCAACCCTTCTTCCTCCACCGGGTCACTGCCACAGTGGGTGTTGAGCCCCGGGTTACCGCGCTCATGCAGATCCTGCCCGTGGTCCGAGGTGTAGATCATCAGCGCATTACGCATATCCGCCTGGGCGAAAACCCGTGAGAAGAACTCGCCGACATTCCACAGCACCGTGTTTTTGTAGGCATTGCGGTACAACACCCAATCGTTCGGCTGCCCACTGAAACCCTCGCGCGTGCCCGTGTCCGCCACCTCGACAAACTGCCCCCGAGGCAAGGTCGGGCGATACGCCATAAACGCGTCCGGGTATTTGTCGTGTACCGGGAAATGCGCGCCGACCTTGTTGATCACCACCAGCTCCGGTATGCCGTCGTTGAGCAGGTCGATCAGCTTGGCGGCCGCGGCCATGTCGCGGTCACGCACGCTGGTCTGGTCGAATTGCACGAACTCGTCGATGTCCTGCTTCTCGGCATTGTTCATCAGGTTCTGCAAGTTGCCACCGGTGCGCTGGGCATCGATGTAAACCGTGCGCAGCCCGGCTTTTTTCGCGTACTGCCAGATCGACGGCAGTGTGGTGTTGATCCGCATGTAATCGCCACGGGTGCCGCCATAGCGCAACGTGACGTTGGTGTCGGCGCTGCAATTGGCGATGGACGCGGCGTAGCCGTAATTGAAGATGTCCACGCCCGGGTGTGCTTCCTTGAGGTTGCTGTGCACACCGAATGGCGTGTTGATGTCCAGGTAATTACCGGAAATGCTCTCGTCGATGATCAGTACGATGTCGTAACCCACCGGCCGATCGATGCGCGCCAGGCTCACCGGCTCGCGCGGGCCGACGGTGTTGTGCAACGCTTCATAGGTAAACAGATTCAGATAGGCCAACGGCGTGTACATGATCGGCAAGCCACGGGCGCCCTCGCCGGCCCGCACGAACAGCACGACACTGAGCAGCAGCACGCCGAGCACCGGTGCCGCCGCCAACAACGCCCCCGGCAACGGCAACCGTCGACGCGGCTTGAGCCCGATACCCAACAGCAGCAACAAGCCACTGACCGTCGCACTGATGATCGCATCGCGGTACTGGTAAGCCGCTTCCTGAATGAACCCACCGGAATACACCAGCGACACAAAGCTGCTGTAGGTCAGGTAACTGGCGGTCACGTGCGTATACACGTCAAAGAAAATCGCCGAGCCAAACAGCGCCAACGCAAACAAATGACGGACCAGTGTCTGACGAATATAGGCGGTCATGAACAGCGCGATCGTCAGCACAACGAACATCCCGCCATACAGCAACATCGGCAAACCGATGCCCAATGCCTCGAGACGATCGAGGTAATAGTCGTAGCTTTTGAGTAAATACAGAACCAGCAACAGTTCCTTGAAGTATCGGATCATGGTGGATGCAGTACCTCCATGGCTGCCATTGGCAAATGGAAACCAATGATTATCAGCCATTTTCTGACACTAGCACCGAGCCATGAAAGCGCAAGAAATGCCGGTTTTTTGCCAAAAGCGTCAAAAAAACATTAACTCAAATCTGACGCTTCAAAACGCCTGTAACCCTTGTAATACAAGCCTTTCGACCGTTTATCGTTTTCTTGAAACCCCTCAAAACCGCGACAAATCCAGCAACGGCAAGCACTTGATACCAAATAGCCCATGAAATCAGGGTTTCCAGCCCGCGCTACCCGTCATTTTGCTGACACGCTTTCCCAAGGCTGGGCTATACCCCTTTTGACAGTCTCATTTCAGTTACATCCACCGTCTTACGAGGCACGCCAATATGGACGTGAACGTATTTGGTACGTGTTGCGTCGGCCTCATCCAAGCTGCGGCATTGGCAGCTCCAGAGGCGCCACGGTCATGAAGATACTCGTCACTGGAGCCGCCGGCTTCATTGGTGCCCATTGTGTGTTGCGGCTTTTGAGCGACGGGCATCAGGTGTGCGGGCTGGACAACTTCAATGACTACTACGACCCGCAACTCAAACATGACCGCGTGGATTGGGTACGCGAGCAGGTCGGCGATTTCCCCCTCGCGAAAGTCGACCTGGCCGATGCCGAGGCCCTCGACGCACTGTTTGAGTGTGAACAACCGCAAGTGGTGATTCACCTCGCGGCGCAGGCCGGGGTGCGTTACTCCCTGGAAAATCCTCGGGCCTACCTCGACAGCAATCTGTGCGGGTTCCTCAACATTCTCGAAAGCTGCCGTCACCACCCGGTCAGGCACTTGATCTATGCCTCGTCCAGTTCGGTGTACGGCGCCAACCAGCACACGCCATATTCAGTCAAAGACAACGTCGACCATCCGTTGTCGCTGTACGCCGCGACCAAAAAAGCCAACGAGTCGATGGCCCACAGCTACAGCCATCTGTTCGGCATTCCTTGCACCGGTTTGCGTTTTTTCACCGTGTACGGCCCCTGGGGCCGGCCCGACATGTCGCCGATCCAGTTCGCCCGGGCGATTGCCGAAGGGCAGCCGTTGAAGCTGTTCAACTACGGCCAGCACCAGCGGGATTTCACCTACATCGACGACATCATCGAGAGCATCGCCCGCCTGGTCGAACGCGCGCCGCAGCCGGCACCGGACTGGAGCCGCGAGCAACCGGACCCGGCCAGTAGCATGGCGCCATGGCGCATTTACAACATTGGCGGACAGCAGCCGGTAGCGCTCAAGGACTACCTGGCACTGCTGGAAAAGCACCTGGGGCAAAAGGCCCTCGTCGAGTTGCTGCCCCTGCAACCGGGCGACGTGCTCAACACCTGCGCCGATGCCAGCGATCTGGCACTGGCCACCGGTTTCCAGCCACGGATAGAGCTGGATGAAGGACTCGGACGATTCATCGCCTGGTTCCGTGACTACTACCCACTGCGTAGCGCCCACTCGCCATTCATGGCCGGGCTTTAGCGGAGGACTCTATGACTGGACATGAAAAAGGCATGTTGCTCGATCACATGCAGCATGATAATCGCCTGGATCCCGAGCACCGGATGCGCCTCGACAAGGCGATCCACGTGCAGGGTCACGGCTGGGTGACCGGCCGCAACGGCGGTCGGCCCTGGACCCTGTCGCGCACCAATCGGGTGCTCGCCTGCCTCGGTGCACTGGTGATCTTGCTGTTGATTTCCCCGGTACTGCTGGGGCTGGCACTGGCGATCAAGTTCAGCAGCCCGGGGCCGGTGATGTTCGTGCAACAACGCACCGGCTACCGCGGCCGCATGTTCGGCATGTACAAGTTCCGCACCATGGTGGCCAACGCCGAGGAGCTCAAGGAGTCCCTGCGGCATCTGAACAAGCACGGCGCCGACGCCATCGACTTCAAGATCGACAACGACCCGCGGATTACCCCCATCGGCAGCTTCCTGCGGCGCAGCAGCCTCGATGAATTACCCAACCTGATCAATGTGGTGAGCGGCGACATGCGCCTGGTAGGTCCACGACCCACCTCGTTCAATGCCCGTCGTTACAAGGACAGCCACCTTGCACGCCTGAGCATCTACCCCGGCATGACCGGTCTGTGGCAGATCTCCGGGCGCAGCAATATCGACTTCGACCAGCGCGTTGAGTTGGACCTCACGTACATCGCCGAGCAGAGCCTGTTGCTTGATCTGAAGATTCTGTTGAAAACCCCCTTCATCGTGTTCAACGGCCACGGAGCGAGTTAAATGGACGGTTCATCGAATAACAGCCTGACCATCGCCAGCCCGAGCGAGTCCAACCTGACCTCGACCGTGCTCGACCTGGATCTGCGGATCCTTTTTCTGACCGCTGCCAACGCAGGCACGGGCACCACCACCAGTGCCCTGGCGCTGGCCACCCAATTGGCGTCAATGAGCAGCGGCCAAGTGCTGCTGGTGGACGCCAGCCAGTCGGCGAGCAACCTCACGCATCAGCTGGGGTTGAGCAAAGAGCGCGGCTTTCGCGATCTGCTGTTCAACGACTCCCCGCCGCTGCTGCAGGACTGCCTGGTGACCGTCTCCAGCCTGCCCTTCCACATCCTGCCGAACGGGCGGCACATCCGCGGCACCGAGCACCTGACCCGCGAACAACTGAGCCCGTTGCTCGAGCAACTGGGCGATCGGTATCGCTTCGTAGTGATCGACGGCGATGCGGTGTATGAGGCCGTCGACACCCTGGTCATCAGCACTTTGGTGGACGGCGTGATCATGGTGGTGCGCGCGGAAGACACCCGCTGGGAAGTGGCCCAGGCCGCGGCCCAGCGCCTGACCCAGGCCGGCGCGAAACTGGTGGGCAGCGTCTTCAACCGGCGCAAGTACTACATGCCCAAATGGCTCTACAAAAACCTGTAAGCACCCACCTGAAGGATGAAGTCATGAATGCCAAAGTGCTTGTCCTGCTGTTGCTACCGCTTGCAGGTTGCTCCAGCACCAGTGAAACCCAGAACATGCCGGTGCAGATCCTCACGGCCGAGCCGGCCAACGCCCAGGCCACCGATATGCCCAAGGTCGAACAGACCTTGCGGCCCAAGGACGTGCTGGACGTGATCTTCCACGTCAGCACCAGTGGCTCGGAGGCTTACCGCATTCAGTCCGGCGACCAGGTCGCGCTGAACTTCACTGCGGCCAGCCAGCTCAACGGCACGCAACTGGTGCTGCCCGATGGCACCATCGAACTGCCGGGGGCCAACACCTCAGTGAAAATCGCCGGGATGACCTCGGTCCAGGCCCGGGAGGAAATCCAGCGCGCCTATAACCGCAAATCCCTGTTCCAGCCCAATCGCAACCAGTTGACCGTGCAGGTCACCAGCCCGCTGAGCAACGAGCAAAACCTCAAGAGCGCCTTGAACCACCCCGCTACCGGCATGAGCCGGGAGATCACCGTGGGCAACGACGGCTATGCGAGTTTTCCGGAAATCGGCTCCGTGCCGCTGCAAGGCATGACCGTCAACCAGCTCGAAACGTTCCTCAATCAACGCTACGCGCAATTGCCGGGACGGATGACAGTCGACGTCATGCTCAAATCCACGTCGGGCAACGAAATCTATGTGCTGGGTGAAGTCGGGCAGCCGGGCTCCTACCCGATTCGCCGCCCGGTCTCGGTGCTCGAAGCGTTGACCCTGGCCCGTGGCACCAGCATCAAGGCCCGGCTCGATTCGGTGGTGATCATGCGCCGCAACGGCAACCAGGTGCAGGCTGTGCACTACGACGTGGAGAAAGCCTTGTCCGGTGACGCGTCGCAGATTGCTTACCTGCAACCGGACGACATGCTCTACGTGCCCAAGACCAAACTGGCCAGCGCCGGTGAGCTCGCACGGCAACTGGCGGACGTGGTGCTGTTTCAGGGGGTGGGCTTCAGTTTCGCCTACCGCGTCGACAACAAAGGCAGCAACGGCAGTAACTAACTCTCAGGTGACCCATCATGAACCCAAAGGAAAACTACCTGCATGAGTTCTTCAGGATCTTCTTCGCCAACAAGCGGTTGGTGAAGCGAATCTTCCTGATCTTTGCAGTGATCGCCCTGCTCCTGCCGCTGGTGCTCAAACAGAGCTTCGATATCACCGCGCAGGTGCTCGTGCAGTCCAAAAAACTCTCTCAGGGCGACGCCACCACATCCCTGACCCAAGGCGACGCCTCTTTCATTCCGCCATCACTGGCGGATATGGAAACCGAGAGCAATATCCTGCGCTCGCCGGCCCTGATCCGTCAGACCATCAGTGACCTTCAGGCCAAAGGCGAATACACGCCCAACCCCGGGGCCTTCAACAAACTGGTGACCGTACCGATCCAGCGTTTCGTGACCAACCCCTTGCGTGAATACGTGATCAACCCGGTGCGCGGCGCGCTCGGGCTTGCAATCGATCCGGTGCGGGACACCTCCCTGGATACCTTCACCCAGGAGGCCATCGATAACCTGAAGATCGACACCCTGCCCGGCTCCAACGTGATCTCCATTATCTACAGCTCAAGCGATCCGGCCCAAGGCACCCGGTTTGTCGCAACGATGTTGCAAAACTACCTGGCCAGCCGTCAGGAACTGCAATCGATCGATCTGCCACAGAGCTTCTACGAAACCAAGAAGAAGCAGTATCAGGTGCGGCTCGATGGCCTGGAAGGCACTCGACTGGCGCTGCTCGAAAAGATCGGTGCGTCCGATCCGAAGGAAGAAATCACCTTCCGCCTCAACGCCATCAACACCGAGGAAGAGAACCTGAACCAGTATCAGGATCGCTTGCTGCAAAGCCAGCGCTGGCTCGACTACCTGAAAACCGCGCTGGCGGCGGCCAACAATACCTCTCGGCTCAACGACTACACCTTCCCCTTCACCTTCACCACCACGGTGGACAACATTGCCTTCGAAGACCGGGAGATCCGGCAGATCGGTGAGCAGCTGACGACTCAAGTCAGTCGCTACATGAATGACCTGGCGGTGTTCCAGCCGGGCAGCGAACCGATGCTGCTGGCCCGTGAGCAAATTACCCGCACCCGTCAGCAGTTCCTGAAAATCGTCAGCAACCGGATTCAGGAACGCACCAGCGACCTGGCGATTGTCACCTCGGTGATCAACCAGAAAACCGCGCGCATCGCCGAGTTCAAGAACCGTATCCACCAGTTGCAAGTGGCGCAGAGCAAGTTGCAGCAGATGGATACCGAGATCAATGCCTTGCACGCGGCGTTCTCCACCTACGCCCAGCGCTTTGCCGAAAGCAGCACCGCCCGCGCGCTGGACAGCGATTTGTCCAACGCCCGGGTGCTCAGCCCGCCGTTCGAACCGACCGAGGTGGCGTTTCCCAAACCGCTGCTGATCATTCCGTTCGGCATGCTGACCGGTCTGCTGCTGGCGATTGCCTTCGTCTACGTGCGTGAGTTCTTCGATCACAGCTTCAAACATCCAGCGCAAATCACCCATGAACTGGGCTTGCCGGTGCTGTTGGTGATCAACGATCAGGACGTCCTGCCGAACAACCCGCACAAGAACTGGACCGTGCCTAGCTTCATGTATTGGGTGCGCCATTGAACGGGCCGCTCAACGCCAGCGCGCTGCCGATCATGCATTTGATCAGCAGCGGCGGCTTTTATGGCGCTGAGCGGATGTTGCTGGACCATTGCCTGGCGACGCCAGGGCACCACCAGGTGCTGTTTCTGGATGCGCCGCCGGCCCTGATCGACCGGTTCCGCGAGGCCGGGGTCGATTGCCGTGCTTTCGCGGGACTGGGGCAATTGCTGGGTCATTTACGTTATCGGCGGGCTGAACATCCGCTGATCAATACGCACAATTTCAAAGGCCTGGTGTTTGGCTGGGTCGGCGCGACATTGTTCGACTTGCCTTTGGTGATTACCCAGCACGGTTTCACCCCGCGCAGTCGCAAGCAACGCTTCTACGGCTGGCTGAGCCTGCAACTGTGCCGCACCGCGTCGGTGAATCGGGTGGTGTGCGTGGCCGAAAGCATCGCAGCGCTGCACCGCAAGGCCAGTGTTCGGAAGGAGAAGCTGCAAGTGATTCCCAATGGTCTGCCAACCGCCAACGGCTTGCTGCCCCACAACGCCAGACACCCACGCTGGCTGGCGGGCTACGTCGGTCGGCTGACCCATGAAAAAGGCCCGGACCTGTTTCTCGATGCGCTGATTGCGCTGTGTCAGCGACATCCGCAACTGGACGCGGTGATGCTCGGCGATGGCCCGGAACGGGAAACCCTGCTGGCGCGAATTGCCGCCGCCGGCTTGCACAACCGCATCACCCTGCCGGGTTACCAGACCGACATGAACCGCTGGTGGCCGCAACTCGATGCGCTGGTGATCAGCTCGCGCACCGAGGGCACGCCGATGATTTTGCTCGAAGCAATGCAGGCCGGAGTGCCGGTGGTGGCGTTCAGCGTCGGCGGAATTCCCGATGTGCTGGAGGATCGGCACAACGGTCTGCTGGCGCCCCCCACCGACAGCGTCGCCCTTGCCCGGCAGCTCGACACGCTGCTGAGTGAGCCGGTACTGGCTCGCGAACTGATCGACAACGCAAGACGTACGCAACAGGACCGTTACGACCTGAAGGCCTTGGCCGAACGCTGGTCGCAGCTTTATATCCGTACTGCACGGGAGGCACGCGCGTGATCTTTCCGCTCTCGATCGTCAGTCTGCTCGCCCTGGTCTGCCTCGGTTTGCTGGCCAGCCCTTACCCCTATCTGGCGCCCGGCGCGGTGCTCGGCATGGTCGCTGTCGGTGTGCTCTACCGAAAACCCGCCTGGGGGTTATTGGGCATCGCGGCGCTGGTGCCGTTCGAAGGTTTCTTCAAGGGCAACGCGCTGTCAGGCACCAAATTCATCGGTGCGTCACTGGCACTGGTCCTGATGTTGCAACTGGCCATTCACCAGATTCCGTCCGAGCGCCTGCGCAGCAACATCTGGCGCTACCTGATCGGATTCATGGTGTTGTACGGGTTGAGTATGATCAATACCGACAGCATGGACATGTCCCAAAGTCATCTACGGGATTTGAGCGTCGGCCTGGTGCTGTTTGTGATCACCTTGCTGATTGGCCGTGATTTGAACCTCGATCTGTTCGCCCGGCTGGTGACCCTCAGCGTCGCCGCAACCTCTGTGCTGGCCATGTTCTCCACCAAGTATCAGGACCAGGGCCGTGCCGCCGGGCTGCTGGAAGACGCGAACTCGTTTGCCCTGCTGATCGCCTTCGCCGTGCCGTTGGCCCTGCTGCTGGTGATCCGCGGCCCGAACCTGTTGCACCGATTGTTCTGGGGCGGCTGCTGCATTTTGCTGTTGGGCGGCATGACCAAAACCGATTCCCGTTCCGGGCTGGTGGTCCTGTTCCTGAGCTTGATGATCGGCGCCTGGCACTACCGCGCGCAGTTGCCACGCATCCGGCCGCGCCACTTGGGTTTTGCCATGCTCGGCCTTGCGCTCGTGATCCCGGTGGGGATTTATTCGATGCCGGCCGGTTACCTCAAGCGCATCCAGTCCTTGAGCGTCTTGAAAGAAGGCGCCAAAAGCCAGGACGAATCCCTCGGCCGCCGCACGTCATACCTTGTGGTCGGCAGCCAGATCATTCGTGAACACCCGTTACTCGGCTCCGGCCCCGGCACCTTCCCGCTGCACTACGCCACCTCCGGTTACGCCAAGGTGTTTTCCGCCAACCGCAAACCCGGCGACTTGTACCGCCGTGCTCACAACACCTACATGGAAATCTTCAGTGAACTGGGGATTCCCGCCGGGCTGTTGTTCGTCGGCATGCTCGGCCTTGGGATGTACAACCTGGTACGCGCCCGTCGAGCCTGGATGCTGCGACGGGATTGGGAACAGGCCGACCTGATCACCCACCTGGGCATCAGTTATCTGTCGTTGACACTGTTTTTGATGTTCCTCAGCGCACCGAATCACAAGTACCTGTGGATCATGCTCGCCCTGACCTGGGTGTTGCGCCTCAAGGCGGAAGAACGTCCGCCGACGGAGGCCAGGGCATGAACCGCATCAGCATTGCCATCCCGATGTACAACGAGGCCAGACACATCGGCCGCACCTTGCTTGCCGCGAAAAAAGCCGCGCAGGCTGCCGGGATGGAATGCGAGCTGATCGTGGTCGATAACGGCTCCAACGATCAGGGCCCGCACATCGCTCGCCAGCTCGGGGCGCAGGTGCTGGTGCTGCCCGGGCTGCTGATCGGCGCCCTGCGCAATCGCGGGGCGGCGATGGCGACAGGCGAATGGCTGGGCTTCATCGATGCCGATATCGAGATGCCCGAGGACTGGCTCACGCTGTTGTTGAGCATCCAACACGCGGTTCAGGTCGACGTCCTGGGACTGGACCTGCACACCCCGGCCGAAGCCCCGTGGTATGCCAATGCCTGGCAACGCCGCACGTTGCGCCCGAACGATGAAACCATGAAAGCAGTGCGATGGCTGCCCAGTTCCAACCTGTTGATGCGTCGTCCATGGTTCGACAAGGTCGGCGGCTTCAACGAAAACCTGCGCACCGGCGAAGACAAAGATTTCACCATGCGCCTTTCCCACTCTGGCGCACGCCTGCTGGCCGTCAACCAGAGCGTTGCCCTGCATTGGGGTTACGAGAGCAGTTGGCGCGAATGGATGGGCAAGGAGTTCTGGCGTCAGGGCAGTCACCTGCAATTACTGCGCAGCCACGGCATGAATCTGCGTTTACTGCGTTTCCCGATGCTGTCGATCATCGCCTGGGTGTTGGATTTCATGGCGCTATCCGCCCTGCTCAACGGTTTCCCCCTACTGGCGCTATTCATGCTGTTCGTCACCAGCCTGCCAGCGCTCGCCCAAAGTCTGCGCCAGAGCCTGATACACCGCGACCTGCGCCTGATGCTGCAACTCTGGGGCCTGCATTGGGTGCGTCTGCACCTGGCGGGTGCCGCGCTCATCCTGAGCCTTTGTCGCTGGAATGCCAGGAGACCCGCCCGTGGCTGAATTCATTTTCTGGTGGTGCCTGTTATTGCCGATGTACGCCTGGTTCGGCTACCCGCTGCTGCTGACGCTGCTCGCACCGTTATTTCCCGCGCGGCGTCATGGGCCGGCACAGCCGATGAACGTGAGCATCGTCATCGCCGCGCACAACGAGGCCCAGTACATCGAAGAAAAATTGCGCATCCTGCTCGCCCAGGATTATCAGGCGCGCTCGCTACAGATCATTCTGGCCAGCGACGGCTCCACCGACGACACCGTGGCCTGCGCCCGCAAGGTCATCGACCCGCGCATCAGCGTGCTCGACCTGCCCCGTCAGGGCAAGGCAGCCACCTTGAATGCCGCCGTTGCCCTGAGCACGGGCGAGATTCTGGTGTTCACCGATGCCGACAACCAATGGTCGACCGACACCCTCGGCCAATTGCTCGCGCCCCTGGCCGATCCACAGGTCGGGGCCTGCGCCGGACACATGTTGATCCCGGTGGCGGGCCAGGGCCTGAGCCTGGGCGACAGCCTTTATCGGCACTACGAAGGCTGGCTGCGCATGGTGGAAAATCGTACCGGCTGCATGGTCTCCGCCGACGGCGCCCTGCTCGCCCTGCGTCGCGAGTTGTTCCAGAACGTGCCGTCGGAGGTCAACGATGATTTCTTTATCAGTACCTGCGCGCCGGTGGCGCACAAACGCATTGTCTATGTGCCCACAGCCCGGGTGATCGACCAGGGCGTCGATGAGATCGACAAACAATGGCGCCGTCGTCTGCGCGTCACCGTCGGTGGTTTGCAGAGCCTGGCCCAGCGCCGGGAACTGTTGAACCCATGGCGCCATGGCTTGTATGCGATTGCGCTGATCAGCCACAAACTGATTCGACGCCTGGCACCGATCCTGTTACTGCCGTTGTTGCTGAGCAACTTCTGGCTGTGGAACGTCCATGGCTTCTATCGCCTGAGCCTGATCGCGCAACTGCTCGGTTATGCGGTGGCCATCGCCGGCCTGCTGGATGTGCAACACCGTTTGCCCAAACCCTTTCGCCTCGCCGGCTTCTTTCTGGTGACCCTTGCCGGGATGAGTATCGGTCTGTGGCAGTTCCTGCGTGGACAGCGGTACGCGCAGTGGAACCCCGAGCAAAATCGTTGACAGGACCGCGCCATGGCGATCAGACAATTATTAAAACGCACCAGTGGCTGGCTCTATCTCAACTCGCCGGTAGGCCGCCACCAACTGCACGGTGCCGGGGTGATCCTGATGCTGCACCGGGTGCTGCCCAATGACCGCGCCGCCGACCTGCCTCATCGAAATGAACTGTGCGTGGGACCGAAGGCCTTTGCCCATCTGCTGCTCTGGTTGAAAAAACACTTCGACTGCGTGCCGCTGATGGAAATTCTGCAACCCGGCACCGCCATGTCGGAACGTCCCAAAGTCGCACTGACCTTCGACGATGGCTGGCGCGACAACGCGCTGAATGCCTTCCCGTTGCTGAAAAGGTATCAGATGCCGGCGAGCATTTTTCTCTCCACCGACTTCATCGGCAGCCGGCAACGCTTCTGGTGGGAAAGCCTGGGGGAAACCCTGTGGCACAGCCATGGTGAAAAAGCCCGGACGCACTTGATTGAATGCCTGCGACAGATCGGGCGACCGTTACCGGTGCTGCTCGATGATCTGGATGTGCAGCGCCGTAGCCTGGCGCTTTTGCATTTTCTGCAAAGCCTGAAAAACCTGCCGCCGGGCGAACTGAACCGGCTCACCAATCAATGCCCTGAAGAGTCGTTGCCCCAGGCCCTGGACTGGCATCAAGTGCGCGCGCTGGAAGCCAGCGGGTTGATCCGCTTTGGCCCTCACGGCGCCAGCCACACGATCCTCACCGAGCTTGACGATCAACACCTGGATGAAGAATTGAGCCGCAGCCGCAATGCACTGTTGAACGGCTGCATCCGGCCGCTGCCGGTCTATTGCTACCCCAATGGCGACCACGATGCGCGGGTGCGCGAGCACGTGGCCGACCACGACTTTGCGTTTGCCCTGGGCACCGCCAGCGGGATTTACCGTGGCGTCGAAGATCCATTGGCCTTACCACGGATCGGCATCAGCCAGCGCACGGCACGCAACCCGGAGTTGCTGTCGTGGCGCATCTACCGCGGAGCCCGGCCATGAGTCGCAGCCACTACCTCAAACACCTCGCCCTGAGCATGGGCACCAAACTGGCGATGATCGGCCTGCGCCTGCTGCGTAACGTATTGCTGGCGCGGATTCTGGGGCCCAGCGAGCGCGGCCTGTTTGCGCTGCTCAGTACCCTGCCCGACTTGATCAGCGCCGCCACCAGCGGCGGGCTGAATTCGGCGGTGGGTTACCAGGCGGCCAAGCAACGGCCCATGGGTTTGCTGCTGAGTCAGGTGCTGGTATTCGGTTGCCTGCTGGCGGGGTTGCTGACGTTGCTGGTGGTGGCGCTGACCCGCGAGTTCGGCAGCGAACTCGACATCACCACACAACTGGGATTGCTCGCCTGGCTGTTGCTGCTGGCGGTGCCGCTGACCGTGCTCAAGAGCGGCCTGCTGACCTTGCACAACGCGTCGGGCGGTGTGGTGGCGTTCAATGCCTTGCGGCTGGTGGAATCGCTGGCGCCACTGCTGCTGTTTATCGCCTTGTTCTGGATGTGGAAAGACGCCGCGCTGGAAGCGGCGCTGATCAGTTGGCTGGCCGGCATCAGCCTGGTGGTGCTGGCCGGCTGGGTCTGGCTCAACCGTGCGCAACCCTTGACGTTGCAATGGGACCGCGCCAGCCAGAAAGAACTGTTGCGCTACAGCGCCCGTAGCCACCCCGATTTGTTGTTCCAGCAAGTCATTCTGCGCTCCGACTACCTGTTCATCGGTGCCTTGCTCGGCAGTACGGCATTGGGTCATTACGCCATGGCCAGCGCTGCCGCCGAGTTGCTGCTGATCGTCCCGGAAGCGGTGACCACCCCCCTGATGAAACGCCTGCTGCAACAGGACGAAGGCATGGAACGCCTGACGCCGCTGGCCTTGCGCCTGACCGCCACGGTGATGCTCGGTGCCTGCCTGACCATGGCCGTGATCGGGCAATGGCTGATCGTCACCCTGTTCGGCATTGCCTATCAACCGGCCTACCCAGCCTTGCTGGCGCTGCTGCCGGGGCTGCTCGGTCTTTGCTATGCGAGCATCCTGCGCCTGGACTTGCTGGGCAAAAATCGACCCGGCACGGTTTCGCTGCTGGTGGGCCTCGGCGCGCTGCTGAACCTGGCCCTGAACCTGTTGCTGATCCCGATGTATGGCATCGTCGGTGCCGCGGCGGCATCGTCCATCGCCTACCTGGCGGTGACCGTCGCGCTGCTGGTGATGTACTGCCGGTTGAGCGGCGTACCCTTCTGGCAAACCCTGATCATCCTGCCTAGTGATGTGGCACCGATGCTTCAGATACTGCAACGGAAATCAGCATGAAACCCCTGGTGCTGCTGTTGAGCCTGGGCCTTGGTTTGAGTACTCAGGCGGCGCCCATGCGCTGGACCGACATTCGCGACGGCAGCCTGTACCTGCAAGCGGATCGCCCCGACACGTTGACCATCCAGTGGGTCCCGGCGTGGCAGGCCGATGCCAACGAAGAACACCTGTACCTGCTCGACGGCAACGGCAACCTGAAGGGTGATCGCCTGATCGCCGCCAGTGAAACCCGCGGCAAGCAGAGCTGGCCGCTGGCGCCGGGTGCCGCCAGTTATCGACTGGAAATTCCGGGCTACAGCTTCCGCCGCTACACCGTCGAACATGACGAACACACCGTGGCGTTATTCGCCCCGGCCAAGGTGCATTTCAGCGCCGAAGCCCGTGGCGGCGATGAGCTGTATTTCAAAATCGCACCGGGGGAACACGCGGTACTGGCCGGCAAGTTTCATGGTGGAGTCGGCGCCCTGCAGGCGCAGCGTGTGGGTGATAACAAACAAGTGTCGCTGATGCTCAAGCCCTATCGCGCCTATTGGCAATTCGATCAGCTCGAACTGCCCGTCACCCAGGACGAACAAGTCTGGCGCCTGCGCCTGCAAGGCAGCGGCAAGGTCGCGTTCTGGCTCGATGGCACGGCAAACCTGTTCGCCCAGAACCCGCAGCAACTCAAGCCGCTGCGCGAGGACGCTGGCCAGACCCGGCTGACCCTGCATAAAGAGACGCTCGGCCCGACCCCGAACCTGGGCATTTATTTGCCCTACGTGCTGCCGCCGCAATCCAGTTTCGCGGCGCTCGACGCCCTCAAGCCTCAGGCGGGTTCCTACTACAGTTTCGTCGACGTCACGGCGCAAAATCCGCACCACGAAGATGCGTTCCGCCAGCTCTATCAGAACCGCTTTGGCATCAAGCAGGACATCACGCTGTTGGCCGGCAGCCAGCGTCAGGCCGATCTGCGCGCCGACACCGTGAGCAACGCCGGCCTTGACGCCTGGCTCACCGCCACCCGCGCCCTCGGTGGTGGTGGCACTCACTACATCGCATTCGCCGACGAGCCGAATCTCAACTACTCGAGCTACGCCAACTACCAGGCGATCTTCAACAGCATGGCCCGGCAAGTGCGCAGCGATCCTGCCAACGCCAAGGCCGGCATTCGCATTGCCATGCCCGCCAGTTCGCGCTTCGTCAACGGCCCGTTCACCGACGATGCTGCCGACAAGCGCGGTATCGACTGGGCACGGCGCCTGCTGGCTGAGTCCGGCGAGCAGATCGACGCCCTCGCCTGGCACGAATGGATGGTTCGCGACCTGCTGGCGACCCGGGTCTACCGCGACAGCGTGCGCCGCGCCGCCGAGCTGGTGGGCCTCGATGCCAAGGGCCGGCCACGCAAGGCCTTGCTGCTGGACCAGACCAACCTGTCCAGCGGATCAAGCCTGAGCCCCTACGATCAGGAAACCCATTTCGCTTCGCTGTGGTGGGCCTCGGTGGTCATCAACTCGGCGCAGGACGGCTTGCTGGACATGCTCAACTGGTTCCAGGCCGCCGACGAACCGAACTACCCCAAAGGCATGGTGCGGGTGCTGGGCGGCGATCGTTTCGAGCTCAAACCGGTGGGCCTGGCCCAACAATTCATCCGGCAGCACTGGCTGAAAAACGTCATGCGCCTGGACAACGACGCCTTCGAAGTCGACGTGCTGGCGATGGCCACCGAACACCAACGCAGCCTGTTGGGCGTCAATAAGGGCGCGCGCTTGCAGCGTGTCGATCTGGCCGGGGCGACCTGCCCGCTGACCAAGGGAGCGCTGGTGTATTTTGGTGCCGACAGCCGCAGTCGCGAAGGCAAATTCAACTGTCAGGACGGTCGCGTCAGCTTCGACCTGCCAGGGCAAACCCTGTTCGCCCTGAGCTGGAGCGCCTCATGAACGTCCATGAGTTATTCGGCGGTCTGAACCTATGATGGCTCGATTCGAATGGCGCACGTCGTTGTGCGCTCCGGACTTTCCAACAGCCGCCTATGAGGGGTTGCGCTGGCGCGTGACGGACCATACACCGTTCAACACCCTCGCCTGGCTGCGCGCATCGGAACAGGCACTGGTTGCCGGGGAGCGCTTGCACGTTCTGCTCGGCTGGCACGGCGATGAATTGGCCTTGTGCCTGCCGTTGGTGGTGTCCGTGGAGCGCTTTGGCGGGCTACCGTTTCGCGTCCTGCATCACCTCGGCTACCCCCTCACCGATCGCCTGGCCCTGCTCAGTTGCCTCGATGCCGAGAGCATGCGCAAGGCGCTGGTGATCATCCGCCGTCGCGTGCCCCATGCGATGTTGCAACTCAATGAATTGTGCGAACCCATCGGCGAAGAAAGTGCGCTGACCACCTGGATGGCCCACAGCTCGACCGGCGAGCGCCGCCTCAGTTGTCGGGTGCCGGTGCACCTGATCAGCGAGGCCGACCATCAGGAAGTGTCCGGCGACCCCCGCTACAAACTTCGCCGTGCACGTAAACGCATCGCGGCTTGCGGTGCCGAGATCCGACGGATAACCCCCGACGCCGCCACCATCAGGCCACTGTTGCGGACCCTCGGCAAAGTCGAAGCGCTGAGCTGGAAAGGCCTTCAAGGCGTTGGGATTTTCACCAATGACCGCTACCGGCAATGGATCGAGCAAGCCTTCACCGCCCTCGCCGAAGAAGGACTGGTGCGGGTGGTGGTGCTGGAACTGGACGGGCGCTGCATCAGCTACCGCATCGGCTTGCTGGAACGGGGTCGGCTGTACGACTACAACCTGGCGTTCCTGCCGCAATATGCAGACCTGGGCAGCGGTCGGGTGCTGCTCGAAGAGTGGATCCGCTGGGGTCTGGATGACAACTGGCGCTGGATCGACGCCTCGCGGATCAGCCTGGAAAACTCCAGCCATCAACTCCTGGAACGCATGACCGGGCAACTGGAGCACTGGCGCTGGAGCTTCTACTCCTGGCGCCCCAGCGGCCTCGCCCTGGGACTGGCCCTGCGACTCTGGCACCGCATCAAACCCGGGTTAAAAAAGTGGCAGGCCAGGCGTGCAGCAACGCTGGTTGCTCCTACGCTTACACCTATACAGGCACCCATTATCGCCAAAGACGCTGCACCCACCGAACAAGAAAGAGAGGGCAGCCATGCCTCGCCAAGTCATAGTCAACGCTGACGATTTCGGCCTCAGTCCGAGCGAAAACGCGGTGATACTGGGTGCCTTCCACGCTGGAGTCATCAGCTCCGCAACCGCCATGGCCAACATGCCGGCCTTCGAAGCGGCCTGCGTCCTGGCCCGGCAGCCAATGCTCAAGGGGCGGATCGGGCTGCACTTCAACCTCACGTATGGCCGGCCGTTGAGCCCATCGATTCTGGCGCGTTCGACGTTCTGCGACAGCCAGGGTGAATTCGACCTCTGCCTGCCCCGTCACTGTCTCTGGCTCAACCGCCTGGATCGCGATGCGGTACTGGAGGAACTCGAAGCCCAATGGCAACGCTGCCTGGACAACGGCCTGCACCCCAGCCACCTCGATTCCCATCAGCACGTGCACAACATCTGGCCCATCGGTGAAATCGTCGCGCGGTTTGCCGCCCGCCAAGGGGTGCCCGTGCGACTGGCGCGCGATCTGGGAAGTAACCTGAGCGTGCCCAAGCGAGTGTTCAAGACGTTGCTCAACCATCGCCTGAACAGCCTGTCCGGAGCGACCGCCCAGAACGTATGCACCCCGGTCGACCTGCGCACTGTGGCGATGCCAATCGACGGCTTGCTGGAAATCGTCGTCCATCCGATCCATATCGGCGCCGATTTTGGCGATGCCTATCTGGACCCGGGCGAGTCGCTGAGCCATGTGCTGGAGCAGCGTCTTGCGGGTGTTCCGAGAGTGTCCTATGCCGTGGTGCCGAGGGCATCCAAAGAGGAGCCGCAATACCCGACCGAACTGCACCCGTTGAAATCCTGATTTTTCGCCATCGAAAACGTTACCCACCACACCCAGGCTTCAGCCTCGGAGGACTTCATGAGCGCCATCGACAAGATTCGCGAACGCATCAAACAAAAAGGCCTGCTCCACACGCTCCAGTCGCTCTGGAAGCGCTACGTGTATTTCCATAGGGAGCTGCTGTGGCTGGGGCGCGACCTGGTGACCCCGGTGGCGCCGCAAAATCTGCGGCCCTATTCGGGCCTGCGCCTGGTGATCATCACCCCGGAAAACGCCACCGCGTTCACCAAGTACTACGGCAACCGCGTCAAGGCCATGGCCGAAATCGCCGCCGAGGGTCACACCGGACACATGTACGTGAACGAGGAAGGTGATGCCATCGGATTCATCTGGGGCAGCGCCAGGGACTACTTCGACCGGCACTATTACGGCTGCTGGTTCCGGATCAACCCTGGTGAGTTTTTCGAGTTCGGCGGTGAAATGATCCCTCAATACTTCGGCACCAGCCTGTCGATGGACGCCCAGTTCAAACTCTGGGATGCGATGCGGGCCAAAGGGTGCAACAAGATCGTCGACGTCTGCGATACCCGCAACATCCAGGCGATGAAAATGCACATCCGCATGGACTACCAGGAGCAAGGGCGCATCACCCACGTCTACGACCTGTTCGGCCGCTGGCGCTTCTTCCGCGAAACCTACTACACCGGCTCACGGCTGACGGCACTGCGCAAACCGGAACAGCAGCCGGTGACGGCGGCGCAGGCGTGATTGGCCTCCGCTCCCACATTTGGCCGCATCTCCCTGTGGGAGCGGGCTTGCCCTAATGCCAGTCAGTTAAACAATTTCAGCCGCGACGCACTCCTTGTAGCAGCTGGCGAAGCCTGCGTTCGGCTGCGCAGCAGTCGTAAAACCAGAGATTGTGGTGCATCAGGCTGACCGCGTTAGTCCGACTCACGACTGCTGAGCAGCCGAACGCAGGCTTCGCCAGCTGCTACAGATTGCATTACGGCTTAACTGACTGACATTAGGGCTTTCCCGCGACGGGGTCAGTTGCCTACACAGTTCAGGGAAAAATACACCCATTACAAAAGAACCAACTGACTCCTCATGCCTGCGCTAACAGATACATTCGCACAGGAATGAGGAGCCAGAAGCATGAATCAAAAACTAACAAACTTCGACATGGCGGCACTGCTCGACAGTGACGAAGCCATCAGCGAATACCTCTCTCAGGTATTGGCAGACGGCGACAACGAAGAATTTCTTCGTGCTATCGGCTACGTGGTAAAGGCCCGCGGCATGACACAAATTGCCAAAGATTCCGGAATGGGGCGCGAAAGCCTGTACAAGGCCTTCGCACCCGGGGCGAAACCACGTTTTGATACGGTTCTAAAGGTCATTCATGCCTTGGGCATTGATCTCTGCGCGCAACCAGGGCACGCGGCAAATCACTCAACGCTCTGAAAATACCCCAGGCACTACGTCGCTCGCTTCACCGCCACCAACGTGTAACACAACGGCAACTGCGCCTTTTGCTGCTGATACTTGTCGTAGAGTTCTTCGCGATTGGAATGCGGGTACTCCTTGAAATGGCATATCTGCAACCCCGCTTCGACGGCACCGGTGAAGATCGCGCCCAGGGTGTGGACGAACCAGTAGGACGCCGAGGCCTGCTGTTCGACTTTGCCTTCGTAGACGATCGGTTGGTCCTGGACGAAAGGCTCACTGCGAAAATACGAGCTGTCCGGGCGATAGGGATCGGCTGACTCGGGGTCGAACATTTCCAGGAACGGGTGGGTTTCGTAAATCACCAGGCTGCCGCCGGGCTTGAGGGTTTGCGCGGCATGGCGCAAGAACTCGCCGATGTCCGGCATCCAGTTCAATACGCCGATGGTGATCAGCGCCACGTCGAAGCGTTGGTGCAGCTCTGTCGGCAGGTGATGGATATCAGCCTCGATGAATTCGGGCTGATGAGGCGAACGGGATGCCAGCTCCCGGGCCTGATCGAGAAAGGCTCCGGACTGGTCGACGCCCACTGCGCTGCGGGCCCCCAGCGCAAACAGTGAAAGGCTTTCCCGGCCATTGTTACAGCCCAGTTGCACCACATCCTTGCCGTCGACACCGACCTGTTGGAGCAACCTGGTGAGGGTGTCATCCAGGCAGGAAAAATCGCCATGGCTCACCGCACTCAAACGGGCCTGCCATTCGGGGGTGTCTTTGTGGTGTTGGGCGGAGTCATTCCATGCATCGCGATTGCTGGCGATGGTTTTTTCTTTTGTCGGCATTTCCATTGCACGCTCCAGATTCCGGGCCATTGATTGACCGGCACGAGTCTAGATCAGCGTCAGGAAAAACCACATCAGGGGTTTGTTGCGATCTTGTAATCAACGATGGCGTGCACCCTCCTATTGGTTCAACCGCTCACGCAAGAACTCGATCAACGCCTGCACCGGTCGCGAGGCCTGACGGTGCTGCGGGTAGACCGCCGATAAGGTCAGCGGCTCGGGGCGGAAATCATCCAGCACCGGCACCAGCCGACCGTCCTCCAGGGCCGAATCGACGATGAAGGTCGGCAAGTACGTGATGCCCATGCCGGCGATGGCCGCGTCCTTGAGCAGTTCACCGTTGTTGACCCGCATCCGCCCGGTGACATTGACGGTCAGCGGTTTGCCCCGCCCTTCGAACCGCCATTGCACCTGGCGGCCATGGCCGTACGGCAGGCAATCGTGGCTGTGCAACTCCTCGGGTTCAAGCGGCGTGCCACGTTCGGCCAGATACGCCGGGCTGGCGCAGTACACCCGCTCGATGACGGCGATGCGCCGGGCGATCAGTGTCGAGTCTTCCAGCACGCCGATGCGCAAAGCCAAATCGTATCCCTCACCGAGCAAGTCCACCGGCCGATCACTCAGGTCGACCTCGACGGTGACGTCGCGATAACGCTGCAAAAATACTGGCAGCAAGCAGCCCAAATGCGCCACGGCAAACGACAACGGTGCACTCAGGCGAATGGTCCCGCGAGGCTCGATGGTCTGGCCGGCGATGCCCTGCTCCACTTGCTCGACTTCACTGAGCAGGCGCAGGGCCGATTCGTAATAACTCTGCCCCAGCGGGGTGACGTCCAGCCGTCGGGTGGAGCGATTGAGCAGGCGCACACCGAGGCGCTCTTCGAGTTGCATCAGCCGACGGCTGACGAACTGCTTGGACAGGCCCAACTGATCGGCCGCCGCCGTGAAGCTGCCGGAGTCCATGACCTGGCAAAAAATACGCATGTCTTCGAACGGGTTCATTGTCACTCTCTGGTTGACAGTTAATCGCTTTATAGCCGCTTTTTCACTTTCCGGCATCTCATTAATCTGTGCTCACGGTGTTGCTGAGGCCTGAACCCCAGCGCCACAGCAGCCCGATCCCAAGGCATAAAAACTCAAACGATTTAAAAAGGATTTGCACATGAACATCAAGAAAACCCTCGCCACTTCCGTTCTCGCCCTGTCCATCGGCAACGCATTCGCCGCTGGCAGCCCCGGTGTCGAACACAACACCCAGGCCTTCCTCGAGGCCCTCGCCGCGGGCGGTGGCAAACCGCTGGAACAACTGAGCCCGAAAGACGCCCGCGCGGTGCTGACCGGTGCCCAGGCTTCGGTGAAGGTTGATCTGTCGGGCGTTGAAGTCAGCGACAAGGCGATCAAGGTCGACGGCCAGACCATCAACCTGAAAGTGGTGCGTCCGGCCAAGGTCAAGGGCGAGTTGCCGGTGTTCATGTTCTTCCACGGTGGCGGCTGGGTATTGGGCGACTTCCCGACTCACCAACGCCTGATCCGTGACCTGGTGGTGGGCTCCGGCGCAGTCGCGGTATACGTCGACTACACGCCGTCGCCCGAAGCGCACTACCCGACCGCCATCAACCAGGCCTACACCGCGACCAAATGGGTGGCCGAGCATGGCAAAGAGATCGGTGTCGATGGCAAGCGACTGGCGGTGGCCGGCAACAGCGTCGGCGGCAACATGGCGGCGGTCGTGGCGCTGATGGCCAAGGAACAGAAAACCCCTGCCCTGCGCTTCCAGCTGTTGATGTGGCCGGTGACCAACGCGCAGTTCGACGACGCCTCGTACCAGCAATTCGCCGAGGGGCACTTCCTCACCAAAGGCATGATGCAGTGGTTCTGGGACAACTACACCACCAACCCGGCCGAGCGCGCGCAGATCCATGCCTCGCCGCTGAATGCCAGCGCCGAACAACTCAAGGGCCTGCCTGCGGCACTGGTGCAGACCGCCGAATTCGACGTGCTGCGTGACGAAGGCGAAGGCTACGCCCGCCACCTCGATGCGGCCGGTGTGCCGGTGACCTCGGTGCGCTACAACGGGATGATTCATGACTTTGGCCTGCTCAATCCGCTGAATCAGATTCCGGAAGTCAAAGCGGCGGTACGTCAGGCCGCGGCTGAGCTCAAGACGCATCTGAACTAAGCCCAACCTCTCGCCACACCTCAGGGTGTGGCGAGTTTTTTTGTGCCCGCTGGAGTGCAATCCATGAGCCTTTTCTCTGCCCACCTGTTGCCTTGGAGCGCCTTGCTGCTGGTGCTCGACGCCCTGCTCTGGCACCTCGTCCCGTTCAAGCATCGCGCGCCAAAGGTCGGTGTGCGGCTGGTGCTGTTTCTGGCGTTCAGCGCGCTGATTATCAACGCTGGCGTCAGCCCGTTGCAGACACCGTTGGTTGCCGATGACCCGGTGGCGCAACTCGGTGCAACGGCGCTGGGGATTATCTGGTGGTTGTACGCCGCACGAGTGCTCACCGAGGTGTTCGGTCTGGTGCTGATGCGTCGCATAGGTCACAGCGGCCGTTTGCTGCAGGACGTGATCGGTGCGCTGGTGTTTCTGGCCTCTATCGTCGCGGCCGCCGGTTATGTGCTGGATCTGCCGGTCAAGGGTCTGCTGGCGACTTCCGGCGTGTTCGCCATCGTGGTCGGTCTGGCGCTGCAAAGTACGTTGGCTGACGTGTTCTCCGGCATTGTGCTCAACACCACCAAACCCTATCAGGTGGACGACTTTGTGGTGATCGATGGCGTCGAAGGCAAAGTGCTGGACATTAACTGGCGCGCCACGCACCTGTTGAGCAGCGCCGGCACGATGGCCGTGGTGCCGAACTCGGTGGCGGCCAAGGCCAAGATCGTCAACCTCAGCCGCCCGAACAACCTGCACGGGGTGTCGATCAGCATCAAGGTGGCGAACCACATCCGCCCACGCCGGGTGCTCGACGCCCTCGACCGCACGCTGCAAGGCAGCAGCAGTCTGTTGCTGTCGCCCGCGCCAAAAGCGGTGCTCAAAGAGGCTGGCGAAGAGATGTCCGAATACGTGGCCAGCGGGTTCATCGCCGAACTGGGCAAGAAAAGCGAGGTGCGCAATCAACTGTTCGACCTCGCCCATCGCCATCTGGAAGCGGCCGGCATCTCGCGACACCCCGACGGCGTGATCGAACCCTCGACCCGCGCCCGCGCACTGCTCGATGAAGTGAAAATTTTCCGCTCGCTGAGCCATGAGGAACGCGACCGCCTCGCCGAATCGATGGTCGCGCAACAATACGCCGCCGGTGAGGTGGTGCTGGATCTGGCTGAAGTGCCAGACAGCCTGTTCGTGATCGCCACTGGCGTCGTCAGCGCCAGCGTGCCGGACGGCAATGGTTTCACCGAGGCCGGTCGCATGGGGCCAAGCGAAGTCATGGGCGAACAGAGCATCCTGGCCGATACGCCGTCACAGGCGACGTTCACCGCGCTGACATCTTCGATCATCTACCGTCTCGACAAGAACCTGACCCGCCAGTGCATGGAACAGCGCAGCGAAGTGGGCCGGGCGTTGAACAAGTTGCAGGCGGTGCGCCAGCAGAACAGTCGGCAGGCGTTGATGGCCAAACCGGTGCCGATCAGGAAAGGTGGGTTTCTGGGATGGTTGCAGAAGCGCTGATGCAGCGAACATTCGATCAGTACAAAAAAATGCCCGCACATCGCGGGCATTTTTCTTCAGCGCCTTACTTGGCGGTGAACTTGGTGTAGCTGTTGATCAGGTTGCGGTAGTTCGGCAGACGCTGGGACAACAGGTTGGCCAGGCCTTCCATGTCGTTGCGCCAGTCGCCTTGCAGCTCGCAGGCCACGGCGAACCAGTTCAGCAGGTGTGCACCCGCCGCCGACATGCGTGCCCACGCCGCTTGTTGCACGGTGGTGTTGAAGGTGCCGGAAGAGTCGGTTACCACGAATACTTCAAAGCCTTCGGCAATGGCCGACAGGGTCGGGAACGCCACGCAGACGTCAGTCACCACACCCGCGATGATCAGTTGCTTGCGACCGGTGGCCTTGATGGCTTTGACGAAGTCTTCGTTGTCCCAGGCGTTGATCTGGCCTGGACGCTGAATGAACGGCGCGTCCGGGAATTGCTCGCGCAGTTCAGGTACGATCGGGCCGTTCGGGCCTGCGTCGAAACTGGTGGTGAGGATGGTCGGCAGGTTGAAGAATTTGGCGATGTCGCCCAGGGCCAGCACGTTGTTCTTGAATTCGTTGGGCGAGAAATCCTGCACCAGAGAGATCAGGCCGGTCTGGTGATCGACCAGCAGCACAACGGCGTCATCTTTGTTCAGACGTTTGTAAGGAACGTTGCTCATGTGAAACTCCTCGGAGGGTGATGAGTGAAGCGTCGACCACACATGGCCGACGCTTTTGTTGCAAGACTCAGAACGCGAAGCAGGAACAGCCGAAGGCGCCCCAGAAACCGGCGAAGTCACTCACCGGCACGTTCGACATACGGGCCTTCTCATGGCTGTGGGTATGCACGGCGCACGGGCCGCTGCACTGGTGCACCTGCGCCTGCATCGGCGCGTTCGGCCGCCAGTGTCCCGGAACCTTCGCCACCGGCGACCAGTCCGGCAGCACCGGCAGGCTGACAGGCCCGAGTTTTTCGAAGTCGCCGGCGGCGTACACCACCTTGCCGCCGACCACGGTCAATACCGACTCGATCCACTTGATCGCTTCTTCCTCGACGCTGAAGAAATCCGCGCTCAGTGCTACCAGGTCCGCCAGTTGCCCGACCTTGATCTGGCCTTTCTTGCCTTGTTCCGACGAGAACCAGGCGCTGCCGTGGGTGAACAGTTCCAGTGCAGTGGTGCGCGGCAAACCTTCCTCATACAGCGCCAGACCACCGACGGTACGGCCGCTGACCATCCAGTACAGCGAGGTCCACGGATTGTAGCTGGACACTCGTGTGGCATCGGTGCCGGCGCCGACCGGTACACCCTCGGCCAGCATGCGCTTGATCGGTGGCGTAGATTCGGCGGCCTGCTTGCCGTAGCGGTCGACAAAATATTCACCCTGGAACGCCATGCGGTCCTGGATCGCAATGCCACCGCCCAGCGCCCTTACCCGCTCGATGTTCTGTGGGGTGATGGTTTCAGCGTGGTCGAAGAACCATGGCAGGCCGTTGAACGGAATGTCGCGGTTGACCTTCTCGAACACGTCGAGCATGCGGCTGATCGATTCGTTGTAAGTGGCGTGCAAACGGAACGGCCAGCGCTGTTCCACCAGGTGGCGAACCACCGGCTCCAGCTCCTGCTCCATGGTCTGCGGCAGGTCCGGACGCGGTTCGAGGAAGTCCTCGAAGTCCGCCGCCGAGAACACCAGCATCTCGCCGGCGCCGTTGTGCCGCAGGTAGTCGTCGCCCTGGTGCAACTTGACGCTGCCAGTCCAGTTCTGGAAATCGGTCAGCTCTTCTTTCGGCTTCTGGGTAAACAGGTTGTAGGCGATACGCACGGTCAGTTGATCATCTTTCGCCAACTGCTCGATCACCTGGTAATCGTCCGGGTAATTCTGGAAACCACCGCCGGCATCGATCGCGCTGGTCAGGCCGAGGCGGTTGAGCTCACGCATGAACTGGCGGGTCGAGTTGACCTGATACTCAAGCGGCAGCTTCGGCCCCTTGGCCAGGGTCGAGTACAGGATCATCGCGTTCGGCCTTGCGACCAACATGCCGGTCGGATTGCCGTTGGCATCACGCACGATTTCGCCACCCGGCGGGTTCGGCGTGTCGCGGGTGTAACCGGCAACCCGCAATGCAGCGCGGTTGAGCAAGGCGCGGTCGTACAAATGCAGCACGAACACCGGGGTGTCCGGTGCCGCCTGGTTGAGCTCTTCCAGGGTCGGCATGCGCTTCTCGGCAAACTGGAATTCGTTCCAGCCACCGACTACCCGTACCCATTGCGGCGTCGGTGTGCGGTCGGCTTGCTCCTTGAGCATGCGCAACGCATCAGCCAGGGACGGCACGCCTTCCCAGCGCAGTTCGAGGTTGTAGTTCAAACCGCCACGGATCAGGTGCAGGTGCGAGTCGTTGAGGCCAGGGATGACACAGCGACCCTTGAGGTCGATCACCTGGGTGCCCGAGCCGCGCAGGGCCATGGCTTCGGCGTCGGTGCCGACCGCGACGAAGCGGCCGCCCTTGATCGCCACGGCGCTGGCGAGGGGCTTTTCGCGGTCTACGGTATGAAATTGACCATTGAACAGAATCAGATCGGCGTTCATCGCAGTTCCTTCGTCATCAGTGAAATGAAGCAAAAAAGCGCCGGTTCAGCGCGGCGAATTTGCGTTGGATTCGAGGTGCTCCCGTGGCTGACTGGCCGTCAGCCACGCCGCAAACAAGCGAGTCGCGGCCGGCATGCACACGTACACCACCGACACCACGATGGTCAGGGTGATCAGGAACGTGGCGACCAGGTAGTTGGAGAGAAAAGCGTTGAGTTTGAGCAGCGGCCCCCAGAGCAGCGGCACCAGCAAGGTGTGCGGCAGAATCACCAGCAACGACACCACGGCCTGCTTCCAGCGCGGTGGCGGCGAAGCAGCATCGGCCAGCGGCGCGAACCAGAATTCGTTGACCGGGTTGACCTCGGTCTGGTCGCCGTCGGCCAGCATCGGCGCGGCTTCATCGATCAACGACTGACGTTGCGGCGAATCGAGCCAGTGCTGCATGGCCTCGGTGGAGCAAAAGCGCAGCACGCAGGTGAACATGTCCAGGCCCGCGTTCTTGCCGCGGATCACGTCCACGCCCAGATGCCCTTCCGTGCGCCCCGCTACGCTGACGATGTTGCGCAGCCAGGCTTCATAGGCTGCTTCGAAACCGGCCTTGACCCGGTGCTTGACGATCAGCGTCACGATCTCATCGGACCCCGGCGCTTTTTGAGTTTGGGCTTCAGACATAACGGAGCACTCCGGGCAAACGAACATTGAGCGCCAGCCGTCCAGGCCCGGCGATAAACACAGAGGTGAAGATGATCAACAACAGCCAGCCGAACTGCCCTTCGGCCACACTCCATTGCGGGTGCACGACCAGCAGCGCCACCAGCAGCACAAACAGAATAGGCAAGCACGCCAGACGCGCCAGAACACCAGCGACAATCAGCAGCGGGCACAGCACTTCGGCGAAAATCGCCAGGCTGAGGGTGAGGTGGGCACCGAGGTGGAACGGGTCTTCGATCAGTTGCAGTTGCGCACTGAAGTCCAGCAGCTTGGGCAAGCCGTGAACCCACAGCAGAAACAGACCACCGCTGACCCGCAGAAACAGCAGCCCGACATCCCGCGCCTGTTCATCCCTTTGCGAAGCGTTCATGACTCACCCCTGTTCAATCATTGGATTGAATAGTGCCGCCAAGGGGTAGGGAAAAATTGAATGTACGTGCTCTCTTTGTACCGCGGGAATTGTGGCGAGGGAGCTTGCTCCCGCTGGGCTGCGAAGCAGCCCCAAAACCATTCGACCCAATTGCATCAGGTAGACCGCATGTACAGGGTTTACGACTGCTGCGCAGCCGAGCGGGAGCAAGCTCCCTCGCCACAGGGGTCAGCGTTTGACCTCAGGTCATAGGACCGGGTTGGCCTTCAGCTCCAGACTGTCCAGCGCCCGACTCACCGCCAACTCGCCGAACATGATGAGCTGCGCGACGCCCAGTATCGTATTGCGCTGCGGCCCCTCCAGAAATCCGGCGCAGTCACTGGCGATCACCTTGGCCGAGGTAAAGGACTCGCAGGCATTGGTCAGCAGCTCTTCGATGTTGATGTCCGGGGCGACGGTGTAAATCGTGCTCGGTTTGCGTGGGGGCTTGGTGTCAGACGGTTTGAGGTAGTGATCGAGGGCGCGTTCGGCGGCTTCGTTGAGTTTTTTGGGATCGAGGGGATCGTAGGGGGAAACGTCATCGGTTGCTGGCGGATTAGGTGTGGCTTTGAACATGGTGAATCTCCTTTGGAAATAGCACCACCAGAACCTGTCGCTAAACAAGTAAGAGTGGCGACTGTATGCAGGTTAGCGAACCGGTCAAAGGCACCCGGTAGACCCGAGAGTCTCCCGCATACAGCCACCATAACGTTATGCAGACGTCAAAAGTCGGCAATAAAGTCTGGAGCACTGATGCACTTTGATAGTCTGAGTCGCTAAACCCGATCGCTGATTGGCAGCGATACGGAAACGATAAAGACCAGGCCCAAAGCGCACAAGCCGGCGGATTCTGGCGCAGTCGTAGGCAACGGCGCAAGGATCTGTAGCTTTCATCAAGTAACGATAAACGCCGTTAAACACACCTCCCGCCAGCCCTTCTTCAAGGAATGGCCCGAATGGTGTACTGACGTGCGGCGAAGACCACCGCCGTCGCCGGATTCGGAACCTGATCCATATTGACCCTGAAGTGAATGGACAACGTGCTGCCTTCCGCCAGTTCCTTCAAATAACTGTACAAAACGGTAACGCTGTAGCGGCCGTTCAACACCCAACTTCGATGGACTGCGAAGTTGGGGCCCGTCCACATGGTGAGATTGTGGCTGCCCCCACTGGCGTTCTGGCCCTCAAAATCCAGCCAGATCGGCTGACCGGAGGCAATAAGCGGCCAACCGCCAAACAGGAGCGTTGCCCCGGCTTGCACATTGGCCAGATTCAGCACCGTCGTACCGTTCGCCTGGGTGATTACCGGAGGGACGAACCAGTTTGCCGGAATAGTCCCGATGTTCAGGACAAGCGGCCGTGAAACCACCGGGAGTGCTGTTCCGCGATCATATTCGAAGCTCACCGTCACCCGTTTGCCCAAGCTGAAAGCCAACAGCGAAACGGGCAGCTGGATTATCCTGGGTCGGATGGTAGTGCCGGCCTGAACGGTATTGGTGGTGTGTGAGCCCGCAGCGGGTGTTCCTGGCGCAGCAGTCCAGATGACCCTGATCCTGTCATCGGCCTGCATGTTGTAATCCAGGACAGCCGTCAGCCTCGTCAATGCCGCAATAGGATCCAGATTGCCGTTATCAGGCGCCTCTGCAATCGTCAGCTCCAGGTTTTGCAGCACAACGTTGATTGTCCATGGGCTGGACGCCCCTCCACTGCCATCCGCCAGCTTAACCGTGAAAACGTGCAAGCCGCCCGTCAATACAGCCACCTTATACGTCCAGGCGCTACCAACAGCTATGACCGTGCCTTGGGGGGTTGGCCCATCAAAAATTTCCACTTCACCGCCAGCCCCGGCACTGCCGCTTAACGTAACGCTAGTGTGAGGGGTGTCTGCGCCATCGGCGATGTCCTGGCCGTCGGGACCGGTGACCGACAAGATCGCGGGCGGGGTCGCTGCGTTTGTCAGGACGATATAGTTTCGATGGGCAAACGGCTGGGCAAGGGACTCATCCGGGCTCCCTTGCAGCCCCACCATCAACTTCAGGGTCAGTACGCTGCGGTCCTTGAGCCCTTGCAAGGCATTGGCGGAGTGGCTTCGCTCGTAAAAACCGAAACGGATGAATTCGTCAGTGATGACATTGCTCGGCGCACTCCAGTACCTCATACGGAAATCGCTGCCGTCGGCGTTCTTGCCCTCAAGCCACAACCAAAGGAATTGACCCCGAGCGCTCAAGGGCCACGCGTTGATACGCAGGGTAATGTCGGTCAGGCCATTGATGTCCAGTATCGGACCTTCCCCGGACTGTTCTGCCTGAGTGATGAAGGGACGAGGCAAATCGCGTTGCGCCAGAGGCAGCACGTACACGACCTGTGGCTCTGAAGTCACGGGTGCAGCGGTGCCGCGAATGATGGTGTAAGTCACCGTCACCGTCTGGCTCAGATTGAAGAGTACTAGCGAAACCGGGATTCGAATCACCAGCGGCCGAGTGTTACCGGCGTTGATGAAAGCCGTAGTGAGAGAGCCGTTTGCTCCGGAGCCCGGTGCACCTGTCCAGGCCACACTCACCTGGTCGGTGGGCTGCAACGTCGGATCGGTCACCTCGATCATGAGGGTATTCCTCACGTCCACCGGATTGAGGAGGGACTGATTGGCGCTTTCCTGGATGACAGGAGGCGGTGGGCTGCCGGCGTTCACTGTGGCGGTAGCGATGTTCATTGTTCTGTCCCTGTGCATGATCGATCCGGCCCCCGAAAGAGCATTGAATGAATCACACACCGACGCGCGGGCACGCGCTACTGTCAGAACTTATAGGTGTGCGGCTGTTTCGGACGAACGGCGCGGCGCGGTTTCGCCTTACACAGCCGGAATATCCAGCGAGGCCGACATGAACTGGCTGATCCGCGACCGCAGCCATTTCTCGGCAGGATCGTTGTCATGCACCCCGCTCCAGGCCATCGACAGTTGCGCCGCATCAATGGGAAACGGCGGATCTTCGGCGCGCAAGGCACAGCCCTCCACCAACGCGCACGCGGCATAGTCCGGGACAGTGGCAATCATTTCCGTGCCAGCGAGCAACGCGCGCAAACCACTGAATTGCGGTACGCCGAGCACCACGCGGCGGGTGCGGCCGACCTTGGCCAAATCGACGTCGATGTTGCCGCTCAAGTCGCCGGAGAACGACACCATGGCATGCGGGCGGGAGCAGTATTCGTCCAGCGTCAGCGGCCCCGGTCTGCTGTCTCCGCGCAGGACTTTGCAGGGAATGTCGCGCAGTTTTTTGCGTTTGGCATTGGCCGGCAGATCCGTGGTGTAACTCACCCCCACCGAGATTTCCCCCGACGCCAGCAACGTCGGCATCAACAGATAATTGGCACGGCGTACCACAACCACGATCCCCGGCGCCTCTTCCTGCAACTGGCGCAGCAACGGCGGAAACAGCCCGAACTCGGCGTCGTCCGACAGCCCGATGCGGAACACATCGCAGCTGCTGGCCGGGTCGAATTCCTTGGCCCGGCTGACCGCCCCCGAGATGGTGTCCATCGCTGGTTGCAGCTCCTTGAGAATCGCCAGCGCCCGCGCCGTCGGTTCCATGCCGCGACCGTTGCGCAGCAACAACGGATCGTCGAACAAATCACGCAACCGGCCCAGCGCGGCGCTCACCGCCGGTTGGCCCATGAACAGTTTTTCGGCGACTCGGGTCAGGTTCTTTTCGAACATCAGCGCTTCGAAAATCACCAGCAGGTTCATGTCGACACGGCGCAGATCGTTACGGTTCATGGGCACGGTTCCCTTTTGTGTTCAGCCAGGCGCAAGTGTGTCGGACTTTACTCGATCATCGGCACTTTCGCCGCTCGTTTGTAAGGCCCGTACTCGATCGGTACCCACTGGAAATGCTTGTCCACCGCGGTGATATGGCCGACACCCGGAAACGGCAAATGCGCCGCCGTGACCCAGATTTTGCTGGCCGCCGCATCGCTGAACACCTTGGCGCGGCTCTTGATCGCCTGCTGATTGTCGACGTCGAAACGAATTGACACCTCAGGATGCTCGAACTGCACCGCCAGGTTATGCACCAGATCGCCCATGAACAGAATGCTCTGACCCTGGGAGCTGAACCGATACGTGGTACTGCCCGGTGTGTGCCCGGCCTCCAGCTCGGCATCGACAACGCCCGGCACTGGCGACTGCCCGGCAGTAAAGGTTTTGAAACGGCCCGCCGCGATATACGGCGCGGTTGAGTCCTGGGCGATCTTGAAGAATTCCCTGGCACCGGCCGGTGCCTTGGCCATGGCCTGGGGATCAAGCCAGTAATCGGCTTCTGCCTTGGCCGCGTACACCGTTGCGTTGGCAAACACGGGCTTTTGCTGCCCATCCACCAACCCGCACACATGATCCAGATGCAGGTGAGTGAGCAGGATGGTATCGACCTGTTCCGGCTGGTAACCGGCGGCTTTCATGTTCGCCGACAGTTGGCCCGCCGTGGCACCGATGCACTGCCCTGCTCCGGTATCCACCAGAATCAATTGTTTGCCGGTATTCACCAGAAACGCATTGAACGCGGTTTGCACCCCCGGCGTTTCAATCGAACGACGAGCCAGCAACGCGCGGATCTGGTCTTGGGTCAGCCCCTCGAGCAGTTTGGGCGACAGGTCGTTGTAGCCATCGAACAACGCCGTCACCTCGTAGTCGCCCACCGCGAGCCGGTAATAACCGGGCACCTGAGTGTTCACCTGAGCCGGTGCCTGGGCCAGGCTGATGCCAGACATCAGCGCCAATGCCAGGCCAAGTCCGCCAAGTGTGCAAACGCGGGATTGCTTCATGAGATCACCCTTGATCGAGCCAGAAAAAGCGGCCCAGTCCAGGCCGCTACACGTCGCCCATCTTGCATGACCGTGCATCGGTGCGAATTGCAGTGATGTGCTCAGTTGGCGCATTTTCACCCTTAAGCCTGACTGCGGAATTAACAACGTTTAACTCGCAAGCCAAAGTCCTCGCGGCCAAGAATGAAGCCTTCTGCGCAGACTTGTTTTTCAGACAAGGGAACGTGCTGACCCACCGTGCAGTGCATCCGCGCGCGCCCATCGACACGGACATTGGCCATGGCTCTCATTCAGCAAAACGCGATCAAGGCGTGTGCCATTGAAACGCAAAAGAAAACCACGGGGGGCCTTAGCCCCTGGCGCGAAACTCTGGTCAAGCAACTGATCCTCGACCACCTCGACGACACCCTGGAAGTGACCGAACTGGCACGGGTCTGTGCCCTGTCGCGCAGTCATTTTTCCCGTGCGTTCAAATGCAGCACCGGTGTTTCGCCGCAGGACTGGATCCGACAGCAACGCATTGCCCGAGCCAAACAATTGATCCAGGACACCGACCTGACCCTGACGCAAATCAGCCTGGAATGTGGCTTCTGCGACCAGGCGCATTTCTCCCATATCTTCACCCGCAGCGAAGGCATCACACCGTTTGCCTGGCGCTGCCGTGCCATGCGTACTCTTCCCTCTCACAACAGCAAAAGATCGCAGCCTTCGCCAGCGCCTACAGGTGCTCACATGTCCCTGTAGGCGCCGGCGCCTTTGATTTTGATCAGCCCTTGATGAACGCCAGCAGATCTTCGTTGAGTTGATCCTTGTGGGTATCGGTCAGGCCGTGTGGAGCTCCCGGATAGACTTTCAATGTGGAGCCCTTGACCAGTTTTGCCGAGGCGATGCCCGAGGCTTCAATCGGCACCACCTGATCGTCGTCGCCATGCACCACGAGGGTCGGCACGTCGAACTTCTTCAGGTCTTCGGTGAAGTCGGTTTCAGAGAACGCCTTGATGCAGTCGTACGCATTCTTGTGGCCGGAAGCCATGCCCTGCAGCCAGAACCAGTCGATCATGCCTTGCGAAGGTTTGGCACCCGGCCGGTTGAAACCGAAGAACGGACCGCTGGCCAGATCCTTGTACAACTGCGAACGGTCGACCAAAGACGCCTGACGAATACCGTCGAACACTTCCATCGGCAGGCCGCCCGGGTTGGCCTCGGTCTTGAGCATCTGAGGCGGCACCGATGAAATCAGCCCGGCCTTGGCCACGCGTCCAGTACCGTAGCGACCGATGTAGCGCGCCACTTCGCCACCGCCAGTGGAGAAACCGAACAACACAGCGTTTTGCAGATCCAGATGCTCGATCAACTGCGCCAGGTCATCGGCGTAAGTATCCATTTCGTTGCCGAACCATGGCTGGCTCGAACGACCGTGACCACGGCGGTCATGGGCGATGACCCGGTAGCCTTTGGAGGCCAGGAAGATCATCTGCGACTCCCAACTGTCGGCGTTCAACGGCCAACCGTGGCTGAAGACGATCGGCTGACCGGTGCCCCAGTCCTTGTAGTAAATCTCGGTGCCGTCTCGGGTAGTAAAGGTGCTCATTACGACTCTCCTGATGCATGGGTTTACGACGATTAACAAGAGGTTTGAGCCAGGCGTTCGGCCAGGCGCGCCACCCGCTCGCCCAAATGTGCGGCGGTGCGGCGGTCTTCCAGGGGCGGAGCAAATTCGGGGGATTGCTCGACGTTCGATTGGGCCATCGCCCCCAGCGAACTGCCGAGCCGGTTCAACTGCCCGTCGAACAGGCCGAGGCTGCTGCGCGCCGGCAGCAGGTCGAGGCCGACCCAGATCATCGAGTGCTGGGCGGCGAACACCGCCATCTGCAGCAAGGTATTGAGCTTGTCGCCACACAGGCATCCGGAGTTGGTAAACCCGGCAGCGAGCTTGTCGCGCCAGGGCTGGGCCAGGTAGAACGAGGCGGTGGCCTCCATGAAACCCTTGAAGGCTGCCGAGGCGCTGCCCATGTAGGTGGGGGCGCCGAAGATGATTGCATCGGCACGGTGCAAGCGCTCCCAGTGGTCGTCCACTTCCTCCACCGGAATCAGCCGACAGGTGCTGCCCAAGTGTCGTTCCACCCCCAGGCCCACGGCTTCGGCCATGACCCGGGTGTGCCCGTAACCACTGTGATAGACCACCACCACGTTGCTCATTCCGGCTCCTCCAGAAGTGTTCGTCCTTTTTGCGGCACGCTTTTTGTTGCACTTTCTGTTGCAAAAAGGCCGATACCTTCGGCTACTTGAAGAAATGGATTTTTGAGCGTAGACCGGATCGGTACGAGTTAAACGTTGTTAATTTTCTGCCGTACACCCATGGCCCCGGCGTGCCGTTCACCAGCGCTGAGTCCAATAAATACGGGGCCGCCGGGCACCGACGGCAAGGCCGCAGCCGTTGCACCTGCTGCCGAGATGTATGACGCCACGTTGCGCTACCGAAAAAACCTTAGGAATATGCCTGGATACCGCGCGATAGACGGATGCAAGCAGGAGTGACCCGTTGACCCTTACCCCCGAACAGGCCATCCATTTCGGCCCCTACCGGATCTACCCTGGCCAACGCCTGGTGATGGAGGCCGACCAGCCCCTGCGCCTGGGCAGGCAAGCCATGGACATTCTGTTGATGTTGCTGGAGCACGCAGGCCAGGTGGTGAGCAAGCAGCAACTGATCGCGCGGGTCTGGCCCAAAAGCGTAGTGGAAGACACCAACCTGCGCGTGCACATGGCGGCACTGCGCAAAGCCCTCGGTGACGGTCAGGCCGGCCAGCGTTACATCGTCACCGTCGCCCAGCGCGGCTACAGTTTTGTCGCGCCGTTTTCCCTGGAGTCCATCGAACAACATCCCCAAAACGACGCCAATGAACCGGGCGGCCATAACCTGCCGGTGCGCCGGACTCGCATGATCGGCCGTCAGGCCCTGGTCGACAGACTGCTGGCGCAACTCTCACAGCAACGTTTCATCACCCTCGTGGGCCCCGGCGGGATCGGCAAGACGACCGTGGCGCTGCGCGTCGCCGAGCAACTGATCGGTCGCTATCGAGACGGCATTCGCCTGGTGGACCTGGCAACGATCAACTGCCCTTTGATGATCGGCGCGCACCTGGCGACAGCGCTGGGCTTGCCGTTGCATGACGCCGACCCCATGAACGGGCTCGCCACATGCTTGCGCGAACGGCAGATGCTGCTGGTCATCGACAACTGCGAACACCTGATCGATGCCATTGCGTTGCTCTGCGAAAGCATCCTGCGCGCGGCACCCCAAGTGCACATTCTGGCTACCAGTCGCGAAAGCCTGCGGGCCGAAGGCGAATACGTGCAGCGCCTGGAATCACTGGACTGCCCGCCGCCCATCGCCGTGCTCGACCGCGCTCAGGCCCTGACGTTTTCGGCGCTGCAATTGTTTGTCGAGCGGGCGATGGCCAGCCACGACAGCTTCGAACTGAGCGAAGCCGATCTGCCGCTGGCGATTGAAATCTGCCGACGTCTGGACGGCATTCCGTTGGCGATCGAACTGGCAGCGGCGCAGGTCGGCAACCTGGGCTTGAGCGGCTTGCTGTCGCAACTGCAAGACAGCTTTCGCCTGCTCGCCCAAGGCTGCCCGACCACCATGGGCCGCCATCAGACCCTGCGCGCCACGCTGGACTGGAGCTTCGAACTGCTCAATGCCTGCGAGCAGACGTGCCTGCGCCGACTGGGGATATTCCGGGGCGCTTTTACCCTGGAATCGGCGGCTGCCGTGATTGTCGGCCAGTACGTCGAGCCCGATGTGGTGTTTGCCTCGATTACCCAATTGGTGGCCAAGTCATTGCTGAACGTGGAAGTCGGCGATGAAGAAGTGTTCTACCGTCTGCTCGACACCACACGTGGCTATGCGCTGGAAAAACTCGACCAGGCCCAAGAGCTGGCGGACACCCGAGAGCGCCACGCCGAATGCTGCCTGGCCTTGATGCAGCAGGCGCAAAGTGAATGGGAACACACCCAGAGCGAGCGCTGGACCGAGCGTTACGCCCGCAGCCTGGACGACATTCGTGCAGTCCTGGATTGGGGCTTGAACGCTCAAGGGCCGCAGGCCTTGGCCATCCGTCTCGCCGCGACCTCGGCACCGCTCTGGCAAGAGCTGTCGCTGCTCAAGGAATACGGCGCGTACGTGCGCAAAGCCCTGGCGTTGCTCGAAACGACGCACCAGCCCTGTCCGCGTTTGACCATGAACCTCAAGCTTGCCCTCGGCAGTTCCTGCTACCACACCCAGGGCAATAGCACCGAAGCCGTCGAAGCCTTCGTCAGCGCCAAACACCTGGCCGAACACTGCAACGATATGGCCGGTCAGCTCAAAGCGATTTCCGGGCACCTGGCGGTTGATCTCAGTTGCGGCAACTACCAACTGGCCCTGGAGCAGAGCCGACAATTCGAGCGGTTGAGGCCGCACGACGACGCGATGACGGCCCTCAGCACCCAACGCTTGCGGGTCCTGGCCCTGCATTTTGCCGGGGATCAGGCACTGGCGCGGGAGAATGCCGAACAGGTCATTCAACGTCTGGCCCAGAGCGGCCAGCTCAACCGCTTCACCCATGGCTTTGGCGTGCAATACGACCAGAGCGTGGCGGCCCTGACGATTCTGGCGCGCATTCTCTGGCTGCAAGGGCTCCCGGAAAAAGCCTGGCATACCGCACGACAGGCGCTCGACATCGCGATGCAAATCAATCATGGCACGTCCATCTGCTACACCCTGGCGCTGTCCGGTTGCCTGATCGCCCACTACAACGGCAACACGCCGGTCGCCCGCGAGCTCCTGGCCTTTCTGCTTGAGCAGGCGAAGAAACACTCGGTGTTGCTGTTCTACACCTGGGCCAAACATTACGCGCAGGTGATCGACGGAACTGATGCGCCCTCATCCCCGCGAACGGACACCGGGTTGGTCAAGGAAATCATGGTCACTCTGGGCAGCCGTTTCATCGATGATGCGTTGCTGGAGCGGGCCGAAAACGGCGCGGCGGGCTGGAGCACGGCAGAAATTCTGCGGGCTCGGGCCGACGCGTTACTGGCGCAGGATTGCCCGAGCAGTGCTGACGCGGCCGAGGCGGTGCTGCTCAAGGCTTTAGCCGTGGCAAAAAACCAGGGAGCGCTGGCCTGGGAACTGCGCAGTGCGACATCGCTGGCCCAGTTGTGGCAGCGTCAGGGCCACTTCCGGCAAGCCCATGAGCTGCTGGCGCCGATTTACCAGCGCTTCACCGAAGGCTTCGCCACACCAGACCTGATCAAAGTCCGGCGGTTACTCGACGAGTTGCAGCGCGACCTGCCCGACTGATGTCCCGTGGGCCCGGCTGATGTAGCGCTCATAACGCAGTTCGAAGGCACGCAAGTAACCGCTGTTTTCGAGTTTCTCCAGGGCGTAGGTGCGCGTGGTATTGAGGAAACGGTAGCGCGTCACGCCGCTGCCCTGCTCCACCGACAGCAGCGATTTATTCGCCAGACTCTCCACCACGTTAACCAGGCTTGCGGGCAGCAACATCGCGCCACTGACCACGCCAATCGCTGCGTCCAGGGTGAACGCCATCTTGAACACCGCCAGCCGCTGCAACACGATCTGTTCCAACGGGCTCAGCCGTTCATAGCTCCAGTCCAGTGCGGCTTTGAGATTCTGATGCCGTGGCACGGCGGTGCGTCGACCTTGGCTCAACAGCTGAAAACAGTTGCCCAGTTGCGCTTGCAACCCCACCAGCGCCAATGCATCGATCTGCGCCGCCGCCAGCTCAATGGCCAGGGGCAAGCCATCCAGCCGACGACAGATTTCACGCACAGCCTTCAGATCCTGTTGGCGCAAGGCAAACCCTTGCTGACGGGCTCGGGCGCGGCTGACCAACAGCTGCACCGCTGAATACCCCATGGCCTCGTCCACGCTATAAATCGCCGAGACTGGCGGCACCGTCAGGGCGGGTAACCGCAGCAGCGTTTCCCCCGCTGCTCGCAGCGGTTCGCGACTGGTGGCGAGGATCGACAGTCGAGGTGCCGAGGCCAACAGATCGTCCACCACTGTCCTGCAACGTTCGAGCAGGTGTTCGCAGTTGTCGAGCACCACCAAGGCATGCCGTTGCGCCAACGCCTTTGCGCCAATGTCCAGTTCCAGGGTGCGCGACAGATGATCGACAAGCTGCGACGGGTCATCGATGGCCGCCAGGTCAACCATCCAGACACCATCCCGATAGTGCTGCAACAGCAACTCGGCCACGCGCAACGCCACGGTGGTCTTGCCGATGCCAGCAGGGCCGATCAGGGTCATGAAGCGTCGAACCGGCAACTGCCGAACCACGCTGCCGACGATCGAGTCGCGACCGGTCACCGGTGTGAGCCGCGCAGGCAAGTTGTGTTGAGGCTTGTGCACGGTTTCGACCAGCACCGGCGTGCCCGCCCGATCGTGCTGCACCGGGGCGATGAAGCTATAACCGCGCTGGGGAATATTAACGATATAAGGCTGCCCGTTCGGCCCATCGCCGAGCGCTCGACGCAGGGCGGCAATGTGGACGCGCAAGTTGATTTCCTCGACCACCGAGGTCGGCCATACGTGGGCAATCAGCGCCTCTTTGCTGACCACCGCACCAGCGTGCTCAACCAGCACCTGCAAAATGTCCAGGGCTCGCCCGCCCATGCGCAGCGGCCGATCACCGTCCAGGATCAACCGCTGATGCAAGTGGAATGCGTAGGGCCCGAACCGCAGCACCGTGTCACTGTTTATCTCTCTGAGGTTGTTCATGCACGTTCATATGCTGAAAACCTGGCTCGGCTCAAGGAACTGCAAGCTCCATCGATCCCGCCCATCCAGGCTCCGCACCTCCCAAAAAAGAGTTCACGGGTATCTTGGCAGGCATGGGTGACGGTACAACGGCCATGGGAGGAGCGTCACGGTCATCGCGGTGCGCACGACGGACAACAGCGCGTTAACTGAACTGCTCGCGGTACTGGGTGGGGGTCAGGCCGAGCTTTTCACTGAAAAGAAATCGCATGTGCCGCACGCTGCCGAAGCCACTTTTATAGGCTACGGTCTTGAGCGGCAGCTCGCTGGTTTCCAACAGATTCCTGGCGTGATCGATGCGCGCGCTTTGTAGAAACTCCATCGGCGTCATATTCACTTCCCGGGTGAAAACCCTGGCGAAGTGCCGCGCACTCATGTTCACCAGACTGGCCATACGCTCGATACCGAACGCTTCGTCGAGGTGTTCGAGCACATGGTTCTGCACCCGGGTGACCGGCGTTTCCTGGGGGCCCACCGCGGCCATCAATGGACTGAACTGCGCCTGCCCGCCCTGGCGTTTCATCACTACCAGCAGCACTTTGGCGACGTCCTGGGCGACTTTCTTGCCGTGGTCCTGGGCAACCACCGCCAGCGCCAGGTCGATACCGGCGGTGACACCACCGGAAGTGATGAGGTTGCGGTCCTGCACGAAAATCTGATCGGTCTCGACGACAGCCTTGGGGAAGCCTTTGATCAGTCGTTCGGTGTAATGCCAGTGAGTGGTCACGCGAAAGCCGTCCAGCAATCCGGCATGCCCGAGCACGAACGCGCCGGTGCAGATCGACCCGTATCGGTCAGCACGGCTGATGGCTCCCCGAAGCCAGTCGAGCAGCGGCGGATACTTTTCGTTGTAGGCCCCCGGCCCGCCTGGCACCAGCAACAGGTCATAGTGCTCGTTAGCCTGATCGATGTGCAGATCCGCCAGTACGCTCACGCCGTTGGAGGCCCGCAATGCGCCCTGCACGGTGCCGATGGTCAACAGCTCGTATCGGTCCGCCGGTTGCAGATAACGATTGGCGATGGAAAACACTTCCATGGGGCCGGCCATGTCGAGCAGGAGAAAGTCTGGGAACAACACCATTGCCACGGTTTTCATGGGTTCAAGGTCACTAATAGAGAACTGTTCAATACCATTGCGCCGCCCACGGGTCTGGCGCCCGACATTATGGCCACATGTAACAACAAGCATACATGAACCCGTTCACACAACTGTCAACCTGTGCGAGACAGTATTTCAATTTTCATCTACTTACTGCACTTTCAGGTAAACATTAACCTTCTCCTCACTCGGACGAATTCACGTCCTGACAGGAGATTTCATCATGCTGACCCTTCGCAAAGCTTCGGATCGCGGTGCGGCCAATCACGGTTGGTTGAAGTCGTTCCATACCTTTTCCTTTGCCAACTACCGCAACCCACGGGAACAGGGCTTTTCCGACCTGTTGGTGATCAACGACGACCGCGTAGCCGCAGGCAAAGGCTTTGGACAGCACCCTCATCGCGACATGGAGATTTTCTCCTACGTGCTCGAAGGCGCGCTGGAACACAAGGACACTTTAGGCACCGGTTCGGTGATCCGCCCTGGCGACGTGCAACTGATGAGTGCCGGCAGTGGCGTGGCGCACAGTGAATACAACCACTCATCGACACGCCCGGTGCACTTCCTGCAAATCTGGATCGTGCCTGACGTCAGCGGCGCCAAACCGCGTTATCAGCAAGAGCATTTCAGCACCCAGAAAAAACGCGGCCGCTTGCAGTTGATCATCTCCCCGGATGGGGCCAAGGGCTCGTTGAAAGTCCGGCAGGATGCGCGGGTGTATGCCGGCCTGATCGACGGCAAGGAAAGCGCCACGCTGGAACTGGCTGCCGATCGCTACGCCTATGTGCATGTGGCGCGGGGCAGTGTCGAGCTGAACGGCCTGCCGTTACAGGAAGGCGACGGCGTACGGGTTCGCAAAGAACAGGTACTGACCTTGAGCAATGGCGTGGATGCCGAGGTACTGGTGTTTGATTTGCGGCCGCAGGAATTGCCGGAAATGCCGTGACTTTGTGGCGAGGGAGCTTGCTCCCTCGCCACAGGGACCGGCGGTTAAGGTTTTCGCCGGGTACAAAAAAACGGCCGACAGGCCGTTTTCACTCGAATCAAATCAAGTACAGGAATACCTAAATCGCCGCGCGCAATTCCCGTGGCGACAGACCGTAATGTGAGCGAAAGCGCACGGCAAAACGTGAGGCCGAGGCGTAGCCGCTGGCACCGGCAATTTCACCGATGGGCCGGGAAGTGGTTTGCAACCATTGCAACGCGGTCGCCAGTCGAACGCTTTCCAGAATATTCCTGAAGCTGCTCCCCTCATTGGCCAGTTGGCGACGCAAAGTCGACTCACCGAGATTCAGGTGTTGAGCGACGCTCGCAACCGTCCAGTCGCTCTCAGGGCTGCCCATCAGCAACTGCTGCACACGCTCGCACAGTGGATCATTGCGATCCATCAGCAGCGGTCCGGCCTGGCCATTGAGGCCCAGGCTGAGCAGAACCGCTTCCCCATAGTGGGTGCGTAATGCATCCGGCGCGTTGGCATTGATGGCGGCCAGTAATTGATCCCATGCCTGCGTCGTGTGCCTGTCCAGAGGAACACACAGATCTGTCTTCGGGGCACGGTGACCATTCATGATCTGCCGGCCATATCGGCTGCTGAAGTTGCGCAGTGTCGAACCGGGAAAGGTCACGACATCGGCGATGTAGTGACCGTGAAGACCGGGGAAGTTCGAGATACCAAGCTCACGCCCGGCCGGCAACAGAATCAGATGTTGCGGCCCAGCGCGCATCTCCCGGTCATCCCATTGCAACAGTTTTTCCCCCTGTCGCACTCGACACAAGGCAGTCGCGAATATCGGCACCCGTTGCAAGGTATGAGGCTGCCGCGCCCGGATGACACACGCATCGATAATGTTTTCCCGGTGCTGGATGCCGTCACAAGGGCGCATCGTTCTTAACGTCCGTAAGTTGAAGTGATGGTCGCTTTGGCCAAGGCGTTGGCATTGAGCATATAGCCCACCAAGGCTCCGCTGGCCTGGCTGTCGAGTGGCAGCTTATCGACTTTCAACGCCCATACGGTGAATTGATAGCGATGGGGCTTATCCCCCACAGGAGGGCACGCTCCGCCAAATCCCGGTTGGCCATAATCGGTTCGTCCTTGTACGGCACCGGCAGGCAGGTTCGAACCGACCCCGCTTGGCAAACTTTTGGTTGAAGCCGGTAAGTTGACCACCGTCCAATGCCACCAGCCGCTGCCGGTCGGCGCATCAGGGTCATAGACCGTGATCGCGTAACTTTTAGTCTCCGCCGGGGCGTTGGACCAGGACAGTTGCGGAGACGTATTACCCCCTTCACAACCGAAACCCTGGAATACCTCACGACTGGTCAGCGGGCGATTTTCAGCAATATCCTGGCTTGTCAGCGAGAAGTCGGCTGCGTGCCCAGTGAGGACGACCCCCATGGACAAAGCGGATAGGATAATTCGGATGTTCATCGTGACCTCATCGGTGTCTTGGCGTGAAGCACGAGTCTAGAGAGAGCAAAGGCTGATTACTGTGCCGAAACGCTCGACCATTGTGCCTGAACGCTCTCTCGATCCAGGCACACCCCGCCGACTCAGACCGGTCCGAAAATGTCCTTCATCGCCGCATACTGCAGCAGCATGATGGTCTTGGCATCGCAGATCTCCCCGCGATAAAACGCCTCAAGGGCGTCGTCGAATTTCCACTCCAGCACTTCCAGTTCTTCGGTTTCGTCTTCCAGCCCACCGCCCTCGCTGACTTTCGAAGAGGCGTCGTACTCGGCAATAAAGAAATGCAGTTTCTCCGTGACCGAACCGGGGCTCATGTAGGACTCGAACACCTTCTGCACATGGTGGACGCGATAGCCGGTTTCTTCCTCAGCTTCAGCGCGAATGCGCTCTTCAGGCGCAGCGCCTTCCAGCAGCCCCGCCGCCACTTCAATCAACAAACCATCATGGCCGTTGACGAACACCGGCAACCGGAACTGGCGAGTCAGCACGACGGTTTTCTTCTCGCGGTTGAACAGCAGAATCGCCGCGCCGTTGCCACGGTCGTAGACCTCGCGGCTCTGGCGCTGCCAGTCGCCGTTGTTGCGCAGGTAATCGAACGTGATTTTCTTCAGCAGATACCAGTTGTGGGACAACACCTGAGACTCGATGATGTTGACCCGCTCGGCTGTGTTCGACATGACAATCCATCCCTATTTTCGTCAGAAGACGTCCATGTTAGGCGAAAACAGAAAAGCCCGGCATGGTTGCCGGGCTTCTTTTTTTCTAACGCTCTGTCCAATCCTTCAGAACGGATTCAGAGGGTCGGTGTTACTTGAAATCCAATTGGCCTACACGCCAAAGCAACAAATGATTGCGTGCTTCAGGTCAGGGCAACTGCGCCTTATATTCTTTCTGGTACTGCCCGGCGAGTGATTCCTTTTGCTTGTTGTCGAGCAGTTTGCCGGCCATTTGAAAGAACTTCTGCTCTTCCTCTTTCAGGTGGTGATGGACCTTTTCCGAGAGCTTTTTGGCAGTGATCAGCCAAGCGGCGCTGGACATCTCAGTCTCGTCCAGTTCCTCCATCATTTCGTCCATTTCATGGTGTTCGGAAATGGCGTGGCGACTCAGGTCCATGCCATTGTCGAATGCCATCAACGGGATGTAGAAATGGCGTTCTTCGGCCGTTGCGTGGGCGTGCAGTTCGGCTTTGAGCTGTTTGTAAGCCTCTAGCCGTTCCGGGGTGTCGCCGTGGGTCTTGATCAGGGCGACGGCATAGCTACGCTGGCGATCATGGCTTTCGCGCAAGGCTTCAAAGATATCCACGGGCGGTCCTCATGGGTGCATTGCGAATGACATTATTGAGGCTAGACCTCCCGGCGCACCCGGGAGTTCCAAACAAACTGCGATCGCGATAGGCTCCCTCTTTGCCATATGGATGTAGCCCATGACCCTGCGAATTGAACTGTCGACAAACGCCACTCAGGAAGAGCGCGAAGCAATCCTCACACCGCTGCGCGCCTACAACGCCTCAAAGGCCGGGCCCACGGTGTCAGAGCAGATTGCCTTGCTGGTGCGCGATGACAACGACGAGATTCTCGGCGGGCTTTATGGCCGGGTGTTTTACCAATGGTTTTTCATTGAGTTGTTGTCGGTGCCGGACCAGGCACGGGGCCAAGGGCTGGGCTCGAAGCTGATGCAGATGGCCGAAGACCTGGCGCGGGAGAAAGAGTGCATCGGGATCTGGCTGGACACCTTCGACTTCCAGGCGCCGGAGTTCTACAAAAAACACGGCTTCAGCGAACTGGGGCAGATTGCCGATTATCCGCCAGGCCATAAGCGTTTCTTTTTCCAGAAGCGTTTGATTGATTAAAACGCAAACGTTGTGGGAGCGAGCCTGCTCGCTCCCACAGGGGGACTGCCTCATAAACCTCTTACAGGCAGGTCGCCAACGCCGCCAAACGACGCTTGGCAACAAAATCATCATGCTGGGCGTAGTAGCTCAAGGCCGTGCCTGAAGCATCGCTGGTCACGTCCACGAAAGATTCGGCCGAACGGGTGTAGACCGTCGAGCCGCCCTTCTTGCCCGGCTGCAAATACGCACCGGCATCGACGCCGAACACCGCCTCGTCCTGCCAGGCAAACTGCACGCACTGGGCGACGACTTTTTCCGGTTTGTCCGAGGTCAGGGTTTTGTACGGGGTTTTGGTGCGGGCGTCGTTCATCGCCGATCCGGCGCAGCCCGCCAGCAAGGTTGCGGCCAGCGCCACCATCAGAATTCGCATTGCGTTCGCTCATCAGGAAAAAGCGGACTGTACCACCGCGGCGCGGCGTATCGTTCTGCTTTACTTCATTTATACCGCGACACCGCGCAACGATTCGCGCACCCTGTCGCGCCGATAGCCTCGCATCGCCCATTTTTCAGGAAAGCCATGACACCCAATGCCGAGTTCTACAAACCCTCCACCGACTACGCCGACAAACTGATCAGCCAGATCGGCCAGACGCCGGCCTGGATCGCCAAGCGAATTGGCGTCACCGACAAGCGGATTCGTTACATTCTCGACGGCGAAAGAACCGTCAAAGGCGAAACCACGCCAATCCAGATGACCTACACCGAGCAGTTTGCCCTTGAGTGTCTGGCTGCGGCTGCCAAGGCGAGCAAAAAGCAGTCTTCGTAATCCCCTCAAGGAGTGACCATGGCGGCAACCGAACAGCAACACGAACAGGCGCTGAGGAAATTTCTCGATGAACGCCCTGAGCTGCGTCTTGAGCTCGACAATCTCAATCCCCTGCTCGCCCAGGCCAAAGGCGAGACGATGGCGCAGTACCGCGACGAACGCTTGCATGAAGCGTTCGAAGCCGAGGCCGAGCGCCTGGGTTTGTTTGCCTGGGAGCTGACACTGCAACTGACCACCGCCACGCCCGAGGAATATCAGGCCCAACGCATGGAAGTGCACAAGGAAGTTGCAGAGATGGCCGGCATGAACTGGCTTGAGTATTGCGAGTTGTACGGGCTGACCAAATAATCCTCGCGATGGCAGCGACTCGGTCTGCGAGTAAACGCCCTTCGCCGCTCTGCCGATAAAGCTTTATCATGGCCGCAGTTTTGCTGATCGAGTCCGTCATGAAATTCGCCATTGCGCTGTTTTCCGCCGCCCATGCGCCCTCCTCGCGCCGTGCCTTGCTGTTCGCCCAGGCCGCGCTGGCCGGCGGGCATGAGATTGTCCGGCTGTTTTTCTATCAGGATGGCGTCTACAACGCGTCCGGCAGTGTGGTCACTCCTCAGGATGAGCAGGACTTGCCCAAGCAATGGCGCACCTTTGTCAGCGAGCATCAACTCGATGGCGTGGTCTGCATCGCCGCCGCCCTGCGTCGTGGCGTGCTGAACGAGGAAGAAGCCCAGCGCTATCAGCGTGAAGCGGTCGCCGTGGGCGCGCCGTGGGAATTGTCCGGCCTTGGCCAGTTGCATGACGCGGTGCAGGACGCTGACCGCCTGATCTGTTTCGGAGGCGCGTGAGATGGCTAAATCCTTGCTGATTATCAGCCGTCAGGCGCCGTGGTCCGGGCCGAATGCGCGCGAAGCGCTGGACATTGTATTGGCCGGCGGCGCCTTCGATCTGCCGATCGGGCTACTGTTTCTTGATGACGGCGTGTTCCAGCTCGCTGCGAAACAGGACGCCAAGGCGTTGCAGCAGAAAGACCTGAGCGCCAACCTGCAAGCCTTGCCGATGTTCGGCGTCGAAGACCTGTTCGTGTGCGCTGACAGCGTAGCGGCCCGAGGCCTGGCCCCCAAAGGTCTGTCGCTTGAAGAAGCCCAGGTACTGAGCGCCCAGGACATCACCGCCCTTATTGACCGTTACGACCAGGTGATCACCCTCTGATGTCGACTTTGCATGTGTTGTCTCATTCCCCATTCGGCGACGAGCGCCTCAGCAGTTGCCTGCGCGTGATCGGCCCCAACGATGCGCTGCTGCTGAGTGGCGATGCGGCCTATGCCTTGCAGCCAGGCACCGCGCCATTCAGCTCTTTGCATGCTCGCAACCTGAAACTGTTCGTACTGGCCGAAGACGCGCAGGCCCGGGCTCTGCAAGTTCCGGACTGGGCCAGTGCCATTGATTACCCGGCCTTCGTCGAACTGTCGATTCACTATGACAAGGTCAACAGTTGGCTATGAAATCCCTGACCGTTGGCGCCCGCGCTATTGAACTGGACAAGGACGGCTTCCTGGTGGAACTGAGCGACTGGTCTACCGAGGTGGCCACCGCCCTCGCCGCCGCTGAAGACATCGAGTTGAGCCCGGAACATTGGGAAATCCTCGAACTGCTGCGCAGTTTCTACGACGAATTCCAGTTGTCCCCGGCGACCCGCCCGCTGATCAAGTACACCGCATTGAAGCTCGGCCCCGACAAGGGCAACAGCCTGCACCTGAACCGACTGTTCAAAGGCACCCCTGCCAAACTCGCCGCGAAACTGGCGGGCCTGCCCAAACCGACGAATTGCTTATGACCGACTATCCAGCGCTGACCCTCGAAACGCCCGCCGAGCACCCGTTCGCCCAGTTCGTGCGGATTCTTGGCAAAGGCAAACGCGGCGCCCGCGATCTGACCCGCGAAGAAGCCCGCCAAGCCATGGGCATGGTGCTCGACGACAAGGTCGAGGACACCCAGCTCGGCGCGTTCCTGATGCTGTTGCGGCACAAGGAAGAGAGCGCCGAGGAAATGGCCGGGTTCACCGAAGCCTTGCGTGAACGCCTGAACCCACCGGCACTGGCGGTCGATCTGGACTGGCCGACGTACGCAGGCAAGAAGCGGCATTTGCCGTGGTATCTGCTGGCAGCCAAGTGCCTGGCGCAGAACGGCGTGCGCATCTTCATGCACGGCGGCGGCGCGCACACGGCGGGTCGGCTCTACAGTGAACAACTGCTCGAGACGCTGAACATACCGTTATGCCGCAACTGGCAGCAGGTCGGTGCGGCCCTCGATCAGGGCGGTCTGGCGTTCATGCCATTGGTGGACTGGGCTCCCCAGCTTCAGCGAATGATCGACCTGCGCAACACCCTGGGCCTGCGCTCGCCGATCCATTCCCTGGCGCGGATTCTCAACCCGCTTGGCGCCCGTTGTGGCCTGCAAAGCATTTTCCACCCCGGCTACCAGGCGGTGCATCGCGATGCCAGCGGTCTGCTCGGGGACACGGCAATCGTCGTCAAGGGCGATGGCGGCGAGATTGAGATCAACCCGGACGCCGACAGTCACCTGTATGGCACCACCGGCGGCGAAAGCTGGGATGAAGAATGGCCGCAGCTGTCGAGCCAGCGCCACGTCAAACCGGCGAGCCTGGACCCGGAGCACTTGAAAGCCGTATGGCGTGGCGACGTGGTCGACAGCTACCCGCAAATGGCGCTGATCTCGACCATGGCCCTGGCCTTGCGCGGCCTCGGCCAGCCCCGCGAACAAGCCTTCGAAACCGCCCAGCAATATTGGGACGCCCGGGACCGATCGATTTAATCGATCATAACAGCCCAACCTTTGCGCTTTTTGTTCGAACCTATGCGCATAAACTCCTCTCCAACGCTTATAGGTTGAGGAGTCAGGCACATGGGTTTGTTAGTCGAAGGTCGCTGGCAGGATCAGTGGTACCAAAGCAGCAAGGATGGCGCGTTCCAGCGTGAACAGGCGCAGCGTCGCAACTGGCTGACCGCCGATGGCAAGCCAGGCCCGAGCGGCGTCGGTGGTTTTGCCGCCGAGGCCGGTCGCTATCATCTCTATGTGTCCCTCGCCTGCCCGTGGGCCCACCGCACGCTGATCCTGCGCAAACTCAAAGGCCTTGAAAGCCTGATCGACGTGTCGGTGGTCAGCTGGTTGATGCTGGAAAACGGCTGGACCTTCGATAAAAACCTCGGATCGACTGGCGACAAGCTCGATCATTTCAATTTCATGCACCAGCGCTACACCGCCGATACCGCCGACTACACCGGCCGCGTCACCGTGCCGGTGTTGTGGGATAAACAGACCAACCGCATCGTCAGCAATGAATCGGCGGAGATCATCCGCATGTTCAACAGTGCGTTCGATGACTTGACCGGCAATGACCTGGATTTCTACCCGGCACCGCTGCGCAGCGAAATCGACGCCCTGAACGAGCGGATTTATCCAGCAGTGAACAACGGCGTCTATCGCGCCGGGTTTGCCACCTCGCAGCAGGCTTATGAAGAGGCGTTCGATGAGTTGTTTGCCGAGCTGGATCGGCTGGAGCAACTGCTGGGCGCGAATCGTTACCTGACGGGTGAATACCTGACCGAAGCGGATATCCGCCTGTTCACCACGCTGATTCGTTTTGATGCGGTGTATCACGGCCACTTCAAATGCAATCTGCGGCGGATTGCCGATTATCCGAACCTGTCGAACTGGCTACGGGAGATTTATCAGTGGCCCGGGATTGCCGAGACGGTGGATTTCACCCACATCAAGAACCACTACTACGGCAGCCACAAGACCATCAATCCGACCGGAATTGTGCCGAAAGGACCGGCGCAGGATTTCACCGGGGCGCATGATCGGGGGCGATTGAGTGGGAAAGAGGTTTGGCGCAAGGCCTGAGGTTGATCGTTCCCACGCTCTACGTGGGAACGATCACAACGGGGGCAAGCCCCCTCGCCACAGGTCAGACCTGCGCCTGAGCCCCTTCGAACCACGCCAGTTTCTCGCGCAGTTGCACCACTTCCCCAACGATCACCAGTGTCGGAGCATGCACTTCATGCTCCGCCACCAGCCGTGGCAGGTCGGCCAGGGTGCCGGTAAATACCCGCTGATTGACCGTGGTGCCCTGCTGGATCAACGCCGCCGGGGTATCAGCCGCGCGACCGTGCTTGATCAACTGCTCGCAGATGATCGGCAAGCCCACCAGCCCCATGTAAAACACCAGGGTTTGCGCCGGCGCGACCAGGTCGGCCCACGGCAAATCGGTGGAACCGTCCTTGAGGTGCCCGGTGACAAACCGCACTGACTGCGCGTAATCGCGGTGAGTCAGCGGAATCCCGGCATACGCCGCGCAACCGCTGGCAGCGGTAATGCCCGGCACGACCTGGAACGGGATGCCATGGGCCGCCAGTTCTTCGATCTCTTCGCCGCCACGCCCGAAAATGAACGGATCGCCACCCTTCAAGCGCACCACGCGCTTGCCGGCCTTGGCCAGATCCACCAAATGCTGGTTGATCTGTTCCTGAGGCACGGCGTGATCGGCGCGGCGCTTGCCGACGTAGACCCGCTCGGCATCGCGACGGCACAAATCCAGAATCGCCGGCGCCACCAGACGGTCATACAGCACCACGTCGGCTTGCTGCATCAGGCGCAAGGCGCGGAAGGTCAACAGGTCGGGATCACCCGGCCCGGCGCCCACCAGATAAACCTCGCCAGTGGCCACAGGGGCTTCGCCATTGATTTTGGCCAGCATCAAGCGCTCGGCCTCGGCGCCCTGCCCGGCCAGTTGTCGGTCGGCAATCGGTCCCTGGAACACATCCTCCCAGAACGCCCGACGCTGCTGCACATCCGGAAACAGGCCTTTGACCTGGTTGCGGAAACGCGCCGCCAGACCGGCCAGTTGACCGTAAGTGGAAGGAATCCAGGTTTCCAGCTTGGCGCGAATCAACCGCGCCAGCACCGGTGCATCACCGCCACTGGACACGGCAATGATCAGCGGCGAACGGTCGACGATCGCCGGGAAGATCACGCTGCACAGGGCCGGCGCGTCCACCACGTTGACCGGCACGCAACGCCGATGGGCATCGGCGGAGACTTGCGCGTTCAGCGGTTCATCGTCGGTGGCGGCGATGATCAGCCCGCAACCATCCAGATCCGCCTCGACGTAGCCACGCACCAGGCACTCGCCACCGCTGCCGGCTACCAGCTCACGCAACTGCGGTTCGATTTCAGGTGCGACCACCCGCAGCAGCGCACCGGCTTCGGCCAGCAGGCGGGATTTGCGCAAGGCAATCTCCCCCCCGCCGACGACCAACACACGACTGCCGCGAAGGTTATGGAACAGCGGCAGATAGTCCATTTAGCCGATGACCTCAAGGCCACCCATGTACGGCTTGAGCACTTCAGGGACACGGATCGAACCGTCGGCCTGCTGATAGTTCTCGAGTACCGCCACCAGGGTACGACCGACCGCCAGGCCGGAACCGTTCAGGGTGTGCACCAGCTCAGGCTTGCCTGTTTCCGGGTTGCGGAAACGCGCTTGCATACGGCGGGCCTGGAAGTCGCCACAGTTGGAGCACGACGAAATCTCGCGATACTTGTCCTGGCTCGGAATCCACACTTCCAGGTCGTAGGTCTTGACCGCGCTGAAGCCCATGTCGCCGGTGCACAGCGCCAGGGTGCGGTATGGCAGCTCCAGCAGTTGCAGGACTTTCTCGGCGTTGGCGGTCAGGTTTTCCAGCGCTTGCATCGAGGTCGACGGCTCAACGATCTGGACCATCTCGACCTTGTCGAACTGGTGCTGACGGATCATCCCGCGAGTGTCGCGACCCGACGCGCCAGCCTCGCTGCGGAAGCACGGCGTGTGTGCCACGAACTTGATCGGCAGCAGTTTCGAATCGACGATTTCGCCGGCCACAATGTTGGTCAGCGACACCTCAGCGGTCGGAATCAGGTACAGATCGGCTTCGCCGTCGCGGCTGATCTTGAACAGGTCTTCTTCGAATTTCGGCAACTGACCGGTGCCCTGCAGGGCCGGCGCTTGTACCAGATAAGGCGTGTAAGCCTCTTCGTAACCGTGTTCGTTGATGTGCAGGTTGATCATGAACTGCGCCAGTGCACGGTGCAGGCGAGCAATCGGGCCGCGCAGCAGGGCGAAACGGGCGCCGGACAGTTTGGCGGCGGTTTCGAAGTCCAGCCAGCCGAACTTCTCGCCCAGGGCCACGTGGTCCTGAACCGGGAAGTCGAACGCCTTCGGCGTGCCCCAACGGCGCACTTCAACGTTACCTTCTTCATCATCGCCGACCGGCACCGATTCGTGCGGCAGGTTCGGAATGCCCAGCAGGATCGAATCCAGCTCGGTCTGGATCGCGTCCAGCTCGACTTTACCGGCGCTCAACTCGCCCGCCATGCGCTCGACATCCGCCATCAGCGGCGCGATGTCTTCGCCGCGCTGCTTGGCCTGGCCGATGGATTTGGAGCGCGCGTTACGTTCAGCCTGCAGAGCTTCGGTGCGGGTCTGGACGGTCTTGCGCTGTTCTTCCAGCGCTTCGATGCGCGCAACATCCAGGGCAAAGCCACGGGATGCCAGGCGGTCCGCTACGTCCTGAAGGTTGCTACGTAACAGTTTGGAATCGAGCATGTCGGTTTCTCGTTATCAAAGTTTGGTCAAGGACAGGCCAGCCCAGGTGGCGAGCAGCCCGCCGAATACGCTGATGGCCGCATAGCCCAAGGCCAGCGGCACTTGCCCGGTTTCCAGCAGGCGCACCGTATCCAGTGAAAAGGATGAAAAAGTCGTCAGCCCCCCGAGGAAGCCAACGATCAACCCGGCGCGTACCGCAAACGATACCTCCGGGCGAATCAAAAACAGGCCGTATAGAACGCCGATCAGCAAACAGCCCACGATATTAACGGCCAGCGTCGCGGTATAGAAGTGCCGCGGCCAATTCGCGTTGATCCAGTTACCGGTGGCGAAGCGCAACAGCGTGCCGGCGACACCACCGACAGAAACCGCAACAATCAAGGGAATCACTATTTTCTCCGCTGTCGGGGGCTTAGACGGTCAAGCTGCGCGAGGTGGTTGAGCTTTTCGCCGATCTTCAGCTCCAGGCCGCGGGGCACGGGTTGATAGAACCGTTGTGGCTCCAACTCGTCCGGGAAGTAATCTTCGCCAGCGGCGTAGGCATCCGGTTCATCGTGGGCGTAACGATATTCATCGCCATAGCCCAATTGCTTCATCAACTTGGTCGGCGCATTGCGCAGGTGCAGCGGCACCTCCAGCGAACCGTGTTCGGTAGCGCTGCGCATCGCGGCCTTGAAGCCCATGTACACCGCGTTGCTTTTCGGCGCGCAAGCCAGATAGGTAATGGCCTGGGCCACCGCCAATTCGCCTTCGGGGCTGCCGAGGCGCTCCTGCACTTCCCACGCCGCCAGGCACAGGCTCAAGGCGCGAGGGTCGGCGTTGCCGATGTCTTCGCTGGCCATGCGCACCACGCGCCGGGCCAGGTACAGCGGGTCGCAGCCGCCGTCGATCATTCGCGCGAACCAGTACAGCGCGCCATCAGGGTTGGAACCGCGTACCGATTTATGCAGCGCGGATATCTGGTCGTAGAAGGCTTCGCCGCCCTTGTCGAAACGTCGACGGGTGTCGCCGAGCAGGCTTTGCAGCAGGTCGACGCCGATTTCGCTGTGGTCTTCGGCCAGGTCCGAGGCATTTTCCAACAGGTTGAGCAGACGCCGGCCATCGCCATCGGCGGCGGACAGCAGCATCTGGAAGCCCTCGTCGCTGAGGGTCAGTTGCCGCTTGCCCAGCCCACGCTCTTCGGTCAGCGCGCGATGCACCAGCTTGCGCAGGGCGGCTTCGTCGAGGCTTTTGAGTACATAGACGCGCGCCCGGGACAGCAGCGCGTTGTTGAGTTCAAACGAGGGGTTTTCCGTGGTCGCGCCGATGAAAATCAGCGTGCCATCTTCAACGTATGGCAGGAACGCATCCTGCTGGGACTTGTTGAAGCGATGCACTTCGTCGACGAACAGGATGGTGCGCTTACCGTACTGCCCGGCCTGCTGCTTGGCGACTTCCACCGCTTGGCGGATTTCCTTTACGCCGGCCAGTACCGCCGAAACCGTTTCGAAATGCGCATCGGAGACTTCCGCCAGCAGCCGCGCCAGGGTGGTTTTACCCACGCCCGGTGGCCCCCAGAAAATCATCGAGTGCAGGGCGCCCTGCTCCAAGGCTTCGCGCAAAGGTTTGCCGCGAGCGAGCACGTGTTCCTGACCGACGTACTCGTCCAGATTGGCCGCACGCAAACGGGCGGCCAAGGGCTGAGCAATCGGGGCACTGCGAAACAGGTCCATCACGTACTTTTAAAACCTCGAGTCAATTCTCAAGTTTGGCGAACACCCTGTGACAAGAGCAGCCCCCTCGCCACACAAGCCCGCTTCTACAGGTTTACTCCTGGATCACATCGGCACCCTTGGGGATGTCGAACTTGAACTTGGAGGCCGGGATCGGCTCGTTGGCCTTCACACCGGTGAACAGGATATTGGTGCGCTGGCCGACGCTGTCGATCATCTGCATATCATTGACCAGACCATTGCGGAACGACAGGCGCAGGCTGTCGAACAGGGTGTCCTTGGTTTTCGGCTTCAGGGTGAAGTCGATCACGCCGCCGGCTTCCTTGGCGCTGATGTCAAAGCTCTGGCTGATCTTGGACACGTCACCGGACAGCAACAACGCCGGGGTCTGGGTCAGACGCTGATCAAGAGTCTTGATGGTGGCCTGTTCCAGATCCGGGTCCCACAGGGTCACTTTCTTACCGTCCGAGACCATGGTTTGCTCGGCCGGCGCGTTGGTGTGCCAGTAGAACAGGCCCGGGCGCTGCAAGGACATTTCACCCGCAGTTTCTTGTAACTGGGTGCCGCTGCCGTCGAGGGTCAGCTGGGAGAAGCGCGCGGTCAGGGTCTGGGATTTTTCCAGCAGTTGAGTCAGACGCGCCACGTCCTTGTCGTCGGCGTGGGCCGAAAGCGTGGTCAGAGCCAGTACCGGCAGCAACAGCATGCGGATAAGACGCATGGGAGTCCTCATAAACATTCGTGGGAGTGCGGGCGGCGCCTCAAGACGCCGCCCCTTTCAATACCGGATCAGTCGCGCACCGGGCCAGGGGCCAGGACTTCACGCGAACCGTTGGTGTTCATGGACGTTACGACCCCGGCCATCTCCATGGCTTCGATCATGCGCGCCGCGCGGTTGTAGCCGATTTTCAGCTTGCGCTGAACCGCGGAGATGGATGCGCGACGGCTTTCCAGGACGAACTGCACCGCTTCGTCGTAGAGCGCGTCGGTTTCGGCATCATCTTCACCGCCACCGCCGCCGTTTTCAAAGCCGCTACCAGCCTCTTCGACACCGGCGAGGATGTCATCGTTGTATTCCGGCGCGCCGCGCAACTTCCAGGCTTCAACCACCCGGTGCACCTCGTCATCGGACACGAATGCGCCGTGAACACGAATCGGCAGGCTGGTGCCCGGCGGCATGTACAACATATCACCGTGGCCCAGCAGTTGTTCGGCGCCGCCCTGGTCGATGATGGTCCGCGAATCGATCTTGCTCGATACCTGGAACGCCATACGGGTCGGGATGTTCGCCTTGATCAGACCGGTGATCACATCCACCGACGGACGCTGGGTCGCGAGGATCAAGTGGATACCCGCCGCACGCGCCTTCTGCGCGATACGCGCGATCAGCTCTTCAACCTTCTTGCCGACGATCATCATCATGTCGGCGAATTCGTCGACCACCACGACGATGGTCGGCAGCTTCTGCAGCAGCGGTGCCTCATCGTGGATGCTTTCGCGCTTGTACAGCGGATCGCTCAACGGCTCGCCGGCGTCCTGGGCTTCCTTGACCTTGGCGTTGAAGCCCGACAGGTTACGCACGCCCATCTTCGCCATCAGTTTGTAGCGCCGTTCCATCTCGGCGACGCTCCAGCGCAAGGCGTTGGCGGCGTCCTTCATGTCGGTGACCACTGGGCACAGCAGGTGCGGGATGCCTTCGTAGATCGACAGCTCAAGCATTTTCGGGTCGATCATGATCAGCTTGGCGTCTTCAGGGCCCGACTTGAACAGAATCGACAGGATCATCGCGTTCACACCCACCGACTTACCGGAACCGGTCGTACCGGCCACCAGCAAGTGGGGCATTTTCGCCAGGTCAGTGATGACCGGTTTGCCGCCGATGTCGTGACCCAGGGCCAAGGTGACCGGGGACTTGAAGTTATCGTACTCGGGGGTCGACAAGACTTCGGAGAACCGCACGATCTGCCGGTCTTCGTTAGGGATCTCGATACCGACCGTGGTCTTGCCCGGAATCACTTCCACCACGCGCACACTGGTCACGGCCAGGGAACGGGCCAGGTCTTTCGCCAGGTTGGCAATGCGGCTGACTTTCACCCCGGCGGCAGGCTGGATTTCGTAACGGGTAATGACCGGGCCCGGGTGGATCGAATCCACCGAGACTTCGACGCCAAATTCCTTGAGCTTGATTTCCAGCAAGTGGCCGACGGCCGCCAGGGATTCAGGCGAATAATTGAGTTGTTTCTTTTCCGCCGGGTCGAGAATCGAAATCGGCGGCAAGGTGCCTTCCACGGCGCTGTCGACGAACAACGGCGCTTGTTTCTCTTTTTCCACGCGCTTGCTCGGAGCGGCCGGCTTCGGCGGTGCGGGAGCAATCACCGGCGGCACCTGCTTTTCACGCTCGGACATGTGCTTGCTTAGGGCCTGCTCGCGCTCGATCAGGCGTTCCTTGACCTTGGCCTGCTCACGTTTATCGGTGACCGTCGGCGCAACCACGTCATGCACGCGATCGTCGACCTCACGCAGCTGGGCGACCAGTTGCTTGCGTTCGGTACGGGCTGCCCACCAGCGATTGGCCGCGCCCTGAAACAATTCGAACAAATCGAGGGTGATCTTGCCGGTGACGTCCATCACCTTGAACCACGACAGGTCGGTGAATACCGTCAGGCCGAACAGGAACAGCGCAATGAACAACAGCGTGCTGCCCTGAATGTTCAGCGCATTCTTCGCCAGGTCGCCGAGGCTTTCACCCAAAGCGCCGCCGGCGCCGGCCGGCAGACCGGTCGCCGCATGGAAATGGATATGGGCCAGCGCCGCGCCCGACAGCACCAGAAACACCAGGCCGATCAGGCGCCAGGAAAACAGCCAGCCGCTCCACTGCCATGGCTCGTGGCGCTGACGGAAGATCTGATAGGCCTTGATCGCCAGCAATAGCGGGAAAATGTAGGCGAAGTAACCCAGGACCATGAACAGGATGTCGGCGCTGTAAGAGCCGGCAGGCCCGCCGAAGTTCTGTACGTCGTCGATCTTGCTGTTATGGCTCCAGCCCGGATCGTCCTTGCCATAGGTCAACAAGGCCATCATCAGGAACAGGCACAAGGCGCCGATGGCGATCAATGCACCTTCCTTGAGCCGGTAGTGCAATTGCTGGCGCCAGAGCGGAACGACTGTTTTAGGTGCTGCGGTGGATTTCTTCAAAACGCTTCTTTTCCTGCGCCCTTGGCGCGTCCATCTGTTGAATGACTATAAAAACTGCCCAATCCAGGCAGGTAAAAAAGTTAACAGTCCCAACCGGGACTACTTTTAACACTGTGCCCCGGCTTTTCGAAATACGGCACGCAGCGCTTTTTTGATACAAACACTGTTACAAGCGGGCATTGTACGGGTTTGTTCGCCCAATGCCATGCTTGAGACCCTTGGCTCCAGCATAGCCAACAGCACAATACGCGCAGTCCAATTTGAGCATGCATTCTCTTTTGTGACAAAGGCTTATGAGGTGTTTTTATGAGTGAAGCGAAGCATTCCCGCCTGATCATTCTGGGTTCCGGCCCTGCCGGTTACAGCGCAGCCGTTTATGCCGCTCGCGCCAACCTCAAACCCGTTGTCATTACCGGCATACAGGCCGGTGGCCAGCTGACCACTACCGTCGAAGTCGACAACTGGCCCGGCGACGTCGAAGGCCTGACTGGCCCGGTGCTGATGGAACGCATGCAGAAACACGCCGAACGCTTCGACACCGAGATCGTTTACGACCACATCCATACCGCCAAGTTGCAACAGCGCCCGTTCGAGCTCATCGGCGACAGCGGCACCTACACCTGCGATGCGCTGATTATCGCCACCGGCGCTTCGGCCCAATACCTGGGGCTGCCATCGGAAGAAGCCTTTGCCGGCAAAGGGGTTTCGGCCTGCGCCACCTGCGATGGTTTCTTCTATCGCAACCAGGTGGTCGCAGTGGTCGGCGGCGGCAACACCGCGGTGGAAGAAGCCCTGTACCTGTCGAACATCGCCAAGGAGGTTCATCTGATTCACCGTCGCGACAAACTGCGTTCGGAGAAGATCCTGCAGGACAAGCTCTTCGAAAAAGCCGCCAACGGCAATATCCGCCTGCACTGGAACCAGAACCTGGACGAAATACTCGGTGACGCCAGCGGCGTGACCGGCGCCCGCCTGCGTCACAGCCATACCGGCGAAACCGCTGAACTGTCGCTGGCCGGCGTGTTCATCGCCATCGGCCACAAACCCAACACCGACCTGTTCCAGGGCCAGCTGCAGATGCGCAACGGCTACCTGCTGGTCAAGGGCGGCAGCGAAGGCGACGCCACCGCCACCGCCACCCAGGGTGTATTCGCCGCCGGCGACGTGGCCGACCACGTTTACCGCCAGGCAGTGACCTCTGCCGGAGCCGGTTGCATGGCTGCGCTGGATGCCGAGAAGTATCTCGATGACATTCCCGGCGTTTGACGGTTAACCTTCTATCTGGCGGGTTTATCGCCCGCCACCGCCCTCCCCTTCTGCAAGCCCGGATCCCATGCTGACTTGGTTACAACGCAATACCCTGACTTTTCCGCCGCTGGAAAAAGCCATGCGCGACCCCAACGGACTGCTGGCCGCAGGCGGCGATCTGTCCGCCGACCGCCTGATTCAGGCGTATCGCCATGGCTGCTTTCCGTGGTTCTCGGAAGGCCAACCGATTCTCTGGTGGTCACCGGATCCGCGCACGGTGCTGTTTCCCGACGAACTGCATGTCTCTCGCAGCCTGAATAAACTGCTGCGCCAACAACGCTATCAAGTGACCTTCGATCGGGATTTTGCCGCGGTCATCAGCGCCTGCGCCGCGCCGCGCGAGTACGCCGATGGCACCTGGATCACCCAAGCGATGCAGGACGCCTACGTCGAACTGCACAGGCGCGGCTACGCCCATTCGGTGGAGGTCTGGGACGATGGCGTGCTGGTCGGCGGGCTCTACGGCCTGGCCATGGGACAGCTGTTTTTCGGTGAGTCGATGTTCAGCCGCGCCGACAACGCCTCCAAATATGGCTTTGCCACGCTGGTGCGACATCTGAAAGACTCAGGTTTTGTGCTGATCGATTGCCAGATGCCTACCGATCATCTGCATAGCCTGGGCGCCCGAGCGATTCCCCGCACCGAGTTTGCCGGCTACCTTGCCCGGCACCTGGATCAACCCGGTCGCGCCACCTGGGTTTGCTGAGCGACATTGGCCCGTGTGGCTTACACTTAATGCGGGGAGACGAAATGAAAAAGTCCCCTTATCAAAAGTTTATCCCGAGGGTTGATCATGACCGAGTTGGCGCGTTTGAAGTTCTATGCCACTCAGCCCCACTCTTGCAGTTATCTGCCCGAGGAGCAGGCCACTACGCTGTTCCTCGATCCCAGTCAGCCCATGGATGTGCATGTCTACGCAGATCTGTCGGAAATGGGCTTTCGTCGCAGTGGCGATCATCTCTACCGGCCCCATTGCCAGAATTGCAATGCATGCGTACCGGCGCGCATTCCTGTAGCGCAATTTACCCCCAACCGCCAGCAGAAACGCATTCTCAAACGCAATGCCGACCTGCAGGTACGCCCGGCCCGACCAACGTTCAGCGAGGAGTATTTCGACCTCTATCAGCGCTACATCGAACAGCGCCACGCCGACGGCGATATGTATCCGCCGAGTCGCGATCAGTTCTCGACCTTCCTGGTGCGTGACCTGCCGTTCTCCCGCTTCTACGAATTTCGTCTCGAAGGCCGACTGGTGGCGGTAGCCGTCACCGACTTGCTGCCCAATGGCCTGTCAGCGGTGTACACCTTCTACGAGCCTGGCGAGGAACGTCGCAGCCTTGGGCGTTACGCGATTCTCTGGCAGATTGCCGAAGCCGGGCGCCTGGGGCTGGAAGCGGTCTATCTCGGCTACTGGATCAAAAACTGCAAAAAAATGAGCTACAAGACCCAATATCGCCCTATCGAACTGCTGATTAATCAACGTTGGGTCATCCTGAACTAGAACCCCTTGGCTTAAACCCCACTTTTCGGGCACAATGCACGCCGCTTTTGCCTGGCGCAGTTGCACCGGGCCATTCATTGGACACCGAGGGCTTTACTGCATGTCGAAAGAAGACAGCTTCGAAATGGAAGGCACTGTCGTCGACACCCTGCCCAACACCATGTTTCGTGTGGAGTTGGAAAATGGGCACGTCGTAACCGCGCATATCTCCGGCAAGATGCGCAAGAACTACATTCGTATTCTTACCGGCGACAAAGTGCGCGTCGAGCTGACGCCCTATGACTTGAGCAAAGGGCGCATCACCTACCGCGCTCGCTAATCAAGTCAATACAAAACGCCCGGCTATGCCGGGCGTTTTTGTGTGCGGATCGTTTCCACGCTCTGCGCGGGAACGATCATGGCAGGCAGCAAAAAGGCGCCTTTCGGCGCCTTTTGGCTTTGTTGCGGTTAACGTCAGGCCATTTCAGCCGTGGTCTCGAACTCGAAGGTCAGCTCGCCGTCCTTGATGTCGATGTGCACCACACCGCCATGTTCGGCCAGTTCGCCAAAGAGAATCTCCTCCGCCAGCGGACGCTTGATCTTGTCCTGAATCAAGCGCGCCATTGGTCGAGCACCCATGGTCACGTCGTAACCACCGGCCGCCAGCCAGCTGCGAGCAGCGTCGGTGACTTCCAGCAGCACACGCTTGTCTTCCAGCTGCGCCTGAAGCTCGGTAAGGAACTTGTCCACCACGCTTTTGATAACCTCATGGCTGAGGCGACCAAACTGGATAATGGTGTCCAGACGGTTGCGGAATTCCGGCGTGAAGCTCTTCTTGATCACTTCCATCGCATCGGACGAGTGGTCCTGATAGGTGAAGCCGATCGAAGCACGCGCTGCAGTCTCGGCACCGGCGTTGGTCGTCATGATGACGATCACGTTACGGAAATCTGCCTTGCGCCCGTTGTTATCGGTCAGCGTACCGTGGTCCATGACCTGCAACAGCAGGTTGAAGACTTCCGGATGCGCCTTCTCGATTTCATCGAGCAACAATACACAGTGAGGCTGCTTGGTGATGGCTTCGGTCAGCAGACCGCCCTGGTCGAACCCGACATAGCCTGGAGGCGCACCGATCAGACGCGATACGGTGTGGCGCTCCATGTACTCGGACATGTCGAAGCGAACCAGCTCGACCCCCAACGCCTTGGCCAACTGACGCGCAGCTTCGGTTTTACCGACGCCGGTCGGGCCTGCGAACAGGAACGAACCGACAGGCTTGTCAGGCGACTTGAGGCCGGCACGGGACAGCTTGATCGCGGTCGACAGTGAGTCGATCGCCGCATCCTGGCCGAATACCGTGAGCTTCAGGTCACGCTCAAGGTTACGCAGCAGCTCTTTGTCGGAGCTGGTGACGTGCTTTGGCGGAATTCGCGCGATTTTCGCAACGATGTCCTCGACCTGAGGCACTTCGATGCGCTTCACGCGTTTCTCGACTGGCTGCAGACGCTGATAGGCGCCCGCCTCGTCGATGACGTCGATGGCCTTGTCCGGCATGTGCCGGTCATTGATGTAACGCGATGCCAGTTCGGCAGCGGCGCGCAGGGCTTCATCACTGTATTCAATGTTGTGATGGAGCTCGAAACGCCCTTTCAGGCCACGCAGGATACCGATGGTGTCTTCCACCGAAGGCTCCGACACATCGACCTTCTGGAAGCGCCGGGCCAAGGCACGGTCCTTCTCGAAGATCCCGCGGAATTCCTGGAACGTGGTCGAACCGATGCAGCGAATATCGCCCGAAGACAACAATGGCTTGAGCAGGTTCGAGGCATCCATGACGCCACCGGACGCAGCGCCCGCACCGATGATGGTGTGGATCTCGTCGATGAACAGGATCGCCTGCGGACGTTTTTTCAGCTCATTGAGCAACGCCTTGAAGCGCTTCTCGAAATCGCCGCGGTATTTGGTTCCGGCCAGCAAGGCCCCCAGATCGAGGGAATACACCACGCTGTTGGCCAGCAGGTCCGGCACCTGGTTGTCGACAATGCGTTTGGCCAGGCCTTCGGCAATCGCGGTTTTACCCACGCCCGCCTCGCCCACCAGCAGCGGATTGTTTTTGCGACGACGCGCCAGGATCTGCGCGACGCGCTCGACTTCGAGCTCACGGCCCACCAATGGATCGATACGACCCTGACGCGCGAGTTCGTTGAGGTTGCTGGCATAAGCATCCAGAGGATTGCCTGAAGAAGAAGACTCACCGCCCTCGTCGTCCTGCATATCTTGTTCACCTTCAGAGTGATCGCCATGCCCTGGCACTTTGGAAATGCCATGGGCGATGTAGTTGACGACATCGATGCGCGCAACGCTCTGCTGTTTCAGCAGAAACACTGCCTGACTCTCTTGCTCACTGAAGATCGCGACCAGCACGTTGGCGCCAGTCACTTCGCGTTTGCCCGAGCTCTGTACGTGAAAGACAGCACGTTGCAGTACACGCTGGAAGCCCAGGGTTGGCTGGGTTTCACGATCCTCGTCATGCAAGGGGATCAATGGCGTGGTGGAGTCGATGAACTCCTGCAGGTCATGCTTGAGTTTGTCGAGGTTTGCGCCGCAGGCACGCAAAACGGTAGCGGCAGCCTCATTATCCAATAGGGCCAGCAGCAGGTGTTCGACGGTCATGAATTCATGACGCTTCGAACGAGCCTCCTTGAAGGCTAGATTGAGGGTGACTTCGAGCTCGCGGTTTAACATAGCTTCACCTCATACCCAAGTGGTCGGCGATTAACCGTCCTTCTCGATTTCACAGAGTAGCGGATGCTGGCTTTCCCTGGCGTACTGGTTGACCTGCATGGCCTTGGTCTCGGCGATGTCGCGGGTAAACACTCCACATACTGCCCGTCCTTCTGTATGAACGGCCAGCATGACCTTGGTCGCCAGCTCGCGATTCAGGTTAAAAAACACCTCGAGCACTTCGACGACGAAATCCATCGGTGTGTAGTCATCGTTGAACAAAACCACCTTGTACATAGGCGGCGCCTGTAAAGCAGGCTTAGCCTCCTGAACAGCAATGCCTGCGGAATCGTCGTCGTGTAAATCAGGGCGATCCTGATTGAATGTTAGTCGAATCTGGCTGATTGCATGCATGGAAAGAAAGGTTCGTCAGTTGTGCAAATACAGTGGTGGGGGCGGCCATCAGCGATTTCAACTCCGACTGCCCGGTCACCTTGACTATCGGGAAAACGGTGTTACAACCAATAGAGCCCACAGTGGGTAAAAAAGGTCCGCGGAGTCAATCTATTTACAAGATTAGACTGCGGATTAACTGGATGATACTCCAGTGATGGAGTCTGTTGCAGAGGGATATGAGTATGGCTGTCGGTAAGGTGAAATGGTTCAACAATGCCAAGGGGTTCGGTTTCATTAACACCGACGCCAGAGAAGGTCGCGACGAGGATGGCAAGGATATCGATTTCTTTGCCCACTACTCAGCCATTGAGATGGAGGGATACAAGACCCTCAAGGCCGGGCAAATCGTTAGTTTCGAGATCGTTCAGGGCCCCAAAGGGTTGCATGCCGTAAAGATCACATCTGCGACCTCCCTGAACGGACAGACCGCACCTGCCATCAAGCCAGAAACAGTGTCGAGCTGACACAACTTGCCATCCAGTCATAAAAAACCGCCCGAAGGCGGTTTTTTTGTGCTGATTCGCTTACATGTGCCGCTTACATATGCGAGATGAGCGCATCGCCAAACCCGGAAGACGATACCAGCTTCGCGCCATCCATCAGGCGTTCGAAGTCATAGGTCACGGTTTTAGCGGAAATCGCGCCATTGGTGCCCTTGATGATCAAGTCGGCCGCTTCGGTCCAGCCCATGTGACGCAGCATCATCTCTGCGGACAGGATGAGCGAGCCCGGGTTGACCTGGTCCTTGCCGGCGTACTTCGGCGCGGTACCGTGGGTGGCTTCGAACATGGCCACGGTGTCGGACAGGTTCGCACCCGGCGCAATACCGATACCGCCCACTTCTGCCGCCAGGGCATCGGAGAGGTAGTCACCATTGAGGTTCAGGGTGGCGATCACATCGTACTCGGCCGGACGCAGCAGGATCTGCTGAAGCATGGCGTCGGCGATGGCGTCCTTGACGATGACGTTCTTGCCGGTTTTCGGGTTTTTGAACTGCATCCACGGACCGCCGTCGAGCAGGGTCGCGCCGAATTCTTCGGCAGCCACTTCGTAGGCCCATTCCTTGAAGGCACCTTCGGTGAACTTCATGATGTTGCCTTTGTGCACGATAGTCAGCGAGTCGCGGTCATTGTCGACCACATACTGAAGGGCCTTGCGCGCCAGACGCTTGGTGCCTTCCAGGGAAACCGGCTTGACGCCGATACCGCAATTCTGGTCGAAACGGATCTTGGTGACGCCCATTTCTTCTTTAAGGAACTTGATGACCTTGGTCGCCTCCGGCGAACCGGCCTTCCATTCGATACCGGCATAAATGTCTTCCGAGTTTTCGCGGAAGATGGTCATGTCGACGTCGCCTGGCTTCTTGACCGGGCTCGGCACGCCTTCAAACCAGCGCACCGGGCGCAGGCACACATACAGGTCGAGTTGCTGGCGCAGCGCCACGTTCAGGGAACGGATGCCACCGCCGACCGGCGTGGTCAGAGGGCCCTTGATGGAAACCACGTAGTCCTTGACCGCGTCCAGGGTTTCCTGAGGCAGCCAGGTGTCCTGATCGTAAACCTGAGTCGCTTTCTCCCCGGCGTAGACTTCCATCCAGGAAATTTTGCGCTCGCCGCCGTAGGCCTTCTTAACAGCAGCATCGACAACCTTGATCATGACCGGGCTGATATCAACGCCAATACCATCGCCTTCAATGAAGGGAATGATCGGGTTGTTAGGAACATTGAGAGAATGGTCCGCGTTGACGGTGATTTTTTCGCCGACGGCTGGAACCTGAATCTTCTTGTATCCCATGCTGAACTCCATTGTTTGGATTGAACATCTGGCTTCGTCCGAGCGTACCCCAGTTGAATCGGCGCGCAAACCCTATGTTCCGTCCATCTGCCGCGAAGCTGCACAGTTCGTGACGTACAAGCCTGAAAGTAAAGGGAAAAGCGCCAAACTCAAGCACACCATACAAGGCTACTCCCCACGCCTGCCTGCGACCTTTAGACCAATGGACGAGAATCGTTGCATATGAACCATCGGCAGATTGCCAGCTACCTATGTATAATGCCGCCGCTGACCACAGAGTCACGACGGCCGACCTCTCTGCCACTGGAAATGTAGCCGAGACTCTGGGCCCGGAAAAGCAGGATTGTTACCGCAGTCCACCCGCTTGACGCTCGACCGATGCACCCAACATCACCGCAAAGAAACCTCGACATTCGGCTCATGGATGACTTTGAACGAACGCGCTTACCCGGCGCCCCTCGAGTTTCTATGCACGCTTTAGCAAAGAAGAGAGAGTTAATCCGAATATGCCCACCCGCTCGAAGATCATCTATACCTTCACCGACGAAGCCCCAGCCCTCGCCACCTATTCACTGTTGCCTATCGTAGAGGCCTTCACCGCCTCCGCTGATATCGCCGTTGAAACCCGCGATATCTCTCTTGCAGGGCGCATCCTGGCCAGCTTCCCCGAGCAATTGGGTGACAAAGCGGTAGCCGACCACCTCGCCGAACTGGGCGACCTGGCCGTTACACCTGAAGCCAACATCATCAAGCTGCCGAACATCAGCGCTTCGGTTCCGCAACTGCAGGCCGCGATCAAAGAGTTGCAAGCCCAGGGCTATGCGCTGCCGGACTACCCGGAAACCGTGACCAGCGACGCCGACAAAGAAGCCAAGGCCCGCTACGACAAGATCAAGGGCAGCGCCGTAAACCCGGTTCTGCGCGAAGGCAACTCCGATCGTCGTGCACCGCTGTCTGTCAAGAACTATGCGCGCAAGCACCCGCACAAAATGGGCGCCTGGGCCAAGGACTCCAAGTCCCACGTAGCCCACATGAGCACCGGCGATTTCTACGGCAGCGAAAAAGCTGCCCTGATCGACGCCGCTGACGCCGTTAAAATCGAACTGATCGCTCAAGACGGCACCACCACCGTCCTGAAAGAAAAAACCACCGTACAAGCCGGTGAGATCCTCGATTGCGCGGTCATGAGCAAAAACGCGCTGCGCAGCTTCATCGCAGCCGAGATCGAAGACGCCAAGGCCAAAGGCGTGCTGCTGTCGGTTCACCTCAAAGCCACCATGATGAAGGTCTCCGACCCGATCATGTTCGGCCAGATCGTTGCCGAGTTCTATAAAGACGCACTGGCCAAGCACGCTGACGTGCTGGCGCAGATCGGCTTCAACCTGAACAACGGCATCGGCGACCTGTACGCCCGCATCAAGGCCTTGCCTGCGGAGCAGCAAGCGCAAATCGAAGCGGACATCCAGGCGGTTTATGCCGTTCGTCCATCGTTGGCCATGGTCAACTCCGACAAAGGCATCACCAACCTGCACGTGCCGAGCGACGTCATCGTCGACGCCTCGATGCCGGCGATGATCCGTGACTCTGGCAAGATGTGGGGCACCGACGGCCAGCTGCACGACACCAAGGCGGTGATCCCGGATCGCTGCTACGCCACCATCTACCAGGCGGTGATCGAAGACTGCAAGGCAAACGGCGCCTTCGATCCGACCACCATGGGCAGCGTGCCGAACGTTGGCCTGATGGCGAAAAAAGCCGAAGAGTACGGCTCGCACGACAAGACGTTCCAGATCAAGGCCAACGGCGTTGTTCGTGTCACCGACAGCAAAGGCACCCTGCTGCTGGAACAGTCGGTTGAAGCCGGCGACATCTTCCGCATGTGCCAGACCAAAGACGCGCCGATCCAGGACTGGGTCAAACTGGCCGTCAACCGTGCTCGCGCAAGCAGCACTCCAGCGATTTTCTGGCTGGACCCAATGCGCGCCCACGACGGCGTAGTGATCGAGAAAGTTCAGGCCTACCTGAAGGATCACGACACTTCCGGCCTGGACATCCGCATCATGTCGCCAGTCGACGCGATGAAGTTCACCCTGGAGCGCACTCGCTCCGGCCTCGACACCATTTCGGTGACCGGCAACGTATTGCGCGACTACCTGACTGACCTGTTCCCGATCATGGAACTGGGCACCAGCGCCAAGATGCTGTCGATCGTTCCGCTGATGAATGGCGGCGGTCTGTTCGAAACCGGCGCTGGCGGTTCGGCACCGAAGCACGTTCAACAGCTGCTGGAAGAAAACTTCCTGCGCTGGGATTCCCTGGGCGAGTTCCTGGCCCTGGCCGCCTCCCTTGAGCATCTGGGTGTGACGTACAACAACCCTAAAGCGCTGGTGCTGGCCAAGACCCTGGATCAGGCCACTGGCCAGTTCCTGGACAACAACAAGTCGCCATCGCGCAAAGTCGGCAACATCGACAACCGCGGCAGCCACTTCTACCTGGCACTGTACTGGGCTCAAGCCCTGGCCGCCCAGACCGAAGACGCTGCACTGCAAGCGCAATTTGGCGAACTGGCCAAAACCCTGACCGCGAACGAAGCAACCATCGTTGCCGAGCTCAACGCCGTTCAGGGCAAGCCAGTGGACATCGGCGGTTACTACCACGCCAATGCCGAGCTGATCAGCAAGGCCATGCGCCCGAGCGCAACCTTCAACGCTGCGATTGCTGCGTTGGTTTAAGGTTGTAAGGGAACATCACAAACCCCGGCCATGCGCCGGGGTTTGTGCTTTCAGCGTTGACAGCATTCAAATGTGAACACCGCCCCCCCACAGGGAAAGCGCTTCAAATTCAACATCGAGGACATTTCATGGATTGGCTACCCCACATCACCGTCGCCACCATCGTCGAAGACAACGGTCGCTTCCTGATGGTCGAAGAATCCAAACACGGACGAACGGTGCTCAATCAGCCCGCCGGTCATCTGGACCCGGACGAAACCCTGATCGAGGCCGCCGTACGCGAAACCCTCGAAGAAACCGGCTGGGACGTCGAGCCAACCGGCATAATAGGCATTTACCTCTACACCGCCCCGAGCAACGGAGTGACCTATCAACGCGTCTGCTTCACCGCCAAAGCGCTGAAACACCATCCCGACTATCAATTGGACGACGGTATTGTCGGCGCAAAATGGCTGACGCGTGACGAACTGCTGCAACAGCGCGCAAACTGGCGCAGTGAGCTGATCATCCGCTGCATCGATGATTATCTGGACGGTAAACACTTCAGCCTCGAGCTGATCCGCCCTTCTCTTTAGCCTTGCAGGCTTGAGCCTGCTAGAATCGCGTCCTTTTTCAAGACACTCATTAAATCCCTATGCGTGATCCAGCCCCTTCTGCCACACAAAAGAAGCGCGTCATTGTCGGTATGTCCGGCGGCGTGGACTCTTCCGTTTCCGCTCTCCTGCTGATCGAGCAGGGCTATGAGGTGGAAGGCCTGTTCATGAAGAACTGGGAAGAAGACGATGGAACGGAATACTGCACCGCCATGGATGACCTGGCGGACGCGCAGGCCGTTTGCGACAAGATTGGCATCAAGCTGCACACCGCCAACTTCGCCGCCGAGTACTGGGACAACGTGTTCGAGCACTTCCTGGCCGAATACAAGGCCGGCCGCACGCCGAACCCGGACATCCTGTGCAACCGCGAGATCAAGTTCAAGGCGTTCCTCGACTACGCCATGATGCTCGGCGCCGACCTGATCGCCACCGGCCACTACGTGCGTCGCCGCGACATCGATGGTCGCACCGAATTGCTCAAGGGCCTGGATCCGAACAAGGACCAGAGCTACTTCCTGCACGCCGTCGGCGGCGAACAGATCGCCAAGACCCTGTTCCCGGTCGGCGAGCTGGAAAAACCCGAAGTCCGCGCGATTGCCGAGAAACACGACCTGGCCACCGCGAAGAAAAAGGACTCCACCGGAATCTGCTTTATCGGCGAACGTCGCTTCAGCGATTTCCTCAAGCAATACCTGCCGGCCCAACCCGGCGAGATCAAGACCACCGACGGTGAAGTCATCGGCCGCCACCATGGCCTGATGTATCACACCATCGGCCAGCGCCAGGGCCTGGGCATCGGCGGCCTGAAAGACGCCGGTGAAGAACCGTGGTACGTATTGATCAAGGATCTGGAACACAACGAGCTGATCGTTGGCCAGGGCAATGCCCACCCGCAGCTGTTCTCCCGCGCCCTGCTCGCCTCGGACATCTATTGGGTCAACCCGATCGACTTGACCGAGCCGCGCAGGCTGACCGCCAAGGTGCGTTATCGCCAGAGCGACCAGCCTTGCACCCTGGAAAAGACCGCCACCGGCTACCGCGCCACCTTTGATGACCCGCAACGCGCGGTCACTCCGGGCCAATCCGTGGTGTTCTACGACGGTGAAATCTGCCTCGGCGGCGGCGTGATCGAAGTGGCCGAACCCTGGACCAGCAAGGGCCAGCGTTCATGAGCCCGACTCAGGAGCAACTGACGGCCCTGGGCGGCGTGTTTCTCGCCGCCGTGCTGGTCGACAAAATCGCCAAGACCGGCCAGACCAACGAAGCCGGCCTGACTTGCATGCTCGGCAGCCTGTTGATTCGCGACCCCAAGGACACTCTGGAAGTGTACGGCGGCGACGACATCAATTTGCGCGAAGGCTATCGCGCATTGATCGGCGCCCTGGAACGCGATCCCAGCACCCTTCAGCGCGAACCGCTGCGCTACGCCCTGGCGATGCTGGGACTGGAGCGCCAATTGGCCAAGCGCAATGACATGCTGGACGTGATCGGCAAACGCCTGCCGCAGATTCAGTCCCAGGTCGAACACTTTGGCCCGGCCCACGAAAACGTGATCGCCGCTTGCGGTGCGCTGTACCAGGACACCCTGAGCACCTTGCGCCAACGGATTCAGGTGCATGGCGACATGCGCAACCTGCAGCAACCGAGCAATGCCTCGAAAATCCGCGCACTGTTGCTGGCCGGGATTCGTTCGGCACGCCTGTGGCGGCAGTTGGGCGGTCATCGCTGGCAGTTGGTGATCAGCCGACGCAAGTTGCTTAAAGAGCTTTACCCGCTGATGCGCAGCAGCTGAACCGCGCCCGCAATACCGTTTTGTAGTCAGTAACGCGTAATACGCCGGTCAGTTGGCAACGGACCGGCGGATTTTTTTCATGTATGATACGCGCCCCATTTCGTTGCCCGACTGTCCGAGAACACCCCATGCAGCTCTCTTCGCTCACTGCGGTTTCCCCTGTTGACGGCCGCTACGCCGGCAAAACCCAGGCCCTGCGCCCTATTTTCAGCGAATACGGCCTGATCCGTGCTCGCGTTCTGGTTGAAGTGCGCTGGCTCCAGCGCCTGGCCGCTCACCCTGCCATCAGCGAAGTGCCGGCGTTCTCCGCCGAAGCCAACGCGGTGTTGAACACCCTGGCGGAAAACTTCTCTCTGGAGCACGCCGAGCGTGTCAAAGAGATCGAGCGCACCACCAACCACGACGTCAAAGCCATTGAATACCTGCTCAAAGAGCAGGCGGCCAAGCTGCCGGAGCTGGCCAAGGTCAGCGAGTTCATCCACTTTGCCTGCACCAGCGAGGACATCAACAACCTGTCCCACGCCCTGATGCTGCGTGAAGGCCGTGATGACGTGATACTGCCGCTGATGCGCCAGACCGCCAACGCCATCCGCGAACTGGCCCTCCGTTTCGCTGAAGTGCCGATGCTGTCGCGCACCCACGGTCAACCGGCATCGCCGACCACCCTGGGCAAAGAGCTGGCGAACGTGGTTTACCGCCTGGAGCGTCAAATCGCCCAAGTCGCCGCCGTTCCGCTGCTGGGCAAGATCAACGGCGCCGTCGGCAACTACAACGCTCACCTGTCGGCCTACCCTGAGATCGACTGGGAAGCCAACGCCCGCGCCTTCATCGAAGACGAGCTGGGCCTGGGCTTCAACCCGTACACCACGCAGATCGAACCGCACGACTACATCGCCGAGCTGTTCGACGCGATCGCGCGCTTCAACACCATCCTGATCGACTTCGACCGCGACATCTGGGGCTACATCTCCCTGGGTTATTTCAAACAGCGCACCATCGCTGGCGAAATCGGTTCGTCGACCATGCCGCACAAGGTCAACCCGATCGACTTCGAAAACTCCGAAGGCAACCTGGGCATCGCCAACGCACTGTTCCAGCACCTGGCGAGCAAACTGCCAATCTCCCGCTGGCAGCGCGACTTGACCGACTCCACCGTACTGCGCAACCTCGGTGTCGGCTTCGCCCACAGCGTGATCGCGTACGAAGCCAGCCTCAAAGGCATCAGCAAACTGGAGCTCAACGAGCAAAAGATTGCCGCCGACCTGGACGCTTGCTGGGAAGTATTGGCCGAGCCGATCCAGACCGTGATGCGTCGCTACAACATCGAAAACCCGTACGAGAAGCTCAAAGAGCTGACGCGGGGCAAGGGCATCAGCCCTGAAGCACTGCAAACTTTCATCGACGGCCTGGACATGCCAGCCGCCGCCAAGGCTGAGCTGAAACTGCTCACCCCGGCCAACTACATCGGCAACGCTGTAGCACAAGCCAAACGCATCTGATCGACCGCTCTACCCGTTTGAGACGCCCGGCGCCGCCGGGCGTTTTTATTCCCGTCTGAAAAGTGCATTTTTTCAATAGGTTACACATGAATCCTGACATTCCTCTTCAACTTCTGGGCGGCATCACGGCACGGGAATTCCTGCGCGACTACTGGCAGAAAAAACCCCTGCTGATCCGTCAGGCGATTCCTGATTTCGAAAGCCCGATCGACGCCGACGAACTCGCCGGCCTGGCGCTGGAAGAAGAAGTCGAATCGCGCCTGGTGATCGAGCACGGTGAGCGCCCTTGGGAATTGCGCCGCGGCCCGTTCGCCGAAGACGAATTCAGCAAACTGCCGGAACGCGAATGGACCCTGCTGGTGCAAGCCGTCGACCAATTCGTGCCGGAAGTCGCAGAACTGCTGGAAAACTTCCGCTTCCTGCCGAGCTGGCGCGTCGACGACGTGATGATCAGCTTCGCCGCCCCAGGCGGTAGCGTCGGTCCGCACTTCGATAACTACGACGTGTTCCTGCTGCAAGGCCACGGCAAGCGCAACTGGAAAATCGGCCAGATGTGCGATACCGAGAGCCCGCTGCTGCAGCACGCGGACCTGCGCATCCTCGCCGAATTCGAAGCCACCGATGAGTGGGTACTGGAACCGGGCGACATGCTCTACCTGCCGCCGCGCCTGGCTCACTGTGGCGTGGCTGTCGACGACTGCATGACCTACTCGGTCGGTTTCCGCGCCCCGAGCGCCGCTGAAGTGCTGACCCACTTCACCGACTTCCTCAGCCAGTTCCTGTCGGACGAAGAGCGCTACACCGACGCCGACGCCCTGCCGGCGGTCGATCCTCATCAGATCCAGCACGATGCCCTTGATCGCCTCAAAAGCCTGCTGGCCGAGCACATGAGCGACGAGCGCCTGCTGCTGACCTGGTTCGGCCAGTTCATGACCGAGCCGCGCTACCCGGAACTGGTGGTCGGCCCGGAAGAAGTCGAAGAGCAAGACTTCCTCAGCGCTCTCGAAGAAGGTGCCGTGCTGATCCGCAACCCGAGTGCGCGCTTGGCCTGGTCGGAAGTCGACGACGACCTGCTGCTGTTCGCCAGCGGCCAGAGTCGTTACCTGCCGGGCAAGCTGCGCGAGCTGCTGAAAATGATCTGCGCCGCCGACGCCCTACATGTCGATAACCTCGGCTCATGGCTGAGCGACGAAGACGGCCGTGGCCTGCTGTGTGAACTGGTCAAGCAGGGCAGCCTGGGGTTTGCCGATGAATAAGATTCACGTACGTGTCGCAGACTGGCAAAAGGACAACGCCGAGATCCGGCGCATTCGTGAAGCGGTATTCGTCGCCGAGCAATCCGTTCCTCCTGAACTGGAATGGGATGCCGATGACGCCACGGCGGTGCACTTCCTGGCCTTCGAAGGCGACTTTCCGATCGGCACCGCCCGCCTGTTGCCCGATGGCCACATCGGCCGGGTGTCGGTGCTCAAAGACTGGCGCGGCATGAAGGTTGGCGATGCGCTGATGCAAGCGGTGATCGGTGAAGCCGAGAAGCGCGGGCTGAAGCAGCAGATGCTGAGCGCGCAAGTGCAGGCCACGGCGTTCTATGAACGCCTGGGTTTCAGCATGGTCAGTGAGGAATTCCTGGAAGCCGGGATTCCGCATGTGGACATGGTGCGTCACTCGACTTGATTCCCTGTGGCGAGGGGGCTTACCCCCGTTGGGCTGCGCAGCAGCCCTGATAATTTTGGGGCCGCTTCGCGCCCCAGCGGGAGCAAGCTCCCTCGCCACAAAAGCCATCAAGAACACCACAAAACGCCCCGCCATTCTCGGATGCCGGGGCGTTTTGCTGTCTGTGATTCAACTCGCACCACGCCGGGCCGACAAACTGGCAATATCAAACCTTTGATTTGCGGAGAAACGGACATGTCCCTACGCACCCTGCTCACCACGCTGCTGCTGACCTGCAGTTTTTCGGTCATGGCCGCCACCGAGATCGTGCCCCTGAATTACCGCACCAGCGCCGACCTGCTGCCAGTAGCGCAGAACTTCATCGGCAAGGACGGCAAGGTCAGCGCCTACGGCAACCAGCTGATCGTCAACGCCGAGCCCGACAAGATCGATGAACTCAAGACCTTCCTCGCGCAACTCGACACCGCCCCCAAACGCTTACTGATCACCGTCGACACCAACGAAAACAACTTTCAGGGCGATCAGGGCTACTCGGTCAACGGTGCCGCACCGAATCAAACCCGCATCATCAATCGCAGCACCGACAGCCGTGAAGGCGGTATCCAGCAGATTCAGGCCAGCGAAGGCGCACCGGCGCTAATCCAGGTCGGCCAAAGCGTGCCGCTTACCAGCACTCAGACTGACGGCTATGGCGACCTGCGCAGCCAGACCGAATACCGCAATGTCACCCAGGGTTTCTACGTCACCGCCAGCGTCACCGGCAACATCGTTCACCTGGCTATCAGTACCAACCGTGACCGGATGAGCCAGGAACGTCCCGATGTAGTGAACGTGCAAAGTACCGACACAACTGTCAGCGGCCGACTGGGCGAGTGGATCACCCTGGCCGGCGTGAATCGTCAGACTCAGGCCGACAAACAGGGCCTGATCCGCAGCTACTCGACTCAAGGCCGGGATGACATGACTTTGCGGGTGAAAGTCGACACCTTGGACTAAAGCACCAAAAACTGACTGATTAGTCGTATTAGACCAAAGATGTAGTGCTTGAAAAAAAGCACTACAAAACGTTTGACGAGCCAAAAAAGCAAAGGCATGATGGCCTCGCTCCCGCTAATCAGAGGCCCTGGCAAGGGCTTTCGAGTCGCTGTTCGCACCCTACCCCGCGAGCCGATTCGTGTCTGTACCGCCCACAAGGTGTGTTTGACGAGGTTGCCGACTGGAACGAAGTTGTCCCGAGGGACGGAAGCGTAATTAGGTAACCCGGCTCCACACTGAAGTTCGCACCAAGGCCCACGACGCCCGAATGCGCTCGCCAGTTCGCCCTTACCTGCTCACTTCCCCTCGAGCCCATCGTTCATCCCGTCGCCATCCCCGCCGAACCCGACTTGACCGCCTAAGCTTCTGGTCAGCGAGCAGCCATGTACGCCCCCAACTGAATGAGCGTATTTGGCACGCAGGAATTGTTCACCCAGAACCATTTTCGATTAAAGACGCGACGAGGTTTATCTCCATGGCACTGACACGCGAACAGCAAATTGCAGCCCTCGAAAAAGACTGGGCTGAAAACCCACGCTGGAAAGGCGTGAAGCGCAATTACTCCGCTGCTGACGTCGTCCGTCTGCGTGGCTCGGTTCAACCTGAGCACACCTTTGCAAAAATGGGCGCCGAGAAGCTCTGGAACCTGGTGACCCAGGGCGCCAAGCCGTCCTTCCGCCCTGAGAAAGATTTCGTCAACTGCATGGGCGCCCTGACCGGTGGCCAGGCGGTACAGCAAGTCAAGGCCGGCATCCAGGCGATCTACCTGTCGGGCTGGCAAGTGGCTGCGGATAACAACTCCGCCGAATCGATGTACCCGGACCAGTCGCTGTACCCGGTGGATTCGGTTCCAACCGTGGTCAAGCGCATCAACAACTCGTTCCGTCGCGCTGACCAGATTCAGTGGAAAGCCGGCAAGAACCCGGGCGACGAAGGCTACATCGACTACTTCGCCCCGATCGTGGCTGACGCTGAAGCCGGTTTCGGCGGCGTGCTGAACGCTTACGAGCTGATGAAAAGCATGATCGAAGCAGGCGCCGCCGGCGTTCACTTCGAAGACCAACTGGCCTCCGTGAAAAAATGCGGCCACATGGGCGGCAAGGTACTGGTTCCGACCCAGGAAGCCGTGCAGAAGCTGACCGCTGCTCGCCTGGCAGCCGACGTCGCCGGTGTACCGACCATTATCCTGGCCCGTACCGACGCCAACGCTGCTGACCTGCTGACGTCCGACTGCGACCCGTACGACCAGCCATTCGTGACCGGCACCCGTACCCAGGAAGGCTTCTACAAGGTTCGCGCCGGTCTCGACCAGGCCATCGCTCGCGGCCTGGCCTACGCGCCGTACGCCGACCTGATCTGGTGCGAAACCGCCAAGCCGGATCTGGACGAAGCCCGTCGCTTCGCCGAAGCGATCAAAAAGGAATACCCGGACCAACTGCTGTCGTACAACTGCTCGCCTTCCTTCAACTGGAAGAAAAACCTGGACGACGCGACCATCGCCAAGTTCCAGCGCGAACTGTCCGCCATGGGTTACAAGCACCAGTTCATCACCCTGGCCGGCATTCACAACATGTGGCACAGCATGTTCAACCTGGCACACGACTACGCCCGCAACGACATGACTGCCTACGTGAAGCTGCAAGAGCAAGAGTTCGCTGACGCCGCCAAGGGCTACACCTTCGTGGCTCACCAGCAGGAAGTGGGCACCGGCTACTTCGACGACATGACCACCGTGATCCAGGGTGGCACGTCTTCGGTAACCGCACTGACCGGCTCGACCGAAGAAGAACAGTTCCACTGATCTGCTTCGCTTAAACAAACGGCCCTTGCGGACCGAATAAAAAGCTAACCGCAAAGCCGCTCATCTGACGCCCCGACTGGTTCGGGGCGTTTTTTTGCCTGGGATTCCCCTCCTCTCGCTCCTACAGGATCGAGCGCAGGGAAAAACCTTGATCCAGAGCAGTTTCACGATCAGGAAAACAAGGTAAAACCACCCCGCGCGCTACTTGCAGTAACGCGCATATAAGACAACTTCCCAAACCGCTGCTCGCTAAACAGTTTGAAAACCACACCAAATAACATTGATTATCATTTAGCGAAAACTATGTTCGTTACATTCCCTACAAAACATATTTGACAAAACCCCCGCTAATGCCCGAACCGTATGGGCTACAGGGCTTTGGAGATGCGCCATGTCCTTATTCCAATAAATAATTTCGCTATAGGAATTTTACTTGCAGGGTGTTTAGCCATAAAATCAGCGGGATTGATTGCTGCGACATATCGTCACTGCCTTATTTCTTTATCAAGCTCAGAGACCTTTGCTCTCTGTTAAGGATTACCAGCATGCCCGAAGCGACCGGACTCATGGCCCACAACTGGGGCTTTGCCATTTTCCTTCTGGGTGTCGGCGGCCTTTGCGCCTTCATGCTCGGCGTCTCCAGCCTCCTCGGGTCAAAAGCCTGGGGCCGCAGCAAAAACGAACCGTTCGAGTCCGGCATGCTACCTACAGGTGGCGCCCGCTTGCGGCTCTCAGCCAAATTCTATCTGGTCGCGATGCTCTTCGTGATCTTCGATATCGAAGCCCTCTTTCTCTTTGCCTGGTCTGTGTCCGTCCGCGAAAGCGGCTGGACCGGATTCGTCGAAGCTCTCGTTTTCATAGCAATTCTGTTGGCAGGTCTTGTCTACCTATTTCGAGTGGGCGCCCTTGACTGGGCTCCGGCAGCTCGTCTTAAGCGGCAAGCGAAGCTGAAACAATGAGGCTTTGGCAATGCAATACAATCTCACCAGGATCGACCCCGATGCTCCTAACGAGCAGTATCCGATTGGCCAACGGGAAACCGTTTCCGATCCGTTAGAAGATCAAGTTCACAAAAACATTTTCATGGGCAAGCTCGAAGACGTGCTCAACGGCACGATCAACTGGGGGCGCAAGAACTCCCTGTGGCCGTATAACTTCGGTCTTTCGTGCTGCTACGTGGAAATGACCACCGCCTTCACGGCGCCCCACGACATCGCGCGCTTTGGCGCCGAGGTAATCCGGGCATCGCCGCGTCAGGCGGATTTCATGGTTATCGCCGGTACCTGCTTCATCAAGATGGCGCCGATCATTCAGCGTCTCTACGAGCAGATGCTCGAACCTAAATGGGTCATTTCCATGGGTTCGTGCGCCAACTCCGGTGGCATGTACGACATCTACTCCGTCGTTCAAGGGGTGGACAAGTTCCTGCCCGTGGACGTCTACGTGCCTGGCTGCCCACCCCGCCCTGAAGCTTTTCTGCAAGGCTTGATGCTGTTGCAGGAGTCGATTGGCCAGGAGCGTCGCCCACTTTCCTGGGTCGTTGGCGATCAAGGCGTTTACCGCGCCGAGATGCCTTCGCAAAAGGAACAGCGCCGCGAACAGCGTATTCAGGTAACCAACCTGCGCAGCCCCGACGAAGTCTGATCCAGATCTGCTTCTTTTATAGAACGAGAAACTGGCTTCATTCTTTACGTTGACCGAAAGCGATAAATAACCATGACTGCAGGCAGTGCTCTGTACATCCCGCCTTATAAGGCAGACGACCAGGATGTGGTCGTCGAACTGAACAAACGTTTTGGCCCAGAGGCGTTCACCGCCCAGCCTACCCGCACCGGCATGCCGGTGCTTTGGGTTGCCCGTGCCAAACTCGTCGAAGTCCTGACTTTCCTGCGCAACCTGCCCAAGCCGTACGTCATGCTCTATGACCTGCACGGCGTGGACGAGCGTCTGCGTACCAAGCGTCAAGGGCTGCCAAACGGCGTCGACTTCACTGTGTTCTATCACTTGATGTCGATCGAACGTAATAGTGACGTAATGATCAAGGTTGCCTTGTCCGAGAGCGACCTCAACCTGCCGAGCGTCACCAGCATCTGGCCGAACGCCAACTGGTATGAGCGTGAAGTGTGGGACATGTACGGCATTCACTTTGCCGGCCACCCGCACCTGAGCCGCATCATGATGCCGCCGACCTGGGAAGGTCACCCGCTGCGCAAGGACTTCCCGGCCCGTGCCACCGAGTTCGATCCGTTCAGCCTGACCCTGGCCAAGCAACAGCTTGAGGAAGAAGCCGCGCGCTTCAAGCCTGAAGACTGGGGCATGAAGCGTTCCGGCCCGAACGAGGACTACATGTTCCTCAACCTGGGTCCGAACCACCCTTCGGCCCACGGTGCGTTCCGTATCATCCTGCAGCTGGACGGTGAAGAGATCGTCGACTGCGTGCCAGACGTCGGCTACCACCACCGTGGTGCCGAGAAGATGGCCGAGCGTCAGTCCTGGCACAGCTTCATTCCGTACACCGACCGTATCGACTACCTCGGCGGCGTAATGAACAACCTGCCGTACGTGCTCTCGGTCGAGAAGCTGGCCGGCATCAAGGTGCCCGAGAAGGTCGATGTCATCCGCATCATGATGGCCGAGTTCTTCCGGATCACCAGCCACCTGCTGTTCCTGGGGACTTACATCCAGGACGTCGGCGCGATGACTCCGGTGTTCTTCACCTTCACCGACCGCCAGAAGGCGTACACGGTGATCGAAGCCATTACCGGTTTCCGCCTGCACCCGGCCTGGTACCGCATCGGTGGCGTCGCCCACGACCTGCCACGCGGCTGGGAAAAACTGGTCAAGGATTTCGTCGAGTGGATGCCAAAGCGTCTGGACGAATACCAGAAAGCCGCACTGGACAACAGCATCCTGCGTGGCCGGACCATCGGCGTCGCCGCCTACAACACCAAGGAAGCCCTGGAATGGGGCGTCACCGGTGCCGGCCTGCGTTCGACCGGTTGCAATTTCGACCTGCGTAAAGCTCGCCCCTACTCCGGCTACGAAAACTTCGAATTCGAAGTCCCGCTGGCGGCCAATGGCGATGCCTACGACCGTTGCATCGTTCGCGTCGAAGAAATGCGCCAGAGCATCAAGATCATCGAGCAGTGCCTGCGCAACATGCCGGAAGGCCCGTACAAGGCGGATCACCCGCTGACCACGCCGCCACCTAAAGAGCGCACGCTGCAGCACATCGAGACCCTGATCACGCACTTCCTGCAAGTTTCGTGGGGCCCGGTCATGCCGGCCAACGAATCCTTCCAGATGATCGAAGCGACCAAGGGCATCAACAGTTATTACCTGACGAGCGATGGCGGCACCATGAGCTACCGCACCCGGATTCGTACCCCAAGCTTCCCGCACTTGCAGCAGATCCCTTCGGTGATCAAAGGCAGCATGGTCGCGGACTTGATCGCGTACCTGGGTAGTATCGATTTCGTTATGGCCGACGTGGACCGTTAAGCATGAACAGCACGCTTATCCTGACAGACCGTTTCGCCCTCAGCGAAACCGAGCGCTCGGCCATCGAGCACGAGCTGCATCACTACGAAGACCCGCGCGCGGCGTCGATCGAAGCCCTGAAGATCGTCCAGAAGGAACGTGGCTGGGTGCCTGACGGCGCGCTCTACGCCATCGGCGAAATCCTCGGCATCCCGGCCAGCGATGTTGAAGGGGTGGCTACTTTCTATAGCCAGATTTTCCGTCAGCCAGTCGGCCGTCACATCATCCGCGTCTGCGACAGCATGGTCTGCTACATCGGCGGCCATGAATCGGTGGTCAGCGAAATCCAGAGCAAGCTGGGCATCGGCCTGGGCCAGACCACCGCCGACGGTCGCTTCACCCTGCTGCCGGTCTGCTGCCTCGGCAACTGTGACAAGGCGCCGGCGTTGATGATCGACGACGACACATTCGGTGATGTGCAGCCTGCCGGCGTTGCCAAATTGCTCGAGGGCTACGTATGACCCTGACTTCCTTCGGTCCAGCCAACCGCATCAAGCGTTCGGCCGAGACTCACCCGCTCACCTGGCGCCTGCGTGACGACGGCGAAGCCGTATGGCTCGATGAGTACCAGGCCAAGAACGGTTACGCCGCTGCACGCAAGGCCTTCGCCGATATGGCCCAGGACGACATCGTCCAGACCGTGAAAGACTCCGGCCTCAAGGGTCGCGGCGGTGCAGGCTTCCCCACTGGCGTGAAGTGGGGCCTGATGCCCAAGGACGAATCCATCAACATCCGCTACCTGCTGTGCAACGCGGATGAAATGGAGCCGAACACCTGGAAAGACCGCATGCTGATGGAGCAACTGCCCCATCTGCTGATCGAAGGCATGCTGATCAGTGCTCGCGCGCTGAAAACCTACCGTGGCTACATCTTCCTGCGTGGCGAGTACACCACCGCTGCCAAGCACCTCAACCGTGCCGTGGAAGAAGCCAAGGCAGCGGGGCTGTTGGGTAAAAACATTTTGGGCAGCGGCTTCGATTTCGAGCTGTTCGTCCACACCGGCGCCGGGCGTTACATCTGCGGTGAAGAAACCGCACTGATCAACTCCCTCGAAGGCCGCCGCGCCAACCCGCGCTCCAAGCCGCCCTTCCCTGCCGCCGTGGGCGTGTGGGGCAAGCCGACTTGCGTGAACAACGTCGAAACCCTGTGCAACGTGCCGGCGATCATTGCCGACGGCGTGGACTGGTACAAATCGTTGGCCCGTGAAGGCAGCGAAGACATGGGCACCAAGCTCATGGGCTTCTCCGGCAAGGTCAAGAACCCGGGCCTGTGGGAATTGCCGTTCGGCGTTACCGGTCGCGAGCTGTTCGAAGACTACGCCGGCGGCATGCGCGACGGTTACAAGCTCAAGTGCTGGCAGCCAGGCGGCGCCGGTACCGGCTTCCTGTTGCCGGAACACCTGGACGCACAAATGTACGCCGGCGGCATCGCCAAAGTGGGCACCCGTATGGGTACCGGCCTGGCCATGGCGGTGGACGACAGCGTCAACATGGTGTCCCTGCTGCGCAACATGGAAGAGTTCTTCGCCCGTGAATCGTGTGGTTTCTGCACCCCATGCCGTGACGGTCTGCCGTGGAGCGTCAAGCTGCTGCGCGCGATCGAGAACGGTGAAGGGCAAGCCGGCGATATCGAGACCCTGCTGGGTCTGGTCGGTTTCCTCGGCCCAGGCAAGACCTTCTGTGCTCACGCACCGGGTGCCGTGGAGCCGTTGGGCAGTGCCATCAAATACTTCCGTCCAGAGTTCGAAGCCGGCATCGCGCCTACCCGCGCCGTCGTCCCGCCTCTGGCAAAGCCGATCGTAGTCGGCGCTTAACGCTTTAAAAAAGGCGAACGGTCCGTGCCGTTCGCCTTTCGTCCGATGACGCCTTTTGAGGCTGTTTGGATTTGGACGGATAACAAGATTCCATTAGCCACGCCCGCTGACACCGGGCCAACGAAGAACTTTGAACCATGGCCACTATCCACGTAGACGGCAAAGAGCTCGAAGTCGATGGGGCAGACAACCTGTTACAGGCATGTCTGTCGCTAGGCCTCGATATCCCTTATTTCTGCTGGCACCCAGCCCTTGGCAGCGTTGGCGCTTGCCGCCAGTGCGCGGTCAAGCAGTACACCGACGAGAACGACAAGCGTGGTCGGATTGTCATGTCCTGCATGACCCCCGCCACCGACGGCAGCTGGATCTCCATCGACGACGAAGAAGCGAAAGTGTTTCGCGCCAGCGTCGTTGAATGGCTGATGACCAACCACCCTCACGACTGCCCGGTCTGTGAGGAAGGCGGTCACTGCCACCTGCAAGACATGACGGTGATGACCGGCCACAACGAGCGCCGTTATCGCTTTACCAAGCGTACCCACCAGAACCAGCAACTGGGCCCGTTCATTTCCCACGAAATGAACCGCTGCATCGCTTGCTACCGTTGCGTGCGCTTCTATAAGGACTACGCCGGTGGCACCGATCTCGGTGTGTTTGGCGCCCACGACAACGTGTACTTCGGTCGCGTTGAAGACGGCACCCTGGAAAGCGAGTTCTCCGGCAACCTCACCGAGGTCTGCCCGACCGGTGTGTTCACCGACAAGACTCACTCCGAGCGCTACAACCGCAAATGGGACATGCAGTTCTCGCCGAGCATCTGCCATGGCTGCTCCAGCGGTTGCAACATCTCCCCGGGCGAGCGTTACGGCGAACTGCGCCGCATCGAAAACCGCTTCAACGGTTCGGTGAACCAGTACTTCCTGTGCGACCGTGGCCGTTTCGGCTATGGCTATGTCAACCGCAAGGATCGCCCACGTCAGCCACTGCTGGCCAACGGCGCGAAACTGAGCCTGGACGAAGCACTGGATAAAGCCGCCGACCTGCTGCGCGGTCGCAACATCGTCGGTATCGGTTCGCCACGCGCCAGCCTCGAAAGCAACTACGCGCTGCTCGAACTGGTCGGCGCCGAGCACTTCTACTCCGGTATCGAAGCCTCGGAGCTGGAACGCATTCGTCTGGTCATGCAGGTGCTCAAAGACAGCCCGCTGCCGATCCCGAACATGCGCGACGTCGAAGACCACGATGCGATTTTCGTCCTCGGCGAAGACCTGACCCAGACCGCTGCGCGCATGGCCCTGGCCCTGCGTCAATCGGTCAAGGGCAAGGCCGAAGACATGGCCGACGCCATGCGCGTTCAGCCATGGCTCGACGCCGCGGTGAAGAACATCGGCCAGCACGAGCTGAACCCGCTGTTCATCGCCAGCCTGGCTGAAACCAAGCTCGACGACATCGCTGAAGAATGCGTTCACGCCGCACCAGACGACCTGGCCCGCATCGGTTTCGCCGTGGCTCACGCCCTCGACGCCAGCGCACCGGCCGTTGAAGGTCTGGACGCTGAAGCTCTGGCGCTGGCCAAGCGCATTGCCGACGCCCTGCTCGCCGCCAAGCGTCCGCTGATCATTGCCGGTACCTCGCTGGGTTCCAAGGCGCTGATCGAAGCGGCGGCAAACATCGCCAAAGCCCTGAAGCTGCGCGAGAAGAACGGTTCCATCAGCCTGATCGTGCCGGAGGCCAACAGCCTCGGCCTGGCCATGCTCGGCGGCAACTCGGTCGACGAAGCGCTGCAAGCGGTAATCGACGGCCGTGCCGACGCCATCGTCGTGCTGGAAAACGACCTGTACACCCGCACCGACAAATCCAAGGTCGATGCTGCCCTGAACGCCGCGAAAGTGGTGATCGTGGCGGACCATCAGAAGACCGCCACCAGCGATCGCGCGCACCTGGTACTGCCAGCGGCCAGCTTCGCTGAAGGCGACGGTACGCTGGTCAGCCAGGAAGGCCGCGCCCAGCGCTTCTTCCAGGTCTTCGACCCGACTTACCTCGACGCGAGCATTCTGGTTCACGAAGGCTGGCGCTGGCTGCACGCCCTGCGTTCGACCCTGCTGAACCAGCCGATCGACTGGACCCAACTGGACCACGTCACCGCTGCCGTTGCTGCAAGCACGCCGCAACTGGCGCGTATCGTCGATGCCGCACCGTCCGCCGCATTCCGGATCAAAGGCCTGAAACTGGCGCGCGAACCGCTGCGTTACTCCGGTCGTACCGCCATGCGCGCCGACATCAGCGTGCACGAACCGCGTACTTCCCAGGATAACGACACCGCGTTCTCGTTCTCCATGGAAGGTTACTCGGGCTCCGCCGAACCGCGCCAGCAAGTACCTTTCGCCTGGTCTCCGGGCTGGAACTCGCCGCAAGCCTGGAACAAGTTCCAGGACGAAGTCGGTGGTCACCTGCGCGCTGGCGACCCGGGCACTCGCCTGATCGAAAGCACCGGTGATTCGCTGAATTGGTTCGCCAGTGTTCCGCGTGCGTTCAACCCGGCGCCAGGCACCTGGCAGGTCGTACCGTTCTTCCACCTGTTCGGCAGCGAAGAAAACTCTTCCAAAGCCGCACCGGTGCAGGAACGCATCCCGGCCGCCTACGTGTCGCTGGCCAAGTCCGAAGCCGATCGCCTGGGTGTCAATGACGGTGCCCTGCTGAGCTTGAACGTTGCCGGCCAGACTTTGCGTCTGCCGCTGCGCATCAACGAAGAGCTGGGTGCCGGTCTGGTCGCATTGCCTGCAGGTATCGCCGGCATTCCACCAGCCATCTTTGGCAAATCCGTTGACGGTCTGCAGGAGGCAGCGCTATGACCTGGTTCACTCCTGAAGTGATCGACGTAATCATCGCGGTCCTCAAGGCCATCGTGATTCTGCTCGCCGTAGTGGTTTGCGGCGCGCTGCTGAGCTGGGTCGAGCGTCGTTTGCTCGCCCTCTGGCAGGACCGTTACGGTCCGAACCGCGTCGGCCCGTTCGGCGCGTTCCAGATTGCGGCCGACATGATCAAGATGTTCTTCAAGGAAGACTGGACCCCGCCGTTCGCCGACAAAGTGATCTTCACCCTGGCACCGGTCGTGGCCATGAGCGCCTTGCTGATTGCCTTCGCGATCATCCCGATCACCCCGACCTGGGGCGTGGCGGATATCAACATCGGCATCCTGTTCTTCTTCGCCATGGCGGGTCTTTCGGTCTACGCGGTGCTGTTCGCCGGCTGGTCGAGCAACAACAAGTTCGCCCTGTTGGGCAGCTTGCGGGCCTCGGCACAAACCGTGTCGTACGAAGTGTTCATGGGCCTGTCGCTGATGGGCATCGTGATCCAGGTTGGCTCGTTCAACATGCGCGACATCGTTGAATACCAAGCGCAGAACATGTGGTTCATCATTCCGCAGATCTTCGGTTTCCTGACCTTCTTCATCGCTGGCGTCGCCGTGACTCACCGTCACCCGTTCGACCAGCCGGAAGCGGAACAGGAACTGGCCGACGGTTACCACATTGAATACGCCGGCATGAAATGGGGCATGTTCTTCGTAGGTGAGTACATCGGCATCGTGTTGATCTCGGCGCTGCTGGTCACGCTGTTCTTCGGTGGCTGGCACGGCCCGTTCGGCCTCCTGCCGCAGATCCCGTTCATCTGGTTCGCACTGAAAACCGCGTTCTTCATCATGTTCTTCATCCTGCTGCGCGCCTCGATTCCGCGCCCACGGTATGACCAAGTGATGGACTTCAGCTGGAAGTTCTGCCTGCCGCTGACCCTCGTCAACATGCTGGTGACCGCTGCGATCGTGTTGCTCAACACGCCCGCCGTCGCGGCTCAGTGAGGATAGAGAATCATGAAGTACATTTTTGACATCGTGCATGGCTTCTTCACCCAGCTTCGCAGCCTGGTGATGATCTTCGGCCACGCCTTCCGCAAGCGCGACACGCTGCAGTACCCGGAAGAACCCGTGTACCTGCCGCCGCGTTTCCGTGGCCGTATCGTCCTGACCCGCGACCCCGACGGCGAAGAGCGTTGTGTAGCCTGCAACCTGTGCGCCGTGGCGTGCCCGGTGGGTTGCATCTCGCTGCAGAAAGCTGAAACCGAAGACGGTCGCTGGTACCCGGACTTCTTCCGCATCAACTTCTCGCGCTGCATTTTCTGTGGCCTCTGCGAGGAAGCCTGCCCGACCACCGCGATCCAGCTGACACCGGATTTCGAAATGGCCGAGTTCAAGCGGCAGGACCTGGTTTACGAGAAAGAAGATCTGCTGATCTCCGGTCCCGGTAAAAACCCTGACTACAACTTCTATCGTGTTGCAGGTATGGCGATTGCCGGTAAGCCAAAAGGCGCCGCGCAGAATGAAGCCGAGCCGATCAACGTGAAGAGCTTGCTGCCTTAAGGAAGAACGATGGAATTCGCTTTCTATTTCGCATCGGGTATCGCTGTTGTGTCCACGCTTCGCGTGATCACCAACACCAATCCCGTGCACGCCCTGCTCTACCTGATCATTTCGCTGATCGCCGTGGCCATGACGTTCTTCGCCCTTGGCGCACCGTTTGCCGGTGTACTGGAAGTGATCGCCTACGCCGGCGCCATCATGGTGCTGTTCGTGTTCGTGGTGATGATGCTGAACCTGGGCCCGGCCTCGGTTCAGCAAGAGCGCGTCTGGCTCAAGCCCGGTATCTGGCTGGGCCCGGTCGTACTCGGCGGCCTGCTGCTGGCTGAACTGCTGTATGTGCTGTTCAGCCACTCCAGCGGCCAGGCCCTCGGCCACACCACCGTAGACGCCAAGGCCGTGGGCATCAGCCTGTTCGGTCCTTACCTGCTGGTGGTCGAACTCGCCTCGATGCTGCTGCTCGCCGCAGCCGTCACGGCGTTCCACTTGGGCCGCAACGAAGCCAAGGAGCAATGACGATGCCTGCTATCCCTTTGGAGCATGGTCTGGCGGTCGCCGGCATCCTGTTCTGCCTCGGTCTGGTCGGCCTGATGGTCCGGCGCAACATTCTCTTCGTGCTGATGAGCCTGGAGGTCATGATGAATGCCTCCGCACTGGCGTTCATCGTTGCCGGTAGCCGCTGGGCGCAGCCGGATGGACAGATCATGTTCATCCTGGTGATCAGCCTGGCAGCCGCCGAGGCCAGTATTGGCCTGGCGATTCTGTTGCAGCTGTATCGCCGCTTCCACACTCTCGATATCGACGCTGCCAGCGAGATGCGCGGATGAACCTTCTCTATCTGACTTTCCTGTTCCCCCTGATCGGTTTTGTGCTGCTGGCGTTCTCCCGGGGACGCCTCTCGGAAAACCTCTCGGCGCTGATCGGCGTCGGCTCCATCGGCTTGTCGGCAATCGTCGCGGCTTATGTGATCTGGCAATTCAACGTTGCACCGCCGGAGGGTGGCCACTACACCCTGGTGCTGTGGCAATGGATGGCGGTGGAAGGCTTCACGCCGAACTTCGCCCTGTACCTGGATGGTCTATCCGTGACCATGCTCGGTGTGGTGGTGGGCGTGGGCTTCCTGATCCACCTGTTCGCGTCCTGGTACATGCGCGGTGAAGCCGGTTACTCGCGCTTCTTCGCCTACACCAACCTGTTTATCGCCAGCATGCTGTTCCTGGTCCTGGCCGATAACCTGCTGTTCGTGTACTTCGGCTGGGAAGGCGTGGGCCTGTGCTCGTACCTGTTGATCGGTTTCTACTACAGCAACCGCAACAACGGTAACGCGGCACTCAAAGCCTTCATCGTGACCCGCGTCGGCGACGTGTTCATGGCCATCGGCCTGTTCATCCTGTTCCAGCAACTGGGCACGCTGAATATCCAGGAACTGCTGGTCAAGGCGCCTGAGCACTTCAAGGCCGGTGACTTCTGGATCGTTCTGGCGACCCTGATGCTGCTGGGCGGCGCTGTCGGTAAATCCGCGCAACTGCCGCTGCAAACCTGGCTGGCGGATGCGATGGCCGGCCCTACTCCGGTTTCGGCACTGATCCACGCCGCGACCATGGTAACCGCCGGTGTCTACCTGATCGCCCGTACCCACGGCCTGTTCGCACTGGCGCCGGATATCCTGCACCTGGTAGGTGTCGTGGGTGGCGTGACGCTGGTGCTGGCAGGTTTTGCCGCGCTGGTTCAGACCGACATCAAACGTATCCTCGCCTACTCGACCATGAGCCAGATCGGCTACATGTTCCTGGCCCTGGGCGTCGGTGCATGGGATGGCGCGATCTTCCACCTGATGACCCACGCCTTCTTCAAGGCGCTGCTGTTCCTTGCATCCGGTGCGGTGATCGTTGCCTGCCACCACGAGCAGAACATCTTCAAGATGGGCGGCCTGTGGAAGAAACTGCCACTGGCCTACGCCAGCTTCATCGTCGGCGGCGCGGCCCTGGCGGCCCTGCCTCTGGTGACCGCGGGCTTCTACTCCAAGGATGAAATCCTCTGGGAAGCGTTCGCCAGCGGTAACGAAGGCCTGCTGTATGCCGGTCTGGTCGGTGCCTTCATGACCTCGCTGTACACCTTCCGCCTGATCTTCATCACGTTCCACGGTGAAGCGAAGACCGAAGCCCATGCCGGTCACGGCGTTGCTCACTGGCTGCCGCTGTCGGTGCTGATCGTACTGTCGACGTTCGTCGGCGCGATGATCGTTCCGCCGCTGCACGGTGTGTTGCCGGAAAGCGTCGGCCATGCCGGCGGCGAAGCCAAGCACAGCCTGGAAATCGCTTCGGGCGCCATCGCCCTGTCCGGTATCCTGCTGGCCGCGCTGCTGTTCCTCGGCAAGCGTCGCTTCGTCACGGCCATCGCCAACAGCGGCATCGGCCGCTTCCTTTCGGCCTGGTGGTTCGCTGCCTGGGGCTTCGACTGGATCTACGACAAACTGTTCGTCAAGCCATACCTTGCGATCAGCCACATTCTGCGCAAAGACCCGCTCGACCAGACCATCGGTCTGATCCCGCGTATGGCCAAAGGCGGTCACACCGCCCTGAGCCGCACCGAGACCGGTCAATTGCGTTGGTATGCCGCCTCGATGGCTGCTGGTGCCGTGCTGGTAATCGGCGCCGTCGTGCTGGTAGCGGTCTGACTATGAACCTTGCGAACTTGCGAAAGGAAACGAGCCCGTCATGATTCTGCCATGGCTAATCCTGATCCCCTTCATCGGCGGCCTGCTGTGCTGGATGGGTGAGCGCTTCGGCGCCACCCTCCCCCGCTGGATTGCGCTGATCACCATGTCCCTGCTGCTCTCCCTCGGCCTCTGGCTGTGGGCCAACGGTGACTATTCATTTGCACCAAAACCTGGCGCCGATCCGACCTGGGCGCTTGAGTTCAAACACGTCTGGATCCAGCGCTTCGGCATCAACGTGCACCTGGCCCTCGACGGCCTGTCGCTGTTGATGATCCTGCTGACCGGCCTGCTGGGTGTCCTCTCGGTACTCTGCTCCTGGAAAGAGATTCAGCGTCATGTGGGCTTCTTCCACCTGAACCTGATGTGGATCCTGGGCGGTGTCGTTGGCGTGTTCCTCGCCCTCGACCTGTTCATGTTCTTCTTCTTCTGGGAAATGATGCTGGTGCCGATGTACTTCCTCATCGCGCTCTGGGGTCACAGTTCTTCGGACGGCAAGAAAACCCGGATCTACGCGGCGACCAAGTTCTTCATCTTCACTCAGGCTTCCGGCCTGATCATGTTGGTGGCGATCCTGGGCCTGGTACTGGTCAACTTCAACGACACCGGCGTGATTACCTTCAACTACGCCGATCTGTTGAAAACCAAGATGTCGCAGACCACCGAGTACATCCTGATGCTCGGCTTCTTCATCGCCTTCGCGGTCAAGCTGCCCGTCGTACCGTTCCACTCCTGGTTGCCTGACGCTCACGCCCAGGCACCGACCGCGGGCTCCGTGGACCTGGCCGGTATCTTGCTGAAGACTGCTGCGTACGGCCTGCTGCGTTTCGCCCTGCCACTGTTCCCGAATGCCTCGGCCGAGTTCGCGCCGTTCGCCATGACCCTGGGTCTGATCGGGATCTTCTACGGTGCGTTCCTGGCCTTTGCGCAAACCGACATCAAGCGTCTGATTGCCTTCTCGTCCGTTTCCCACATGGGCTTCGTGTTGATCGGCATCTACTCCGGCAGCCAACTGGCACTGCAGGGCGCGGTCATGCAGATGCTGGCTCACGGTCTGTCGGCCGCGGCACTCTTTATCCTCTCCGGTCAGCTGTACGAGCGCACCCACACCCGCGATATGCGCGAGATGGGTGGCCTGTGGTCGAAGATTGCCTACCTGCCAGCCCTAAGCCTGTTCTTCGCAGCGGCGTCGCTGGGCCTACCGGCGACCGGTAACTTCGTCGGTGAGTTCCTGATCCTGATCGGCACCTTCGCCAGCGCGCCATGGGTCACCGTGATCGCCACGTCCGGCCTGGTATTCGGTTCGGTCTACTCGCTGATCATGATCCACCGCGCCTACTTCGGCCCGTCGAAATCCGACGCGGTGCTGCATGGCATGGACGGTCGCGAACTGATCATGGTGGTTGGGCTTGCGGCACTGCTGCTTTACATCGGCGTGTACCCGCAACCGTTCCTCGATACCTCTGCCGCGACGATGCATGGCGTGCAGCAGTGGCTCGGCTCCGCCTTCACTCAACTCGCTTCGGCCCGGTAAGAGCGCTATGGAATTCACGACTCAACACTTTATCGCGCTTGCGCCGTTGTTGATCACCAGCGCCACGATCATCGTGGTGATGCTGGCTATCGCGTGGCGCCGCAACCACTCGCAAACCTTCCTGCTGTCGGTGGCAGGTCTTAACCTGGCCTTGCTGTCGATCCTGCCAGCCCTGAAAGTCGCGCCATTGGCCGTGACCCCGTTGCTGCAGATCGACACCTTCGCCTGCCTGTACATGGCGCTGATCCTGGTCGCCACCCTCGCCTGTGTGACCCTCGCCCACGCCTACCTGGGCGATGGTGGTACGGGCTACCCGGGCAACCGTGAAGAACTTTACCTGCTGATCCTGATGTCCGCCGCCGGTGGCCTGGTGTTGGTCAGCGCGCAGCACCTGGCCGGCTTGTTCGTCGGTCTGGAACTGCTCTCGGTACCGGTCTACGGTCTGGTGGCTTACGCCTTCTTCAACAAGCGTTCGCTGGAAGCCGGCATCAAGTACATGGTGCTGTCGGCCGCCGGTTCCGCGTTCCTGTTGTTCGGCATGGCCCTGCTCTACGCCGAAGCCGGCAGCCTGAGCTTCAACGGCATCGGTCAGGCCCTGGCGGCCACCGGCCTGCCTAGCCCGATCGCGCAACTGGGCCTGGGCATGATGCTGATCGGCCTGGCGTTCAAACTGTCGCTGGTACCGTTCCACCTCTGGACCCCGGACGTTTACGAAGGGGCTCCGGCACCGGTGGCAGCGTTCCTGGCCACGGCCTCCAAAGTGGCTGTGTTCGCGGTGATGGTGCGTCTGTTCCAGATCTCGCCAGCGGCGAGCAGTGGCGTGCTGAGCAACGTGCTGACCGTCATCGCCATCGCGTCGATCCTGTTCGGTAACCTGCTGGCACTGACCCAGAGCAACCTCAAGCGTCTGCTGGGTTACTCGTCCATCGCACACTTCGGTTACCTGCTGATCGCCCTGGTGGCGAGCAAGGGCCTGGCCGTGGAAGCCATCGGCGTGTACCTGGTCACCTACGTGATCACCAGCCTCGGCGCGTTCGGTGTGATCACCCTGATGTCCTCGCCGTACAGCGGCCGTGACGCGGATGCCCTGTACGAATACCGTGGCCTGTTCTGGCGCCGTCCGTACCTGACCGCCGTCCTGACCGTGATGATGCTGTCCCTGGCTGGTATCCCGCTGACCGCGGGCTTCATCGGCAAGTTCTACATCATCGCCACCGGCGTCGAGTCGCACCAATGGTGGCTGGTCGGCTCCCTGGTACTGGGCAGCGCCATCGGCGTCTTCTACTACCTGCGTGTGATGGTCACCCTGTACCTGATGGAACCGAACCTGCGTCGCCACGATGCGCAACTGCACTGGGAACAACGTGCAGGCGGCGTGATGCTGCTGGCGATCGCCGTACTGGCGTTCTTCCTCGGCCTGTACCCACAACCGCTGCTGAACCTGGTTCAACAGTCGGGGTTGGCGGGTTGATCGCTTAAGCTGATACTCGGTAGAAAACAGAAACGGCACCTTCGGGTGCCGTTTTTGCGTTTGTGGGATTTGTTACCGCTGCCCTCCCCTCCTTCTGCAATCCCCGAAACCTCGCGCGGGAATGTCCGTTTCGTCCTACATCCAACACTGCGCAATTGGCTCTATCTTGAATGACTGGCTGGATCGATAAATCAACGCGAGAAATAACAATGAACCGTAACATTGTCGTTCCGTTGGCCGAAGCAAAAAACAATCTGCCCAAACTCGTCGATGATGCAACAGCCGGACAGATCATCACAATTGCCAAACATGGTCGGGCTCTTGCGCGTCTGGTTCCTGTAGGCAAACCCAGAGGTCAGCGGATCGGAGCGATGAAAGGCAAACTGGTGCTTCCGGAAGACTTTGACACCTCACTGCCTGACGACATGCTCGATGCTTTTGAAGGCGCTCAAGAATGAGGCGTCTCGAAAACCTAGACATTGGTGGCCCTTGCCCCACGTTTCGAGTGCCGTTTTTGCGTTTTGAGATTGGAGCTTTCAGGCGCCAAATTATGCAGTGCTACTCAGGTCGGCCCCGAAGCCATCACAGTTTCTTCACCATAGGAACGCAGGCCAGTTGAAGACCGGAGGGGGAATGGTAAACCGCGGGGTCCTCCCCAATGTAACCACAGCGTCGATAAAAGTCGGCGGCATTCAAAGTCGCATCCAGACGGACTTCCACCAGGCCAAGATCCCGCGCCAGATCTTCGAGAAAGCCCACGATACGCTTACCCAGGCCTCGTTCCATAAAGTCAGGATGTATAAAGATTGCGCCGATTTCGCGGTTCTCCGGATCCAGCATGCCTGTCGCCACAGGCTCACCCTGAACGCACCCCAGATAGAAATATTTTTCCATGAGCACACAGTAACCGTCCTCTGCTGCCCCCGATGTCCAGGTCAGCATTTGCTTCTCGGTATAGGCACCGATGCATTGATGTCGGATGGCTAGCCGCCGTATGTCGAATGCAGTCTGGGCATCGCTTTGGGTAGCTTTTCTAATTTCGAACATTTCACTCTCCATCAGCCATGTGCAGACGGAGAATCAAAAAGCCCCGTCCATCTCTGGCGGGGCTTTGGGTAAGACGTCAAATACCAAGCACGTATGACCTTATGGCCCGCCGGAAGCGGTCATAAAGGAACACATCATGTTCATTCGGCGTCGATCATTCATCGGCAGATAGTGCTGTGGATGATCCGATGAGTCAATCGCGAACGCCCCTTCCCCCCGGCATTACCCGAACAGTCTCACCGGACTGGTCGCTTCGTCCTACAGGCGTTTTTACGGCCGGGGTCTACCTTGAAAACGGGGGACGAAAAGGATGGCATCGAAGCCTTGACCTATTCGATTATCAAGACAACACTATACGCAGGTGACGTACAGAACATGGATGCTCTATTTATCGAATTACCTGCGTTTCAGAAACACCGAGACGATTACCTGGATGACGATCTGTTTCACAGTTTCCAGTTGGAGCTGCTGAAAAACCCCGAAGCGGGCGATCTCATTGAAGGCACGGGCGGGCTGCGAAAAATCCGCTTTTCCGATCAACGTCGCGGTAAAGGCAAGCGTAGCGGGCTTAGGGTGATTTATTACTGGTGGTCAGGTTTCGATCAATTCTGGCTGTTCACCTTGTATAGCAAAAACGAGCAAGACGACCTGTCGCCTTCCCAGAAAAAACTTTTCAGACAAACGCTGGATAGAGAAATCAACACGAGAACCCACTATGAAACGTGACATTTTTTCCGAACTGATGGAAGGCCTCGAAGCCTTGGCCGACGAGCGCCAAGGCAAGGTCACGCTGCGGACCCACAAGGTCAAGCTGCCGAAACTGGTACCCATCACTGCCGAGGAAGTGGTAGCCATCCGTCAACAGCTCAATCTTTCCCGGTCGGTGTTCGCCATGTATCTGCGCACCAACACCCGAACCCTCGAAAACTGGGAACAAGGACGGGCAACACCAAATGCCCAAGCCACGACACTGATCCGCTTGGTTGAACGCTTTCCGCAAACAATCGAACAACTCGCAGCGCTGACCTGAACGTGCAAGGTTGTCATTCCACGCACATGACGAAATTGTAATTCCCCCATCACCTTGGCGTTATCCGCAGCTTGCAACGATGTCACCCGGCGACCATGCCGGCGGGCCCTTGCCCGTCGAACAATAAAACCCACGCCGAAGCACGTTCCCGTTCTGCCGAACCCAAGGAGTGATTGATGGTTAACAATACAAAAATGTCGATAGCCGCTTTAGCGGTGGTTGTCGGCTCCGGGCCGTCCATGGTGTTGGCGGAAGAAAAACCCGAGGGGTTTATCGAGGGCAGCAGCCTGACGGTGCTCAACCGCAACTTATACTTCAATCGTGATCACCGTGACGGCCAGTCGAGTCCCACCGGCAATGGCTATTCCGAGGCCTGGGCTCACGCGGTCATCAGCAAGTTCGAATCCGGCTTTACCCAAGGCACCGTTGGATTCGGGGTCGATGCGTTTGCGATGATCGGCTTGAAACTCGATACCGGTGACGGGCTCAACGGTGGCCGTAGTTCTTTCGACGTGTTGCCGGTCGACAGCGATGGTCAGGCGCGGGATGAATACACCAAGGTCGGTGGCGCCGCCAAAGTTCGCGCCTTCGATACGGTGGTGAAGGTCGGCGATGTGTTCCCCGCCAACCCGGTGGTTGCGGCGGGTGACTCCCGACTGTTGCCGGAAAGCTTCCGGGGTGTCACGGCCACCAACAACAGTATCGAAGGTCTGTCGGTACAGGGCGGTCGCCTGCATGCGATGAGCCAGCCGGTGTCCAGCGACATGCGCGAAAACTTCGCGACTTTCTACGCCGGTCCAGTCAACTCGCCGTGGATCGGCTATCTCGGTGGCGACTATGCACTGAACAAAAACCTCAGTTTCAGCCTGTATTCCAGTCGCCTCAAGGATGCCTGGAATCAGTATTACGCCGGCACCGCATGGACTTATCCGCTGTCGGATGACCTGTCGCTGTTCGGTGGCTTGAACTATTACAAGGCGGTCGACGAAGGCAAACAACTGCTCGGCGAGTTCGACAACAACATCTGGAGCGGCCGTGTCGGGGTGAAACTCGGCGCCCACTCCGTTGCCTTGTCGCACCAGCGCAACAATGGCAACGACGACTTCGATTACCTGCGCCAGTCCGACTCGATCTTCCTCGACAACTCCATCCAGTACAGCGACTTCAACTCGCCCAAGGAACGTTCCTGGATGGTGCGTTACGACCTCGATATGAGCAGCTATGGCGTGTCGGGTTTGTCGTTCATGACTCGTTACGCCCGCGGCACCGACGCCGATTACTCCAACGCCAACGCCGTTTACATGCGCCGCGATGCCGACGGCAACCCACTGACTGACCAGAAGCGCTGGGAGCGCGACATCGAAGTCAAATACGTGGTGCAGAGCGGCTCGCTGAAAGACATGTCTCTTCGTTTGCGCCAGGCCACCACCCGCGCCACGGCGTTTGAGTCGGATCTGGATGAAGTGCGGGTGATTGTCGAGTATCCGCTGGCGATTCTCTGACTTCACGGCTAATGCAAATTCACCTTTAGAAGCTCCTTGCTCCTTTGGTAAGAGGTGAATCTTTTGGCGTCCTTCGGGGCGCCTTTTTTATGCCCGTGAATTGAGCACTGCAGAAGCAGCCTTCGGCGACGCCTACAGGGTCGGCTTCTGTTTCGGGAGGGTTTGGTGTTGGCTTTTTCATGATTTCGGCATTCAGCGTGATGGTTAGAACTGACCCATTCGGTTCCACGCGAAAAGGAGGCAGCTGTACGCAGGTTGGAACCCGGGCCACTGAGCAAAACCCGACAGACTCGAAGTCTCCCGCGCACAGCCGCCATAACGGAGTGCACACATCAAGGTGCGCACGTCATGAAAGGCGCTTTTGCTTTCAGTGGAGCCGCGGGGTTCCAATTCCGATCACTGAATTGGCAGCGACAAACACAGGCTAGAGAGCGGACGTCCGACGGACAACCTGAAAACATTGTGGGAAGCCTCCCTACCCTCGCCATATCTGTTAAACATCCCGAATTGAAATACTCAACGTAGGTTGGAGGCCCTCTGTGCCCTCACCCGCCCTGTCGGCGGCAATCGCCTGCCACGGTGTATTTGATGGTATTGAGTTGGCCCTTTGAATCTTCATAGGTCATGGCAGTCGGCACCACGGAGCAGGCAACTTGCGGTCGCACAACGCTCACCACTTTGACCACATCCAACTTCATCCCGTATTCGTAATCTTTCACCACCGGCGCAGGTTTGCCCTGGTTGGCCGCGTATTGCTGCATGGCTTGGGCGTTGGCACTGAACGCCCTCTCAAACGTCCTGTCACCGCCGCCTTCTGCCAGCGCATTCAACGACATCGCCATCACACCGACGAACGCCATCAACTTAAAAACTTTCATATCCAGTACCTTCAAATCCAGGCTCAAAAAAAAGCCCACCATCGGCCTTCGATGACGGGCTAGTTCAGGTGCGACACGCTTACAAGTCTTTGGTCTTGTCGTCCTTTTTTTCATTCAACACGACGGGGTTACGCGCCTGTTCCTTGGCGACAAACGCCTCCACCGAACGGTCATTGGCCGCCATCATTTTCTCAAAGACTCTGTCGCCGCCACCTTCAGCCAAAACAACAGAAGACATCACCAACGCCGCTGCGAACGCACTCAGTTGTACAAATTTCATGCTTGATTCCTCGTTTAATTAACTAACGGGATCAAGGTAACAATCCGAACCTTTCGTGACGGTGGCGCGCAAATTACATATCCGTTATGTAACCTGAAAGGCACCTGTGGCGAGGGAGCTTGCTCCCGCTGGGTCGCGAAGCGGCCCCTCCTTCACAAAAAAAGAAGGGGCCTGCTACGCAGTCCAGCGGGAGCAAGCTCCCTCGCCACAGATAGTGGTATGCCTGAAACATTGGCTTATGAGGTGGGACTTCTCTCCTCTTCACCTCGGTGCGCGAGCTGATACAGCGCCGGCAAAATCAGCAGCGTCAGGATGGTCGAAGACAGAATCCCGCCGATCACCACCGTCGCCAACGGTCGCTGCACCTCGGCACCCGTGCCGGTCGCCAAAGCCATGGGAATGAAGCCCAGGGACGCGACCAGCGCCGTCATCAACACCGGGCGCAGACGTGTGAGCGCACCTTCATTGATTGCATCAGCGAGCGAACGCCCCTCCTCCCGCAAATTGCGGATAAACGCGATCATCACCAGACCGTTGAGCACCGCCACCCCCGATAGCGCAATGAAACCAACGCCCGCCGAGATCGACAGCGGAATATCCCGCAGCCACAAGGCCATGACGCCCCCGGTCAACGCAAACGGAATCCCGGTGAACACCAGCAAGCCATCCTTGAGGTTGTTGAACATCATGAACAGCAAGCCGAACACCAACAGCAAGGCCACCGGCACCACGATCTGCAAGCGTTTGGCCGCCGACTGCAACTGCTCGAACTGCCCGCCCCAGCCGGTCCAGTAACCCGCCGGCACCTGCACATCGCGCTCAATCACCTCACCGGCCTCTTTAACGAAGGAGCCAATATCGCGCCCACGCACGTTGGCGCTGACGATCACCAGCCGCTTGCCGTTTTCGCGGCTGACCTGATTCGGCCCGAGCACCAGATCAAGGCTGGCGACGTCCTTGAGGGCGATGAAGCCAATCTGATCAGCCGCGCCATTCAAAGGCGCCGGCACCGGAATCAACAGTGCCGACAAACCTTCGATGTCCTTGCGCATGGCATCGGACAGGCGCACCACCATGTCGAAACGCCGATCGCCTTCATACAGTGTCCCGGCCTGACGCCCGCCGACCGCCACCGCAATGGTGTCTTGCACGTCACCGACGTTGAGCCCGTACCGCGCCGCCTTGTCGCGGTCGATGTTGATGGTCAGCACCGGCAGGCCAGTGGTTTGCTCGACCTTGACCTCGGACGCGCCGTTGACCTTCTGCATGGCGGCAGCGATCTTCACCGCCGTGGCGTTGAGCACGTCCATGTCATCCCCGAACACCTTGACCGCCACATCGCTGCGCACGCCGGAGATCAGTTCGTTGAAGCGCAACTGGATCGGCTGCGACAGTTCATAGTTGCTGCCCGGCAGCGTCGCGGCGGCTTGTTGCAGTTCGGCCATCAGCGTTTCGCGGGACTTGCCCGGATCCGGCCACTGCGCCTTCGGCTTGAGCATCACGTAGCTGTCGGAGATGTTCGGCGGCATCGGGTCGGAGGCGATTTCGGCGGTGCCGGTACGGGCGAACACACGCTCGACTTCCGGCACCTTGTTGAGAATCAAGGTCTCCAGACGCTGCTGCATATCCACCGATTGCGTGAGGCTGGTGCCCGGCACGCGCAAGGCTTGCAGGGCAAAATCGCCCTCACTGAGGCTCGGCACAAACTCGCTGCCCATGCGGCTGGTAAGCACGCCGCTGAGCACAATCACAGCCAGCGCCGCACCCACCGCCATGGCGCGATGGGACATCACCCACGCCAGCGCCGGCGCATAAACGCGACGCGCGCCGCGCATGACCACGCCCTCTTCTTCCTTGACCTTGCCGGTGACAAACAACGCGATGGCCGCCGGCACAAACGTCACCGACAACAGCATGGCGCCCAACAGCGCGATGACCACCGTAAAGGCCATCGGGTGGAACATTTTCCCTTCGACACCGCTCAGGGCGAAGATCGGCAGGTACACGACCATGATGATCAACTGGCCAAAAATCAGCGGCCGCCGCGCTTCTTTGGCCGCCGCGAATACTTCGTGGAAACGCTCGGAACGGCTCAGCAAACGCCCGTGATGCTGCTGCGCATGGGCCAGCCGTCGCAGGGTGTTTTCGACGATCACCACCGCGCCGTCGACGATGATGCCGAAGTCGAGGGCGCCGAGGCTCATCAAGTTGGCACTGACTTTGTTGGTGAACATGCCGGTGAAGGTGAACAGCATCGACAGCGGAATGACCATCGCGGTGATCAACGCCGCGCGGATGTTGCCCAGGAACTGGAACAGAATCGCGATGACCAGAATCGCCCCTTCCACCAGGTTCTTCTTCACCGTGGCGATGGCCTTGTCCACCAGGTGCGTGCGGTCATACACCGGCACCGCAATCACGCCCTTGGGCAGGGAACGATTGATCTGCTCAAGCCTGGTCGCCACCGCCTGGGAGACTGTTCGGCTGTTTTCGCCGATCAGCATGAACACCGTGCCCAGTACCACTTCGCGACCGTTTTCGGTGGCGGCACCGGTACGCAGTTCGCGGCCGATGTCTACCGTCGCGACGTTCTTGATCCGGATCGGCGTACCGTCGACATTGGCCATCACGATATTGGCGATGTCGTCAGTGCTCGCCACTTGCCCGGGCGCGCGAATCAGCAGCTGCTCGCCGCTGCGCTCGATGTAACCGGCGCCGACGTTGGCGTTGTTGCGCTCCAGCGCCGTGACCAGATCGGTGAGGGTCAGTTTGTAAGCCGCCAGCCGCTTCGGGTCGGGGGCGATCTGGTATTCCTTGGCGAATCCGCCGATGGTGTTGATCTCGGCCACACCGGGCACGTTGCGCAATTGCGGCTTGATGATCCAGTCCTGAATCACCCGCAAATCGGTTGGCGTGTAGGCGGTGCCGTCGTCCTTCAGCGCACCGTCCTGCGCCTCCACCGTCCACAGGAAAATCTCCCCGAGCCCGGTGGAAATCGGCCCCATCAGCGCTTCCGCGCCCTCGGGCAATTGCTCCCTGGCGATCTGCAAGCGCTCGTTGACCAATTGCCGGGCAAAGAACAGATCGGTGCCGTCCTTGAAGATCACCGTGACCTGCGACAGCCCCGAACGCGACAGCGAACGGGTCTGCTCCAGCGCCGGCAAACCGGCCATGGCGGTTTCAATCGGGAAGGTGATGCGCTGCTCGGTTTCCAGCGGCGAGAACCCGGCCGCGCCGGTGTTGATTTGCACCTGGACGTTGGTGATGTCCGGCACGGCGTCGATCGGCAGTTTTTGGTAACTGGCGACGCCGAGGCCGGCCATGAGGAGAACGGCGAGCAGCACGATGATGCGCTGCTCGATGGCAAACTGGATCAGGCGTTCGAACATGAGAACCTTCCGGTCGAGGTTGACGGATCAGTGGGAGCCTTCAATGAGAATGCTCGGCTGAGGCTTTGCCCAATTCCGATTTGAGGATGAAGCTGCCGGCACTGGCGACTTGCACGCCCGGTTCCAGCCCTTGGGTGACTTCCACCAGACCGGCCGCGCGACTGCCCAGCTCCACCGCTTGCGCCTTGAAGCCGTCATCGGTGCGCACGAACACCGTGGGTTTGTCCTCGACGGTCTGGATCGAGGTTTCAGGTACGGCGACCCTGGCTTGGCGACTGTCGGTCGCCACCAGCGCGGTGACGAACAGGCCGGGGCGCCACGAGCCTTGCGGATTTTCCAGGGCAACGCGGACCGTTGCAGTGCGGGTCTGTTCACCGAGCAAACTGCCGACGTAGGCCACGGTGCCGGCGATTTCAGCATTGAGTTCCGGGGCGCTGACGGTGACCGGTTTGCCCACTTGTACCTTGGTCAGATCCTTGGGCGAAACGCCGAACGTCACCCACACCCGCGACAGGTCGGAGAGGGTAAAAGCCGCCGAGGTTTCATCGACCACCTCCCCCGGCGTCAGGTGTTTTTCCACCACCACACCGTCGAACGGCGCGCGCAGTTCATAGCGATTGCCGCCGGTGGCGACCACGCTGCCACTGAGCACGCTGATTTTTTGCCGGGCATTGGTCAGGGCAATTTCGGCTTCTTCCAATGCCTGGCGTGCCTGAAGGAAATCCTGCTCGGCGGAGATCTTGTCCTGCCACAGTTTTTTCTCGCGTTCGTAGGTGGTGCGCGCCAAGGTCAGGCGCCGCTGCGCGGCAGCCTGTTCGCTGCGCTGATCAGAGATCTGCTGACTGGCGATCACCGCCAGCAACTGGCCCTTCTTCACCGACTGCCCGAGATTGACCGACACCGACTCGACCACGCCAGGGACGCGCGGCACCACGTGCGCGGTACGGTCCTCGTCAAAGCGCACTTCGCCGGGGAACGGCAAGCCGAGGCTGATGTTCTGCGCCCGCGCTTCGGCCAGTTGAATGCCCGCCGCTGCGATCTGTTCGGTGCTCAGCTCCAGGTGCCCTTCTTCTGTATGTTCACCGTTGGCTGCTGTGCCTTCTTCAGCGTGACCGGCGTGTTCCGCCGCTTCATCGGCGTGAGCGTCGATGGACGCATTTCCCGGCCACATCGAGCCAATACCAATGCCCAGCGCCAACGTCGCCGCAGCCACCACGATCAGTTTTTTTTCCATGGAAACTCCTCTGCGCCATGCCATCGCGCAGTGATTTGAAAGATGAAATTCAAGGGCTGACGGTGAGGTCGCCGAAGATGCGTTCGATGCGTACTCGCGCGTCCGTCGCCTCGCTGACGGCCTGGATGTATTGGCTGCGTGCGCTGATCAGGGTGCGCTGGGCGTCGAGCACATCGAGGAAGCCGAACTTGCCCATTTCGAAACCGCGTGTGGCGCTGTCGACCGCACTTTGCGCGGCGGGCAGGATGGTCTGGTTGAACGCTTCGACTTCGCCGTTGGCGGTCTGCCATTGCTCAAGGGCGGTCTGGATTTCCGTGCGTAAACGCAGTTCGGTGGCGTTGCGCAGATCCCGTGCCTGATCACTGCGCCGGGCAGCCGCCAGCACGTTGCCCTGATTACGGTTGAACAACGGAATCGGCATCGATAACCCGACCACGTTGACCCGTTCGCGCTCGGTTTCGCTGTATTGGCTGCCAATGCTCACGGTCAGGTCGGGAATGCGTTGCGACTTTTCCAGACCCAATGAGGCTTCGCGCTGATCGATCTGCAATTTGGCCAGACGCAGCTCGGCGGTCTCGTTCAGGCGCTCCAGCAATCGACTTGCCGATGGCACGGTGGGCATGCTTTGCGCGGCCGCTTGCACGGTGGTCGAGGTTGGCAACGGTGCGCCCATGACCTGCGCCAATTGCTGGTAGGCGTTGGCCCGATCGCGTTCGGCGCGGCTCAGTTCCAGGCGCACTTCGGAGAGTTGCACGTGCGCCCGGGTGCCTTCGACTGGCGATGATTTGCCGGCCTCGATGCGTCCTTGGGCGACGCGCAAACCGTGTTCGGCCAGTTGCAGCGACTGGCGGGACAACTGCAAGCGTTGTTGCGCGGTCCGGGCGCTGTTGAACGCCTGAATCACATCGGCGCGCAAGGCATTGCGCTTGCGCTCCCACTCGATCCCGGCGGCGTCCTGCGCGCGGCTGGCGACGTCGATCCGTGCACCACGTTTGCCGCCCAGTTCGATCGGTTGGCTGAGCATCACCGTGGTGGTTCGCGAATCGCGCCGGGTGTCTTCGGCCTCCCACGACACTTCGGGGTTGGGGATCAGACCGGCCTGTTTGCGCTCACCCTCGGCGATGCCGATTTCCCACTGCGCAGCCGCCAGATCCGGGTTACCGGCAAATGCGGTTTGCAGGGCTTGATCGAGGGTCAGGGTCGATGCATGCACAAGCCCCGTGCCGGCCAGCCACACAACGCTGGCCGTCACTGTCCTCGCTGTTTTTTTCAGGCGTGCTCGCGCCGTCCGCTCTTTTAAACCGGGCAATGGAAGACTTCCTTTATTCAAGAATCTTTGATGCCGCCACGGTAGGGGTTTGAACTTATCGGCAAGGTGACTGGAACATTACAAATCCGTCATCCACGGCTTATGGAAGTTGTTTTGATCTAGGATGCGAAGTGCAAAAGGCGACATAGCAATACATGGAAACAAATACACGGTAGTTATCTGCCAAACAGCACTTGCCTGAATGTAGCGCATGGGCATTCGGGCTTGCCCGCTGCGACAGGCTGTCGCAGATGACCATACTCAGGGCTCAAGACTCAGCACTTCAGTTGACCCTGTAGCCACTACAGCCTTTACCTTGCACGCCATCACACAGGGAAACCGCTGTAGGAAACCAGCACTCACAACCTCTAGTCGTTATTCAAATCCGTCCGGAAGCCCCTACAAAAACAACAACTTTCCCGGCCACCTTAATTAAATATCCATTAAATAAAAGTGGTGATAAATCATGCGAATCCTTGTCGTCGAGGACGAGCTTAAAGCTGCCGAATACTTGCATCAGGGACTGACGGAAAGTGGTTATATCGTTGACCACGCGGCCACTGGCGCCGATGGACTGCATCTGGCGCAACAGCAGGCGTATGACCTGGTGATTCTGGATGTGAACCTGCCGGAACTCGATGGCTGGGGCGTGCTGGAACAATTGCGTCGCACCCATTCCACCCGAGTGATGATGCTCACCGCGCGCGGGCGTCTGGCCGACAAGATTCGTGGTCTGGATCTGGGCGCCGACGATTATCTGGTCAAGCCTTTCGAGTTTCCGGAATTGCTGGCGCGAGTGCGCACGCTGATGCGCCGCAGCGAAAACATCCCGGTGCCGCAGGTGCTCAAAGTCGCCGACCTGGAACTTGATCCAGGGCGCCACCGTGCCTTTCGCGGCGAGCAGCGCATCGACCTGACCACCAAGGAATTCGCCCTGCTGCACCTGCTGATGCGCCAGTCCGGCGAGGTGCTCACCCGTACCCAGATCATTTCGCTGGTGTGGGACATGAATTTCGACTGCGACACCAACGTGGTCGAAGTGTCGATCCGACGTTTGCGGGCGAAGATCGACGACCCGTTCGACAGCAAGTTGATCCACACCCTGCGCGGTGTCGGCTATGTGCTGGAGGCGCGGGAATGAAGCCGGCCAGCCTGTCGATGCGCCTGGGCCTGACGGTGAGTATTCTCGGCGCACTACTGGTAGTGTTCCTGGCGATCCTTGCCTACTTTGCCCTGACCCATGAGTTGAACGCGTTATCCAGAAACAGCCTGGCCCAGAAGGTGGAACAGGTGGAACACAGCCTGTCGCTGTACGCCGATGCCGCAGAAATTCGTTCGGCGCCGCACATTCTGCTCGATCAGGTCATGGGCCATGACAACCTCACCCTGACGATTTATGACCGCAGTAACTTGCGCACGCCTCTGTTGAAATCCGGCTCCGGCATGGCCGACCCGCGCCTTGAACGCAAGGCAGTACTGGCTGCCGACGAACCACTGGCGTTCTCCGACGGTACCGACGATCAAGGCAAGCACTACCTGACGGCCTCTCGGTTGGTCCGCATCAAGGACGGCACCCGCGTCCCGGTGCTGCTGTCGATGGACGATGCCCACAATCAGGCGTTGCTCAGCGCCTATCTGCGCTCGACGCTGATTGCTTTGCCATTGCTGCTGATCTTCATCGGCCTCAGTGCCTGGGCCGCCGTACAGCGGGGGCTGATGCCGTTGCGCGAGTTTCGCAAAGTGGCGGCGATGGTCTCGACGCAAGACCTCGGCCATCGACTGTCGGTGCTCGACATGCCCCAGGAACTCAGTGAACTGGCCTTGGGGATCAACGTCATGCTGGATCGCCTCGATAATGGTGTGCAGCAGTTGTCGCAGTTCTCCGATGACCTGGCCCATGAACTGCGCACGCCGATCAACAATTTGATGGGCAAGGCACAAGTGACGCTGTCCCGGGAACGCACGGCCGAGGCGTACAAAAACGTCTTGGTGTCCTGCACCGAAGAGCTGGAGCGTGTTGCGCGGATTGTCTCGGACATGCTGTTTCTGGCGCAGGCCAGTAACCCCGCAGCGCTCACATCTTTCGAGTCGGTCGCCCTGGAAGAAGAAGTCGAAAAAGTGGCCGACCTGTTTTCCTTGTCGGCGCAAGACAAGCGCATCAGCCTGAGCGTGACCGGCAGCGCGCGCGTGCTGGGCGACCGGCTGATGATTCAACGGGCGATCTCGAACCTGCTGTCCAACGCCCTGCGCCACTGTCCGGCCGGGCAAACGGTTTCGCTGCACATTGAGCAAGAGGCGACACAGGTTGCACTGGAAGTCAGCAACCCCGGCGCGGGCATCGAAGCGCAGCATCTGCCGCACCTGTTCGACCGCTTTTACCGGGTCGACAGCAGCCGCTCCCGCTCACAAGGCAGCACCGGACTGGGCCTGGCCATCGTGCGCTCGATCATGAGCCTGCATCAGGGGGTGGCACAGGTTAAAAGCTCGCCTGGGACGTTGACGGTGTTTCGATTGGGATTTCCCACCCCCGATGAATAGATGCCCAGTCATTCAACCTGCATTTTTTCTGAAACGCCTTCATACGCAATAGGAAAAATCGTCGCGCGAAGAACCCTGAAGAGCCACAAAAGTCAGTCATCACGATTTCGCACCTCCATGCAGCTGAAATTTCCGACAAGTGCATGCGTCGAAATCGTTGGGGCGGGTATGTCCCGCAATACCGTCCCATTCAACACCCGCCGATGCGTCACGAAAAAAATCGTCAAGCCGACAATTGATGTGTACGTATTTCAACACCCCTTGAATATGGTTTTTGAAACTTCCTGTCATTTTTGACCGAGCCAATACCTGCCTTATACATTTGCTCCGTGCTCGATACAGCACATCCAATGTCTAACAAAAAGAGAGTTTAATCATGGGTTATATGGGTAACTGGAACGCCAACAAAGTGATCGACCTTGAACAACAGGAAGCGCCTACGCCAGAGCAGGTTGAAGAACTGCAACTGACTGAGGCTGAACAGTCCGAACTGGAAGCTGTATAAAAAACGGGGGGCCGGCGCCCCCCGTTTCTCGAGGGAGCGAACAATGGGTTTCACACTTGCCGAACGAGAACTCACCCTGGAGCAAGCTGAACAGCGGATTCACGCTGAACTTGATAGCTTGGGCCTGCGTGTCGACACCCGCACACTGGGCCAGCAGATTGTCGCGGTCCATGCCTCTGCCAGCTCCAGCGATCACCACCACACCGCCAGGGGATCAGGTAAAGGCTACCCGCGCCACGCCCGTGTCGGTGCACTTTACGAAATGCTGGAACACTATTTAAGTGACCACTTGGATACATCCGACATTCACTATGTAGCCCCGCGCTATTTTTCCGACACATCACTATTTACCGACGACACAGCCCTGGCACTTATCGCCGAACAACCCAATGCCATAACAGCCTGCCGACAGTATACGGATGTTCTAAAGCGCACTTCATTTACATACCCGGTCGCTTTATGCACACCCGGTTATTCACGACGAACACTGATACAAGACACAACCAACTATGGCGCACTGCAACGTTATGCCAGTAATAGCGGAACCGCTATTGGCGCAACTTACAACGAGGCGATTTTGCATGCTGCCAATGAATGTATTGAGCGCGATGCGGTTTCGTTGTTCTTGCTGGAGCATTTCTACTACGAAAACCACGCGCCCCTGCGCCGCGTCGCACGCATGTCCGATCACGACGAGCTGGGTCGGCTGTGGCTGGACGCCGAAGCGGAAATCGGCGCCGAGATCGTCCTTGTCGACATCAGCACCGAATTCCTGCCGCGAACCTTTCTGGCCTTTTCAGCCGCGCCATGCACTCACCCGCGAGTCTTCGGCACCGGTTGCTCGATCGATGCCAGGCATGGCGCATGGCGAGCACTTACCGAACTGGTTCAGTTACATCTTTGGTCCTCGGAGCCTGAACTGAGAGACTATCTGAACAACGCTCAGCGGCATCTGACGGCCTTTCCTCGCCTGTTGCGCTGCCTGCGATTCGATCTGCATCCGCTGTTGAACCTGTGCGAGCAACAAACAGTAGTCTTGCCCGATGCTCGTGATGAACGACCATTGGCCGAGCAAATCAGCTTGCTGGCCGAAGACCTGCATCGGCATGGGCGCACGCTGGGCATTGCACCGCTTCACCAGACCGCCCTCGGGACCACGCTGGTCAATGTCGTCATTCCGGGGCTGGAGCGATTTTTCGTAGTCTCCAGCGGCAACGTGGTTATCCCGCAGGCGCGGGGACGGCGCTTGGAAAGGCGACATGGAGTGCCGGCATGAACGCTCGATCGGCAACGACTGCCCTCCATCGAGAACAGCGCTTGGCTCAATCCTTCGTCCGTCATGTGGCCTCCCCTGGCAAACTCGATCGTTACATCGAGCCCTTGGGGCCGGGGCTCCATCAGCTCTTTGTTCTGCGCGTGAATGGCTGCGACTGGGTGGGCCGAAAAGTCCTGCAACACACTGACACTGACGGCTGGCATATCAACAGCCTGCTCAGGCCCTGGATGTTGCTCGGACCGCTCGCTGAGTGGCATTGGGGCAATGAAGGTGCAGAGATCTATTTTCGAGGAGTTACCCGACAAGAAAAGGAAACGGCTTTCCACGTTGCGCAGACTAAACCGGACAGCGAGGTGTGTTTCCCGCTTCCTGTCACTGATGACACGGGCCTGGAGTTTGTTTGCCCGCCCGAATACTGGCAGTGCAATGAATCGCTCGCCAAGCAACTGGATGCCGACGAAAGCCACTTTCGCCAGCATTGCGCAACGTTACTCAAGACGATATCGAGTCCCGGCGCGGTGATCCATGATCCGGCGTGCTCGACTGGGGAATTCATTGCGCACCTGGCCCGCGAACTCCCCGACCGACATTGCCTGGGCTCCGATCGTTCGGCGTCGATGATCGAACATGCAAAAAATCGTCATGGCACCTCATCTGCCGAATTTTATCTGGCCGATGCCCGAAACATTGCCTCTGCCGGCATCAAATGTGATGTGCTGATACTGCGTTTCCTCAATGCCGAAGTCATGACTCGCGCCGATGCGCAGCAGACATTGCACGATATGGCACCGTGCGTGAATCCGGGAGGCACGATTATCGTTTTCGGCCATACGCCGGTACTGATTTCCGTTCCCTACATGGCCCAGATCCTGAAACTGCAGGTGATTTCCAGTGTAGCGGCCCGCCCCGGGCACACGGAGCTGTTCCAGTTCTACAGGCTGAAGGTTCCCATCTGATGGTGGTCTCCCCGATCAATGGCTACTACCCGACTCGTGACGGCCACCATCTCTATTGGGAGCGGCACGGCACCCCCGGCAGCGAACCGATATTTTTCCTGCATGGCGGGCCGGGTGGTCGTAGCACCCTCCATCATCTTGAGTTCTTCGATCTACGATGTTTCGATATCATTTTGTTCGACCAGCGAGGCTGCGGGCGCTCCCTTCCCCTCGGCGAGCTCCAGCACAACAACACTGGGCTATCCGTTGAAGACATCGATGCCCTGCGGCGGCATTTTGGTTTCGAAAAAATCAGTTTGCTGGGCATTTCATGGGGAAGCTGGTTGGCCATCCAATACCAGCAGCTCTATCCCGACGCCATTCTGAAAACCACGTTGGTCTCGGTGTTCATACCGTTTGTTGCGAACGTAAGCGCCTACGATAAAACCTTGAGCGAGGGTTTATCTCAATTCGCCATTGGCTCCCACGACGCCAGTGCGCGGGGTATCTACCAGCTACTGAGCAATGGTTGCGAGGTGCAACAGCGTCAGGCTGCCATCCACTGGCTGCAGGCTATTTTGCAATTGAACGGGCAATCGATGTGCCCGCACGCACTCGAAGACTTCGTTGATGAAGAAGCGGTGCGCGCCATCTGCCTGGAGTTGCATTACCACGTTAATCACTATTTCTTCACACGGGCGGACGAGCGTCTCCGCGTCGATGCCGATACCCTGGTGATACAAGGCATCAAAGACACCTTCGGCATGTCCAGCGTACGTTGGCTTCGCCAGCGCCAGAACATCCGTTGTCGTCTGCTCCACGCCGGGCACAACGCCTTCGACCTCGCGGTAATGAGAACCGTGCGCCAGTCGCTGAAACGAGAAAGTGGGCATAAATAGAAACGGCACCCGAAGGTGCCGTTCGACGTCGCAGGCCGATCTGTTACTTACGCGCCACCTCCCACGATTTCAGCAGTTCGGCATAGCTCACGGTTTCACCCTTGGGCTTCTCGTTGGCCAGTTTCGGCTTCGGTGCGCCCGGTTGGTCGAACCAGTATTGCGCGTCGCGTTCCGGGTTCATTTTCGGCGCGCAAGTGGCCTGGGCCTTGGAGCGTTCCAGACGGGTCATGATCGCGTCCTGATCCTTGGCCAGACCATCGAGCGCCTGTTGCGGGGTTTTCTCGCCGCTGGCGGCTTCGGCGATGTGGCTCCACCACAACTGCGCCAGACGCGGATAGTCCGGCACGTTGGTGCCGGTCGGGGTCCATTGCACCCGCGCCGGGCTGCGATAGAACTCGACCAGGCCACCGAGCTTCGGCGCCAGGTCGGTCATGGCTTGAGAGTTGATGTCCGACTCGCGGATCGGTGTCAGGCCGACGATGGTTTTCCTTAGCGACACGGTTTTCGAGGTCACGAACTGCGCGTACAGCCAGGCCGCGAGTTTCTGTTTCTCAGGCGTGGACTTCATGAATGTCCAGGAACCCACGTCCTGATACCCAAGCTTCATGCCCTCTTCCCAGTACGGCCCTCTCGGCGACGGCGCCATGCGCCACTTCGGCGTACCGTCGGCGTTCACCACCGGCAGGCCCGGTTTGGTCATGTCGGCGGTAAAGGCGGAGTACCAGAAGATCTGTTGGGCAATGTTGCCCTGAGACGGTACCGGGCCAGACTCGGAAAAGGTCATGCCCGCTGCTTCCGGCGGCGCATAGGCCTTCATCCAGTCGACGTATTTCTGTGTCGCGAACACCGCCGCCGGGCCGTTGGTGTCGCCGCCGCGGGTCACGCTGGAACCGACCGGATGGCAGTCCTCGACACGGATGCCCCACTCGTCCACCGGCAAGCCGTTGGGCAGCCCCTTGTCGCCGCCGCCGGCCATGGAGAACCAGGCATCGGTGAAGCGCCAGCCCAGGGATGGATCCTTCTTGCCGTAGTCCATGTGCCCGTAGATGCGTTTGCCGTCGATTTCCTTGACGTCTTCGCTGAAGAATTTGGCGATGTCTTCATAGGCCGACCAGTTCACCGGCACGCCCAATTCGTAGCCGTACTTTTCCTTGAATTTTGCTTTCAGGTCCGCCCGATCGAACCAGTCGGCGCGGAACCAGTAAAGGTTGGCGAACTGCTGGTCGGGCAGCTGATAGATCTTGCCGTCCGGCGCGGTGGTGAAGGAAATGCCGATGAAGTCCTTGATGTCGAGGGTCGGCGAGGTGAAGTTCTTGCCTTCGTTGGCCATCAGGTCGGTGATCGACTCGGTCTTGCCATAGCGAAAGTGCGTACCGATCAGGTCGGAGTCGTTGACCCAGCCGTCATAGATGCTCTTGTCCGACTGCATCACGGTCTGCAGCTTTTCCACCACATCGCCTTCTTGCAGCAGGTCGTGGGTGACTTTGATCCCGGTGATCTCGGTGAAGGCCTTGGCCAGCACCTTGGACTCGTATTCATGGGTGGTCAGGGTTTCCGAGACAACCTTGATGTCCATCCCGCGAAACGGCTCGGCCGCCTTGATGAACCACTTCAATTCCGCGAGTTGCTGATCGGCCGTCAAGGTGGACGGTTTGAATTCGCCGCCGATCCACTTTTTCGCAGCGTCTTCGTAGGCATCAGCCCAGGCCGATGCGCTCAATCCGCTGAGTGCCAGCATGGCTGCCAGTGAAATGCTATGTCGCAGCTTATTGTTTTTATCGAACATAAGACCTCCTTTATGGGTTTCGGAGCAACATTGCCGAGCGATTCGACTAGCCCCAACGCATCACAGCCAACAGCCACACCAGGGACAACGCGAACGCTATCCAGATGCTCCAGTCGGTGACGCCGATTACCAGCAAATGCAGGTAGGCGCTGCCGAGAAGACCGATAAACAGCCGATCGCCACGGGTGGTGGTAATCGGCAGAAAACCTTTTCGAAGAATGCTTGGCGAACGCAACTCCCAGGTCGTCATGCCCACCAGGATCAAGGCTATGACGCCGAAGAACGCCGCCGTCGGGCTGGTCCAACTCATCCATTCCATCATCAGTTCCTCATACCCGGCCCAGGGCAAAGCCCTTGGCCACGTGGTTGCGAACAAACCAGATCACCAGCATGCCCGGCAGGATGGTCAACACCCCCGCCGCTGCCAGCACGCCCCAGTCGATGCCGGACGCCGAGACCGTGCGAGTCATCACCGCGGCGATGGGTTTGGCGTTCACCGACGTCAGGGTTCGCGCCAGCAACAATTCGACCCAGGAAAACATGAAGCAGAAAAACGCCGTGACACCGATCCCGGAGCCGATCAGCGGAACGAAAATCTTCACGAAGAACTTGGGAAAGCTGTAGCCATCGATGTAGGCGGTTTCGTCGATTTCCTTGGGAACGCCAGACATGAAGCCCTCAAGAATCCACACCGCCAGCGGCACGTTAAACAGACAGTGAGCCAACGCCACCGCGATGTGCGTGTCGAACAAGCCGATCGAGGAATACAGCTGGAAGAACGGCAGCAGGAACACCGCCGGCGGTGCCATGCGGTTGGTCAGCAGCCAGAAAAACAGGTGCTTGTCACCGAGAAAGCGATAACGCGAAAACGCATAGGCCGCCGGCAACGCCACGGTCAGGGAAATGATTGTGTTCATGCTGACGTAGTACGCCGAGTTGAGGTAGCCGGTGTACCAGCTCGGGTCGGTGAAGATCACCTTGTAGTTGGCGAAAGTGAAATCCTGGGGAAACAGCGTCAGGCCGCCGAGGATTTCGGTGTTGCTCTTGAAGGACATGTTCAGCAGCCAGTAGATCGGCACCAGCAGGAACAGGATGTAGACCAGCAGCGGAATCAGCTTTCTCTTGCTCATGGCAGGCCTCACCGATTGGCGTCAGAGTGAGTCATGGCGGTGTAGAACAGCCACGACACCAACAGGATGATCAGGAAGTACACCAGCGAGAAAGCCGCCGCCGGGCCGAGGTCGAATTGCCCTACGGCCATCTGGGTCAAGGTCTGACTCAGGAAGGTCGTGGCATTGCCCGGACCACCACCGGTCAGCACGAACGGTTCGGTGTAGATCATGAAACTGTCCATGAAGCGCAGCATCACCGCGATCAGCAGCACGCTCTTGAGCTTGGGCAACTGGATGTGCCGGAACACCGCCCAGGCCGACGCCCGATCGATCCGCGCCGCCTGGTAATACACATCCGGAATCGCCCGCAGACCGGAGAAACACAACAACGCCACCAGCGACGTCCAGTGCCAGACGTCCATCACCAACACCGTGACCCAGGCGTCCATGGTGTTGGCCGCATAGTTGTAGCTGATGCCCATGCCGTTGAGGCTGGACCCAAGCAAGCCGATGTCGGCCCGACCGAAAATCTGCCAGATGGTGCCGACCACGTTCCACGGGATCAGCAGCGGAATCGCCAGGATAATCAGCACCAGCGACGACCAGCGGCCCTTGATCGGCATGGTCAGGGCGATGGCGATACCCAACGGAATTTCGATCAATAACACGCAGGCGGAATAGATGAACTGGCGCAGCAGCGAGTCATGCAGCCGTGGGTCGAGCAACACCTGCTTGTACCAATCGGCGCCGACGAAATAGCGGCTGGACTGGTCGAAGATGTCCTGCACCGAATAGTTGACCACGGTCATCATCGGGATCACCGCACTGAACGCCACCAGCAGGAACACCGGCAGCACCAGCCACCAGGCCTTGTTGTTCTGCACCTTGTTCATGGCAGCACCTCCAGCAAATAATCATCGGCGTAGACCATCAGCCATTGCCCCGGGAAACTGATGTACGCCGTGCCCTCGGGCACCGGTTTGTCTTCGGCCAGGCGTACTTTCAGCAGCACGCCGTCGAGGTTCAGGGTCATGATTTTGTAGGTGCCCAGGTCCTCGACGTGTACGACCTTAGCCCGCAACGCGTCATCAAAGGCTTCCTCCCACACATGAACGAACTCCGGACGGATGCCGACCTTCAGGGTTTTCCATTCGCTGTCGGCGATCCGTTGCTGCATCGCGTGGGACAACGGCAAGTGAGTCCCGGCAAAACCGACACCGCCGGCCTGCGGCTGGACGTCGATCAGGTTCATCCCCGGGCTACCGATGAAATAGCCGACAAAGGTGTGGCTCGGCCGCTCGAACAATTCCCGTGGCGTACCGAACTGCACGATCTGCCCGCCGTACATCACCGCGATCTTGTCGGCGAAGGTCGAGGCTTCGAGCTGATCGTGGGTGACATAGACCATGGTGATGTTGAACTGCTCGTGGATCTGCTTGAGCTTGCGCCGCAGCTTCCACTTCAGGTGCGGGTCGATCACCGTCAGCGGTTCATCGAAGAGGATCGCCGACACGTCATCGCGCACCAGCCCACGGCCCATGGAGACTTTCTGTTTTTCATCGGCGGTGAGGTTGCGCGCCTTCTTGTGCAGCAATGCCTGAAGGTCGAGGACTTCGGCGATTTCATGCACCTTGCTGAAAATCTTCGCTTCGACCATGCCCTGATTGCGCAGCGGGAAAGCCAGGTTGTCGAACACCGTCATGGTGTCGTAGACCACCGGAAACTGGAAAACCTGGGCGATGTTGCGCTTTTCCGGGGTCAGTTCGTTGACCACTTTGCTGTCGAACATCACCTGGCCCTGGGACGGGCTGAGCAAGCCGGAAATGATGTTGAGCAAGGTCGACTTGCCGCACCCCGATGGCCCGAGCAGCGCATAGGCGCCGCCCTGCTCCCAGACGTGGTCCATCTCACGGATCGCGTAATCCTCAGGGCCGGCGGGTGTGCGGGTGTAGCTGTGGGCAAGGCTCTGCAAACGGATTTCGGCCATCAGGCAACCCTCGCAATGCGGCGACCGGGCGCCTGGACCAGCCGCCCCTGCATATCGAACACAAACAGTTTATGAGTCGGGATATAGATGCGAATCGGCGCATCGACGTCGTATTCGTGCACCCCCGGCAAGTGCAGCACCAACAGGAAATACTCGTTGCGCACGTGCAGGAAGGTTTCCGAACCGCTGATCTCGGCCACCTCGACGGTCACCGCCAGTTCCAGATCGTCATCGTTGCTCGGCACCAGCGAGATATGGCTGGGACGCACGCCGAAACGGAACTCGCCCTCGCCCACGGGACGCAGATCGACGTTCAACGGGAAGTGCACGAAATTGGCGAAACTCACTTCGTTGCCGGCAATGCGCCCCGGCATCAGGTTGATCGGTGGCTCGGAGAACAACTCCGCCGCCAGCACGGTTTGCGGCTGGTGATAGACCTCGGAGGACTTGCCGCTCTGAATCACCCGGCCTTCGTGAAGAATCGTCGTGGTGCCGCCCAGCGCCAGGGCTTCGTTGGGTTCGGTGGTGGCGTAAATCGCGATGGTATTGCGCGCCTTGAACAGCTCGCGCATTTCCTGGCGCAGCTCTTCGCGCAGCTTGTAGTCGAGGTTGACCAGCGGCTCGTCGAACAGAATCAGCTCGGCGTCCTTGACCAGCGCCCGGGCCATGGCCGTGCGCTGTTGCTGGCCGCCGGAGAGCTCCAGTGGATGGCGCTGGAGGAATTTCTCGATGCGCAGCATCTTCGCGGTTTCCAGCACTTTGCTCTGGATCAGCTCATTGGCAACGCCACCCTGACGCAGCGGCGAGGCGATGTTCTCGAACACCGTCATGGTCGGGTAATTGATGAACTGCTGATAGACCATCGACACATTGCGCAAACGCACCGGGCGCTGGGTGACGTCGACGCCGTTCATCAGGATGCGGCCGCTGTCGGGTTTGTCCAGACCGGCCATCAGGCGCATGAGGCTGGTTTTGCCGGACAGCGTGCGACCGAGCAAAACGTTGAACGATCCGGGTTCGAAATTAAGGCACGCATCGTCGATCCAGGTCTGGCCTTCGATGGTGCGGCTGACATGTTCCAGGATTAGTGACATGGCTCGGCCTTTTTTTATTTTTTGAGTCAAGCGACCGGAGCTACATAGCGACATCCGTGCCAAAAATCTCAAGCGTTTGATTTGGCTGGAAATCCCATCAAACAAGATAAAAATCGGATTCGTTGATGAACAGAAATGAACAACCACGAATGAACAACTGAACAATTCAACGATTGACAATGAACAAATGTGAACAACACTCTACGGATGTTTTTTGCGTGGCCCTCACGTGATGCAAAACCCATAAAAACAATAAAAGCTTGCCCAGAGATCGACCGCCATGGCCGTACCTGTCTCAAAGCGCTCCCACGACGCCATCATCCAGGACTCCTGGTCCCGCTGCCGCGCGTTCGGGCTCGATCATCAGAGCGCTCCGGCGTTCGATCAGCTGCCGGCAGACGGCATCGCCCACTTGCTGGAGAGCCAGCATTCCCTGGTGCAAACCACCCATCAGGAAGTCCTGCCGTATTACGAAAACATCCTCAGCAACTCCAATTGCCTGATCATGCTCGCCGACAATCACGGCCAGGTGCTGACGTCGTGGGGTACCCAGCGTTTCATCGAACCGAGCCTGACCCGCGGTTTCAGCGTCGGCGCCAGCTGGATGGAGCATTGCAGCGGGACCAATGCGATCGGCACCGCGCTGGCCTGCGAGCAGGCCGTGCACATCGAGCACGATGAACATTTCCTCAAGGCCAACCGCTTCATGACCGGTTCCGCCGCGCCGATTTTCGATGCCGAGCGCAAGGTGATCGCGGTGCTGGATGTGTCCAGCGACAGCTACCTGCCGCCCTCCCACACCCTGGGCATGGTCAAGATGATGAGCCAGACCGTGGAGAACCGGCTGATCCTCAACCTGTTCCACGGCCAGCATTTCCAACTGACCTTCAACACCGGGTTGAACAACCTCGACAGCCAATGGGCCGGGATGCTGATCTTCGATGAAACCGGTCAGGTACTGTCGGCCAACCGCCGGGCCGACAATCTGCTGGGCATCAGCCTGTCGCGGGTCAGCGTCGAAAGCCTGTTCAAAGTCTCGTTGATGGAACTGCTGAATCAGCCGGACGGCCTGCCGTTTTCCCTGCAAGCCTCAGGAAACAACCGTTTCCAGTGCGTGCTGAAACGACCGAAACAGGCGTCGATTCAGGCGCGGCTGTTTGCAGAAAAAAAGAGCGCTGAAACGAAAAGCCCTGAAATAAAGTGCACTGAGCCCACCCTGGCAGCGCCCGCCGCGATCAGCCTCAACACCCTGCACTTTGGCGACAGCCGCGTGGAAAAAGCCGTGCGCCAGGCCGAACGTTTGCTGGAGAAGGACATTCCATTGTTGATCCACGGGGAAACCGGGGTCGGCAAGGAAGTCTTCGTCAAAGCCCTGCACCACGCCAGCTCACGCAGCAAACAACCGTTCATTGCCGTCAACTGTGCAGCGATCCCCGCCGAACTGGTGGAGTCCGAGCTGTTTGGCTACGAGAAAGGCGCGTTCACCGGCGCCAACCAGAAAGGCAGCATCGGGCTGATCCGCAAGGCCGACAAAGGCACCCTGTTCCTCGATGAAATCGGCGACATGCCGCTACCGACCCAGGCCCGGCTGCTGCGGGTATTGCAGGAACGTTGCGTACAACCGGTGGGCAGCAGCGAGTTGTTCCCGGTGGACATCCGGATCATCTCGGCGACCAACCGCTCATTGCGCGAGCAGGTGCAGTTGGGGCGGTTTCGTGAGGATTTGTATTACCGCATCGGTGGTTTGACCCTGGAACTGCCACCGCTCAGGGAACGCAGCGACAAGCAGGCACTGTTCAAGCGCTTGTGGGAGCAACACCGTGAACCGTCGCAGTGGGCCGGGTTGAGCCCCGAGGTGCTGGAACTGTTCAGCCGCCATCCGTGGCCGGGGAATTTGCGTCAGGTCAGCAGCGTGATGCAGGTGGCGTTGGCCATGGCCGAAGAGCAACCCGTACGGCCGGAACATTTGCCGGATGATTTTTTTGTCGATCTGGAGATGGAGCCGGTGGATACGCCGGAGCCGATAGCCGTTGATTTGAATGATGCCGAGGCATTGAATCGGCAATTGCAGGCGGCTGGGGGAAATATTTCGCACTTGGCGCGGCGGTTAGGGGTTAGTCGCAATACCCTTTACAAGCGGTTGCGCCAATTGGGGGATTGAAGGCTGCGATCTTTTGATCTTCAACCAAACAAACAAAAACCCGCACAAGGCGGGTTTTGTTTGTAGCAAACGCAGCGATCAGTCAGCCAGACGCCAGGTCGTGCCGCCCTTGCCGTCTTCCAGCACCACGCCCATGGCGGTGAGCTGGTCGCGGATGCGGTCGGATTCGGCCCAGTCTTTGTTGGCACGGGCAGTCAGGCGCGCCTGGATCAGTGCATCGACTTCAGCCGCGTCGACCCGCCCTTCGGCACCGGCCTGCAGGAAGTCATCGGCTTCAAGCTGCAATACACCCAGCACGCTGGCCAGTTCCTTCAAGCGTGCCGCCAGACCGGCCGCCGCATCCAGATCGCTCTCGCGCAGACGGTTGATCTCGCGGACCATCTCGAACAGCACCGCACAGGCTTCCGGCGTGCCGAAGTCGTCGTTCATCACCTGGGTGAAACGCTCGACGAAGGCTTCGCCGCCAGCAGGTGCCACTTTCGGCAGGCCTTTCAACGCATGGTAGAAACGCTCGAGGGCGCCCTTGGCGTCCTTGAGGTTGTCTTCCGAATAGTTGATCGCGCTGCGGTAGTGGCTCGACACCAGCAGGTAACGCACGACTTCCGGGTGGTACTTTTCGAGCACGTCGCGAATGGTGAAGAAGTTGTTCAAGGACTTGGACATCTTCTCGCCATTGATGCGAATCATGCCGCAATGCATCCACGCGTTGGCGTAGGTTTTGCCGGTGGCCGCTTCGCTCTGGGCGATTTCGTTTTCGTGGTGCGGGAACTCGAGGTCGCTGCCGCCGCCATGAATGTCGAAAGTCTCGCCCAGGCAGCAGGTGGACATCACCGAGCACTCGATGTGCCAGCCCGGACGACCGTCGCCCCACGGCGATGGCCAGCTCGGCTCGCCTGGCTTGGCGCCTTTCCACAGCACGAAGTCCAGCGGGTCCTGTTTCGACTCGTCGACTTCGATTCGTGCGCCGATGCGCAGGTCTTCGATCTTCTTGCGCGACAGCTTGCCGTAGCCCATGAACTTGGCGACGCGGTAGTACACATCGCCATTGCCCGGTGCGTAGGCGTAACCCTTGTCGATCAGGGTCTGGATCATCGCGTGCATGCCCGGGATGTGATCCGTGGCACGCGGCTCCATGTCCGGTTTTTTGATGTTCAGGCGCGCTTCATCTTCGTGCATCGCCGCGATCATGCGCTCGGTCAAGGCCTCGAACGACTCGCCGTTCTCGTTGGCCCGATTGATGATCTTGTCGTCGATATCGGTGATGTTGCGCACGTAAGTCAGGTCGTAACCGCTGAACCGCAACCAGCGGGTCACCAGGTCGAACGCGACCATGCTGCGGCCATGGCCCAGGTGGCAGTAGTCGTACACGGTCATCCCGCAGACGTACATGCGCACCTTGTTGCCATCCAGCGGCTTGAAGACTTCTTTGCTCTTGGTGAGCGTGTTGTAGATCGTAAGCACGACGGTTCCTTAAGACTTGATCACTGGCCCCACGAATCACGCAGGGTCACGGTACGGTTGAATACCGGAGCGCCCGGTTTCGAGTCCTTGATATCCGCGACGAAGTAACCTTCGCGCTCGAACTGGAAACGGTCTTCCGGCTGTGCGTTGCCCAACGAGGGTTCAGCACGACAACCGGTGAGGACTTGCAGTGAGTCAGGGTTGATGTTGTCCAGGAAACTGGCGCTGTCTTCGGCCTTCTCCGGGTTCGGAGAACGGAACAGACGATCGTACAGACGCACTTCGCACTCGACGCTGGCCGCAGCCGGCACCCAGTGCACCACGCCTTTGACCTTGCGGCCTTCAGGGTTCTTGCCCAGGGTGTCCGGATCGTACGAGCAACGCAGTTCGACGATGTTGCCGTCGGCATCCTTGATCGCTTCGTCGGCACGGATCACGTAGCTGCCGCGCAGACGCACTTCGCCGTTCGGCTCCAGGCGCTTGTAGCCTTTTGGCGGCTCTTCCATGAAGTCATCGCGGTCGATGTAGATTTCACGGGCGAACGGCAGCTTGCGCACGCCGAGTTCTTCTTTCTGCGGATGACGTGGCAGTTCGAGATTCTCGACTTGGTCTTCCGGGTAGTTGGTGATCACGACTTTCAACGGACGCAGCACGCACATGGCGCGCGGGGCATTCGCGTCCAGGTCCTGACGGATGCTGAACTCGAGCATGCCGAAGTCGACCACGCCATCGGAACGGTTGGTGCCGATCATGTCGCAGAAGTTGCGGATCGACGCCGGGGTGTAGCCGCGGCGGCGGAAGCCCGACAGCGTGGACATGCGCGGATCGTCCCAGCCGTTGACGTGTTTCTCGTCCACAAGCTGCTTGAGCTTGCGCTTGCTGGTGATGGTGTAGTTGAGGTTCAGACGGCTGAATTCGTACTGACGCGGGTGCGCCGGCACCGGCAGGTTGTCGAGAAACCAGTCGTACAACGGACGATGGCTTTCAAACTCCAGGGTGCAGATCGAGTGGGTGATGCCTTCGATGGCGTCCGACTGACCGTGGGTGAAGTCGTAGTTCGGGTAGATGCACCACTTGTCGCCGGTCTGGTGGTGATGCGCGTGACGGATGCGATACATGATCGGGTCGCGCAGGTTCATGTTCGGCGAGGCCATGTCGATCTTGGCCCGCAGCACACGTGCGCCGTCCTTGAATTCGCCGGCCTTCATGCGAGCGAACAGGTCGAGGTTTTCCTCAACCGAGCGGTCGCGGAACGGGCTGTTCTTGCCCGGCTCGGTCAGGGTGCCACGGTATTCCTTGGCCTGTTCGGGGGTCAGGTCGTCGACATAGGCCTTGCCGGCCTTGATCAGCTCTACCGCCCAGTCGTGCAACTGGTCGAAATACTGCGAGGCATAGCGCACTTCACCGGACCATTCGAAGCCCAGCCATTTGACGTCGCTTTCGATCGCGTCGATGTATTCCTGGTCTTCCTTGGCCGGGTTGGTGTCGTCGAAACGCAGGTGCGTGACGCCGCCGAATTCCTGGGCCAGGCCGAAGTTCACACAGATCGACTTGGCGTGACCGATGTGCAGGTAACCGTTGGGCTCAGGCGGAAAACGGGTAACGATCTGCGTGTGCTTACCCGAGTCCAGGTCCGCCTGGATGATCGGGCGCAGGAAATTGACCGGCACGGCAGGGCCGGTCTTGGAATTCGAGGTAGGGTCGACAGTGGGCTTGCTCATAGGATCCTTGAACGTACAAGTGCGCGGCCAGTTGGCCAAATCAAAGCGGCTGTTATAAATCAAAGGGGCTTATCATAGCCGATGCTGTCAAGTGGCTGACAGAGCAGGCCGGCAATCGGTTGCATTTAATCGGCCGGCGATGAAAAACAGCCTCGAAATTCGCGTGCGGCACGCTAAACTGCGCACCTTGGCCGACACTGGCCGGACCGGTTGAGGGCTGTAGAGCCCCGAAACCCACGAATTCTTAGAATGAGTACCCATCATGACCAAAGTCAAACTGTCTACCAACTTCGGCGACATCGTCCTGCAACTGAACGCTGAAAAGGCACCGCTGACCGTTGCCAACTTCATCGAATACGTCAAGGCCGGTCACTACGAAAACACTGTTTTCCACCGCGTCATCGGTAACTTCATGATCCAGGGCGGCGGTTTCGAGCCTGGCATGAAAGAAAAGAAAGACAAGCGCCCAAGCATTCAGAACGAAGCCGACAACGGCCTGCCGAACAAGAAGTACAGCGTTGCCATGGCCCGCACCATGGAGCCGCATTCGGCTTCCGCGCAATTCTTCATCAACGTGGCTGACAACAGCTTCCTGAACCACAGCGCCAAGACCGTTCAGGGCTGGGGCTACGCGGTATTCGGCGAAGTGGTTGAAGGCACCGACGTCGTCGACAAGATCAAAGGCGTGGCCACCACCTCCAAGGCCGGTCACCAGGACGTACCTGCAGACGACGTGATCATCGAGAAAGCCGAGATCATTGAGTGATACTGCTGATTTCAGACTTGCATCTGGAAGAGGAGCGCCCGGACATTACCCGGGCGTTTCTGGATTTGCTCGCTGGACGCGCCCGCTCGGCGAGTGCGTTGTACATTCTGGGCGACTTTTTCGAGGCGTGGATTGGCGACGATGCCATGACAGCCTTCCAGCGCTCCATCTGCCAGGCCCTGCGCGACCTCAGCGACAGCGGCACGGCCATTTTCCTGATGCACGGCAATCGCGACTTCATGCTCGGCAAGGCCTTCTGCAAAGCGGCCGGCTGTACCTTGCTCAAAGATCCGAGTGTCGTGCAGTTTTACGGCGAGCCGGTGCTGTTGATGCACGGCGACAGCCTCTGCACCCGCGACGTAGGTTATATGAAGCTGCGGCGCTACCTGCGTAACCCGATCACCCTGTTCATCCTGCGCCATCTGCCTTTGGGCACACGGCATAAACTGGCGCGCAAGCTGCGCAGTGAAAGCCGTGCGCAAACGCGGATGAAGGCCAATGACATTGTCGATGTCACGCCGGAAGAAGTGCCGCGGGTCATGCAGGCCTATGGTGTGAAAACCTTGATCCACGGCCACACCCATCGCCCCGCCATCCACAAGTTGCAGATTGGCGAGCAGGCGGCCAAGCGCATTGTGCTGGGGGATTGGGACCGTCAAGGCTGGGCGTTGCAGGTGGATGAGCAAGGGTTTGCGTTGGCGCCGTTTGATTTCACCCCGCCGCCGCAATTGGCAGCACCTTCAGCCTGATCGTTCCCACGCTCTGCGTGGGACCGATCTTCCTGCCTCAGTGGCCGGAAGCAGCCGGCCCCGCCTTCGCCGCAAACGGCGGTTTCGCCAGCCATACCAGCAGAATCAAGCCCATGAACGCCCACCCCAGCAACGTGAAGTAATCCACGGTGGAGAGCATGTACGCCTGGCTGGTCAGTACATGATCCAGTTGCGCGTAGGCCGGGTTGCCCGCCCCGCCCAGCGTGTTCAACGCCTCCCGGGTTGCCGGCTCATAGGTGGTGATGCTTTCACTCAAATACGCATGGTGCTGATCGGCCCGGCGAATCCAGATCCAGGTGGTCAACGACGCCGCAAAACTGCCGCCCAGGGTCCGCAGGAAGGTCGCCAGCCCCGCGCCGTCGGCAATCTGGCTCGGCGGCAGGTCCGACATCAAAATGCTCAAGGTCGGCATGAAGAACAGCGCCACGCCAATGCCCATGAACAGCTGCACCAGGGCGATGTGCTGGAAGTCCACTTCGTTGGTAAACCCGGCGCGCATGAAACAACTCAAACCGATGCACAGGAACGCGCCACCGGCCAGCAATCGCAGGTCGAATTTGTGCGCGTACCTACCGACAAACGGCGACAACACCACCGGCAGAATGCCGATCGGTGCCACCGCCAGGCCAGCCCAGGTAGCGGTGTAGCCCATCTGGGTTTGCAGCCATTGCGGCAGGATCAGGTTGATGCCGAAGAACCCGGCGTAACCGCCCACCAGCACGATGGTGCCGATGCGGAAGTTGCGGTAGGCGAACAGCCGCAGGTTGACCACCGGGTGTTTGTCGGTCATTTCCCAGATCACGAACACTGCCAGCGCAATCACCGAAATAGCCGCGCCGATGATGATGAAGTTCGATTCGAACCAGTCCAGGTCATTGCCCTTGTCGAGAATCACCTGCAATGCGCCAACGCCAATGATCAAGGTGATCAGACCCACGTAATCCATCGGCTGGTAACTGGTCTCCACCGGACGCGCCTTGAGTTGCTGGCGCACCACCATCACGGCGAAAACCCCGATCGGCACGTTGATGAAGAAGATCCACGGCCAGCTGTAGCTGTCGGTGATCCAGCCGCCGAGGATGGGACCTGCAATCGGCGCCACTACCGTGACCATCGCCAGCAACGCCAGGGCCATGCCGCGCCTGGCGGGCGGATAGACCGCGATCAACAGCGTCTGGGTCATGGGGTACAACGGCCCGGCCACCAGGCCTTGCAGTACCCGAAAGCCGATCAGCTCCGGCATCGAAGTCGAGATACCGCACAGAAACGACGCCAGCACGAACAGCATCGTCGCCCAGAGAAACAGTTTCACCTCACCAAAGCGCCGGCTGAGCCAACCCGTCAGCGGCAGCGCGATGGCGTTGCTCACGGCAAACGAGGTGATCACCCAGGTGCCCTGCTCCGAACTCACGCCCAGGTTGCCGGAAATCGTCGGCAAAGCCACGTTGGCGATGGTGGTGTCGAGCACTTGCATGAACGTCGCCAGCGACAGGCCGATGGTGCTGAGCACCAGGCTGGGCGGCGAGAAAGAGGCGTTATGGCTCATCGCGAATCCTTTGGAGCTGAATTTTTTGGAGCGGGATTGGCACAGCGCCTGTTACTGACGCAGCTGACCTTGTGGGAGTGAGTGTGGAGAGGGAGCTCACCCCCACAGGGTCGGTGTGATGGCGAATCAGCGGTGCGCGGTTTTGCTGACCGCGGCGCTGTTATCGTGGATCAATTGGGTGATCATCGCGTCGGCCTCGACCAACTGACGGTCATACACATTGGTACTGAACGAAGCCTTTTGCGGTGGCTGTTGCGCCAACACCGGACCGCTCTGGTCACGCAGGTTCACCTCGACCTGAGTCGACAGGCCGACCCGCAACGGGTGCTTGGCCAGTTCTTCGGCATTGATGTGAATCCGCACCGGCACCCGCTGCACGATCTTGATCCAGTTACCGGTGGCGTTCTGCGCCGGCAGCAAGGCAAACGCACTGCCGGTCCCGGCACCGAGGCTGTCGATGGTGCCGCTGTATTTGACGTTGCTACCGTAGAGATCGGCTTCAATGTCCACCGGCTGACCGATGCGCATGTCACGCAGTTGGGTTTCCTTGAAATTCGCGTCGATCCACAGCTGATCCAGCGGAATCACCGCCATCAGCGCGGTGCCCGGCTGGACACGCTGACCGAGTTGCACGGTACGTTTGGCGACATAACCGGTGACCGGCGCGATCAAGGTGCTGCGGGCATTGTTCAGGTACGCCTGACGCACTTGCGCAGCGGCGGCCATCACGTCCGGGTGCGACGACACCACTGTGTCATCGACCAGCGCGCTGGTGGTCTTGAGCTGTTGTTGGGCGTTGGCCAGGGCGTTCTGCGCCGAGGTCAGGTCATCACGGGCGTGGGACAGCTCTTCCTGGGAAATCGCCCCGCCGGCAGCGAGGTTTTTCCGCCGATTGAAGTTCTCCTGAGCCTTTTGCACTTCGGCCTGCTGCGCATTGACCTGGGCTTTCATGCCGTCGACGTTACTGTACAAACCGCGCACCTGGCGCACAGTGCGGGCCAGGTTGGCCTGGGCGCTTTGCAGACCGACTTCGGCGTCGTTCGGATCGAAGTTGATCAGCACCTGGCCTTCATGGACCAAATCGCCATCGTCGGCGCCGATGCTGACCACGGTGCCGGTGACCAGCGGCGTGATTTCCACCACGTTGCCGTTCACATAGGCGTCGTCGGTGCTTTCGCTCCAGCGGCCGAAGAATTGGTGATAACCCCAGACGCCGGCTCCGGAGAGGATCACCATGATGGTCAGGACAAACAGCATCACCTTGCGCTTGCGCGGGTTGCTCGTGTCTTGACCGTTGTCAGGCGTTGGGGTTGGAGTTGTATCGGCAGTGGCCATGACAAGTACCTTGAATTAGTTGTGCTGCGTGGCTGGGGTTGCGTTGGCGGCGGTCAGGGTTTCGCCCTGAAATCCGCCACCCAGCGCTTGCATCAGTTGGATCGACAGGTCGATCTGCTCGGCATTCAGGTTGGCCAGCTGACGCTGGGCCTGGAGCAACTGCTGCTCGATGCTGAGCACGTCGAGGTAGTTGCCGATGCCGGAACCGTAGCGCTGGACCACGGTGTTGTAAGAATCCCGGGCGATGTCGGTGGCGTGTTGCTGGGCACCGATTTGCCGGCCGATATCGTGCAACTGGTTGATGGTGTCGCTGACATCGCCTAAAGCTTTCACCAGGCTTTTGTTGTACTGCGCCACCGCGAGGTCGTAATCGGCGTCGCGGGAATCGAGGTCGGCACGCAGGCGGCCGCCGTCGAAAATCGGCACCGAGATCGTTGGAGCGATGTTGAAGAAACGGCTCGCCGATCCAAACATCGCATCGCCCAGTAAAGATTCGGCACCCGCCGCCGCGCTCAAGTTCAAGTTGGGATAGAACTGTGTTTTGCCAGCGGCGATGTTCTTGCTCGCGGCCTCGACCCGCCAGCGCGCGGCCACGAGGTCGGGACGACGACCGAGCAGTTCGGCCGGCAATACCGACGGCAATGCAACGGCGCTGGCCTGAAGGACTTTCGGCCGGGCGATTTCGTTGCCGCGATCCGGGCCTTTGCCCAGCAGCACCGCCAAGGCGATTTTCGCGCTTTGCAGGCGTTTCTCGGCGTCGATCAGGCTGGCTTCGGCGCTGGCTTCAAGGCTTTCGGTTTGCTGGAACTGGTACTGACTATCGATCCCCGAGCTCAGGCGACGCTGGCTGAGGTCGAGCATTTGTTTGGTGCGCTTGAGGTCTTCGCTGGCCAGGTCATGGATGATGTGCGCCTGCCCCAGATCGCTGTAGGCGCGGGCGACGTCGGCGGACAAGGTCAGTTGCGCGGCCTGCTGATCGACTTCGGCGGCGCGGGCCTGGCCCAACGCGGCTTCCCAGGCATCGCGCTGGCCGCCCCAGAGGTCGAAGGTGTAATTGAAGCTGGCGCCGAGATTGCGCACGGTGGAGTAAGTGCCACCCCGCCCGCTCGGGTCTTTGTCGCGGGCCAGACGCGAACGGCTGACACCGGCGTTGGCATCGAGGGTGGGCATCCGTGCAGCATCGGCGGCATAGGCGGCAGCACTGGCCTGGTGAGCACGGGCGTCGGCGATTTGCATGTCGGGGCTGTCGTGCAGGGCTTCGCGGATCAAGCCGTCGAGCTGCGGGTCGCCGAGGCTTTTCCACCAGTCGCTTTTCGGCCATGCGGCGGGTGTCAGGGTCACGCCATTGAGCGACTGCCCGGCCTTGAGGTTCTTCGCATCGAGGCTGACGCCTTCGGTGCTCAGGCCACTGTAACTGGCGCAACCGGCGACGCTCATGGCCAACAGCACCAGGCTCAGTCCGGTACGCAGGCGTTTACTGTTCATCGCCACCTACCCGCAGCAAGGTGATCGAGTCACCCGCCGCTACCAGGATTTTCTTCAGGATGTGTTCCAGGGCTTTCAGTTCTTCCGGGGTGATGGCCCCGGCCAGTTCATTCATGGCATCGGCGCCGATTTCCGGCAGACGGTCAGTCAACTGTTGACCTTGTTCGGTCAGCACCAGTTGCACCTGACGGCGGTCTGCTTCGGAGCGTTGGCGGGCGAGGAAACCTTTCTGTTCCAGACGATCGAGCATGCGGGTCATCGAACCACTGTCCAGCGACAGGTGGCGGCACAGCTCGGCCGGGGTATCGACGCCGAACTGGGCCATGATGATCAACACTTTGAACTGCGCGGCGGTGATGCCGTGGGGTTCCATGTGCGTGTCGATGATCCGGTCCTTGAGCAGCGCGGCGCGTCCGAGCAAGAGGCCGAGATGGCAATTATGGAAATCGTATGAGGAGAAATGTTTCATCGGACCACCAATTAGCTGCCTAGGCAGTGAATGTATGTCGAGATATTACTGCTTAGGCAGCCAATGTCAACGCAATAGTTAGGATGCTTTGTATTTAGCTGATCGGCGGCGGGGGGATAGAGTGGTCAATCGTCGGCAGGAACAGGTTCACCCACATGATCGTGAACCTGTTCGCCGATGGGCTTGAAGGGGCTTACATCAGGGGAATGGAATAGCTCACGATCAGGCGATTCTGATCCTGATTGCGGGCGATATCGCTGCGTGACATTGCGTTGCGCCAGCCGAAACCGACGTTCTTCAACGCGCCACTTTGAATCACATAATCCAGGGAGATATCTCGCTCCCATTCGCTCGCGTCCTGGCCGCTTGTCGTCTGGATGTTGTTGCCCTTGAGATACATGACCGACGCCTTCAGACCCGGAACTCCCACGGCCGCGAAGTCGTAGGCATATTGCGCGAATGCGGTCCGTTCGCCGGCCTGGATGAAGGTTTGAATGGTGCGGTCGGTGTACAGATAAAGACTGGCGCCGCCCTCGCCTTTGTCGACCAGCCCGCCTTGATTGAGTTGAGCAAAGTTGCTGTCATCGGAAACGCTTTGATAACCCGCTGTAATGGCATGGCCGCCTAACGAGTAAATGAATGCCGCACTCCAGGTATCGTTGTCGATTTCACCCGTCCCGCCTTTGGTATAACCACCTAACTTGTAACCACTGGCACGCCCGGCGGCACTGCTGTTCTTGCCATCGGAAGTGGTCTTGAAATATCGCAAGTCGGTTTTCAGCGAGCCGTACTCACCCAACGGCAGTACATGCAATACACCGGCGAAGTGCTGTTGGTAATAGTCTTCAAGGTTGGCGTAGTAATACTGGGCAGTCAGGTCTTTAGTCAGTTTGTAATCAGCGCCGGCGAAGGTGAACTTGTTGCTTTCCTGGTTGGCACCCGCTACCGCCAGGCCGGCACTGTCGCTGGAACCGCGGCCAGTGGCATGCTCAAGTTGGCCGGCGGTAAAGGTCAGATTATCGAGTTCGTTGCTGGTGACCTGACCGCCTTCAAAGGTTTGCGGCAGCAGTCGACCATCGTTCGCCACCAGAATCGGCAACTTTGGCTGCAAGGTGCCGTAGCGCAACTCGGTCTTGGAGAACCGCATCTTTGCTGTCGCGCCGGCACGCGCCCATTGATCCGCGGCCTTATCGCCATCACTGGGAATCATTGAACTGCCGACATGCCGTCCTTCACCGCTGTCTAGCTTGATCCCAAGCAAACCGATCGCATCCAGACCGAAACCCACCGTACCGTCGGTGAACCCCGACTGATAGTTGAGCATGAAGCCTTGGCCCCATTCTTCAGTTTTCGACGGCGCGGCGGCACCGTCGCGGTTATCGTTATTGAAATAGAAGTTACGCAAGTTCAAGTTGGCTTTGCTGTCATTAATAAAATCAGCAGACGCCAAGGGACTCAGGGCCATGCCCAAACCGCCGGTCAAAAAACTTAATACTTGAAACGAGGCTTTCATCAGGGCGAACTCCAGCGCAGAAACCATGTTCTGTGCGCAGTAAAAAGACAGCAGGAAGCAACGGGCCCACCAATGGATAAGCCCGCGCATTAAGTCATCATTGAGATAAACGTCATGTAACCGTACTAAGTGGCCGTCGTTAAAACCTCCCCAAGCTAAATAAGCACAGCATCGTCATCGTCCTGGCGTTATCAGTCGATCAATCCATGATCGTCATAAAACGGATAAGGCCCGGCGTATTCACCGAACACGGCGTTGTGGGTCACCAGACCTTGTTGCGGATGCCAGCGATGTACCAGGTACCCCGCCGGCTCCAGATTGAAATGTGCGGGCGCGGATGCCTCCAGATCCAGCACGATCTGGTGGGAAGTGCCGGGGCACACACAACTCAACGAGCCGCCGAAGCGACGCTGCATGGGCCGATGCAGATGCCCACAAAGCAAGCGCTCTACCTGCGGATGGCGAGCGACGAGCGCTTCCAAAGCAGCGGTATTGATAAACGGCTCGTGGTCCATGTGGCCGATGCCCGTGATAAAGGGCGGATGATGGAGAATCAACAGCGTCGGTACATGGGGGCGACGGGACAATTGCTCATCGAGCCAGCGCAACTGGCTGTCCAGCAATTGACCGCCATGGGCGCCCGGCCGGGTCGAGTCCAAGCCGATCAGGCGTACCGGATGCTCCTCGACCACCCAGTCGAGCGGCGCGTTGGCGTTAGTCGGCAAATAAGTGTGATGGGTAAATCCCGCCAGTAGCTGCTCGCGATGATCGTGATTGCCGGGAACCAGATAGACAGGCATGTGCAATCGCGCCAGTTCGCGCTTGAGCACCGCGTATTCATCGGCACGGCCGAAATCCACCAGGTCGCCGCTGATGACCACGATGTCAGGGCGCGGTTGGCTGGCATTCAAATGATCCACCGCGCGCCGCAACGCGCCCAGACAATCGACCACGCCATAGGTCAGCTTTTGATCGGCTTTAAGGTGCAAATCGCTGATCTGCGCAATAAGAAACGGACTGTTCAAAATAAGTGCTCTTAAACAAAAAACATCACGAATGCAGGGTGAACAACACGTGTGGCTCGATGGCCAGGGCAATCAGAGCGCCAGTGGCATGAATGACGCCGTCAGCGCTGTCGACCAGCAATGGCTGCCCGGCCCCGACGTCCACCAACAGGCGACTTTGCGCCCCCTGGAAAAACTGCCCGACCAGACGACCGCGCACATGCCCGGCACCATCCATCACCCGCAAATGCTCAGGACGGCAGTACACCGTCGTCGGCACAGGGATCCCCTTCCAGGGCAACTCGCCACCGCTGACCTTCAAGCCATGGGCGGTCGGTTCGATCACCGGGAACGCATTGAGGTTGCCGACGAAACTGGCGACAAACGCGTTGGCGGGTTGCTGATAGATGTCTCGTGGCGTGGCCAGTTGTGCGATGCGTCCGCGCTCCATGACCAGGATCCGGTCCCCCAGCGCCATGGCCTCGCCCTGGTCGTGCGTCACAAACACCGAGGTAATGCGCAAGCTGCGCAGCAGTTGATCCAGCTCGCTGCGCAGCCGTTCGCGCAACTGCGCATCCAGCGCTGCCAACGGCTCATCAAGCAGCAACACCCGAGGCCGGGGGGCCAACGCACGGGCGAGTGCCACCCGCTGACGCTGGCCGCCGGACAACTCGTGAATGCGGCGTTTGCCGTGATCCTGCAGGCCGACCAGTTCCAGTAACTCGGCGCAACGCTTGTTGCGTTCGGCGGGCGACAGGCCTCTTATCTTCAGGCCGTAAACAATATTGCCGGCCACGTCCAGGTTCGGAAACAACGCGTAATTCTGAAACACCATGCCCACGTCGCGGCGCTCGATCGGCAGGCGTGTGACGTCACTGTCGGCAAAGAAAATCTGCCCGACATCCGGGCGTTCAAGGCCGGCGATCATGCGCAACGTGGTGGTTTTACCGCAACCGGACGGGCCAAGGATCGCCAAGGTTTCCCCGGCCTCGATAGTCAGGTTCAAATCATCTACAGCAACGGTGCCGTCAGAGAACGCCTTGCGGCAACCCTGCAGGCGAATAGTGGTTCCAGTCATCGACGCTCTCCACGAGAAAGACGGGCGCTGATGGCTTGCAACGCAATCAGCAGCGGCACGATCATCAACAGAAATATGAGGGTGTAGGCGCTGGCCACTTCCAGCCGCGCCGAGGCATAGCTGTCGGCCAGGCCCACCGGCAAGGTCTTGGTCATCGGTGTGTGGAGCATCCAGGTCAGGTTGAACTCACCCAGCGACAGGGTGACGACCATCAACACTCCGGCCAGTATCCCGGCCCGACAATTGGGCACCACCACACTGAAGAAACGCTTGATCGGCCCGGCACCGAGGCTCGCCGCCGCCTCTTCGAGCGTCGGCAATTGCTGGCGCTGCATCACCGCCATTACTGGGCGCACCAGAAATGGCAAGGTAAACAGCACATGACCCACCAGGATAAACAGCCAACTGCTGCGAAACTCGCCGAATTGCCCGTAGGTCAGCAGCAACGCCAAGGCACTGGCCAAGCCCGGCATGGCCACGGGCAACACCATCAGCTCTTCAAATGCACGGCTGAAGCGGTTGTTCATCCGCACCAGGGCATAAGCCGCCGGCACGCCGATCACGCAAACACACACGGCACAGGCAACCGCCAACCGCAGTGATAACCAGACCGTCGGCGAGTAGCTTTGCCAGACCTGAATCAACCAGTCGAACGTCAGGCCACTGGACACCCCGACGAAGTAATTGCGCGTCAGCCCCGCCAGCAATGACATCAGCACCGGCACCAACATGAAGGCACAGACCAGCAGGGTAAAAACCAGCTGTGCGATAAACAGCGTTGTTCGTTTCACAAAACCGTCCCCGACTGTTTGGCCACGCGCCGTGCCAGCAACAGCACCGCCCAGGTGACTGCTCCGAGGATGACCGACAGCGCAGCGGCCACGGTGAAATTGGCGTAGTTGGTGAACACGTTATAGATGGCCACGGGGGTCACGTTCAGCCGCGTGCCCAAGGTGAACGCAGTGCCGAAAGCGCCCATCGACGTCGCGAAACAAATGGCGCCGCAGGATACCAGCGCGGGGGCCAACCCCGGCACGATCACGTCGCACACCACCCGCCAATGTCCGGCGCCGAGTGAGTGCGCGGCTTCTTCCAGGCTGCGATCCAGGCTTTCACACGCGGCCATCACCGTGAGAATCACCCGCGGAATCGAGAAGTACAGATAACCGATGAACAGCCCCGTCAGCGAGTAAGCGAAAATCCAGCGCTCACCCGCCAGCCCCAGACCGAGCGAGGCGAACAGGCCTTGTCGACCGGCCAGCAGAATCACCAGAAAGCCGACCACCACCCCGGGAAACGCCAGCGGAAACGTCAGCAGCGCAACTAACGCCGAGCGACCGAAGAACTGCTGGCGAGCGAGAAACACCCCGCTGATGCCACCGACCAACAACGCCGCCAGTGTCACCAACGCCGCAAGGAGACAGGTCTGCACCAGGCTGCCAAGGTATTGCGCACTACTGAGCACTTGCCAATAGCCACTGTCGCTGCCCTCGCGCCCCTGCCCACCCAGCACAATCAAATGCGCCAGCGGCAACAGCCAGAACGCGAGCAGAACCGCTGCCGCCGGGGCCAGCGCCCAGGCAGCCGTTGGTCGCAAGCGCTGCAAAACATCGTGGCGGGACGAGACGTCCTGCACGTTGAGCGGCACAGTCGTCACTTACTTGACCTCACTCAGATAGCGCGCAGCAAAGGCTTCCTGCACCGCCGCCATTTTTTCGTAATCGACCACGCCGGCGCGGGCATAGTCACTGTCCGGAAGGAACTGCGCGGCGACGTCGGCCGGCATCTTCATCTCACGAACCGGACGCAGATATGCCTTGGCCCACAACGCCTGCCCCTGGTCGGACAGCACAAAATCCAGGACCTTTTCGGCGTTGGCGCGATGCGGTGCATTGTCGACCACGCTCATCACGTAAGGCACGCTGATGCTGCCTTCCCTGGGGATCACGAAAGCGACGTTCGCCTTGTCTTTGTAGCGCGCACGGTAAGCGTTGAAGTCGTAGTCGACCAGAATCGGCAGCTCACCGGAAAGCACCCGCGCATACGCGGTTTGTTTCGGCACGATGGGCGCGTTTTTCGCCAGTTTCTGGAAGTAATCAATGGCCGGCGCGAAGTTATCCAGGGTCCCGCCCATCGCCTGATTAATGGCGACCGCGGACACGTAACCGACGAATGCACTGGATGGATCGAGGTAGCCGACCATGCCTTTGTACTCAGGCTTGAGCAGATCAGCCCAGCTCTGCGGCACCGGCAAGCCACCCAGCGCATCGACGTTGACCATGATTCCCAACGTGCCGGAATGAATTGCAAACCAGTGCCCCTGCGGGTCTTTCAACCCCGTCGGAATCTGCTCCCAGCCTTTGGGTTTATAAGTCCCGACGACTCCGGCTTTTTGTGCCTGTAAACCGAATGTCACGCCGTAATACACCACGTCCGCCACCGGCGCGGCGTGCTCGGCAACCAACTGCGCCAGAGCCTGGCCAGAGTTTTTATTGTCCAGCGGTACCTGCACACCTGTGGTGTCGGCAATGGCCTTGAGTTGAGTGCCCCAATCTGCCCATTCCGGTGGACAGTTGTAGCAAATCGCCGTTTCAGCGGCCTGGGCCAGGCTGGCCACACCGCACAGCCATAACGCAGCCAGGGTTTTAGTGAAGCGGGTCATCGAGTTTCTCCTCGTAGGGTTGAGTACTTTCGCCTGGCCGGACATGGCAAGGCAGGCAATGGGAAACCGGGGCAGCGCCAGCAATTTGTGCCAGCAATTGGTCAATGACCGTGCTGGCCAGCGTTGCAATTGGCTGCACCACGCTGCACAGCGTGGGGTGCATTTGCGTGCCCAGGGCGATACCGTCGAAACCGATCACTGACATCTGCCCAGGCACATTCCAGCCGTGTCGGCGCAGTTCGGCGATCAGGCTGATCGCCAGCAAATCGTTGGAACAAACCAACGCGCTGGGCGCCTGTGGTCCGGACAAAAAAGGTTCAAGGGCGGCGAAATCGGCTTGGGTATGGGCGGGCATTTCGATCACCGGCAAGCTGTCGAGGCCGTGCTCACGCATCGCGTCGCCATAACCGGCGTAACGCAGACGGGCACGGTCAGACTGCAAGGCCGGGCCGGCGACCATGCCAATGCGCCGATGCCCAGCGTCCAGCAAATAGCGCGTGGCCAGTGCCATCCCGGCGCGGTTGTCGACCGACACCGCGCTGTAATCGGGATTGCCCGGTTGGTGATAAGCCAGCACAAACGGCGTGTCCTCGCTGGCGAGGCTTTGCAGCACGCGGTTGCTTTCGGCATCGGTAACGGTCAGCACCAGCCCGTCAACCCGCTGGCGCAACAACTCCTCGACCACCGCGCTTTCACGCTCGCTGTTGTAATCGGTGGTCGCCAGCAACAAATTGTAGCCACGCAAACGCGCGGCCCGCTCCATTGCCTGGAATTGCTCGGCGAACACCGGATTGAGGAGATTGGGGACCACCACCCCGATCAGGTTGGTGGTTTGCAAACGCAGTTGACGGCCGAGGCGATTGGGCCGAAAACCCAGTTCGCGGGCAGCGGCGAACACTTGCTCGCGGGTCGCCGGACGCACCACTTCAGGGGAGGCGAAGGTCCGCGCGGCAGTCGCCCGCGATACACCTGCCAGTCGTGCAACTTCTTTCAAATCAGTCATTGTCGCTCGCTTGAGATCGATCTCATTCGCGAGAACATTACTCAGCGAACATGGCGTTCATGCGATTAAAAGATGACATTTTGATGTCAATCGCGGCATCCGATTACGCCCCACCCGCTCAACGGATTTGAGCACAGGCGCACCTGTCAGACCTTCAGCGATCCCGCAGAAATAGACTGGGTGTGTTTCCTCCCCCCACGTCCAGAGTCCGTGATGTCTTGCTCTGGGCTACGAGCGAAAAAATGATAAATGTTCTAGTTAGTGAATTATTGTGAAGCCATTATGGTGGCGATTAATCCCCACCGATCAAACCCATACAAACTCCAACCGAGCTCACTGAATGAACATCCTGAGCCGCTCTAAATTCTCGACCAAACTGCTGACAGCGTTTGTTTTCTGCGCCTTGATTACTCTACTCGTAGGCGCCGGTAGCATCCTGAGCATTAATCGGTTGTCCACGGCGCTGGCGTTGACCTTTTCTGACGACCTCGTGTCAGTGGGCAAAATCGGGGAAACCCTGAGCAGCCTCACCGCGCACAACCGTGGGATGTATCGTCTGCTTGATGGGCAAAGAGGCGTGTTACCGGACAGCGAAAATCACCGCCTGCACGAAGCGCTGGTGACTGATTTGAACACTGCAAAAAATGTCTACGCCAGCTACCGTGCGACGCCACTGCAGGACGATCAGCGCGCGGCGGGTGACAAACTGGACCTGGTCTGGCCGACCTACATCAGCACATCACAAAAGATTGTCGAACTGATAGACGCCAAAAATCTGGACCAGGCCGCCGTCATCCTCAACGGCACCAATAACATCGCGTTCAGTGAAGCGCGAAGCCTGATACGGGTGATGGTTGATTCCAACAACCGACAGATAGGCGAAGGCGCTGCTGAGGCGGAAGCGTTGCACCGCACCGCCATACTGTCGTTGACGACCGGGATCATCATTGCGTTCGTCCTGGCAATCGCCCTTGGCGTCTTCATCACCCGCATGATCACACGTCCATTGGCGCTGGCCGTGTCTTACGCACAGGAGATTGCAGGTGGGGACCTCACCCGAGCCATCAGCGGCAACAGCCACGACGAAGCAGGCCAGTTGCTCAATGCCATTTCTGCGATGCAAGGGGGCCTGAAGCGTACCCTCACACAAATCGCCAACGCATCGGATCAACTGGCCTCAGCCGCCGAAGAACTGTCAGCTGTGACCGAAGAAAGCACACGCGGGTTAACCCGTCAGAATGATGAAATCCAGCAGGCTGCCACGGCGGTCAACGAGATGACCGCTGCGGTTGAAGAAGTAGCACGTAACGCCGTCACTACTTCACAAGCCTCAAGCAGCGCCAGTAGCGACGCCATTAACGGTCAGTCACAAGTCAAACAGACCGTGACAGGCATCACCCACATGGTGGCCGAAATCACCGATTCCAACCAGGCAGTGACCGAACTGGCCGGCAATGTCCGGGAGATCAGCAAGGTGCTGGACGTGATTCGCAGCATTGCCGAACAGACCAATCTGCTGGCCTTGAATGCCGCTATCGAAGCGGCCCGTGCGGGAGAGCAAGGTCGTGGTTTTGCCGTGGTGGCCGACGAAGTTCGTGCCTTGGCCCATCGCACCCAGGCCTCCACCGTGGAAATCGAAGGCATGATCAGCACTGTGCAACGCGGGGCCGACGGGGCCGTGAACGCCATGGGCAAGAGCCTGGCACTGGCCACTCAAACCCAGGACCTGGCGCAGGACGCCGGTTCGGCGTTGCAGAAGATTACGGACGGCGTTTCGATCATCAACGAACGCAATCTGGTGATTGCCTCCGCCTCCGAAGAGCAGGCCCAGGTCGCACGGGAAGTGGACCGTAACCTGACGAACATCCAAGACCTGTCGACCCAGAGTACCGCGGGGGCCAATCAGACGGCGGCCGCTAGCCAGGAGCTGTCTCGCCTGGCCGGTTCGTTCAGCACCTTGGTCGCCCAGTTCAAACTCTGAGCGCCGCCGTGTGGGGCGGACCTGCTTACGACGGGAGCGACCCGGTCTATCTGAAAGGATCGAGGTGTTAGAAATCCCGCTTGTAGAAGATGTCCAGCGAACTGGCCACGCCGCTGGCGGCTTCGAGGTAGACTTTTTTGCTCAGCTTGTAACGCAAGGCGATGGTGTTGGCCGGTTCAAACACGCCTACGCCATAACGCAGGCTGAGCTTCTCGGAGATGTTGCCGCTGGCCACCACACTGGTGGTATTGCCGCTGCCTTGGGTATCGAGCTGGAAGTCCTGAATGCCCAGATCCTTGGCCAACCCGCTAGTGACCCCGGAGCTGCCCATCAAACCCAAGCCGAGGGCGGCCTGGGCGAGCATGTTGTTGTCTTCACCGGTGGTACTCAGCGGACGCCCCAGCACCAGGTAGGACAACGCCTGCTCCTGACTCATCGCCGGCTCGGAAAAAATCTGCGTGGTCGGCTGTTCGGCACTGCCGCTCAAGCGAATGCCGGCAATCACGTCGTCGGTCTGGCGAATCGCTTCGATGTCCAGGTACGGCTGATCGATGGGACCGGCAAACAGCAAGCGGGCCCGACGCACCGTCAGCCGCTGGCCGTAGGCGCGATAACGCCCGTCGTTGAGCCAGAGCTCGCCGCGTGTGTCCATGTTGTCGCCGATGTGCACATGACCTTGCAGGTTGGCGGTCAGGCCGAAGCCGGCAAAGCTGAGTTTGTCTTCCCCGACCACCACATCGATGTCCATCGCCATGGCCATCGGCGGCTTGCCCTCTTCGGTCTGCTGACCGACGATCACCGTGTCATTGGAGACCTTGACCGTCGACGGCGGCAGCTCACGCACGGTGATTTCGCCCTTGGGCACCAGCACTTTGCCGACGATTGCGAGTTTGTCGTCCTTCATCGAAATTTTCAGGTCCGGCGCGACTTCCAGCGCGGCGTAGGGTTCGACGGTGACCGGCAACTGCGAGCCCTTGAGCGCCAGATCCACCACCAGTGCCTGGCCCCAGGCGATGTTGCCATTGAGGCTGCCCTGCCCGGCCTTGCCGCTTTTCCAGCCGCCGTTCAGCTGTACGGTTTCGCCGGCAATCACCGCTTGCAGTTGCAGGGCCTGGAGCGCCATCGGCAGTTCCGGCCCGGAGACTTCACCGTCGCGCAGCTCAAGGTTGCCGTTGACCTGCGGCGCCAGCAACCCGCCAGACAGCGTGCCGCTGCCGTTCAAATGCCCGGTGAGTTTCTCGACCATCGGCACAAACGGCCGCGCCACCGACAAATCCAGGCCATTGAGGCGGAATGAGCCGGTCAGCGGTTTGTTCTTCGGCAACGGGTTGATCTGCGCCTGCAGCATCAGCTCACCAAGCTTGCCACCGACGAAGCTGAGGTCGGTGTCGATGCGTTTTGGCGTGAGTTTGCTGGTGAGTTTCAGGGTCTGGTACGGGAAGTCCAGCCACTGGTCCTTTTCCTTCATGCGCAATGTGCCACCGCTGGCATCGACGCTGATCTGGCCGTTCGGGCCGCTGGCCGGCAAGTCCAGTTGCAGGTCGGCGTTGAGCCGGCCCTGCCAGGCAAAATCCTTCGGCAGCCATTGCGCCAGGCTGTCGATCGGGAACTGCTTGAGGTGGTAACGCAGCTTTGGCTCGGGCATCAAGCGCTGGTCTTCGCCACACAGGCTGGCCGGGCCGGACATCCAGCAATGGGCACCGAAGTTGATTTTGCCGTCCGCCAGCCGTTCGAGTCTGGCCGGGTTTTGCAGCTTCCAGTCCTGACCACCGGCCTGGATATCGCCACTGGCCAGACGCCCGCGCCAGTTACCTTTATCCAACGCGCCGTCGAGACCGAGCGCCAGTTTCAGTTTCGGTCCTTGCAGGTCGAGGGTCAGCTTCTGGTTTTTGATGTCGCCCTGGCCGCTGGCGGTCAAGGTGCCCAGTGACGTGTCGCCGGTCTGAATGCCGCTGCCCTTGAGGTCGATCTTCGCCCGTTGGGCACTGTCGAGGGTGGCATCCAGATTGAGGCTTTGCAGGCGGTTGTCTTCGAAAACCAGTTGCGTGCCTTGCAGGGCGAGCTTGCCTTGCGGTGCCTTGAGCGTGCCGGCGACATTGACCCGACCATTGAGCTGGCCGCGCAGTTGCGGCCAGAGTTGGGCCAGGCGCGGCATTTTGATGTCGATCTGGCCGGCGAGTTTCTGTTGCAGGCTGCCTTGGCCATTGATGCTGTTGTCACCCAGGCGAATCTGCAACGCGCTGAGGTTCCATTGCTCGCCGCCGCCATCAGCCTTGGCTTGCAACACCGCCGGCTGCCCGCGCAGTTTGCCTTTCAGGTCCAGGTCGGCGGTCAGGCTGAGCCTTTCATTCTTCATCTCGCCTTTGCTGCGTAACGGACCCGCCAAGGTACCCGGCAACTCCGCGAGCCAGTACGCCGGGTTGATCGCCGAGAGGTCCAGCGCGGTATCCCAGGCGATGCCGTCGGCAAATTGCAGGTTCAGGTGCCCTTCGGCCTTGCCCTGCCCGGCTTCGAGCTTGAATTGCGGCAGATGGATTTGGCTCAGGTCGCCGCTGAATGGGCTGTTCAGGCTGAACGCCCCGGCTGGGCCATCCAGTGCGGCCTTGAAGTTACCGATGTAGTTGCCGTCGGTGTAGGAGACTTCACCGTTGAAGCTGCGCAGTGCCACTTGCGGCTCATCGATCAGCGGATAGAGGCGGTGCCAGGGGAAATCCAGCCAGTCGATTTTCGCTTCGGCACTGAAGCCTTTGCTCCAGTCCAGTTGCCCGGTGAGCTTGAGGCTTTGTTTGTCATTGGCGCTCAAGTCGAGACCCGCGATTTGCGCGCCCTTGGCGTCAACCTTGCCTTGCAGCAACAACGCGACCGGGCCAAGTTCGGCGGGCAACGTGGCTTTGCCGAGCAACTGGTAGCCGTTTTTCAGGTCGCCGTCGCCGGTGAGCTCCAGTTGATTGAGTTGCAGGGTGTCCGGCAGCTCGGCGCTGGCCTTGAAGCCGTCAGCGGTGATACGCACTTTTGCCGGCAGGTTTTCCACCAGCGGCTGCAATTCGCCGGTCAACTGCCCGTTCAGGTAACCGCTGCTGTCGGCTTTCAGGTTCAGGGTTTTCAGCAGATCGCCGTCGACCTTCAACACCAGCGCCCAGGGTTCGGTGCCCGGCGCCGGCAAGGTCAGTTTGCCTTCGGCGGTCAGCGGCCAGTTGCCGCTCGGTTGCAACAGGCCAGACAGGTTCAGGCTCAGTTCATCCCGCTGCAAGTGCACCGAATCGATCTGCAAACCCTGTTCGGTCCAGTGCGCCGCCAGTTGCAGGCCTTTGAGCTCTTCGCTGCCGTTGAACAGCAGACGGCCGACCTTGACGTCACCCAACTCGATGGCCAGCGGCAATTTCAAGTCCGGAAGGCTGATCGGCCCGCTGCTTTGCTCTTCTGCGCCTGGCGGAAATTGCAGGCTGACCTGCTCGGCCTGCAATTGCTCGATGCACAGCGTCATGCGCGTCAGGCACAGTGGCGACCAGGCGAAAATCGCCTGGTTCAGCTCAACCCGGCTGTTGTCCTGCTGCCACAGCAGATGGTCGGCGCTCCACTGTCCACCCAAACGGCCCTGGAAATTCTCCACGGTCAAACCCGGCACAAACCCGAGCGCCCAGCGACTGCCCGTCGCCGTACCCAGCACGATGATCAAGGCCAGCACGACCAGCATCAGCAGCGCCGGGATCGCCAGCAGCGCTATTTTCAAACCACGCTTCACAGCTCAGGCCCCATGGAAAAGTGCAGTCGAATGCCGCCGTCGTCGTCCATCGCGTGGGCCAGGTCGAGGCGAATCGGCCCTACCGGCGAAACCCAGCGCACGCCAATACCGACGCCGGTCTTCAGGTTCGGCAGTTCGAGGGTGTTGAAGGAGTTGCCCTGATCGATGAAGGTTGCGACCCGCCACTTTTCGGCGATGGAGTATTGATACTCGACGCTGCCGGCCACCATGTAACGGCCACCGATACGGTCGCCATCGGAGTTCTCCGGGGACAGGCTCTGGTAATCGTAACCGCGCACGCTCTGATCGCCACCGGCGAAGAAGCGCAGAGACGGCGGCACCGATTTGTAACCGTTGGTGGCGCTGCCGCCGACCTGCACCCGACCGAGGAAGCGGTGTTTATCGAAGACCGTGGTCAGGCCTTTGACCAGTGCCGTGCCATACACCAGGTTGGTGTCCGAACCCAATCCTTCCTTGGCGACCTTGGTTTCGAATTGCAGGCGATAGCCATTATGCGGATCGATGCGGTTGTCGCTTTTCAGGTACGAATAGCTCACGCCGGGCATTAGCAAGGTACTGAGCCCCGAGTCGTCACCGAGTGTGTATTCCTCACGTTGCCATTTAAGCGACACCACCCGCTGCCAGCCGCTGGGCAATTTGCTGTGCCATTCGGGGCCGAGGGTCAGCAATTTGCTGCGGGAGTCGGTGCCAGCGATATCTTCATATTGATAGCCAGCGGCCCAGCGCAGTTTGTCGGTCAACGGTGGGTCCAGGGGAATGTCGTAAAACACCCCGACGTTCTGCCGCGGTGCCGACAGTTCGGCTTCCCAGCCATAACTGTCGCCTTGCGGGTTGACCCAGTGCCGGGTCCAGTTGGCCTTGATTCGCGGGCCGACGTCGGTGGAAAACCCCAGACCCAAGCCCATGGTCCGCGGCTTGCGGGTGTCGAGTTTGACCGCCACCGGGATCACGTCGTCCTTGGAGGCCGTTGGCGCCGCGTCGACGCGCACGCCTTCGAAATAACCGCTCGATTGCAGCGCCTGATTGAGTTCGGCGATCAGTTCCGAGTCATAGGGCGTACCGGCCTTGAACGGCACCATGCGTTGCAGCAGGTCTTCGTCGAACGGCGTGTCGCCTTCAAAACTGACTTTGCCCAGCGCATAACGCGGGCCGCTGTCGTAGATCAATTCGATATCGGCGACGCCCGCGCGCGGGTCCACCAGCAGCTTCTGGCGAGTGAAGCGCCCACTGAAGAAGCCGAAACGCGAGGCCTGGTTCTGGATCAGCCGCTTGGCGTCTTCGTAACGGCCATGGTTAAGCACCGCGCCTGGCATTAGCAGGTCGCTTTTGGGCACACGAAAGGATTTGAGCGAGGCGGCAGGACCGTCGACACGTATCGTGACGTTACGCAAATGGATCGGCTCGCCGGGATCGATGTTCAGCACCAGGCGCGGCGTCTTGCCGCCCTTCACGTCGCTGTCGATTTGCGGCTGGTAATACCCCAAGGCCTGGGCGGCCTTGCGCGCCTGTTCTTCGGCGCCGCGACTGAAGCGCAGCAAGGCTTCTTCATCGCGATCGCCGAGGCTACCGATATAGCCCTCTATATTGGCCTTCAGTTCATCGTTGGACGGTTTGATCCGCACATCCAATTCACTTTGCGCCAGCGCCGCGCAGCTGGATAACAGCATCAACAGGCCGCTGGTGATTCTTCCTGGAACATTCATAGGCGCGGATGCTATCACGAGCTTGGGAGCCTGATAGAGCCGGACTCGTCCCATAAGTTCGGCGATTACGCTGTTGCTGTTTGTAACACCTGCGGGTTGGCGTGGAAAAACACGTGCTCACGAATCGGTCCTACGGCCACTTCGCCGATTTCCTCATAGCCCTGACGCTTATAGAACTCCAGATAGCGAGGATTCCCGGTGTCGAGGATCACGCCTTGGGAGTGCTCATCGACCGCGCACCAGTTGTGCACCGCCTGCAGCAACTGTTCGCCAAAGTGCTTACCCTGGAACTGCGGGTGAACCCCCAGCAATGGCAGGACGTGCACCGAGTCGGACGGCACGCACGCCATCACGGCGGCGTGGTAATCGAGGTAGCGTCGGGTACAGCGAAACCCGGTGCTGAGCACCATCCGCAGGCGCCAGGCCCAGCTTTCGGTGATGCCCAGGCGGCGTTGCGGCGGCGCGATCAGGGCGATGCCGATCAAGCGGTCATTCACCAGCAGGCCGATGGCCGGCAAATCCTGCAGAAAGTGCTGTTTGATCAGTTCGCGCACCGTCGCCCGGACTCGCTGTTCATAACCGGGGCGTTCGGCTTCGAACAGGTAGCCGAACGTCGGCTCGTGCCGGTACGCCTGGTACAACAGGGAACGCGCTTCGCGGGAATAGCCGCTGTCGAGCATGTGAATATCGGCGATGGCGGTCGAGGTTTCGGGCATAACGGCAGATCTCCCTGGGGCACAGCTCAGATGGCTGCGCTCTTCTTGGTACGAGCCTTGGGGTGGCTTCACAGTTCCCCAGACAGGTATAGACCAAGCGAGGAGCTTCATCGACTGGGCTTGCCCGCGAAGAGGCCGGATCTGCCAACACATCTCTGACAGGACACAATGAATCCCCTCACCCCAAAGCTGGCCCCATTCCTACATGTCAGCTAGCATCGCACTTTTGCCAGGACTGCCGACCATGAAGATCGTCTCCTTCAACATCAACGGGCTGCGCGCTCGCCCGCATCAGCTGGCGGCGCTGATCGAAAAGCATCAGCCGGACGTGATCGGGTTGCAGGAAACCAAGGTCCACGACGACCAGTTTCCCCTGGCCGAGGTGCAGGCGCTGGGGTATCACGTGTATTTCCACGGCCAGAAGAGTCACTACGGCGTGGCCCTGCTCTCGCGCCAGGAGCCGATTGCGCTGCACAAAGGTTTCGCCACTGATGAAGAAGACGCTCAACGGCGCTTTATCTGGGGCACGTTCGCCGACGCCAATGGCGTGCCGGTGACCATCATGAACGGCTATTTCCCACAGGGCGAAAGCCGCGATCACCCCACCAAGTTCCCGGCCAAGGAACGTTTCTACAGCGATTTGCAGCAATTGCTGGAAAGCCAGTTCAGCAACGACCAGCCGATCGTGGTGATGGGCGATGTGAACATTTCCCCGGAAGACTGCGACATCGGCATTGGCCCGGATAACATGAAACGCTGGCTGAAAACCGGCAAATGCAGCTTCCTGCCCGAAGAACGCGAATGGATGGCACGCCTGAAGAACTGGGGTCTGGTGGACAGTTTCCGTCACCTGAACCCGGAGGTTGCCGACCGTTTCAGCTGGTTCGACTACCGCAGCCGCGGTTTTGAAGATGAGCCCAAGCGTGGGCTGCGGATTGACCTGATCATGGCGTCCAACGGGTTGTTGCCTCGGGTCAAGGACGCAGGCGTGGATTACGAACTGCGCGCAATGGAAAAGCCGTCCGATCACGCGCCGATCTGGCTTGAGTTGAGCTGATAACGTTTTGCTGATCGTTCCCACGCTCCGCGTGGGAATAATCACTGTCATCGTTCAGAAACCTTACTGACTTATTCTCCCGGCACTTTCTTTGGCTTATTAAGGTGCCGGCATGTCCCTGCGCGTGTTGTTCCTGCTGCTCGGCGCCGTGCTGCCGTTGACAGTATCGGCCGGCGATCTGCCGACGCCCGAACGCGGCCCGGTGCTGCGCATCCAGGGTTCCAACACCATTGGCGCGGCGTTGGGGCCGGCGCTGGTCGAGGGGTTGATGCATGAACAGGGCCTGCTCAAGGTGCACCGCGAAGCCCCGGACAAAGCCAACGAACAACGCATCGTCGGCGAAACCGCTCAGGGCCGCCGAGTCGAGGTGGAAGTCGCGGCCCACGGTTCCAGCACCGGATTCAAAGCCCTGAAAATCGCCTCCGCCGATCTCGCGGCCTCGTCACGGCCGATCAAGGACAGCGAACGACTGGATCTCGAACCGCTGGGCGACCTGAAAAGCCCGGTTGCCGAACAAGTCATCGCCATCGACGGGCTGGCCATCATCCTTCATCCGCACAATCCGCTGAAGCAGCTCAACACCGAGCAATTGGCACGAATCTTCAGCGGCGAGACGAAAACCTGGGAAGAACTCGGCGGCACCGGTGGGACAATTCATCTCTACGCGCGGGATGACCAATCGGGCACCTACGACACGTTTAAGGAACTGGTCCTCAGCCCGCGTGGGAAAATGCTGAGCGGCAACGCGAAACGCTTCGAATCCAGTGAGCAATTGTCCGACGCGGTGAGTCTGGACCCGCAAGCCATCGGCTTCATTGGTTTGCCTTATGTGCGTCAGGCCAAAGCCGTGGCCATTGTCGATGGTGACTCCCAGGCCATGCTGCCGCTCAATAGCCTGATCGCGACGGAAGATTACCCGCTGTCCCGTCGGCTGTTCTTTTACCTGCCGCCGAACGGGAAAAATCCCTGGGCCAAGGCGCTGGTGAAGTTCGCCCAGAGCAGCAATGGCCAGGCGATTGTTGCGGCCAATGGTTTTATCGCGCAAACCGTTCAGGCCATGGCGGTCACACCGAATGCGCTGATGCCCGAGGGTTATCAGGCACTCAGTCGGCATGCCCAGCGGCTGACGGTGAATTTTCGTTTCGAAGAAGGCAGCGCGACGCTGGACAACAAGGCCCGCCAGGACCTGTCGCGGGTGCTCGACTATATAAGGCAGCACGACAAAGCCAATCGGCAGGTGACGCTGGTAGGGTTTGGCGATGCCAAGAGCGACCCCGCGCGGGCCGACCTGCTGTCGAAACTGCGGGCCATGGCGGTGCGGCGAGAACTGGTGAAAAGCGGCGTGGTGTTTCGCGAAATTCGCGGTTTTGGCGCCGAGATGCCGGTGGCGGCCAACAGCGGGGATGAAGGGCGGATCAAGAATCGGCGGGTCGAGGTTTGGGTGTATTGAAGTAAGCACCAAACATTGTGGCTTGGGGGCCTACTGTGGCGAGGGGGCTTGCCCCCGTTGGACCGTGAAGCGGGCCTCAAACCGGCCACCGCATTTTTCCTGGAAAGACGCGGTGTACAATTTACGACTGCTGCGCAGCCGAACGGGGGCAAGCCCCCTCGCCACAGGTCTCAGTGCCCGCTGCGCATCATTTCCTTAGGCACGTACTTGCCGATCTCGAACTTGCCAATCGCCGCGCGGTGAACTTCGTCCGGGCCGTCGGCCAGGCGCAGGGTGCGTTGCATGGCATACATGTAGGCCAGCGGGAAATCGTTGGACACCCCTGCCCCGCCATGGATCTGGATCGCCCGGTCGATCACCCGTAACGCCACGTTCGGTGCAACCACTTTGATCTGCGCGATCTCGCTCTTCGCCACTTTGTTGCCGACGGTGTCCATCATGTACGCCGCTTTCAACGTCAGCAGTCGCGCCATGTCGATCTCCATCCGCGAGTCGGCGATTTTGTCAATGTTGCCGCCCAGACGCGCCAGAGGTTTACCGAATGCAGTGCGGTTGACCGCCCGTTTGCACATCAGCTCCAGCGCACGTTCAGCCATGCCGATCGAACGCATGCAGTGGTGAATCCGGCCCGGGCCGAGGCGACCCTGGGCGATTTCGAAGCCGCGTCCTTCGCCCAACAGGACGTTTTCGTACGGCACCCGGACGTTCTCGAATAGCACTTCGGCGTGGCCATGAGGCGCGTCGTCGTAACCGAACACCGGCAGCGGACGCACAATCTTCACGCCCGGCGTATCCACCGGCACCAGAATCATCGAGTGCTGAGCGTGGCGTGGTGCATCCGGATTGCTCAGGCCCATGAAGATCAGGATCTTGCAGCGCGGATCGCAGGCCCCTGAAGTCCACCATTTCTTGCCGTTGATCACCCACTCATCGCCATCACGCACGGCACGGGCAGCCATGTTGGTGGCGTCGGACGAGGCCACGTCCGGCTCGGTCATGGCGAACGCCGAGCGGATCTCGCCGCGCAACAGCGGTTCGAGCCAGCGTTGCTTCTGCTCTTCGTTGGCGTAACGCACCAGCACTTCCATGTTGCCGGTGTCGGGCGCCGAACAGTTGAACGGCTCTGGGCCCAGCAATGAGCGACCCATGATTTCCGCCAATGGCGCGTATTCGAGGTTGGTCAGGCCAGCACCCAGTTCAGACTCAGGCAGAAACAAATTCCACAGGCCTTCGGCCTTGGCCTTGAGTTTGAGTTCTTCCATGATCGCCGTCGGCTGCCAGCGATCGCCCTCGGCGACCTGGCGTTCGAACACCGCTTCGGCGGGATAAACGTAGGTGTCCATGAACGCAGTCACGCGCTCACGCAGTTCCTGGACCTTGGGCGAATAAGCGAAATCCATGGCAGCTCTACCTTTTTAACAGGGGTTCAGAGGAGTTGTTCAGGTCATGCAATCGATGCTAGAACAGCTACGAAAATTTACCTAACCTATTCTCGGCGTGTATTAACATTCATCACCGATATATGATCGGCTGATTGCCAAGGCCCTCGGGTCCGATCAAGACGCCCCTGATAACAAGAGTGCAGCGCATGAATCTGAGCAAGGTCGACCTCAACCTTTTCATCGTCTTCGACGCGATCTACACCGAAGCCAACCTGACCCGCGCCGGGCAGATCGTCGGCATTACTCAACCGGCGGTGTCGAACGCTCTGGCCCGCCTGCGCGAAACCTTCAACGACCCGCTTTTCGTGCGCACCGCCCAGGGCATGGTGCCCACACCGATGGCGCAGAACATCATCGGCCCCGTGCGTAACGCCCTCTCCCTGCTGCGGGTGTCGGTGCAGGAAAGCCGAATCTTCAACCCGTTGCAGGCGGTCAAGACCTACCGCATCAGCATGACCGACCTCACCGAAGCGGTGATCCTCCCGCCATTGTTCCAGCGCCTGCGCCGCCTGGCGCCGACGGTGATCATCGAAAGTTTCCTGTCCAAACGCCGCGAAACCACCAAGGAACTGGCGGCCGGGCGCCTGGATTTCGCGGTGGATGCGCCGCTCAACACCGACCCGCAGGTGCGCCACGTCAAGTTGATGGAAGACCGTTATGTGTGCGCCATGCGCAAGGGCCATCCGCTGGCGGGCAAAGAGAAATTCACCCTCGACGATTACCTGTCCCTGACCCACATCCATATTTCCAGCCGCCGCAGCGGCCTGGGCTATGTCGACCTGGCCCTGGGCAAAATGGGCATCCAGCGCAAGATCGCCCTGCGCTCCCAGCATTACCTGATGGCGTCCCAGGTGTTACAGCAGACCGACATGGTCATGACCGTGCCGGAACGCTTCGCCCGTCGCCATGATTTGTACTCGGTGAACCTGCCGGTCAAAGAAGTTCCGCCGGTGGAAACCCACCTCTACTGGCACGAAAGCACCGACCAGGACCCGGCCAACCGCTGGATGCGCGAGCAGATGATCGAGTTGTGCCAGCAGGTCACGGCGCACGAGAAGAAGCTGGATACGGTGTAGGACGTTAATCCGTGTCATTGTTCTTCGCGGGCAAGCCTCGCTCCTACAAGGTTAGCGTCGAACCACGATTAAATGATCGACACCAAACCTGTAGGAGCGAGGCTTGCCCGCGAAGAGGCCCGTCACTACACAGACAATTCATGCCCCTTGACGTAAACGTCAACCTGACATTAGCTTAGCGCCATGACCTTTTTCGAGCGCTTCCATGAGCAGCCAGACCTATAGCATTTCCGACCTCGCCCGCGAGCTCGACATCACCACCCGGGCCATTCGCTTCTATGAAGAGCAAGGCCTGCTCAGCCCCGAGCGTCGCGGTCAGGAACGCATTTATTCGCCCCGTGACAAGGTCAGCCTGAAGCTGATCCTGCGGGGCAAGCGCATTGGTTTTTCCCTGGCCGAATGCCGCGAGCTGATCGAGCTCTATGACCCCTCCAGCGGTAACACCAAGCAATTGCACAGCATGCTGGCGAAAATTGCCGAACGTCGGGAACAACTCGAGCAGCAACTGCTGGACATCGAACAGATGAAGCTGGAACTCGACACAGCCGAGGAGCGCTGCACCCAGGCGCTGGAGCAAACGATCAAGAGCCAGCAGCTCGTGTAGGAGCTGAGCTTGCTCGCGAAAGCGGTATGTCCTTCAACATGGATGTCGACTGACCTGACGCTTTCGCGAGCCAGCAGCTCCTACAGGGCTCTGTGAACATTCATACAATCTCAACAGGTCGATTCCCATGTCCCTCCCCACCCACGTACGCCTGGTCGAAGTCGGCCCCCGCGACGGTCTGCAAAACGAAGCCCAACCCATCAGCGTCGCGGACAAGGTGCAACTGGTCGATGCGCTCACCGCCGCTGGCCTCGGCTATATAGAAGTCGGCAGTTTCGTCTCGCCCAAATGGGTGCCGCAAATGGCCGGTTCCGCCGAGGTCTTCGCGCAGATCCAGCGCAAACCAGGGGTGACCTATGGCGCCCTCGCCCCCAACCTGCGGGGCTTTGAAGACGCTATCGCCGCCGGGGTCAAGGAAGTCGCGGTGTTCGCCGCAGCGTCCGAAGCGTTCTCCCAGCGCAATATCAATTGCTCGATCAGCGAGAGCCTGGAGCGCTTCGTGCCGATCATGGACGCCGCCAAACAACACGGCGTCAGCGTGCGCGGTTACGTGTCCTGTGTGCTGGGCTGCCCTTATGAGGGTGATGTCAAGCCTGCACAAGTCGCCCGGGTCGCTCGCGAGCTCTATGCGATGGGCTGCTACGAGGTTTCGCTGGGAGACACCATAGGCACCGGCACCGCTGGCGCGACCCGCAAGATGTTTGAAGTGGTTTCGGCCGACGTGCCACGGGAAAAACTGGCCGGGCACTTCCACGACACCTATGGCCAGGCCATGGCCAATATCTACGCCAGCCTGCTGGAAGGCATTTCGGTATTCGACAGTTCCATCGCCGGCCTTGGCGGCTGCCCGTACGCCAAGGGCGCCAGCGGTAACGTCGCCACCGAAGACGTGGTTTACCTGCTCAACGGCCTGGGCATCGAGACCGGGATCGACCTGGACGCCTTGATTCGCGCCGGCCAGCAGATTTGCGCGGTGCTGGGGCGCCCTACCGGTTCTCGCGTGGCCAAGGCTCGCAGCGCACAGTGACAACGTGGATGTGTCCGGGTGTTACCGCGTGTTCTGGCACGTGGGGCGGAAACGAGTAACACGGAAACAAATTGTCAGGTTTGGTATGGCTGAAAAAATCTCACAAAAAATCAAATCATTGATTTTAAAGGATTTTTCAAAGTTGGCACGGCTTCTGCTATCTCTATGGCATAACAAGAATAAAAAGCTGCAAACCAATAAAAATAAGACGTAACGACTCTGACATAACAAGAACAACACGGCAGAGACGCAGCTAACAGATTTTTTTGGAGAAGGTGTGCTTTTCAGGGTGCTTTTCGGAGTAACCCGCAACCGGGCAGAGAACAATAAAACTACCTTCAGGTAGCTCCCGAACTGGTTGGATCGCTTGGCGAAAAAGTAGATCAGCGCTCAAAAAAATACGTTTGCTCTTGATCCCGGATGGGGATCGACAAAAACAGCGGTAAAGGGCCACGGTTGCCAAAAACAACAACAGACCGCCCCTCAATAATAAAAAAAGAGCACGTAACGACAAAATTAAAGGGGAGCTTCGGCTCCCCTTTGTGCTTTCTTGTCTTTCTATTTTTCTCGACCCACATGTGGAAGCAGGCTCGCCCCCACACTGGTTATGTGTCAGGCGTTTTTGCTGCGCAGCTCCTCGATGCTGATCTCGCGCATCCGAAACTTCTGGATCTTGCCGGTCACGGTCATCGGAAACTCCTCGACGAACTTGAAGTAACGCGGCGTCTTGAAGTGCGCGATACGCTCCTTGCACCAGGCCTGCAACTCCTGTTCGGTGGCGCTGTGGCCGGGATGAAATTTGATCCAGGCGACAATCTCTTCGCCATACCGGGAGCAAGGAATGCCGATCACCTGCACATCGGCAACCGCCGGGTGGGTGAAGAAGAACTCTTCAAGTTCGCGCGGGTAAATATTCTCACCGCCGCGAATGATCATGTCCTTGTTACGCCCGGCGATGCACACGTAACCCTCTTCGTTCATGCTCGCCAGATCGCCGGTGTGCATCCAGCCAGCGTCATCGATAGCCTCGGCGGTGGCTTGCGGGTTCTTCCAGTAGCCGAGCATCACGCTGTAACCCCGAGTGCACAGCTCGCCAATGGTGCCGCGTGGCACCAGATTGCCCGCCTCGTCGATGATCTTGCTTTCCAGTTGCGGCTGGGTGCGGCCGACCGTGGTGACACGCAATTCCAGGTCGTCCGACGGACCGGTCTGCAAAGACACGGGGCTGGTTTCCGTCATGCCGTAGGCAATCTGCACTTCGCTCATGTGCATTTCGCCGATAACCCGACGCATCACCTCGATCGGACACGTCGCCCCGGCCATGATCCCGGTGCGCAGGCTCGACAAATCAAATTCGGCGCGCTTGGGCTGATCGAGCATGGCGATGAACATGGTCGGCACGCCATAAAGCGCGGTGGCTTTTTCTTCGGCGACGGTGGTCAGGGTCAACAGCGGATCGAAGGTATCGTTGGGGTAAATCATGGTGCTGCCGTGGGTGACGCAGCCGAGGTTGCCCATGACCATGCCGAAGCAGTGATACAGCGGCACCGGAATCACCAGCCGATCATCGGCGGTCAGGCCGAGGCTTTCGCCGACCATGTAACCGTTGTTGAGGATGTTGTAGTGGCTGAGGGTCGCGCCCTTGGGGAAACCGGTGGTGCCGGAGGTGTACTGGATGTTCACTGCCTGGTCGAAATGCAGGCTGTCCTGGCGTTCGTGCAATTGCTCGATCGACACACTGGCCGCCAGATCGGCCAATTGCGACCACGGCAGGAAACCCGAGGGTGGCTGCGCATCCAGGCTGATGACCCCACGCAGTTCCGACAGGCGTTCGCTCTGCAAGCGGCCGATGGATTGCTCCGCCAATTCCGGCACCAACCCTTGCAGCATGCCGTGATAGTCGGAGGTCTTGAAGGCCCCGGCGCAAACCAGCCATTGGCAGCCGGATTGCTTCAATACGTATTCGAGTTCCGAACTGCGATAAGCCGGGTTGATGTTGACCAGGATCACGCCGATTTTCGCACTGGCGAACTGGCTGATGCACCACTGGGCGCAGTTCGGGGCCCAGATGCCGAGCCGGTCACCGGTTTGCAAACCCAGCGCCAGGAATGCTCTGGCGTGCAGATCAACAGCATCCGACAGCTGCTGCCAGGTGTAACGCAGCTGTTGGTGGCGCACGACCAGCGCCTCCCCGTTCGGGTATTGCGCGACGGTGTTATCAAACGCCTGGCCGATGGTCATCGCCAGCAAGGCTTTGTCCTGGGAACCACGGGTATAGCTGCGCTGCGGGTTTGCACTGGGTTGATCCATGACGACCCCTATTGTCTTTATTGTAGGAGCGAGGCTTGTGTGGCAAGCCACATAAGGCGACGCAGGTCTTTCAGAACTGGCTCTACTCTCGCTCAAGTTGACGTTAACGTAAAGGGTGATTGACAGCCATTCGCCACAGGCTTACGTTAACGTAAAGGTGAGAGCTGAATCACTGCCCTCCCCACCCTACAAAAAAGCCAAAAGGTGCCCCATGAGCTACCCATCCCTGAACTTTGCCCTCGGTGAAACCATCGACATGCTGCGCGATCAGGTTCAGTCCTTCGTCGCCAAAGAGATCGCCCCGCGCGCCGCTCAGATCGACATCGACAACCTGTTCCCGGCCGACCTGTGGCGTAAATTCGGCGACATGGGCCTGCTGGGCATCACCGTGCCGGAAGAGTACGGCGGCGCGGGCCTGGGTTATCTGGCGCACGTGGTCGCCATGGAAGAAATCAGCCGCGGTTCGGCGTCGGTCGCCCTGTCCTACGGCGCGCACTCCAACCTCTGCGTCAACCAGATCAACCGCAACGGCACTCACGAACAGAAAAGCAAATACCTGCCGAAACTGATCAGCGGCGAACACATCGGTGCCCTGGCCATGAGCGAGCCGAACGCCGGTTCCGACGTGGTCTCGATGAAGCTGCGCGCCGACAAACGCGGCGATCACTACGTACTCAACGGCAGCAAGACCTGGATCACCAACGGCCCTGACGCCAACACCTACGTGATCTACGCCAAGACCGACCTGGAAAAAGGCCCGCATGGCATCACCGCGTTCATCGTCGAGCGTGACTGGAAAGGTTTCAGCCGCAGCAACAAATTCGACAAGCTCGGCATGCGTGGCTCGAACACCTGCGAGCTGTTCTTCGATGACGTCGAAGTGCCGGAAGAAAACATCCTCGGCGTACTCAATGGCGGCGTGAAAGTGCTGATGAGCGGCCTCGACTACGAGCGCGTGGTGCTTTCCGGTGGCCCGACAGGGATCATGCAGGCCTGCATGGACCTGATCGTGCCGTACATCCACGACCGCAAACAGTTCGGCCAGAGCATCGGCGAATTCCAGCTGATCCAGGGCAAAGTCGCCGACATGTACACCCAACTCAATGCCAGCCGCGCTTACCTGTATGCCGTGGCCCAGGCCTGCGAACGTGGCGAAACCACTCGCAAGGACGCCGCCGGGGTGATCCTCTACAGTGCCGAGCGCGCCACGCAAATGGCCCTCGACGCGATCCAGATTCTCGGCGGTAACGGCTACATCAACGAATTCCCGGCCGGTCGTCTGCTGCGTGACGCCAAGCTGTATGAAATCGGCGCCGGCACCAGTGAGATCCGTCGCATGCTGATCGGTCGCGAACTGTTCAACGAAACCCGCTAAACGGAGCTGTCCATGGCTATCCTGCATACCCAGCTCAACCCCCGTTCGGCGGAGTTCGCGGCTAACAGCGCGGCGATGCTCAAACAGGTCGACGCCCTGCACAGCCTGCTCGCGCAAGTGCAGCAAGGTGGTGGCCCGAAGGCGCAAGAACGTCACACCTCGCGGGGCAAACTGCTGCCCCGTGAGCGGATCAATCGCCTGCTCGATCCGGGTTCGCCGTTTCTCGAGATCAGCCAACTGGCGGCCTACGCGGTGTACGGCGAAGACGTTCCCGCCGCTGGCGTGATTGCCGGGATCGGCCGGGTGGAAGGCGTCGAATGCATGATCGTCGCCAACGATGCCACCGTGAAAGGTGGCTCGTACTACCCGCTGACCGTTAAAAAACACCTACGCGCACAGACCATCGCCCAGCAGAATCGCCTGCCGTGCATTTATCTGGTGGACTCCGGTGGCGCCAACCTGCCGCGTCAGGATGAAGTGTTCCCGGACCGCGAACACTTCGGGCGGATCTTCTTCAACCAGGCCAACATGAGCGCCATGGGCATTCCGCAAATTGCGGTGGTCATGGGCTCTTGCACCGCCGGGGGCGCCTACGTTCCGGCGATGGCCGACGAGGCGATCATGGTTCGTCAGCAGGCCACCATCTTCCTCGCTGGCCCACCGCTGGTGAAAGCCGCGACCGGTGAAGTGGTCAGCGCCGAAGACCTCGGCGGGGCCGATGTGCACTGCAAGATTTCCGGGGTCGCCGACCACTACGCCGAAAGCGATGAACATGCCCTGGCATTGGCCCGGCGCAGCGTGGCCAACCTCAACTGGCGCAAGCTCGGCGAACTGCAACAACGTACGCCGATCGCGCCGCTGTATAGCAGCGACGAGTTGTACGGCGTGGTCTCGGCCGACGCCAAGCAACCGTTCGATGTGCGCGAAGTGATCTCACGACTGGTGGACGGCTCGGTGTTCGATGAGTTCAAGGCGCTGTTCGGGACGACGTTGGTGTGCGGCTTCGCCCACCTGCACGGCTACCCGATCGCGATCCTCGCCAACAACGGCATCCTCTTCGCCGAGGCCGCACAGAAAGGCGCGCACTTCATCGAACTGGCCTGCCAGCGCGGCATTCCGTTGCTGTTCCTGCAGAACATCACCGGGTTCATGGTCGGCCAGAAATACGAGGCCGGCGGCATCGCCAAGCACGGCGCGAAATTGGTGACCGCCGTGGCTTGTGCCAAGGTGCCGAAATTCACCGTGATCATCGGCGGCAGCTTCGGCGCCGGTAACTACGGCATGTGTGGCCGGGCCTACGATCCACGCTTCCTGTGGATGTGGCCGAACGCGCGAATCGGCGTGATGGGCGCCGAACAGGCGGCGGGTGTGCTGGTGCAGGTCAAGCGCGAGCAAACCGAGCGCAGCGGGCATCGTTTCAGCGCCGAGCAGGAAGCCGAGATCAAGCAACCGATCCTCGATCAGTACGAAGAACAGGGGCACCCCTACTACTCCAGCGCCCGGCTGTGGGACGACGGCGTCATTGACCCGGCGCAGACCCGCGACGTGTTGGCCCTGGCCTTGTCGGCGTCGCTGAACGCACCCATCGAACCGAGCCGCTTCGGCGTGTTCCGGATGTGATCTGGAGAAAACCATGAGCGACTTCAATACCCTTGAGCTGCAGACCGATCCCCGTGGTTTTGCCACCCTGTGGCTCAGCCGAGAAGAAAAGAACAACGCGTTCAACGCCGAAATGATCCGCGAACTGATCCTCGCGCTGGATAAAGTGTCGAGCGATGCCAGCCTGCGTTTTCTGCTGATCCGTGGGCGCGGCAAGCATTTCAGCGCCGGTGCCGATCTGGCCTGGATGCAGCAATCGGCCGAACTCGATTACCACACCAACCTTGATGACGCCCGGGAACTGGCGGAGTTGATGTACAACCTCGCCAAACTGAAAGTCCCGACGCTGGCCGTGGTGCAGGGCGCGGCATTTGGCGGTGCACTGGGCCTGATCAGTTGCTGCGACATGGCGATTGGCGCCGACGACGCGCAGTTCTGCCTGTCGGAAGTGCGCATCGGCCTGGCGCCAGCGGTCATCAGCCCGTTCGTGGTGCAAGCCATTGGCGAGCGTGCGGCGCGGCGTTATGCCTTGACTGCCGAACGTTTCGGCGGGCAACGGGCTCGGGAAATCGGCCTGTTGTCAGAGAGCTATCCGATGGCTGAGCTGGAGCAGAAAGTCGATCAGTGGATCGACAATCTACTGCTCAACAGCCCGGCAGCCATGCGCGCCAGCAAGGATCTGCTGCGTGAAGTCGGCAACGGCGCGCTGACTCCGGCGCTGCGCCGCTACACCGAGAATGCCATCGCCCGAATTCGCGTCAGCCCGGAAGGCCAGGAAGGCCTGCGCGCCTTCCTGCAAAAACGTTCGCCCACCTGGCAAGCCGAAATCACCCTCAAGGAGCCGCGTTGATGAGCGCACCTGTTCTCACCACCCTGCTGGTGGCCAACCGTGGCGAAATCGCCTGCCGGGTGATGCGCACCGCCAAGGCTCTGGGCCTGACCACTGTGGCCGTGCACAGCGCCACCGACCGTGACGCCCGGCACAGCCGCGAAGCGGATATCCGCGTCGACCTGGGCGGCAGCAAAGCCGCCGACAGTTACCTGCAAATCGACAAACTGATCGCCGCCGCGAAAGCCAGCGGTGCTCAGGCGATTCATCCCGGTTATGGTTTTCTCTCGGAAAACGCCGGATTCGCCCGGGCGATCGAGGCGGCGGGCCTGATTTTCCTCGGCCCGCCCGCCTCGGCCATCGACGCCATGGGCAGCAAGTCCGCGGCCAAAGCCTTGATGGAAACCGCCGGTGTGCCGCTGGTGCCCGGCTATCACGGCGAAGCCCAAGACCTCGACACCTTCCGCGATGCCTGCGAACGCATCGGTTATCCGGTGTTACTCAAGGCCACGGCGGGCGGCGGCGGCAAAGGCATGAAAGTGGTCGAGGACGTCAGCCAACTGGCCGAAGCCCTGGCCTCGGCGCAGCGTGAAGCACAATCGTCGTTCGGCGATTCGCGGATGTTGGTCGAGAAATACCTGCTCAAGCCACGTCACGTGGAAATCCAGGTGTTCGCCGACCAGCATGGCAATTGTCTGTACCTCAACGAGCGTGACTGCTCGATTCAGCGTCGGCATCAGAAAGTCGTCGAAGAAGCACCCGCTCCAGGCCTGACCCCGCAATTGCGTCGGGCCATGGGCGAAGCCGCCGTACGCTCGGCTCAAGCGATCGGCTATGTGGGCGCCGGCACCGTGGAGTTTTTGCTGGATGCGCGCGGTGAGTTCTTCTTCATGGAAATGAACACGCGCCTGCAAGTCGAACACCCGGTGACCGAGGCCATTACCGGCCTCGACCTGGTGGCCTGGCAAATTCGTGTAGCCCGCGGCGAAGCGCTGCCGATGACACAGGATCAGGTGCCGCTGATCGGCCATGCGATCGAAGTGCGGTTGTACGCCGAAGACCCGGGCAACGATTTTCTGCCGGCCACCGGGCGCCTGGCGTTGTACCGCGAATCCGCCGAAGGGCCGGGGCGTCGTGTGGACAGTGGCGTCGAAGAAGGCGACGAGATTTCGCCGTTCTACGACCCGATGCTTGGCAAGCTGATTGCCTGGGGCGAAGACCGTGAACAGGCGCGGCTGCGATTGCTGAGCATGCTCGAGGAGTTTGCCATTGGCGGGCTGAAGACCAACATCAACTTCCTGCACCGGATCATCGGCCACCCGGCGTTTGCCGCCGCCGAACTGGATACCGGGTTCATTCCGCGTTATCAGGAGCAACTGCTGCCAGCACCTTCGCCGCTCAGTGATGAGTTCTGGCAAGCGGCGGCCCAGGCGTTTGCGCAAAGTCAGCCGGCTGTTTTACGCGCCGATGATCCGAGTTCGCCGTGGGCCTTCAACAATGGTTTCCGTGCCGGATTGCCGACAGAAATCACCCTGCATTTGAGTTGCGAAGGGCAAGACCGGGCGCTGACCCTGGGCGATGCCGACGCGCATACCGCACGGCTCAAGGGTGAATACCTGCTGACCGAGCACAGCGGTTTGCGCCGCCAACACCGGGCCATCCGCCGTGGCGATGCGCTGTATCTGCAATGGGACGGCGAGCTGCGCCGCATCGAGTCGTATGACCCGATCGGCGCCGTCGAAGCCAGTCACAGCCATCAAGGCGGGCTTACCGCGCCCATGAACGGCAGCATCGTGCGGGTGTTGGTGGAGGCCGGGCAAACGGTCGAAGCCGGGGCGCAACTGGTGGTGCTGGAAGCGATGAAAATGGAGCACAGCATTCGCGCGCCCCACACCGGGGTAATCAAGGCGTTGTATTGCCAGGAAGGCGAAATGGTCAGCGAAGGCAGTGCGTTGGTGGAGTTGGAGCAAGCGTGAAATGAAGATCGGTCCTACGCGTTGCGAGGACCGATCCGATTAGAATTTGGCAGTTGCCTGAACCACCACGCCGATGATTCGGCATTCCTCGGTGTAAAGGGCTTTCGGATACGTCGGATTGAGCGGGACCAGGTAACGCTGCCCGCCCTCTTCGATCAGTTTGCGAAAGACCGCCTCGGCGCTGCCGGGCCATTGGGCGATCACCAGTTTGCCAGGCTCCGGCACGATCGCCGGGTCGACCAGAATCAGCATGCCCTCGGCAATGCTCGCTCCCGTAGGGGCGGTCATCGCATCGCCGACCACCACCAGCCAGAACGCCGCGCCCTGTGCGTGGTAATCGGACAGCTCGAAACGTGGCTTGCTGACAGCCAGCGAAGTACCGTAGGTCGATAGCTCGCCGTCGCGCACCTCCCCGGTTTCCCGCCAGTCACTGACCGGGTAGCGAAAGTACGGGTTGTACTTTTGCGCCAGGGAGATCTCCTCATCCTCTGAGGGAAGCGGCTCCCTGATCACCATCGCCACTTCCAGATAGTCCATGCCGAGCGCCCGCAAGACGCGATTCATCTCTGCGATGCCGGGCTGACGACGTTTATTGAGCCAGTGGCCGACGCCACCCTGGGACATCCCGATGCGCTCGGCGAGTATTTCTTGAGTGACTTTGAGTTCACTCATTTTGGCCTTGACCAATTCAATCCATTTATCCATGTGCGGCACGATACGTGGGGTACTCCGACCATCAAAACACAAATTGTAGTATTTAAATTAAAGAAACAAATACAGTAAGTACTAAGCTGGGCTCACGGATTTGAATTTCTCACGGAGCTCGCCATCGTCATGACCATCCCCAGCAATACCCTGCCCGACATGCAAATCGACACCAGCCTCACCTCGCCAAAAGGCTCTGCCGCGGCGCAGCGCGCACTGGACTATTACTTGAAACCAGCTGTGTCAGAAGTAGCCAGCGAAGAACGTTTCTTTGATGTGAACCGTAACATCAGCAGCGAAGAGGCGCTGGTCCATGCTTCGGATCTGCTGCGGTGCGCCGTTGCCACCGCGCATGAGTCAGCCAACCAACTGCAGGGCGCAAGCCGGGATCTGGCGTTTTCGACGGTGCACATGATCGACATGGCCAAGGCGATGGTCGAACGGGCCCTGGAGGGCAATCAGAACAATTGAGGCGGGAGCGCATTGGAGGAGGACAGGAAAATTTTTCCAATCGCGCAGGTAGAAACATTTGACTTGCAAATGATAATGATTATTATTGCATCAACTGGTCGCGAGATCAGTCGATAGGCCAAGAGACCTTAGGTCGGACTCCTGGACTATCTCCTCATCAGGCTAATCACGGTTTTTGACCCGGCTTTTTGCCGGGTCTTTTTTTTGCCAGTCAGGCTGGCTTTGGCTTCAGGCTAATGAAGTCTGTAGGTGCTGCAAAATTCGATTGGCGCGGATGATATCAAAAGAATATCTACTGCCAAGAGAAGCCCGGCAGCACTGGGCCAAACTAACGAAAAATAGCACTTGAGAATCAATTGCGCAGTCTCTAAGCTGCATCGGCGTCAAGGAGGACGCCCCCCCTTTTACCCCCCCGTAATTTCCCCCCGGTTTCTCCCCCTCTTGCGTGTAAAGTAGCAGCCATAAAAATCGTATTCAGGAATTGATTATGGCCGGGGCTAAATCTTCTTTCGACATCAGCGCTAACTTCGACAGCGGCAACATTGATGTGCTGGACATCAGCAATCCTCTGCAAGCATTGCTGGCCATCAGGCCAGACACTCGCAGCCAGCATTTCCAGTGGTTCCATTTCAAGGCCAGCGGCCTGCATGTGGGTCAGGAGCATTGGTTTCGTCTGAACAACGCCAGCAAATCCTCATACAACAAGGCCTGGGATGGTTATCAGGCGGTGGCGTCCTACGACCACGTCAACTGGTTCCGGGTGCCGACCATCTTCGAAGGCGACTGCCTGCGTTTCAGCCTTGAAGCCACTGCCACCCATGCCTGGTTCGCCTACTTCGAACCCTACAGCCGTGGCCGTCACGACTGGCTGATCGAACAGGCACTGACCAAGGCCGGCACCGAACTGTTGGCCACCGGCAAGAGCGTTGAAGGTCGTGACATCCAGTTGTTGCGCAAAGGAACTGGCGGCGAAGGCCAGCGCAAGGTCTGGATCATTGCCCAGCAACACCCCGGCGAACACATGGCCGAATGGTTCATGGAAGGCGTGATCGAACGCCTGGAAAAACATGACGACCCGGTGCTGAATAAGCTCCTGGCCAGCGCCGACCTGTACCTGGTGCCGAACATGAACCCGGACGGCGCCTTCCACGGTCATTTGCGCACCAATGCCATGGGCCAGGACCTGAATCGCGCCTGGCAGAACGCCAGCCAGGAAATCAGCCCGGAAGTGCTGTTCGTTCAGCAGCAAATGGAAAAGTATGGCGTCGACCTGTTCCTCGACATCCATGGCGATGAAGAAATTCCCTACGTGTTCACCGCCGGTTGCGAAGGCAACCCCGGCTATACACCGCGGATCGAAAAACTCGAAGAGCGCTTCCGCAGCCATCTGAAGCACCTGACCAAGGACTTTCAGACCAAACACGGCTACACCCGCGACGAACCGGGCAAAGCCAACATGACCCTGGCCTGCAACAGCGTCGGTCAGAAGTTCGACTGCCTGTCCTTTACCATTGAAATGCCCTTCAAGGACAACAACGACGCGCCGAATGCGCTGACTGGCTGGTCTGGCAAGCGTTCGAAACAGTTGGGCAAGGATGTGCTGACGACCATTGCCGACATGGTCGATACCTTGCGCTGATCACCCTTGGACAAAAGATCGCAGCCTTCGCAGCTCCTGCAAGGCTGCGATTTTTTGATGTTTTACTCAGCCGGGATCCGCACACAATCCTGGTGCCCCAACAGCCGCCCATCCTCGGCGCGCAATTCCAGCGGCCGCACCGGTCGACCGTTCTCACGATCGACAACCTGCGAATGCGCCTCCCCCGCCTCATAGAAAAACGCCTCGCCCCACTGCCGCAACCCGATGATTAACGGGAACAAGCCTTGGCCCTTCTCCGTCAGCACATATTCCTGATACGCGCTGCCATCCGACGCCGGCACCAGATCGAAAATCCCGTGGGCCACTAATGTGCGCAGGCGTGCCGAAAGAATGTTCTTGGCCATGCCCAGATTGCGCTGGAACTCACCGAAGCGTCGCAGGCCATCGAACGCATCGCGCACAATCAATAGCGACCACCAATCCCCAATCGCATCCAGTGAACGGGCGACCGGGCATTCGGCGCCTTCCATGCTTGTACGTTTAACCATGACCGCGTCCGCCGGCAACCAATGTGGTTGCAATATAAAACCAGACTCCTTACCGTACAACTGGTTTTATATTGAAACCACACAAGGAAGCCTGTGATGAAACCTGACCACCCGTTAAGCGGCGCCGTGGTGCTGCTGTTTGCCGTCGCCTGCGGCCTGGCCGTCGGCAATGTGTATTACGCACAACCATTGCTCGATGCCATGGCCGAAGCCTTCGCCATGGACCCGGCAACCATCGGTATCGTCATCACCCTCACTCAGATCGGTTATGGCGTGGGCCTGTTGTTGCTGGTCCCTCTGGGGGATCTGCTCAACCGCCGCCGATTGATCGTCTTGCAAACCCTGCTGTCGGCACTGGCCTTGTTGATGATTGCGTTAGCCCCGAGCAGCACCTGGCTGTTGCTCGGCATGGCGCTGACCGGGTTACTGGCGGTCGTGACGCAAGTCCTGGTGGCCTACGCCGCGATGCTGGCCATCCCGGCGCAACGTGGACGTGTGGTAGGCGTGATCACCAGCGGCATTGTCGTCGGCATTCTGTTGGCACGAACGGTGGCCGGCGGCATGGCCGACCTGGCTGGTTGGCGTTCGATTTATCTGCTGTCCGCCGGGTTGACCCTGGTGATGGCGCTGCTGTTGTTTCGTGTGCTGCCCAGGCGCGAAGACGCGCGACCGGATAGCGCTTACGGCGCGTTGATCGGCTCAGTCTTCACGTTGTTCAAGGAAGAACCGGTGTTGCGTCAACGGGCCATCCTTGCCCTGCTGACGTTCGCCAGCGCCATGGTGCTGTGGACCCCTTTGGTATTGCCGTTGAGCGCCCCGCCGCTTTCACTGTCCCACACCGAAATCGGACTGTTCGGGCTGGCCGGGGCTGCCGGCGCACTGGCCGCTGCTCGCGCCGGGCATCTGGCCGATCGTGGCCTGGGTCAATGGACCAGCGGACTGTCGTTGTTGCTGATGCTCGCCTCATGGCTGCCCATCGCCCTCACTCAATCCTCGCTGTGGGCGCTGCTGCTCGGGGTGATTACGCTGGATCTGGGTTTGCAGGCCGTCCATGTCACCAGCCAGAGCATGATCTACAGCGTGCGCCCCGAAGCGCAAAGCCGACTCACCGCCGGCTACATGCTGTTCTATTCGATCGGCAGCGCCTTAGGCTCTATCGGTTCGACGGCGATGTATGCCTGGGGCGGCTGGATCGCGGTGTGCTGGCTGGGTGCGGGCATCAACGCCGTAGCGTTGATCTATTGGTGGCTGACGCTGGCCACCAAAACACCCAACACCTGTGGCGAGGGAGCTTGCTCCCGCTCGGCTGCGCAGCAGTCGTAAATCGGTCAGACGCAGGAGCGTCTGACCAACCGCATTTGGGGCTGCGTTGCAGCCCCACGGGGGCAAGCCCCCCTCGCCACAGTTATCGGCAGTCCCCCGACTCACCCACGGTCCCTGCCCCGCAACATGCTGTCCAGCACCTCATCGCGGCGCACCCAACCGTGAAACAACGCCGCCGCCAGGTGCAGCAGCACGGTCAGGAACAATAGATACGCCAGATACCTATGTGCCTTGCGCAGGAAGGCAAACACCTGCGCATTCGCCGGCAGGATCGACGGCAGTTGCAACGAGCTGCTGAGCATCACCGGATCGCCAGCCGCCGATATCATCGCCCAGCCCAGCAGCGGCAAAATCAGCATCAAGGCGTACAGCAAGACATGCGAAGCCTTCGCCGCGAGCACTTGCCAACCCGGCAAGTCCGCCGGCAGCGGTGGTTGCCGGGTCGAAAAACGCACGGCCAGACGCACGACCACCAACAGCAGAATGGCGATGCCCAACGGTTTGTGCAGGTGGATCAGCCACTCGTGACGCTCGGACACCGAGGCCACCATGCCGGCGCCGATGAATAGCATCGCGATGATCATCAGCGCCATCAGCCAATGCAGTAGCCGCGCCAAGGGAGCGAAATGGTTCGGTTGAGCGCTCATTGATGAGCCTCCTGCTTGGCGTTAGGCAACTGATTCACTTCGCTGGTGCGACGCAGATAGGAATTGGCATAGCCCGCTGAACGAGCGGCGAGCAGCGGGTCGTCGGAGCCTTCGATACCGCTGGGCAATACCAGTGGGTCGTAGTTGATGTCACGGCACTCGCCATTGAGTTGTGGCTGGGTGCTTTCGAGCACCAGAGTGCCGGCGTTCACAACTTTTCGGTCGCCGGGCCAGGCCTTGCTCGCGTCGTTGACCGGGTCCCCAGAGTTCGCCAGGGTGATGTTCAACTGCCAACGCAGCGGTCCGGCGGACAAACGCTGAACCAGATCCTTCTCCAGAAAGTCAGCGCCCTCCGGTGCCGTCGCGCCCGCCGCATCCTGAGCAACCGGGGTCATGCTCCAACGCACCGCTTGCCGCTGCCCCGCTGCGTTCACCAGGTAAAACGCATTGACGCTGTTATACGTCTCGGTCGCATAACTGGCAGAAGGTTTGGCAGTCTTGATCCAGGCAAGAAACGGCGCGGCTTCCGGGTGAGAACCGAAGAACGCCGGCACCGCCGCAGGATTCGGTTTGCCGGTGGCCGGGTCCGGTGACTGCGCCTGTTGCAGCTGATAGAACGCCTCGGGCGTGCCCACCGGGAACACCGGCATGCTGTTCATCCCGGTGCGCCACTGCTGACCGTTGGCCTGGGTAAAGCGCAACGCCAGGCTGCGGATCGGCACGCTGTTGTCCGGTGCGTAAGGGTTGCCGGCAGGCAGCGCGAAACGCCCGACCACCGGGGTCCGCGCTTCATTGAACACTTGGGCGCTGGAATACTCGCGCACCTGGCCGCTGCTCTCGAAATGCCCGATAACGCACACCCCTTTGGCGTGGTTACGACGGAACCCCGGGTGCACGCCGTTGTTTTTCTCCAGCACATTGATCAACGCTTTCGGCGTCAGGCGCTGTGGGTCGAGTGTGCCGTTGACGTAGGCAAAAGCCCCGGCCAGCGCGGCGACCACCACGGCAATGCCGGTCAGGCGCAACGTCAGGCTCGCGGTGCTCAGGGGCGGCCGAGACGGCCCTGTTGTAGATGAGCGATCAACCATGAAAGTCTCCGGGGCCATAGGCCACAGGGGGAAAGAGCTATGAGACGAACGTCACGTAGGATTATTCCCCCTGAACTGTAGTTTCTTTCAAAGCACCGCTAGCGACGAATCCTCAAGGTTGGTCAAACCGGGTTAAAACTCGGCTCACGCTTCTGCAAAAAAGCCTGCATACCTTCCTGTTGCCCCTGCGTGGCAAACAAACCATGAAACACTCTTCGCTCGAAAAGAAGGCCATCGCGCAATCCTGACTCCAGTGCCCGGTCCACTGCTTCTCGCGCAGCGAGTGTGGCGGTTTTGGCGAAACCGGCAATGATCTGCGCTGCGGCCAAGGATTGCTCCAGCAGATCGCTGGCAACGATGACCCGCGACACCAATCCTGCCCGCTCGGCCTCTTCGGCCGACATCGAGCGTCCGGTCAAAATCATGTCCATTGCCTTCGACTTGCCGATCAGGCGCGTGAGACGTTGGGTCCCGCCCATTCCAGGCATCACCCCCAACCTGATTTCCGGTTGTCCAAAACGAGCGTTATCGGCAGCAAAGATCAGATCGCACATCATGGCCAACTCACAGCCGCCACCGTATGCATAACCGGCAACAGCGGCCAGCTTGGGCGTACGCAACGCGGCAAAGGCTTCCCAATCGGCGAAATAATCCTCATGGACCATGTCCAGGTAAGATTTTCCGTACATCTCCTTGATGTCGGCACCCGCCGCAAAAAAATCCGCTGTCCCGGTGATCACGAAACAGCCGACTCCGGGGTCGCGGTCCAGCGGTTGCAAGGTGTCCAGCAGTTCGCGCATCAGGGCCGAACTCAAAGCATTCCTGGTCTGCGGCCGATTAAGACGAATCAATACGACTCGATCATGACGTTCGATCAATGTGTGCATGGTGATCTCATTAAATAGATGTGAAATGTTTGAATGAAAAAACGCTCTTGGCACACTTCAGGAATCCCAGATTGCGCCATACGCCGGAATGCCCCGCCCCTCCATTTCCTCAACCACTCGCTGGGTGAGCGTCTGGTTCGAAATGCAGATCACCGCCTCGGCACCGAACGAGCAAACCGCGTCATAAGCCAGTTGCACAAGGTCTGGCTTGCCGAGCACATCGGTGTCCCAGATCAAGGCATCAGGATTGGCCCGCAGGATCTCTTCCACCAGTTCGTCACCGTAGGTTTTTCGCGGGCTGCGGGTCGACCAGACCAGCCGTATCGGTACTTGCCTGGCCAACAAATGGGGCAACACCGGGCCGATGCCGCTGCCCGTGGCGATGTACACCACCGATTTGAACAGGGTTTCGATGTGCGCCACGCCAGCGGTGGTAATGCCTTTGACCCAGACATGCGTCGGCATTTGCTCGATGAACTCGCCGGTCCAATCACCTGCCCGGGAAATGATCAGGCGAAAACCCGCTTCACCCGGTGCGGGAATATTGGCAAAGGAATGCCACTCCATCAGCGGGTTGAGACTGATGGCGTTGGAGGAGCCGGCAAACGGCGTGACATGGTCAAAACGGGCTATTACCGCATGAGAAGAAGGCCTGATCAGTTGCACCGGCACTTTGCGCAGACGAAACCATGGCAAGGCGATGCTGAACGTCAGCACAATCAGCATCCAGAATGCCACCGACGTCGACAGCGCCTCGCTCACGGAGGCCTGCGGGTTCTGGTCCCGGGTAAACAGAACGCTCCATACCCAGAACAGGGCAAGTGCGGTCCACCCACCAAAGCGGTGCATTCGCTCGAAGCCGTTGTGAAAACGCCCGCGAATCCGCGGGTGAGCCATGACGGCCACCAACAGCAAGATCCCCAGCAACCCGGTGCTCACCCCGAGCAGCGCCAGGGAAACGCCGCCCAAGCTTTCAGTCCAATGCCAGGCCAGGGAGCCGATCAACACCGCGAACCAGCCAATCGCCGCCAGCGCCCCGCCACTGTGCAAGCCGCCAAAGTGGTAAACCTTGGCCAGTGAGCGGCGTATCGCAAGCGGCCAGGAAGTGGGCGCCCGGGTTGCCAGCCAGAACAGCAGATTGATGATGTATTGCTGGCGAATCAAAATCGCCAGCGACAGATTCGCCACCACCAATCCCGACAGCGCCTCAAGGACTATCCCCGTGGATGTCCACCACTGCCCGGCGGTCAACCCATGCGCCAGTGCCGCGATATTGAGTGCAAGCACCAGCGCTACGAGGCGGTTGTAATGCGAGAATATCGGCAACGTCCCCAATCGCCGCCACAGCACGCGCTTGACCGGCAGCGCGGTATCCGGATTCCCCCCCTTCATGCGCCCACCCCTTGCCGGGTCGTCGCGTCGGCCTGGTGCGTCATCGCCCACTCCAGCAGCAAGCGTTTGTCGACCTTGCCGCGTGAGGTCAGCGGAATGTGCTCCACAGCGAGGATCAGCGAAGGGACGCAATAGTAGGCAAGCCGCTCTTCACAGCGCCGTCTTGCATCATCGATGTCCGTGGTAACGGGATAGACGAAGGCCACCAGATGGCGACTGTCGAGTTTCAACGTGACCGCCCGCTCGCAGCGATCAGATGACTCCAGAGCCGCAGAAACAGAGTCGAGCTCCACCCGAAACCCTCTGACCTTGACCTGATCATCGACACGTCCCAGGTGTTCAAGTTCGCCGTTCACTGTCCAGCGCCCCAGATCACGTGTGCGAAACATCATCCGGCCCTGCCCCAGAAACGGATCGGGCCGATAGCGTTCGGCGGTCAGCGTCGGGTTACTCAAATAACCGGCGGTCACACAGTCGCCGCCAGCCCACATCTCACCTTGCTCACCCGCCTGACAGAGCTGGCCCGCCTCATCCAGCACGTACACCGTGTTGTTGGGCGTGGGTTTGCCGATCGTCAATGCACCTGCGCCCCTGTAATGCTGCATGGTGTTGACGATCGTGGTTTCGGTCGGGCCGCAGGCATTGTAAAAAGTGCAGAACGAGGACCAGCGATCAGCCAGGGGCTGAGGGCAAGGCTCCCCGGCAAGGGCCACGACCTTGACTTGCTGACAACGCAATGGATCGAGTGTGCCGAGTATCGAAGGTGTAGCGATCAGCACGTCGCATTGTTCGGCCGTCTGGGCGATGTCCTTGCCACGGATCATCAAGGTCGCACCATGAGCCAGACACCCGAGTATTTCCCAGGCCGCCATGTCAAAGGCGATGTTAAGTATCTGTCCGACCTTGAGCCCAGGCCGCATGCCGAGATTGCCAGGGGCTGTCAGCAAAATATTGCACACATTGCGGTGGGTCACCCGAACCCCATTGGGCAGGCCGGTGGTGCCGGAGGTAAACAGCACGAAACACAACCGGTCCGGGGTCGATGACAGCGAACAGGCCACATTCAGGTCATCAGCGGGTGTTGACGCAACCTCCATGAACTCATCGAGGCAAATGCAGTGTTGCTGCGACGTCAGGGGAATTCGCGACTCGAGGCTCGACAGTGTCAGCACCACCCGCGTCGAGGCCACGTCCATGATGTGGCGCAATTGCGCGGTGGGAGTAATCCCTACGTGCTGAGGGATGTAGGCAGCACCCACTTTCAATGCGGCCAACATTCCCGCCAGCATCGGGATCGAACGCTCCACAAACAAGGCCACGTGATCGCCCGGGGCGACGCCCTGCTGACGCAACAGCGTGGCCAGTCGGTTGGCCTGCCGGTTCAGTTCACCGTAGGTGATGGCTTCGCCCTCACAATGGGCGGCAATGTCCTGAGGTCTGGCGGCGGCTTGCGCCTCGATGGCGTGATGGATCAGAAGATACTCAGGCTCAACCGTCGGCCCACGACCGAACTGCGGCCACACGTCATGGGTGTTGTTGTCCGGAAGCAGCGAACACATCGATGCCGACTCAAGGGAAATTTTGCACTCTTGCATGTTAAAAATTCTCTTCAGGCTCAATATTTACGTTCAAGCACGGGTGGTTCTGCGCAGCCTGGTGAGAGGCTGGGCTGACTGCCTGAGCTTGCTGCATGGGTTGAGCCGCGAAGTTCGATGCCATTACATGGATTACAAACCCCTCAGAAATCTCCTACACAAATAAGTAATGGTTTTCCCCGACGAAGGAATAAACCACAGTGGCCGGCGTCCTTCTTGTCAGTGCCATTCATCACAGCCAGAGAACACGCCATTTCCATGAACAACATCGACGGACAATTGCGTGAAATCATTCCCAGGCTGCGGCGCTTCGCCGTATCGTTGACGCGCAACCCCAGCAGCGCCGACGATCTGGTGCAGGCAAGCCTGGAACGAGCGCTGTCGAATTGGAGCGCTAAACGTCCGGAGGGCGACCTGCGGGCCTGGCTGTTTTCGATTCTTTATCGGCAGTTTCTCGACGCCCACCGCCGATCCCGGCGGTATGCGCGGATGCTTGAATTCTTTACCGGGCGAGACGATGCGCAGCCTTCGGTAGAGCGCACGGTAATCGCCCAGTCGACCCTGCAAGCCTTCGATCAGCTCAACACCGAACAGCGCGCGCTGCTGCTCTGGGTGTCGGTCGAAGGCATGAGTTACAAGGAGGTCGCCGAGATTCTCGACGTCCCCATCGGCACCGTGATGTCACGCCTGTCCCGCGCGCGTCAGGCCTTGCGCCAGCTCAGCGACGGCGAAATCACCCGCCCTTCCCTGCGGAGACTCAAATGATCAGCCTGCCTCCCAACGAGCGTGACCTGCACGCCTACGTCGATCACCAACTCAGCGATGCCGACCGACATCAAGTGGAAATTTATCTGGCCGGCAACGCCGAAGTGGCCGCACAAGTACGCGCCTGGCAGCAAGACGCCCAACAATTGCGCGCAGCCCTGAGCGGCGCCTTGCAGCAACCGGCCAACCCGCAACTTGACCCGGCGCTGATTCGCCAGCGCCTCAAACGCCAGTCGCGCCGTCAACTGGCCAGTGCCGCGGTGTTGTTGATTGCGGTCAGCGTCGGCGGATTGGGCGGTTGGCACGCGCGGGAGATGACTCTGGTCAGCCCCCCACTGCCGATGGCCGATGCGATGCAGGCCTACCGACTGATTGCCCAGCAAGGCATCCTGCCGGCGGATTACCAAGTCAGCGACGAGGGCGATATGCAAGGCTGGCTCGACCGCTATTTCAGCCAGGCCCATCGCCTGCCGAACTTGGCGGGGGCTGGTTACAAACCGGTCAGCGGCCGTTTACTCAGTACCGAACAAGGGCCGGCAGCGATGGTGGTCTACGAAGATCAGGGCGGCCACAAAGTCAGCTTTTACGTCCGTCCGCCGGGACCGAAAAACTTCCTCCTGCCCCGCGGCAGCCGCAGCGACGGCGAACTGCAGGCCGAGTATTGGTCGGATGCCGGGTACAACTACGCGCTGGTCAGCCCGAGTGACACACCGGCGGCGCAGATGCTCAAGCAGACACTGAAGTTCTGATCCGGGTTGTGGTCACCCCTGCCCAAACACCTGCGAAGGCCTGCGCAACAGCGGGTCGAACGGGTTGATCCGCGGCCCGATCAACGCCGCTTCGCGCTTGAGCATTTCCACCACGGTCGGCAAACGATCCGGCCCCAGGCGATCACTGATCGTGGCTACGCTCAACGCCGCCACCGCCCGGCCGTCGCGATCGAGGATCGGCACGGCCACGCCGGCCATGCCCTGCAACACGCCGGTGTTGCGCCCGGCGTACCCGAGCGCGCGCACATTCTCGACTTCCGAGCGCAGGAACACTTCGTCATACAGGTGAAAGTCCTTGAGCCGCGGCAAGTTGTAGTGAATCACCGTGTCGCGTTCCTCTTGCGGCAGGAATGCCAGAATCGCCAGGCTGCCCTGACCCACGCCGAGCGCCACCCGCCCGCCGATGTCACCGGTAAATGTGCGGATCGGAAACGGCCCTTCACTGCGGTCCAGACAGATCGCATCAAAGCCACTGCGCGCCAGCAAAAACAGCGAATCGCCCAGCGATGCCGATAACCGCAGCAATGCCGGCCGCGCCAGTTCGCGCAGGTTGTTGGTATTGCCGGCGCGGGCCGCCAAGGCAAAAAACTCCAGGCTCAGGCGATAGCGTTTGCTGCGGGCGTCCTGCTCGACCATGCCCTCGTCCATCAGGCTGCGCAGCAAGCGGTGGGTAGTCGGTTGCGACAAACCGATGCGCTGCGCCAGTTGCGTCACGCGTTCGCCGCCCTCGACGGTGTCACCCAGGCTGCGCAGCACCGCAAACAGCCTTGAGACCGCACCGACACCGACTTCATTTTTGTTTTCATTCCGATCAGTGGAATCTGACATTTGATTTCTCATCAATAAATTTACTCACTGAATAAAACTGAAAATAGTCATCGCTTCAGTGAAATAGGTTATTGAGCCCATCCTATTCTTCGTCCTACTCTGCGTCCATACAGGGGCGATTCGAACAACAACGGCAGCCGACACACGTCGAGCGCCAACACCCCCCGCAATATCTTTTCGTATCTGCCCATACAAAAAAGCGCGCCGTTGGCGACGCATAACAATCTCAGGTGGAGCGCAGTCATGGCCTTTGTGCAGCTTGAAAACCTCGGCAAACGATATGGCGAGATCGACGCAGTCGTCGCCACCAACCTGTCGGTGGAAAAAGGCGAGTTCGTCTCACTGCTCGGCCCCTCCGGCTGCGGCAAAACCACCACCCTGCAAATGATCGCCGGCTTCGTCGAAGTCAGCAGCGGACGCATTGTGCTGGACGGTCGCGACATCACCCACGCCAAACCCGCCAGCCGTGGCCTGGGCGTGGTATTCCAGAGTTACGCGCTGTTCCCGCACATGACCGTGCAAGGCAACGTCGCCTTCGGCCTGCGCATGCGCAAAGTTCCCAACGGTGAGTTGCAGCAACGGGTGGACCGAGTGCTGAAACTGGTTCGCCTGCACCAGCACGCCGAGCGTTACCCGCGAGAGCTTTCCGGCGGCCAGCGCCAGCGTGTTGCACTGGCCCGGGCGTTGGTGATCGAGCCGCCGGTGTTGCTGCTCGACGAACCGCTGTCCAACCTCGACGCCAATTTGCGCGAAGAGATGCAGTTCGAAATCCGCCGCATCCAGCGCGAAGTCGGGATCACCACGCTGATGGTCACCCACGACCAGTCCGAAGCGCTGTCGATCAGCGATCGGGTGGTGGTGATGCAGGCCGGGCGCATCACCCAGATCGACGCCCCTTACACCCTCTACGAACACCCGCGCACCGAGTTCATTTCCGGGTTCGTCGGCAAAGCCAATCTGCTGCCCGGTGAGCGGGACGGCGCCGGTGTGGTTCAGGTGTGCAACACCGGCAACGGCGAACTGACGTTAAGCCTGCGCCCGGAGAAAATCGATCTGCGGGAAAAAGGCCATGGCCGTCTGCAAGGCAAGATCGCCAGCCGCTTCTTCCTCGGTAGCCAATGGTTGTACGGCGTAACGACAACCCTGGGCGAACTCTGCGTGGTGCGTCGTAACGACGGCTCGGCGCCACTGGCCGAAGGCACGGCGGTCGGCCTCGACTGGGACGCGGCACTGCTGCGGGTGCTGAGTGTCGACGAGGTGTCGGCATGAATACGCTCGCCGCCATCCGTCAAGGACGCCAAGGGTATGTGTTGTCGGCGCCGGCCCTGGCGTTGTACGTCGGCCTGCTGGCGATCCCGCTGCTGCTGACGCTGGTGTTGTCGTTGAACGTCTTCGACTACAGCGCGGGGATCAACAGCGACGCCTACACCTTCGCCCATTACAGCAGCCTGCTGGGCGATCCGTACTTCTACGAGATCTTTCTGCGCACGATGTGGATCAGCGCCCTGACCACCCTGCTCTGCGTGCTGATCGGCGTGCCCGAGGCCTACATCCTCAGTCGCATGGGCGCACCGTGGCGTTCGATTTTCCTGATTCTGATCCTCACGCCGCTGCTGATTTCGGTGGTGGTGCGGGCGTTCGGCTGGAGCCTGTTGCTGGGCGCCGACGGGCTGGTCAACCAGACCTTGCAAGCCTTCGGTGGCTCGCCGATGAAGCTGCTCTACACGCCGTTCGCAGTGGTGATCGCGCTGGTCCACGTGATGCTGCCGTTCATGATCATTCCGGTCTGGACCTCGCTGCAAAAACTCGACCCGGCCGCCGAGCAGGCTGCGCTGTCACTGGGCGCCAGCCATTTCACGGTGATACGCAAAGTGGTGTTGCCGCAGGTCATGCCCGGCGTGCTCTCCGGCACCTTGATCGTGTTCGGCCTCGCGGCCAGTTCCTTCGCCATTCCCGGCCTGCTCGGCGGACGCCGGCTGAAGATGGTCGCCACGCTGATCTACGACCAGTACCTGTCGGAGCTGAACTGGCCAATGGGCGCCGCGATTGCCGTGGCCCTGCTGTTGCTCAACCTGCTGATCATGCTGTCGTGGAACCGGATGATCGAAGGCCGCTACAAGAAGTCATTGGGATAATTCGTCATGTCCAGAAACGGTCCTTTCGCCCTGCTGTTCCATGCCCTGGTGGTGCTGTTCATGCTCGCGCCGCTGGTGGTGGTGTGCCTCGTCGCCTTCACCCCGGAAAACACCCTGAGCCTGCCGACCACGGATTTCTCCCTGCGCTGGTTCCGCGCCGTGTTCGAACGTGCGGACTTTGTCGATGCGTTCTACAACAGCCTGATCCTGGCCTTCAGCGCGGCCAGTCTGGCGACGCTGATTGCGGTGCCGGCGGCGCTGGCGATCACCCGCTTCGAGTTCCCCGGACGGGACTTCTTCAACGCCCTGTTCCTGTCGCCGATCATCATTCCACACCTGGTGCTGGGGGTGGCGTTGCTACGCCTGTTCGCGCTGATGGGCGTCAACGGCAGCTTCGCCTGGCTGATCTTCGCCCATGTGCTGGTGATCACACCGTATGTGTTGCGGCTGGTATTGGCGTCGGCCATCGGCCTGGACCGCAGCGCCGAACACGCCGCGCAATCCTTGGGTGCCGGACGCTTCACGCTGTTCCGGCAAATCACCTTGCCGATGATTCTGCCGGGCGTCGCCGGTGGCTGGCTGCTGGCATTCATCAACAGTTTTGACGAGGTCACGTTGTCGATCTTCGTCACCTCGCCGGCCACGCAAACCTTGCCGGTGCGCATGTACGTGTACGCCACCGAATCCATCGATCCGATGATGGCGGCGGTGTCGGCCCTGGTGATCGCGCTGACCGCGCTGACGATGATTCTGCTCGATCGGGTCTACGGCCTGGATCGGGTTCTGGTGGGTAAACAATGAGGGCGCCATGGCTCTGCTGAAACGACTGGCCGAAGGCGACCGCCCGGCCCTGGACTTTACCCTCGACGGCGTGCCTGCCAGTGGCTTGCTCGGCGACACCCTGCTGACCGCCGTGCTGACCTGCAGCGAACACCTGCGCGGCAGCGACTTCAGCGCCGAACCCCGCGCCGGCTTCTGCCTGATGGGCGCCTGCCAGGACTGCTGGGTACGCCTGGGCGATGGCCGCCGGGTGCGGGCCTGCTCGACGCAGCTTGAAGCCGGCCAGCAGGTCAGCCGCGAACCGGGGCGCTCGGTATGAACGCGGTGGTGATCATCGGCGCCGGCCCCGCCGGGATTCGTGCGGCGCAGACGCTGGTGGCGCATGGCGTGCGCCCGGTTCTGCTGGACGAAGCCGCACGCGGTGGCGGGCAGATTTATCGGCGGCAACCGGCGAACTTCAAGCGCTCGCCCGTCAAGTTGTATGGCTTCGAAGCCCCCAAGGCCAACGCGCTGCATCAAACCATCGACGCACTGCGTGAACAACTCGATTACCGCCCCGACACGCTGGTATGGAACGCCGAGGCCAACGCACTCGACACCTTGCACGAGGGCCGCGCCATACGCGTGGCGTTCTCCCGGGTGATTGTCGCCACGGGTGCCACCGACCGGATTCTGCCGGTGCCGGGCTGGACGTTGCCGGGGGTGTACAGCCTCGGCGCGGCGCAGATCGCCTTGAAGTTTCAGGGCTGCGCCATTGGTGAACGCGTGGTATTCGCCGGCAGCGGACCATTGCTGTACCTGGTGGCGTATCAATACGCCAAGGCCGGTGCCAACGTGGTCGCGGTGCTCGACAGTTCGCCGTTCAGCGCTCAGGCCCGCGCCCTGCCCGGTCTGTTGTCACAACCGGCTACCCTCGCCAAAGGCCTCTATTACCGCACCTGGCTGACCGCCCACGGCATCCCGGTGCATCAGGGCGCCAGCCTGTCAGGCATCGATGGCCAACAGCGTGTGCAATCGCTGATCTGGCGCAACGCAAAAGGCCAACATCGAATCGACTGCGACGCCGTCGCCTTCGCCCATGGCCTGCGCAGCGAAACCCAACTCGCCGATCTGCTGGGCTGCGAATTCACCTGGAACCCGCTCAACCGCGCCTGGCTGCCACAGCGCGACAGCGCCGGGCGCAGCAGTGTCGCCGAGGTGTACCTGGCGGGTGACGGCGCCGGCATCATGGGCGCCGACGCGGCGGAAATGGCTGGCGAACGGGCAGCCCTGGCGCTGCTCGAAGACAGCGGTTACCTGCTCCCGCCGCAACGTGCCACCCAGCTGGAACAGTCGCTGAAAGCAATCGGCAGATTCCGCCAGGGCCTTGAGCGTGCCTTTGCCTTCCCCGAAAGCTGGGCCACCGACGCTGCGGATGACCTGATGATCTGTCGCTGCGAAGAAGTACGCGCCGGCGACATCCGCCAGGTGGTGCGCGAAGGTCATTGGGAGATCAACCGGGTCAAGGCCCACTGCCGGATCGGCATGGGTCGCTGTCAGGGCCGGATGTGCGGGGCCGCCGCCGCGGAAATCATTGCCTGCGAAAGTCAGCGTTCAGTAGCCGACATCGGTCGGTTGCGGGCTCAGGCACCGATCAAACCCTTGCCGTTCGGTCTGGAGGTCGAGCCATGATCGAGGTCGAGGCAGTCATCATTGGCGGCGGCATTGTCGGGGCCTCCGCCGCCCTGTTTCTGAGCAAGGCTGGCCGACGCGTGGCGCTGCTGGAACGGGATTTTTGTGGTTCGCATTCCAGCGGCGTGAACTATGGCGGCGTGCGTCGTCAGGGCCGGCCGCTGTCGCAATTGCCGTTGTCGCAACGGGCCCACGAAATCTGGGGACAGCTGCCGCAATTGATCGGCATCGACGGCGAGTACCAGCGCAGCGGTCACTTGAAACTCGCCCGCAGTCTCAACGATTTACGAGCGTTGCAGGATTACGCCGCCAGCAGCCAGGGGTTCGGCCTCGATTTGCAACTGTTCGACCGCAGTGAGTTGCGCGCACGTTTTCCGTGGGTCGGAGACGTCGCGGTTGGTGCTTCGCTGTGCCCGGACGATGGCCACGCCAACCCGCGCCTGGTGTCTCCGGCGTTTGCCCAAGCGGCACGTCGGCATGGCGCGCAGGTGCATGAGCAATGCGCAGTCACGGCGGTGGAACACAATGGTCAGCGCTTTCGCGTCAGCACTCAATCCGGCCTCGAACTGCGCGCCCCCTGGCTGCTGAACTGCGCCGGCGCCTGGGCCGGCAACCTTGCCGCGCAATTCGGTGAAGCGGTGCCGATGCACGCCGGGCACCCGGCGATGCTGGTCACCGAGCCGTTGCCGCTGGTGATGAATGCCAGCACCGGCGTCGAAGGCGGCGGCATCTATGCCCGTCAGGTCGCGCGGGGCAATTGTGTGTTGGGCGGCGGTCAGGGCTTTGCCCTTGATGGTGCCCGCGCCCGACCTGGTCAGAGCGCGGTGATCGAGATCCTGCGTCAGGCCGTCGAGCTTTACCCGTTTCTTGAAGGCGCCCAGGCGATTCGTACCTGGAGCGGCACCGAAGGTTATTTACCCGACCGCCAACCGGTGATCGGTCACAGCAGCACCCAACCCGGTCTGTTGCACGCATTCGGCTTTGCCGGCGCGGGCTTCCAGATCGGGCCTGCGGTGGGCCAGGCGCTCACCGAGATCATCTGTAGCGGCGCGTCAAAGACGCCGCTGGATGCGTTTTCCATCACCCGGTTTCACTCCATCTCCGTAGCTTGATAGAGGAAGGTCGCGCCAATGAATAACCTCAAACGCACTGCACTGCTCGGTTTGTCCTGCATGAGCGCCCTGCTCACGGTCACTCAGGCCCACGCCGAACCGACGCTTTACCTGGGCATGAACGGCGGGACCATGGAGCGGCTCTACGCCGACAAGGTGCTGCCGGCTTTCGAGAAAGCCAATAACGTCAAAGTGGTGATTGTGCCGGGGACCTCGGCCGATATTCTGGCCAAGGTCCAGGCCAGCAAAGGCAACCCGCAATTGCACGTGATGTTCCTCGACGACGGCATCATGTACCGCGCCATTGCCATGGGCCTGTGCGACAAACTCGAAGACAGCCCGACCCTGGCGCAGATTCCGCCCAAGGGCCGCATCAAGGATCAAGCGGTGGCGGTCAGCCTCGGCGTTACCGGGTTGGCGTACAACACGCGGCTGTTCAAGGAAAAGGGCTGGAACGCGCCGACCTCCTGGATGGACATGGCCGATCCGCGCTTCAAGGACAAACTGGTGTTCCAGTCGATGGCCTCCTCGACCTTCGGCCTGCACGGTTTCCTGATGTTCAACCGGATTCAGGGCGGCAGCGAGACTAACGTCGAACCGGGGTTCAAGGCCTGGCCGAACACCGTCGGGCGCAACGTGCTGGAGTACATTCCGAGCTCGGCGAAAATCTCCGAAATGCTCCAGACCGATGAAGCGGCGCTGTTCCCGCTGACCCCGACCCAGGTCACCGCACTGAAACTCAAGGGCATGCCGGTGGAATATGCGCAGCCGAAGGAAGGCTCGGTGGTGCTCAACGTGGCCGAATGCGCCATCGCCAACAACACCCAGCCGGAACTGGCGCAGAAACTCGCGGCCTTCTTGCTGACGCCTGCCGCACAGGCTGCGGCGCTTGAAGACGGCGATCAGATTCCGTCGAACCCGAATACGCCAACCACCGACAAGACCCGCGGTCAGGTCGAGGCAATGAAACACTATCTGGAAACGGCGATTGCCATCGATTGGGATCAGGTCAACGAACAGCGTCCGACGTGGAATGACCGGTGGAATCGCAGTATCGAGCGCTAACCTCGAAGATCAGGTGAGAGGGCTTTTGTGGCACGGGAGCTTGCCTGTGGCGAGGGAGCTTGCTCCCGTTGAACTGCGCAGCAGTTCCTTTTTTGGGGCCGCTTCGCAGCCCAACGGGAGCAAGCTCCCTCGCCACAAAAGCCTTCTCGACACAAAAGCTTGGTCGGCAGCAGTGGAAGGGAAATTACCCACTTGGTTAAACTACGCCGCTGCGGCTCAGGGGGAGCCGGCCTGAAGATTACGGGGTGACATCACATTGGCCGTACGACCGCCCAACCGTCCGCAACTCACACCACGCTGGTCCGCGCTACGCCGTTTTTTCGGCAAGGCATTCGCGGCGCCATCCAGTGGCAGCGCGCAAGGCCGGGTGATCCACGACTACTTCCGCCACAAGGCCCATGTTCAGGGCTACACCCTCAGTCACAGCCAGTTGCGCGTGATCGACTGCATGGCGCAGCACGCGTCGGCGCTGCCGGGGTCATCGACGCCACTCCCCGGACTTTACCTCCATGGTGCGGTCGGGCGCGGCAAGAGCTGGCTGCTCGACGGTTTTTTCCAGGCCATCCCCGTCACGGCAAAACAGCGCCTGCACTTCCATGAGTTTTTTGCGCAGTTGCACCAGGGCATGTTCAGCCATCGCGATCAGCCCGATGCGCTGGCAACCACCCTCGACGAACTGCTGCAAGACTGCCGAGTGCTGTGTTTCGATGAATTCCACGTGCATGACATCGGCGATGCGATGCTCATCACGCGGTTGTTCAAGGCGCTGTTTCGCCGGGGGATTCTGCTGCTGGTGACCTCAAACTACCCGCCGGAAGGTTTACTGCCCAACCCGCTTTACCATGCCCGTTTCAAACCGGTGATCGACCTGATCAACACGCGCATGCAGGTGATGGAAGTCGGCGGCCCCCATGATTACCGCAGTCAGGCGCGACCCCGTGCGCAGCAGCTGTTTACCCAGGGCCAGTACGTCTGGCCGGCCACGGTGAGCCAGCGTCAGGCGCTGCACCTGCTCGAACACGACGCACCGCCCATTCGGCTGCCCGTCGGGACACGACACCTTCAAGCCCGATACTGCGAAGGGCGAACCATTGGCTTCACCTTCGCCGACTTGTGCGAACACCCCACCGCCGTCATGGACTACCTGGAACTGTGCCGGCGCTTCGACCGCTGGATCATCGACAAACTGCCCAGCCTCGCCGGCTGTTCAATCGCCGCCCAGCAACGCTTCATCAACCTGATCGACGTCTTGTACGACCAGGACAAACACCTGATTCTGCTCGGCCACCAGTCATTGCGCGAATGCCTGGATGGCGATGCCATCGACCTGGCGCGCACGCGCAGCCGGCTGGGGCAGTTACTGGAAGTCAGGGAACTCGCCTGACAGCCACCACCACTTTCCCGCTATCATGTCGCCCATTTCCAGGCCCCAGCGCCTTCCTTCAGATCAATAGCGAACCTGCCTATGCACACCCTCGCACAACTGCGCGCCGGCCAACTGTCGGGTATCACCCGCCTGGACCTGGTCTGTGACCTGACCGAATTCCCCCGGGAAATCTTCGACCTGGCGGACTCGCTGGAAGTGCTCAACCTCAGCGGCAACGCCTTGCGCAGCCTGCCGGACGATCTGCACCGCCTGACCCGTTTGCGCGTGCTGTTCTGCTCGGACAATCAGTTCACCGAACTGCCCGCCTGCCTCGGCCAGTGTACGGCGCTGACAATGATCGGTTTCAAGGCCAACGCCATCGAACACGTGCCGGCCGCCGCCCTGCCGCCGCTGTTGCGCTGGCTGATCCTGACCGACAACCGCATCACGGATCTGCCAACCGAACTGGGCGAGCGCCCGTACCTGCAAAAACTCATGCTCGCCGGTAACCGCTTACAGCGTTTGCCCGAGAGCCTGAGCCACTGTCATCGACTTGAACTGATCCGCATTGCCGCCAATCAGCTCACCGAGCTTCCCGAATGGCTGCTGACCCTGCCGGGCCTGACCTGGCTGGCGTACGCCGGTAACCCATTGGAAACCGAAGCCGATGCGGCCGCACTTGAAGCCACGACGAGCATTCCCTGGTCCGAGCTGAGCCTGGAGCAGAAACTCGGCGAAGGCGCGTCGGGGGTCATTCATCAGGCGCTGTGGGAGCAGACAAAACAGGTCGCGGTAAAACTCTACAAAGGCGAGATGACCAGCGACGGCTCGCCGTTGCACGAAATGAACGCCTGCATCACCGCCGGCATCCACCCCAACCTGATCCGGGTCGAAGGGCGGATCGTCGGGCACCCACAGGCGCAAGCCGGGCTGGTGATGCAACTGATCGATCCGAGCTACCGCAACCTGGCCAGCCTGCCGAGCCTGGCGTCCTGCTCCCGCGACATCTATGCCGACGACACCCGGTTCAGCGCCGGCGTGGCAATGCGCATCGCCAGTGGCATCGCCTCGGTGGCCGAACACCTGCACCGTCAAGGCATCACCCACGGCGACCTCTATGGCCACAACATTCTGTGGAACGAGCATGGCGATTGTCTGTTGGGGGATTTTGGTGCGGCATCTTTCCATGCCACCTCGGACAGCCTTGAAAGCCGCGCGCTGCAACGGATCGAGGTACGGGCGTTCGGGATTTTGCTGGGAGAATTGCTGGAGCGGATCGACTCAGGGTTGAGCGCTGAACAGCGGGTCGCGTTAGAGGATTTACAGCAGCGCTGCTGTCAGCCGGATGTGTTGGCGCGGCCGGGGTTCAGTGAGGTGGTGCGGGAGATGGCCGCGTTCAACTAGCAGCAAATATAGAACCTGTGGCGAGGGAGCTCCCTCACCACAGGTTAAATCACAACGGTCAGAACCGCTTAACCCGCCAACCCGACAAACATGTCCTGCACGTCATCGTGGTTATCGAGGCCTTCGAGGAACGCTTCGACTTCTGCCATCTGCTCGTCGCTCAAGCCGCTCACCGGGTTCTTCGGTTGATAACCCAACTTGGCCGACAACACGGTGAAGCCTTGCTCCGGCAGCGCTTTCTGTACCGCATCCAGGTCCGCAGGGTCGGTCAGGAACAGCGTCGCGCCGTCTTCGCCCGGCTCGAAATCCTGGGCGCCGGCTTCGATCGCGGCCATTTCCGGATCGGCGTCAGGGCTGTCCGGGGACGCCTCGATCATGCCGACGTGGTTGAAGTCCCAGGCCACCGAACCGGAAGCGCCCAACTGGCCCTTGCGGAACGCCACGCGGATTTCAGCGACGGTGCGGTTGATGTTGTCAGTCACGCATTCAACGATCAGTGGCACCTGATGCGGTGCGAACCCTTCATACGTCACGCGATGGTATTGCACGGTTTCGCCGAGCTGGCCGGAGCCTTTCTTGATCGCGCGTTCCAGGGTTTCGCGAGGCATCGAGGCTTTTTTCGCCTGTTCGACCACCAGACGCAGGTGTGCGTTGGTGGCGGTATCGGCACCGTTGCGCGCAGCAATGGTGATTTCCTTCACCAGTTTGCCGAAGATCTTGCCCTTGGCGTTGGCTGCCGCTTCTTTGTGTTTAACCTTCCACTGTGCGCCCATTACTCACTCTCTTGATCTGTGGCGCCGAGACATCTATTGGCCGACGCGTAGCGCAAGTTTATACGGCCTAAAGATGCCAATCGACCAAAAAATTCCAACATCTTCAGCCCACGACGGGTCGACATCTTCACCAGCGTTTGTAGGGCGATTCTGAAAAGTCGATTTGCGGTGACGCTTCAGGGCTATGGTTTCGTACCCTCTGCGCCCGTTCTCCAAGGCAGAAGCGCGCTCGATGCACAACGACAAGGAAAGCCCCTACACCCTGACACTCCTCGACGGCGGTCTGAGTTTGCAGGTGTTGCAGTTCAATGGCCGCGAGGGCCTCAACCAGCCCTATCGATTCGACATCGAGGTGATCGGCCTCGCGCCGGCGATGAACCTGGATCGGTTGCTGCAACAGCCGGCGTTCCTGAGGCTGTCGGCTGATCAGGGCATTCACGGCGTGATCCACAGCGTCAGCCGCGAACATCGCGGCCCGTATCGGGTCGGCTACTCACTGGTGCTGGCGCCCCATCTGCAACGACTTCAGTTGCACAGCTCGCGTCGGGTTTTTCATCGTCTCAGCGTGCCGGCAATCATGCGTCAGTTGCTGGAAAAGCATCAGCTGCCCGAGCACAGCTATCGCTTCGACCTGACCTGCGGCCACTACCCGCTGCGGCCCTTTTGCATTCAGTACGATGAGAGCGATCTGGCCTTCATGCAGCGGCTGTGTGAAGAAGAAGGCATCCACTTCCACTTCGAACATCAGCACGACGGGCACGTGCTGGTCCTGGCCGATGACAGCCTGAGTTTCCCGCAGGAACCGCTGCTGATGCCGTTCCATGCCGACGTGTTCAACGACCCGCTCTTGCCGGCGATCAGCGAACTGTTCCAGCGCCATGACCCGGACCCCGCCCCGGCACAATGGGATGCCAGAAACCGCGGCGCGCACGTGATCGGCGACGGCGCGGCCAACCACCCGCTCACCGGAACGGGCCCGGTTACGGCAAGACCTGCGCCCGAACAGCTTCATCGCGAACAGCTGGGCCGCCGCTCGCTGGAACGCCTGCGTTGCCAGCACCGGCAGATCCACGGCCAAAGCACCCTGAACGAGCTGCGCAGCGGACGAATCGTACAAGTGGCGCAGCACCCGCTCTCGAGCTTCAACGATCAGTGGCTGCTCACCAACATCCAGCACCAGGGGCAGCAGCCGTCGATTCTCGCCGAGGACAAGCCCGGCCATGACATGGCCGGGCGCTACAGCAATCGCTTCACCGCCATTCCCTGGTCAACGGTATTCAGGCCGGCGCTCAAACAGGTCAGGCCGAGCATCCCGGGCTATCAGACCGCCCGGGTGCTGGGCCCCGTCGGGCAGCTGGCAGCGCTCGACGAGCAAGGCCGAATACAGGTCTGCTTGTGGCCGAAACCGGGGTTCGAGGCGGATGAGTCCGTTGGGCTCTGGCTACCGGTCGCCCTCGCAGCACCGGACGGTCGGATCGATCCGTCCAGGCTGCCCTTGGCCGGCACCGAAGTGTTGGTCAGTTTTCTCGACAGCGACCCGGACCGACCGGTGTTGTGTGCCGGCATGAGCCACCTCCAGCCTTCCCGGCCCGCTCCCGAACCACGCCGCGATGCGCATCTGCTGCTCGACTGGCTGATCAACCGCTCGGATCCCATGCCGTGATTTTACCGGGCCGCTCCCACAGGAATTTATGCTGGCCGCCAACCTTGTGTACGACGCAAAACCTGTGGGAGCGTGGCTTGCCCGCGATAGCCGCGCCGCGGTCTACCCGACGGGCGCCAACCCAAAAAACGCCTGTATCAAGCGCAAATCCCGCCGCCGTTCCATACAACCGATCATGTGCCGATTGACCAGCCCCTCGCCAATGATCGGCACCGCCGCCACCCGTGGGTCGTGGCTGACTTCCACCGACGACACCACGCCCACGCCCAACTCGGCGGCCACTGCCTCGGTCACGGCCTCGCGACTGTCCAGTTCCAGCAACACCCGCGGATTGACCCCGGCCTGAACGCACGCCTCGTCGAACGTGCGCCGGGTAATCGAACTCGGCTCGCGCAGCACCATGATCACCTGATCCAGCGCCTTGAGCGGCAGCCCTTGCGACTGCTGCGCCCACGGATGGCCCGCGCGCACCAACGCGCAAATCCTCGACTCGCTCAACCCTTGCAGATGCAACCCTTTGCGCGGCTCCACTTCGGTCAGCACCGCCACGTCGGCATGCTCCGACAGCAACGCCGCGAGGGTTTCCTGGGCATTGCCCAACCGCAGGTTCACGGTGATCCCCGGATAACGCGCACGCAGGCTGGCGAGCATCGGCATGACCATGTGCGGGCCATCCGCCGCCACTTCCAGGCGCCCGGTGAGTAGCTGCCGGTTGGCCTCCAGCATCGCCTGCGCTTCTTCGGCCAGGCCGAACATTGCCCGGGTGATCGCCGCGAGCCTGGTGCCCTCTTCCGTCAACTCGACCCGCCGCGCGGTGCGGCGCAGCAAGGTGATCTGGTAGTGCTCCTCCAGCGCCTTGATGTGCCCGGTGACCGCCGGTTGGCTGATGAACAGGCGCGCTGCGGCACGGGTGAAACTGCCCTCGCGGGCCACGGCATCGAAGGCACGCAGCTGGAACAGATTCATTAATAACTCTCACTGATGGCTGGCATAACAACAAACAATTTGATTGATAGCACGCCGAATTGCAATTTATGCCCCGTAGTTTCATCCCACTGAGCTTTTGCAAGGACACAAGAATGCGTATTGCCGAGCCCATCCTGCTCACCCCCGGCCCATTGACCACATCGCAACGTACCCGTCAGGCGATGATGGTCGACTGGGGTTCATGGGATGACCGCTTCAACCAATTGACCGCCAGCCTGTGCGAGCAATTGCTGGTGATCATCAACGGCGGCGACAGCCACCACTGCGTGCCCCTGCAAGGCAGCGGCACGTTCGCGGTCGAAGCGGCGATCGGCACGCTGGTGCCCCGGGACGGCAAAGTCCTGGTGCTGATCAACGGCGCCTACGGCAAACGCCTGGCGAAGATCTGCGAAGTGCTTGGCCGTTCGTTCAGCACCTTCGAAACCGCCGAAGACGAACCGATCACCACCGCCGACGTCGACCGCCTGCTGCAGGCCGACGCCAGCATCACCCACGTCGCCTTGATTCACTGCGAAACCAGCACCGGCATCCTCAACCCGCTGGCGGAAATCGCCCACGTCATCGAGCAGCACGGCAAACGCCTGATCATCGACGCCATGAGCTCGTTTGGCGCCCTGCCGATCGATGCGCAACAGGTGCCGTTCGACGCCCTGATCGCCGCCTCGGGCAAATGCCTGGAGGGCGTGCCGGGGATGGGTTTCGTCTTCGCTCGCAAAGAAGCGCTGGCGAACGCCGCCGGCAACTCGCACTCGCTGGCGATGGACTTGTTCGATCAGCACAGCTACATGGCCAAGACCGGTCAATGGCGTTTCACCCCGCCGACCCACGTGGTCGCGGCGCTGCACGAAGCCTTGCTGCAATACAACGAAGAAGGTGGTTTGCCGGCGCGGCATCAACGCTACGCCAACAACTGCCAGGTGCTGCTCGATGACATGGCCAAACTGGGCCTGCGCAGCTTCCTGCCCGCCGCAATCCAGGCGCCGATCATCGTCACCTTCCACGCGCCGAAAGACCCGCGCTACCAGTTCAAGAAATTCTACGAACGGGTCAAGGCCAAGGGTTTCATCCTCTACCCCGGCAAACTGACCCAGGTCGAAACCTTCCGGGTCGGCTGCATCGGCCACGTCAACCAGGCCGAAATGCACGCAGCGGTGGCGGCCGTGGCCGAGGTGCTGCGCGAGATGGAAGTCATCGAAATCTAAACCACCACGCTCCGTAGCAGCTGCCGAGCCCGCGAGGCTGCGTTCGGCTGCGCAGCAGTCGTGAAACCAGGCATCGCGGTCTTTCAGTTAAACCAGGTGCACAAGATTTACGACTGCTGCGCAGCCGAACGCAGCCTCGCAGGCTCGGCAGCTGCTACGGGGATCACCAATTCCCCAAGACAGGATATGAGACATGAACTACAGCAACCCAACCAAACTGCAAGCCGCCATCCTCGACTGGGCCGGCACCGTGGTCGACTTCGGCTCCATCGCCCCGACGCAGATTTTCGTCGAAGCCTTCGCCGAGTTCGACGTCCAGGTTTCCATCGAAGAAGCCCGTGGGCCGATGGGCATGGGCAAGTGGGACCACATCCGCACCCTGTGCGATCAGCCATCAGTTGCCGAGCGTTATCGCCAGGTGTTCGGCCGCACGCCGACCGACGATGACGTCACCGCCATCTACCAACGCTTCATGCCGCTGCAGATCAAAAAAATCGCCGAACACTCGGCACTGATTCCGGGCGCCCTGGACACCATCGCCAACCTGCGTCAGCAAGGAATCAAGATCGGCTCGTGCTCCGGCTACCCGAAACAAGTCATGGACAAAGTGGTGGAACTGGCCGCCACCAACGGCTATGTCGCCGATCACGTGGTCGCCACCGACGAAGTGCCCAACGGCCGCCCATGGCCCGCTCAGGCCCTGGCTAATGTGATTGCGCTGGGCATCGACGACGTCGCGGCCTGCCTGAAGATCGACGACACGGTGCCGGGCATTCTCGAAGGTCGCCGTGCCGGCATGTGGACCGTGGCGTTGATCTGCTCCGGTAACGCGCTGGGTCTGGACTACGAAGGTTATCGCGCGCTAAGCAGCGACCAACTGGCCAGCGAACGCAAGCGCATTCATGCCCTGTTCGAAGGCTCGCGACCGCACTACATGATCGACACCATCACCGATTTGCCCGAGGTGATCGCCGACATCAACAAGCGCCTGGCCAACGGCGAGATGCCGCAAGCCAACTGATCGCACCCCTCGCCTCATAATACAAGCGCCAGTTCCTTGGATGGAACTGACGCTTTTTTGTGGTCGATCACTTGATTTAGAGCATTGAGCGGCCCATTTGCCTCGGGCAAATCCTGCGAAACAGGATTACAGTTAGTGCACGCCGTCGAACAAGAACGGTGACTTCAGACCAGAATTGTGAGGAAACACCGTATGCCCTGGAAGAATTCCGAATCACGCTACAGCACCGTATCGATCGCGCTGCACTGGTTGATGCTGGTTCTGTTAATACTGGTCTACGCCTGTATCGAATTTCGCGGGATCTTTCCCAAAGGCAGTGGCGGCCGAACGCTGATCAAGGAAGCGCACTTCATGCTCGGCCTGACCGTGTTCGTGCTGGTCTGGTTGCGGCTGTTCGCCCGCAGCCTGGGGCCGGCACCGCAGATATTCCCCGCCTCCCCTCGCTGGCAAACCGTGGTTGCCAGGCTGATGCATTGGGCACTGTATATTTTCATGATCACCGTGCCGGTTCTGGGTTGGCTGACTACCAGCGCCGAGGGGCATCGGGTGATGTTCTATGGCGTCGACTTGCCATTGCTGATCGAAGAAAACAAACCGCTGGCCAAGCAGTTCCAAGGCTGGCATGAGCTCGGCGCCACCATCGGTTATTGGCTGATCGGGTTGCACGCGGTGGCCGGGATTTACCACCACTATGTGGTGCGCGATAACACCTTGCTGCGGATGATGCCCAAACGCGGTTAATCGCGACCGCTTTGCTCGAAACCCCGGCGGCCCTGCAGGCCGCCGGTGTGGATGAAGATCAGGCGCGTGCCTTGGGGAAATTTACCAGCTTCGACTTGTTGCTTGAGAGCCATGAGCGCTTTGCCGGTGTACAGCGGCTCGAAAAGAATACCGCTGGCCTGTTCGGTCTGCTCGATGAATGCAAGCAGCTGCGGATCGACTTTGGCAAAACCGCCACGGCTGGCGTCCAGTAGTTCATACAAGGGATCGACCCAACCGGCTTCCCGCCCGATCATCTCGACCTGCTGCGCCACGCCATGATCATCGGGCACCGCCAGCGCGCCATACACCGGGTGTTCACCCGCCTCGGCCAGCACCAGACCGGCCAGGGTCGTGCCCGTTCCGCAGGCCAGCCACCAGCCGTCGTAATGGCTCCAGCCCAGACCACTCAGTTGCTCGCGGGCCTGCGCCACCAGCTGCATGCAGCCCTTCGCCCCACGCAAGCCACCACCACCTTCCGGCACCGGTTGCAGCTCGGGATACTGCGCCCGCCACGGCTGCCAGAAACCCGGCTCATGCCGCGCTCGATAACCGCCATAACCCAGCCAGTGCAACTGCATGCCGAACGCCTGCAAGTCCTTTACTGTCGGGGTGTCTTGCGGATGCCCGCGCAGCAAACCGACCGTGGTGAACCCGAAGCGCTTGCCTGCGGCGGCCAATGCGTGGAGATGGTTGGAGTGAGCACCGCCCAGGCTGATGATGCCTTGGGCGCCGTTCTGGTCGGCGGCTTTCAGGTGTTCGATGAGTTTGAACCACTTGTTGCCGCTGATCAGCGGGTCGATCTGGTCCAGACGCAGGATGGCGACGTCGATGCCGGCGGTGGTGAGCCATTCGAGGTGAAGGGGTTCGAGGGGGGCTTGGGGGAGCCAGTCGGCAGGAGGAAAAAGCATTGATGCGTTACGTTCTGACGAAAAACAGGAGTCTATCAGCCAGCACGAACCCTGTAGCAGCTGCCGAAGGCTGCGTTCGGCTGCGAAGCAGTCGTCAATCCTGACACTTCGGTTTATCTGGAATACCGCGATGGCTGATTTTGCGACTGCTGCGCAGCCGAACGCAGGCTGCGCCAGCTGCTACAAGGGATAGCTGCGAACGTTAGAGTTCAGCCGCCAACCGCGACCCCTGGTTGATCGCACGCTTGGCATCCAGCTCCGCCGCCACGTCCGCGCCGCCGATCAAGTGCACGTTCTGCCCGGCCGCAACCAGACCGTCGTGCAACTCGCGCAATGGATCCTGCCCGGCGCAGATCACGATGTTGTCCACCGGCAGCACCTGCGGTTCGCCGCTTTCGCCGATGCGGATGTGCAGGCCTTCGTCGTCGATCTTCAGGTACTCGACGCTGTTGAGCATTTGCACCTTTTTGTTCTTCAGACCGGTGCGGTGAATCCAGCCGGTGGTCTTGCCCAGGCCATCGCCGACCTTGGAGGTCTTGCGTTGCAGCAGGAATACTTCGCGGGCCGGCGCATGCGGCGCAGCCTTGATGCCCGCGACACCGCCACGCGCTTCAAGGTGCGTATCGATACCCCACTCCTTCCAGAACGCGTCGCGGTCCTGACTGGTGGCCACGCCTTCGTGCACGAGGAATTCCGACACGTCGAAACCGATACCGCCAGCGCCGATTACCGCGACGCGTTTGCCCACCGGTTTACGCTCGAGGATCACGTCCAGGTAGCTCAGCACCTTGGCGTGCTCGACACCCGGAATCGCCGGCACCCGCGGCGCGATGCCGGTAGCGAGGATGATTTCGTCGTAACCGCCCTCGACCAGCTGCGCCACGTCCACACGGGTGTTCAGGCACAGCTCGACGTTGCTGGTCTGCAACTTGCGGTTGAAGTAGCGCAGGGTTTCGAAGAACTCTTCCTTGCCCGGCACGCGCTTGGCGATGTTGAACTGGCCGCCGATTTCGCTGGCCGAATCGAACAGCGTCACCTGATGACCGCGCTCGGCCGCCACGGTGGCGGCGGACAGCCCCGCGGGACCGGCGCCAACCACGGCGATTTTCTTGATCTGCTGCACCGGCAGGTAATTGAGTTCGGTTTCATGGCAGGCCCGCGGGTTCACCAGGCAACTGGTCAACTTGCCGCCAAACGTGTGATCCAGGCAAGCCTGGTTGCAACCGATGCAGGTATTGATTTCATCGGCACGGCCGGCCGCCGCCTTGTTGACGAAGTCCGGGTCGGCGAGGAACGGCCGCGCCATCGACACCATGTCGGCATCGCCTTCGGCCAGGATCTGCTCGGCGACTTCCGGGGTGTTGATGCGGTTAGTGGTGATCAGCGGAATACTCACCGAACCACGCAGTTTCGCCGTGACCTTGCTGAACGCTGCACGCGGCACCTTGGTGGCAATGGTCGGAATCCGCGCTTCGTGCCAGCCGATGCCGGTGTTGATGATGGTCGCGCCCGCCTGCTCGATGGCCTTGGCTAACTGCACGATTTCTTCCCAGGTGCTGCCGCCTTCCACCAGGTCGAGCATCGACAGGCGGAAGATAATGATGAAGTTCGGGCCGACCGCTTCGCGCACCCGACGGACGATTTCCACCGGCAGGCGCATGCGGTTTTCGTAGACACCTCCCCAGCGGTCAGTGCGATGGTTGGTGTGGGCCGCGAGGAACTGGTTAATGAAATAACCTTCGGAACCCATGATCTCGACGCCGTCGTACTCGGCTTTTTGCGCCAGGGTCGAGCAGGTAACGAAATCGCTGATCTGCTTCTCGATGCCTTCCTCGTCCAGCTCTTTAGGCTTGAACGGGTTGATCGGCGCCTGGATCGCGCTCGGCGCCACCTGTTTCGGGCTGTAGGCATAACGCCCGGCATGCAGGATCTGCATGCAGATCTTGCCGCCCGCCTCGTGCACCGCGTGGGTGACGATCCGGTGTTTGAGCGCTTCTTCATCGGAGGTCAGCTTGGCCGCGCCCGAGTAAACCCCACCCTCATCGTTCGGGCCGATACCGCCAGTGACCATCAGGCCTACGCCGCCACGGGCACGTTCGGCAAAGTACGCGGCCATGCGCTCGAAACCGCCGGGTTTTTCCTCGAGGCCCGTGTGCATCGAACCCATCAGGGTACGGTTGCGCAACGTGGTAAAACCCAGGTCCAGCGGGGCCAACAGGTGCGGGTAATGAGCGGCGGCCATCGGTAACTCCACAACGAGCGATCACGGAAAATTTGCAGGAGCTCTTCGGCCCCCGTCAGTCATGTTCGACAGACTAAGAGTCGCACCGCTGTCACTCAATGACCGTAACTGACAACTTATTGATCCAAATGCGCAGCGCCCCTTGGCAAGCGCTGGCATGGGCCCTACTCTAGTCGCGAACCCTGCACACGGCCGCTGACTGTTTTCCATGCGCAAACTTCTGTACCTGACCCTCTCCATGGCGTTGATCGCCGTTCTGACGACCTACGCGATGTGGGCCGCGGACCGTCCGGTGGGTCATTACCTGTCGGACCTGCGCATCAATCTCGCGGTCGATCAGGGCACACCCGCCGATCGTGGCAATCTGCTGGGCATCCAGCCCGAGCTGTTCCCCACCGACTATCAAAGCCCTGAACGCCTGCACCGCAAGCTCGCGGCCTATTTGCAGAAGGCCCAGGACCAGGGCCTGCTGAATGAAAAAACCATCGTCGTACTGCCTGAACATGTCGGCACCTGGCTGATGGTCAGCGGCGAGAAAGACGAGCTGTACCAGGCCACCACCCTCAAGGAAGCCATGAACTGGCTGGCGGTGAGCAACCCGCTGCAGTTCATCCGCGCCCTGATCAGCGCCGAAGGCAGCAACCGTCTCGACGACGCGCACTTGCGGATGAAAGCCAAACGCATGGCCAAGGATTACCAGGCGCTGTTCGGTGGCCTGGCGAAAGAATTCCACGTGACCCTGGTGGCCGGTTCCATCGTGCTGCCCGAGCCGAGCGTCAGCGACGGCACCCTGCACATCGGTCGCGGCGCGCTGTACAACAGCAGCGTGGTGTTCGGTCGCGACGGCCTGCCAATCGGCCAGCCCCAGCGACAAGTGCACCCGACGTTCGCTGGACGTGGCACGCTCCAAGGCAATTCCGATCATCCGGTCAACGTCGTCGACACCCCGGCCGGACGCCTCGGCGTGCTGATCGGCAGCGACAGCTGGTACCCCGACAACTACCGCAAACTTGACGCCCAAGGCGCGCAACTGGTGGCGGTCCCGGCGTTCGTCGTCGGGCGTGGGTCCTGGGATCAACCATGGCGCGGCTATAGAGGCCTGCCCGCGCCGGGCTCTGTCAGCCTCAAGGCCGGCGAACTCAGCGAAGGTCAGGCCTGGCAGCGGCTGACGCTGACCGCCCAACCACCGGCCAGCCAGAGCATCGCCGGCATGAGTGTGTTCCTGCGCGGTCAGTTCTGGGACAAGAGCAGCGCCGGTCAAAGCTTCCTCAGCAGCAACGGGCAGCATTTCGCCGACAGCGATGCCCGCGGCGCGCAATTGCTGAACCTCTGGTTGTAAGCGATGAAACCGCAGCCGATGCGCCTCGGGGATCTGTCGGTGGGCTTCGTCCATAGCCTGGCCGACGCCGTGCGCAGCCATGGCCTGGACCCACAACCGTTGCTGGAACAGTACGGCCTCGACGCCGCGCGACTGGCCGAAGCCGGCGCCCGCCTGTCGATCCCGCGCTACATGCGCCTGGGCCACGGCGCTATTCAACTGACCGACGACCCGGCGCTGGGTTTGCGCATGGGCCAGCTCAGTCGCCTGAGCCAGGCCGGCTTGGCCGGCGTCACCGCCGCCCAGGCTCCCACCGTGCGCGAAGCGGCGCGCTGCCTGATTCGTTTCGAAGCGCTGTACGGCTCCAACTATCGAGGCCAGTCGAGCTTTCACGAAGACGCCCAAGGCGCCTGGCTGCGGTTCTATTCGATCAGCCCCTACAACGCCTACAACCGCTTCGTGGTGGATTCGATCATCGCTGGCTGGTTGCAGCAATTGTCCAGCGTGAGCCCTGCCCCACTGCGCGCCGAACGAATCGAGATCGAATTTGACGCACCGGATTACCTTGAGGCCTATGCCGTACTCGGCGACTGTCCGATTCAGTTTGGCGCCGAACAGAATCAACTGCGCCTGGGCCTGGACAGCCTCGCCCAGCGCAACCCGGAGCACTGCCCGAGCACCTGGCGGCACCTGCTGCAACTGTGTGAACGGGAACTTGAGCAACTGACACGCACCCGCAGCCTGCGTGAACGCATCACTCAGTTGCTGGGCCCGTTGCTCAATGGTGGCCGGGAACCCGACCTGGAAGAAGTGGCGGCACGCCTGAAGCTGCCAACCTGGACCTTGCGCCGCAAACTCACCGAGGAAGGCACGCAATTTCGTGCAATTCTCAACGATACACGTCGTGACCTGGCCATGACCTACATCCGCGACACTGAACTGGCGTTCGGCGAAATCGCCTATCTTCTGGGGTTTGCCTCAGCCGAAGCCTTTCAGCGCGCTTTCAAACGCTGGAACGGCCAGACGCCCGGCGAGTTTCGCCGCAGTCAGCGTAATTACAGCTCGGTAGCGTCTTCGGCCGGTTCCAGCGGGTCCAGTTCAAAGGCCTGATACTCGAGCAGTTCTTCTTGATAATCGTCCATTATTAAACCCCCATCGCTTGTTGAAAAAATCGCTTGAATAAATGACCAACGCCTTGAGCATAAAGTGCCCGCATGAAAGAAAAATGACGCGGGTACGACACTACGTCGCTACTGAATAAAACGTAGCAGGTGGTCAGGAATTTATCACTGGATTTTTCGACACGGACTGTGGGAATACAGCCCGACTTGATGTGGATCAGTCTTGAAGGACGTTACGGGAGCGGTATCGTCTGACCCGCCCCCATAACAAGCAAGCCCATTACTGGCCGGAGACAGGTATCGCCGAAATCGGCTCGGTCGGCGGCGGCAGCGTGCTCGAGTCCGCTACTGGAGTGACCGTTTCCGTGGACGACGTCGGCTCGGTGCTCTTGGCCGGGGTAATCGGCGCTGTTTCAGCAGGCGGCACAACAGGCTCCGAAGTGGCAGGCGCGGCGGCAGGTGCGGGCTCGGCTGCCGGCGCTGGTGCAGGTGCAGGTGCAGGTGCAGGTTCTGCCGCCGGTGCCGGGGTTGGCGCCAACTGAGCGGGGGCAGCCTTGGCTTCAGGCATTCCCAGTTCGGTTTTCGGCTTCTCGATAATGTGCGCGGCCTTCTTCGCTTCCGGCGGCAGGAACAGTTCGACCAGGGTAAAGAAACGCTCGTAGAACTTGGCCGAGGACACGGTTTCACTGGCGACCTTGACCATCGAATCATCGGACGAGCCGATCGGCATCGATACCGAGCCCAATACGCCGACGCCGAGGCTGGCGGAGTTGTTGGTCTTTTTCAGCGCATATCGGTCCTGCAGGGCGTTGGCGAACATGGTCGCATGGTGCCCCTCGCTGCCGTCATCGGCACAAACCACACTGAAGCTGATCTCCATATGGGTTTCGCCGGTCTGCTGGAAGCTCTTGTGCCCACTGACCAGTTTCGGATCGCTGCTGGTGATGATGTAACCCTGGCTAAGCAAGGCCCGACGGGCGGCTTCGCAGGTTTGCGCATCGGTCACCGGGTAGCTGCGCGAAAACGTTCCCGAGTCGTCGAAGTTCTCATGCTCATAGATGGCGGCCTTCTTCGACGAACAACCGGCAGCGGCGGCCAGCACCAAGGCCAGCCCTACAACACGCATGGGAATTGATTTAAACATTGAACATCCTGAGGAAAACGGTTCGAGGCGTATTGTGCAACAGATCGATGCTTAGCGGAGCAACGATTGTCTAAAACGGCTACAGATTCATTGACCATCATCTCGGGAGAAAGTCCCGCCGGAGCAAAAATCAAAAAATCACCGCCCGTGGCAGCGCCTAAAGATGACCGCGCGCCCCCCCCTGAAAGCGCTAGCGCAGGCTGCGATCTTTTCGTTTCCCCCATAAAAAAACCCCAACCTTTCGGCTGGGGTCCTTTGTGTCGCGCAAAACTCAGTCAGGCATCAGAAACGCTTGATCTCAGCCTCACGCTCCAGCAGCTTGCGGTAGGCCGCGAAGTCTTGCTGGCCAATGCGCGAGGCGAGGAAGCGACGGTATTGAGCCTTCTCTTCTTCGGTCGGCGCAGCGCCTTCATTCACGCCGTTCAGACGCACGACCACCAGGCTACCATCGGCCAGGGTCACGCTGCTGAAGGTCGGCTTGTCCTTGGAGACTGGCTTGGGCATGCGGAACAACGCTTGCAGCACGGTTGGGTCGACCCCTTCCTGAGCGCGAGTCGCGGTTGCGGTAACTTTCCAGTTCTGACCATCGATCGCCTTGTCCAGTGCAGTCTTGCCATCACGCAAGCTGGCGATCAGTTGATCGGCCTTGGTCTTGGCGGCGGCACTGGCGTGCTCCTTGGTCAATTGCACGCGGATGCTGGCAGCCACGCTTTCCAGCGGCAGTTGCTCAGGCTTGCGGTGCTCCTTGGCGCGCAGCACGATCACGGTTTCCGGATCCAGCTCGATGGCGGTGCTGTTGGCACCCTCATCCAGCACTTCAGGACTGAATGCAGCGGTCACCACGGCACGATTGGCCGCAACGCCTTCGCCACCTTCACGGCCGAATGGCGCGGACGTGTGAACGGTCAGCTTCAGGTCTTGTGCCGGCTGGGCCAGATCAGAGGACTCGAACGAGGAGTCTTCCAATTGCTTGGTCGCTTCGACGAAACGCTGCTCGACTTGCTGGGTTTTCAACTCGCGGGTCAGCTTGTCTTTCAGGCTGGCGAACGTTGGCACTTCAGGCGCTTCGACACCCAACAGCTTGATCAGGTGGAAACCGAAGTCAGTGCGAACCGGCTCCGAGACCTGATCCTTTGCCAACGAATACAGGGCTTTTTCAAACGCTGGATCGTAGACGCCCGGACCTGCAAAACCGAGGTCACCGCCGTTGTTCGCCGAACCTGGATCCTGGGAGAACTCCTTGGCCAGGGCCTCGAAACTCTCGCCCTTGGCAAGGCGCGCCTGAACTTCTTCGATCTTGGCCTTGGCTTGCGCCTCGGTCACCTTGTCGTTCACTTCGATCAGAATGTGCGCAGCCCGGCGTTGCTCGGACAGGTTCGCGGTTTCTTTCTGATACGCCGCTTGCAAGTCTTCGTCCTTGACGCTGACCTGATCGAAGAAGGATGCCTTCTTCAATTCAAGGTAATCGATGACCACCTGATCCGGCGTCATGAACTCCTTGGCGTGTTCGTCGTAGTAGGCCTTGACCTCATCGTCGGTCAGTTTCACTGCCGCCGGGTCTGCCTTGATGTTCACGGTGGCGAAATCACGGGTCTGCTTTTCCAGACGGGCGAAGGCCAACACCTGTGCATCGGTGACGAAACCGCTACCGGCCAGGCCAGCGCGCAGCTGACCGATCAGCATTTCCTGAGCCAGCATCTGACGGAATTGCAGACGGCTGTAGCCCAGTTGACGGATGACCTGATCGAAACGCTCAGGGCTGAACTTGCCGTTCACCTGGAACTCAGGCGTTTGCAGGATCACCTGATCCAAAGCGGCTTCGGAGAAAGCGAATTTCGATTTTTCTGCGCCTTGCAGCAGCAGTTTGCGATCGATCAAGCCTTTGAGGGCCGATTCGCGCAGCATTTTTTCGTCGAGCAAGGAAGCATCGAAATCCTTGCCCAGCTGTTGCATGAGCTGACGGCGTTGCATATCGACCGCCTGGCTCAGCTCGTTCTGGCTGATTTCTTCGCCGTTGACCTTGGCCGCGTCATTTTTGTGCGTCGTGGCCTTGAAAATAGCGTCGAAACCGGTCAAAGCCATCAGTGCAACGATGACCCCGATAATGGTCTTGGCAATCCAGCCTTGTGAATTGTCCCTGATATTCTGCAGCATGCGTCCCCCAGAAACGGTTGAACTTCAAAATTAGGCAACCGTGGAGCGTGGGTAGAATCCGGATAGAAGAAAGGCGCATCCGAGGATGCGCCTTCTCGTAACTGGCGGAGCGGACGGGACTCGAACCCGCGACCCCCGGCGTGACAGGCCGGTATTCTAACCGACTGAACTACCGCTCCGCTGCCAAGTCAGGAATGACCCCGACCCGGATAGGCAAAAACCTGAATCGAACTTAGTTGACAGCTTCTTTCAGTGCTTTACCGGCTTTGAAACCTGGTTTTTTGGCTGCTGCGATTTCCAGCGTCTTACCGGTCTGTGGGTTACGACCGATGCGAGCTGGACGATCAGTCACGGAGAAAGTACCGAAACCAACCAGAACAACAGAATCACCAGCCTTGAGAGCGCCAGTGACGGATTCGATTACAGCGTCCAGCGCACGGCCAGCAGCAGCTTTCGGGATATCAGCGGATGCAGCGATAGCATCAATCAGTTCCGACTTGTTCACTCTAAGTCCCCTTATATCTATTTGAGTTTGATTCTAAGTTTTTTGGTGAAAGCAAAAAAAACGAGTGCTGAATGGCCTACAGACACTTAAGAGCCGCTTTATAACAAGGGCTCTAAAAAACTGTCAAGGAAGCCCCCCAGGCAAATGCGTACTAATGCGTGCTAATTCTTTCCTTAGAGTCAGACTCGCGTTTGTCATCCTTTGCAACGATCTCCGGAACCACATCCGGCAAGGGTTCCGGCGCGTATTGCAGCGCAATTTGCAGGACCTCGTCAATCCATTTAACGGGTTTAATCTGTAGATCTTGCTTGATGTTGTCAGGAATTTCCTTCAGATCGCGTACGTTCTCTTCAGGAATGATCACTGTCTTGATTCCGCCACGGTGAGCAGCCAGCAGTTTTTCCTTCAAGCCACCGATCGCCAGCACCTGCCCACGCAAGGTGATTTCGCCGGTCATGGCGACGTCCGCTCTTACAGGAATGCCAGTCAATGCCGATACCAGGGCCGTGCACATGCCTACACCGGCGCTAGGGCCGTCTTTCGGGGTTGCCCCTTCAGGCATGTGGATATGCGTGTCGCGCTTCTCGTGGAAGTCCAGGGGAATCCCCAGGCTCTTAGCACGGCTGCGAACAACGGTCAGGGCTGCGGTGATCGATTCGACCATCACGTCACCCAGAGAACCGGTCTTGATCAGCTGGCCTTTACCCGGCACGACTGCGGCTTCGATGGTCAGCAATTCGCCGCCCACCTGGGTCCACGCCAGGCCGGTGACCTGACCGATCTGATCCTGCTGTTCAGCCAGGCCGTAACGGAACTTACGCACGCCCAGGAAGTGTTCCAGCATCTCGGCTGTCACCTTCACCGAGAAGCGTTTTTCCAGAGCATGCTCTTTGACCGCCTTGCGGCAAACCTTGGCAATCTGGCGCTCCAGCCCACGTACACCGGCTTCGCGGGTGTAGTAGCGAATGATGTCGCGAATCGCTTCGGCATCGAATTCCAGCTCGCCTTTCTTCAGGCCGTTGGCAGCAATCTGCTTGGGCGAAAGGTATTTGACGGCGATGTTGATCTTCTCGTCTTCGGTGTAACCCGGCAGACGAATCACTTCCATCCGGTCCAGCAGCGCCGGTGGAATATTCATCGAGTTGGAGGTGCACAGGAACATCACATCGGACAGGTCGTAGTCGACTTCCAGATAGTGATCGTTGAAGTTGTGGTTTTGCTCGGGGTCGAGCACTTCCAGCAACGCCGACGCTGGATCGCCACGCATGTCGCTGCCCATTTTGTCGATTTCATCGAGCAGGAACAGCGGGTTACGGACGCCCACCTTTGTCATCTTTTGAATCAATCTTCCTGGCATCGAACCGATATAAGTCCGGCGATGACCACGAATTTCCGCCTCATCGCGCACGCCACCGAGGGCCATGCGGACGAATTTGCGGTTGGTTGCATGCGCAATCGACTCCGCCAGAGAGGTTTTACCCACCCCTGGAGGACCGACCAGGCACAATACCGGGCCGCGAATCTTCTTCACGCGCTTCTGCACGGCGAGGTATTCGAGAATCCGCTCTTTGACTTCTTCCAAACCGTAGTGGTCGGCGTCGAGAATGTCTTCGGCACGGGCCAGGTCCAGGCGCACTTTGCTCTGGGCTTTCCATGGCACTTGAACCAGCCAGTCGATGTACGAACGCACCACGGTCGCTTCCGCGGACATTGGCGACATTTGCTTCAGCTTGTTCAGTTCGGCCTGAGCCTTGGCCAACGCATCTTTCGGCAGACCGGCGGCATCGATGCGCTTTTTCAGCTCTTCGATTTCGTTGTGGCCTTCGTCGCTGTCACCCAGCTCTTTCTGAATGGCCTTCATCTGCTCATTCAGGTAGTACTCGCGCTGGCTGCGCTCCATTTGCTTCTTAACGCGGCCGCGAATGCGTTTTTCGACTTGCAGCAGATCGATCTCGGCATCCAGCAACGCCAGAACGTGCTCGACCCGGGCCGACAAATCGATGATTTCGAGGATTTCCTGCTTCTGCTCGATCTTCAGAGCCATGTGCGCGGCCATGGTGTCGACCAGGCGGCCCGGCTCGTCGATGCTGTTGAGCGACGACAGGACTTCAGCGGGGACTTTCTTACCCAGCTGCACATATTGTTCGAATTGAGCCAGCAGGCTGCGGACAAACACTTCCGATTCGCGCTCTGGCGCTTCGGTTTCGTCGATCAACGAGACTTCGGCACGGCAGTGGCCGTCGACTTCGCTGAAGCGCTCCACGGCGCCCCGCTGCTCGCCTTCGACAAGAACCTTGACGGTGCCGTCAGGCAGTTTGAGCAGCTGCAGAACGGTAGCAATGGTGCCTACGCGATAAAGTGCTTCTTCACCGGGATCGTCGTCAGCAGGATTCCGCTGAGCCAGCAGAAGGATCTGCTTGTCGCCCGTCATCGCTGCCTCGAGAGCTTCGATGGATTTCTCGCGCCCCACGAACAGCGGGATAACCATGTGCGGATAAACCACGACATCACGCAATGGCAGGAGAGGCAATTCGATGGTCGTCTTCATGATTTCGCCTCTACGGCGGCCATAAGGCCGTAAACAGATGGAAGTAAGCTTGAAACCAAGATGGGGGCTGTTTTCAAAAAAAACAAGCGGATAAAAGAATCACTTAAAAAATCAGAGCTTACGGTAGCGCCTGCATTTATCCCGGCGCATCCAGAAATTCAGGTTAGCTGCCCCGTCTCCCACAATAGCAAAGGGGCCCGAAGGCCCCTTCTTTATTCCAGCAGTGTGACGCTTAAGCGTCTGGCGCTGCCTTGGCAGTTGGCTCACTGTTCTCATAGAGATACAGAGGCTTGGACTTGCCTTCTATAACGCTTTCGTCGATCACTACTTTACTCACCTCGGACTGCGAGGGGATTTCATACATAGTGTCGAGCAATACACCTTCGAGAATCGAGCGCAGGCCACGGGCACCGGTTTTGCGTTCCAGGGCACGTTTGGCGACCGATTTCAGCGCGTCGGCCCGGAATTCCAGGTCCACACCTTCCATCTCGAACAGCTTGGCATACTGCTTGGTCAGGGCATTCTTCGGCTCGGTGAGAATCTGCATCAGCGCAGCCTCATCAAGCTCGTCCAGCGTGGCAAGTACCGGCAGACGACCGACGAATTCCGGGATCAGACCGAACTTGACCAGATCGTCAGGCTCGACTTCACGCAGGGATTCACCGACTTTCTTGCCTTCTTCCTTGCTGCGCACTTCTGCGTTGAAGCCGATGCCGCCACGGGTGGAACGGTTTTGAATAACCTTTTCCAGACCGGAGAACGCACCACCGCAGATGAACAGGATGTTACGGGTGTCGACCTGAAGGAATTCCTGCTGCGGATGCTTGCGACCACCTTGAGGTGGAACGGAAGCGACCGTGCCTTCGATCAACTTGAGCAGGGCCTGCTGCACGCCTTCACCGGAAACGTCCCGGGTGATCGACGGGTTGTCAGACTTGCGCGAGATCTTGTCGATCTCATCGATGTAGACAATGCCCATCTGGGCCTTTTCTACGTCGTAATCGCACTTCTGCAGCAGCTTCTGAATGATGTTCTCGACATCTTCGCCCACATAACCCGCCTCGGTGAGGGTGGTTGCGTCGGCGATGGTGAACGGAACGTTCAGCAAGCGGGCCAGAGTTTCGGCAAGCAGGGTTTTACCCGAGCCTGTCGGGCCGATCAGCAAGATGTTGCTTTTGCCGAGTTCGACGTCGTCATTCTTTTTGTCGCGCTGGTTCAGACGCTTGTAGTGGTTATACACCGCTACGGCCAGAACCTTTTTCGCACGTTCCTGACCAATCACGTACTGATCAAGGATGCCGCTGATTTCTTTAGGCGAAGGCAATTTATGCGCGCTGCTTTCGGCCTGGGCTTCCTGCACCTCCTCACGGATGATGTCATTGCACAGGTCGACGCACTCGTCGCAGATAAAGACCGAGGGGCCGGCAATCAATTTGCGTACTTCATGCTGGCTTTTGCCACAGAAGGAGCAATAGAGCAGTTTGCCGTTGTCCTCGCCGTTGCGGGTGTCAGTCATTCGATCGATCCAAATCCGATAGGCTTGCAACACAAGATGAAGGCAATTGCAGGCTTTTTCAAGCCCGCAGGCGGTCAGTTACCCCGACCACCTACATTTGGGCTGCTTAGGCGGGCATTTTACGCTTGTCGATCACGGAGTCGATCAGGCCATATTCAGCCGCACGCTCAGCGCTCATGAAGTTGTCGCGCTCGGTATCGCGCTCGATGGTTTCGAGGCTCTGACCGGTGTGATGAGCCAACAGCTGGTTCAAACGCGAACGAATGTGGAGGATTTCCTTGGCATGGATGTCGATGTCCGACGCCTGACCCTGGAAGCCACCCAATGGCTGGTGAATCATCATGCGCGAGTTCGGCAGGCAGAAACGCTTGCCGGCAGCACCACCGGCAAGCAGGAAGGCACCCATGCTGCAGGCCTGACCGATACAGGTGGTGGAAACGTCTGGCTTGATGAACTGCATGGTGTCGTAGATCGACATGCCCGCAGTCACCGAACCGCCTGGTGAGTTGATGTAAAGATGGATGTCCTTGTCCGGGTTTTCCGCTTCAAGGAACAGCAGTTGCGCCGCAACCAGGTTGGCCATGTAGTCTTCTACCGGACCTACCAGGAAGATCACTCGCTCCTTCAACAGGCGCGAGTAGATGTCATAGGCACGTTCGCCACGGGCAGACTGCTCGATAACCATCGGGACCAGACCGCCTGCGGCCTGGATGTCAGAGCTCTGATAATAAGAATTGCGGGACATGTCTCGCAGTCACTCCCAAATAGTTATGTCTTGAATACGCATAAGCCAGCACGAAGGCTGGCTTATGGTGTGTACTTCTTACCGCAAAACCAATCAGTCGGCTTGTGGAGCTTCTACCGGCTTGACCGCTTCTTCGTAAGAGACCGATTTGTCGGTCACGCTAGCTTTCTGCAGAACAGTATCCACAACTTGCTCTTCCAGCACAACCGAACGGACTTCGTTCAGTTGCTGGTCGTTCTTGTAGTACCAGGACACAACCTGCTCAGGCTCTTGGTAGGCCGAAGCCATTTCCTGAATCATCTCGCGAACGCGGGCTTCGTCAGGCTTGAGGTCGAATTGTTTGACCACTTCAGCCACGATCAGACCCAGCACGACGCGGCGCTTGGCTTGCTCTTCGAACAGCTCGGCCGGCAGTTGGTCAGGCTTGATGTTGCCACCGAACTGCTGAACAGCCTGCACGCGCAGACGGTCGACTTCGTTGGACAGCAGAGCCTTAGGCACTTCGATCGGGTTGGTGGCCAGCAGACCGTCCATCACCTGATTCTTGACCTTGGATTTGATCGCCTGACGCAGTTCGCGCTCCATGTTCTTGCGAACTTCGGTGCGGAAGCCTTCCAGACCGGTTTCCTTGATGCCGAATTGAGCGAAGAACTCTTCGGTCAGCTCTGGCAGTTTAGGCTCGGAAACGGTGTTCACGGTCACGGTGAACTCAGCAGTTTTGCCTGCCAGGTCGAGGTTCTGGTAGTCCTCTGGGAAGGTCAGGTTCAGAACGCGCTCTTCGCCGGCTTTAGCGCCAACCAGACCGTCTTCGAAACCAGGGATCATGCGGCCGGAACCCAGCACCAGCTGAGTACCTTTGGCAGAACCGCCTGCGAACACTTCACCGTCGACCTTGCCGACGAAATCGATGTTCAGCTGGTCTTCGTTCTGGGCAGCGCGTTCGGCCACTTCAAAACGGGTGTTCTGCTTGCGCAGGACTTCCAGCATCTTGTCCAGATCGGCGTCAGCCACTTCGGCGCTCAGGCGCTCGACGGTGATGCCTTCGAAACCGGCAACGGTGAACTCAGGGAACACTTCGAATACGGCTACGTATTCCAGGTCCTTGCCCGCTTCCAGGGTTTTAGGTTCGATCGAAGGCGAACCAGCTGGGTTCAGCTTCTGCTCGACGACAGCTTCGTAGAAGGAAGACTGGATCACGTCGCCCACGGCTTCTTGACGCGCATCAGCCCCGAAACGCTGACGGATCACGCTCATTGGCACTTTGCCTGGACGGAAGCCAGCGATCTTGGCCTTTTGGGCAGTCTGCTGCAGACGCTTGTTGACCTGAGTCTCGATGCGCTCAGCCGGCACGGTGATGCTCATGCGGCGCTCAAGAGCAGAAGTATTTTCAACAGAAACTTGCATGGATATTCCTCGTTGCACAGACGTTAGCCGGCCGTTTCCGACCCCAGAATCAAGGGCATGCATTCTAGTGGGTCAAACTCAAGAAGTCACCCTACTGAAAACGGGTAAAAAAACAGCAGGCAATTTATAGGCGGGGACAAACGGTTGTGCCTCGCCCTGTTAGCAAATACAGCCAATCAAGCCAGGGCTCTGTACCCACCTTCCTATATATAGAAGGAATCGGCAATCCGTCCCTGACAGCCAACCCCGCGAGGGGATCGGCGGGCAAATCAGGCATCATCGAGAAACATAAATACGACGAAGCGACCTGCCCCTGCGGCCCACAACCTGCAGCCACCGATACTCAAACCACTGAAACAAAAAAGGCGCCAGACTGTTAAATCTGGCGCCTTTCGGAATATGGGGTGGACGATGGGGATCGAACCCACGACAACGGGAGTCACAATCCCGTGCTCTACCAACTGAGCTACGCCCACCATATTGCGTGACAAAGAAGCCAAACAACTTCTTTGTTGAACCTCAATCATGCCAATCGGCATGAGTGAAGCTTTATTTGGTGCGGATGAAGAGACTCGAACTCTTACGCCTCGCGGCGCTGGAACCTAAATCCAGTGTGTCTACCAATTCCACCACATCCGCGGGTTGAAGCTGTTAAAGCAAAGGCGCCAGACTATTAATCTGGCGCCTTTCGAAATATGGGGTGGACGATGGGGATCGAACCCACGACAACGGGAGTCACAATCCCGTGCTCTACCAACTGAGCTACGCCCACCATATCGCGCTACTTGTGCCAATGCTGCCTAATGGCGCACCCGGCAGGACTCGAACCTGCGACCATCCGCTTAGAAGGCGGATGCTCTATCCAGCTGAGCTACGGGCGCCTTGTTAATCTGTACCCTTGAAGGACTACAAACTAAGTGCTTTTCAGTCTTGCGGAACCGTAACTCCGCTCGACCTTCTTAACCAGTGCTAGGCTGTGCCCGACAAGTGCGACGAATAGTATAGAGCCCCCTGAAGGTCGTCAAATCCTTTTTGAAAAAAATTCATTTAATTAAAGGAGTTAGGGGAATTTGCAGACCAAGCGCCTTTGCCCTCACCTCGTGACATGCGAGAATGCGCTCTCTTTTTTTCCCCTCTCGATGGTTAATCACGCGCAATGACTGCACAACTAATCGACGGCAAATCGATCGCCGCCAGCCTGCGCCAGCAGATCGCCAAACGAGTTGCCGAGCGTCGCCAGCAAGGCCTGCGCACACCCGGCCTCGCGGTGATCCTGGTCGGCAGCGATCCTGCCTCTCAGGTTTATGTCTCGCACAAGCGTAAAGACTGTGAAGAGGTCGGCTTCCTATCCCAAGCCTATGACCTGCCTGCCGACACCACTCAAGCAGCGCTGACCGATCTGATCGATCGCCTGAACGACGACCCGGCAATCGACGGCGTTCTGCTTCAGCTGCCTCTACCTGAACACCTGGACGCCTCCAAATTGCTGGAGCGCATTCGTCCCGACAAGGACGTCGACGGTTTCCACCCTTATAACGTCGGTCGCCTGGCCCAGCGCATTCCGCTGCTGCGCCCGTGCACGCCCAAAGGCATCATGACGCTGCTGGAAAGCACCGGCGTCAATCTTTACGGGATGGACGCGGTCATTGTCGGGGCTTCCAACATTGTTGGTCGTCCGATGGCGATGGAACTGCTGCTGGCCGGTTGCACCGTGACGGTCACCCACCGCTTCACCAAGGATCTGGCCGGCCACGTCGGTCGCGCCGACCTGGTAGTGGTTGCCGCCGGCAAGCCGGGCCTGGTCAAAGGTGAGTGGATCAAGGAAGGCGCGATCGTGATCGACGTCGGCATCAACCGTCAGGCAGACGGCAAACTGGTCGGCGACGTGACTTACGAATCCGCCCTGGCCCGTGCCGGCTGGATCACTCCGGTACCGGGTGGCGTCGGCCCGATGACCCGCGCCTGCCTGCTGGAAAACACGTTGTACGCCGCCGAAACACTGCACAGCTGAGTTAACTCTCACCCTGCTGCACCCAAAAGAACCCCGCCCATCGCGGGGTTCTTTTTGCCTGTAGCAAACAGCTCGATCACAGAGGTCGGACAACTGCAATGCCAAATAGTAAAGAAAGAGTTACAGCATTAAATATTCTTCACTTTTACCCCCCGTCTTACAGGCGCCTATGGCTTTCCTAGCACATACTCCTAAAATGCGTCGTTTTTAAGAAACAGCCCGTTACAGAACGGCATATCCACCCTTTATGAGTCTGCCAGCGTGAAAATCCGTCTTTCCATCCTGAGCCTAGTTTTTGCAGTTACAGGGACTTTCATCACGCCAACGGTCAACGCCGGTGAAACCACCGCGGCACCACGAGACACTGCACAACTGAAGATCGCTTCCGGCAGCGCTTTGCTGATGGATCTGCAAACCAACAAAGTCATCTATGCCAGCAATCCTGACGTCGTCGTACCCATCGCCTCCGTCAGCAAACTGATGACCGGCCTGGTGGTCGTAGAAGCGCGGCAGAACATGGACGAATATATTCCCGTCAACATCAGCGACACCCCGGAAATGAAAGGCGTGTTCTCCCGAGTCAAACTCCAAAGCGAATTGACGCGCCGCGAGATGCTGCTGATCGCCCTGATGTCATCGGAAAACCGTGCCGCCGCAACCTTGGCGCATCACTATCCGGGCGGTTACGTCGCGTTCATTGCCGCCATGAACGCCAAAGCCAAGGCGCTGGGCATGACCAGTACCCACTTCGTCGAACCGACGGGTCTCTCCCCGCGCAACGTGTCCACCGCCCGCGACCTGAGCAAACTGCTGATCGCCGCGCACAAGTACCCACTCTTGACCGAGCTGAGCACGACCAAGGAAAAAACCGTTACATTCCGTAAACCCAACTACAGCCTGGGTTTCCACAATACCGACCACTTGATCAACAAGCCGAACTGGGACATCAAGCTGACGAAAACCGGGTTTACCAACCAGGCCGGCCACTGCCTGGTGTTGGTGACCAGCATGGGCAACCGTCCGGTTGCGCTGGTGATTCTCGATGCCTTCGGCAAGTACACGCACTTTGCCGATGCAACCCGTATTCGCAGCTGGGTTGAAACCGGCAAGAGCACCAACGTGCCGTCCGTCGCCCTTCAATACAAGTCAGACAAGAACCTCAAGCATCGCCAGAGCGGTGTGATTGAAGCCTCAAAATAAGGTCGAAACATCCATAAATGAAAAGCCCCGAATATTCGGGGCTTTTTTTGTCCGGCGGTCAATCATTGGGCAACGGCATCTGATCGTCATCCGGAATGCCGTCCCCGGCACTCGGGTCTCGCCAGCCCTGCGGATGCTTCGTCGGCACCACGGTCGGCCTGGCCAAGGGATCCCTTAGCGGGCTGTCCGGATCCATCACCGGGTCCAGGTCCGCCTCGGGGGTTGTTGGAACGTTTTCGGGAGGGTCCGAATGTTTGTCGTCGAAGCTCGAATCGGTAGACATATACACCTCTGACTAAGACTTGGGTTTCAGATTACCGAGCGGGTCGTAAGGCTTTGCCGGTGTCTTCTTGCCCTCTTCACCCGGTTTTATATCTTTGGGTGCCCTGGCAGGTCCGATGGGGTCGACCTGAGGATCAGCAACGTCCGGAGAGTCGGGGTCGAACCCCAACTCATTATCGGACGAATGCTCGGACGAGTGTGGGCCGACGGGGGTATTGGATTGAGCCATGGACGCCTCCTGGTCACGGCCCGGCGAGAAACCCGGGCCCTTTACATCAGAGGCGAACAACGCCGAGTAGTGCCCGGCGGATGACAAACGGAAACTACTGCGCGGTCAGCGCCTTCTTCGCCCTGGCTGCCGCCTGCTCCTGACCTGACTGGGCAAGATCGTTCGCCGCCTTCAGCCAGCGCTGCTGATCGACGTTGGCCGGAATCTGGTCCGGCTTCTGGATCAAAACGGCCCAACCGCCTGCATTCTCGAGCGCCGACTCAAAGGCGCTGAACCCCATCAGCAACCGACGATCCATCCCGGTGCGCAGCAACACGGTCTGCTTCTGACGGTTGTAACCGGCAAGAATGGCGTATCGCGGCCCGGCCCAGAATGCCGAGCCTTCAGTAATACGTACCATCACCGGATAACCGGCTGCGACCTGGGTCAGCAGCGCCGGCAATTGGCTGTCGAGGGGATAGACCACCATCCCGTATTCGCGGGCGAGGTTTTGCATGTTCTGCTGCAACCGGTCTTCGGCACCCGGTAAATTCAGGGGCTTTTCGAGCAACCCCGGAGTTATCACGATGTCCTGTTGGGACAACAGGCTGGCCAGCACTTGAGGCCCGCTCTGATAACTTTGCCCGCGGTAGAACGTACCGCTTAGTTCGACACGCTCCGGCAGACGCTTGATCTCAGGCGCTACGCTCCCCGCGCAGCCAGCCAGGCCGGCAACGCAGCCAACGATCAGTGCCAAAGATCGAATTCGAGAAAATACCCGCACCATCATCACTCTCTTGTTCAGACGCCAGGCGATCACGCAGCCGGCTTGGCCGTCGATCATAGGATGCCGCGCGACAGCGGTATAGCCTTAACCGGCAGTTGTTTGCATTTGATAGAGCGAACGGGTTGATGACAGGCGACCTTTGGTCAATAGCCTGAAACACAGCAACGGCTAGACTGTCCTTTACCAAGGAAGAGTGTGCGCCCGCGGCAGGGCAAAGAGGAGGCACTGATGAGCCTGACAATGACCATTGTGATGTTGATTTCCGGCTGGCTGGCAGTGGCCGCCGCCATGTTGTGGGGCGTTTTGCGCATTACCCGTCGGCACCATCACCACCCGGTTCAATCGGCGCCCGCGGCCAAAACCGATAAACCGGCTACACACCCCATCACCGCGCACTGACTGGCGCTTTTCAGTCGTACAAACAAAAAACGGCCGCCTGGACTCTCGCGAGTTCAGGCGGCCGTTTCGTTTATCGGCGATTAAGCTTCTGCGGCAACGCGCCTCTGTTTGGCCCGCCGCGACAGCATGTTCAAGCCTTCGATCGTCGCCGAGAACGCCATGGCCGCGTAGACATAGCCTTTCGGTACGTGGGCGCCGAAACCTTCGGCGATCAGCGTCATGCCGATCATGATCAGGAAGCCCAGCGCCAGCATCACCACCGTCGGGTTGTCGTTGATGAACTTGGCCAACGGGTCAGCAGCCAGCAACATCACCAGGACCGACACCACCACCGCAATGATCATGATCGGCAAATGCTCGGTCATGCCGACAGCGGTAATGATGCTGTCGATGGAGAACACCATGTCGAGCATCAGGATCTGACCGATGGCGGCGGCAAAGCCCAGGGTCACGGTCGAGGTGGCCGACGTCGGATCTTCCGGCGACGGGTCCATGCTGTGATGAATCTCGGTGGTCGCCTTCCACAACAGGAACAGGCCGCCGGCGATCAGGATCATGTCCTTCCAGGAGAACGCGTGGCCGAGAATGTCGATCACCGGTTCAGTCAACTGGACGATGAACGCGATGGTGCTCAACAGCGCCAGGCGCAAGATCAACGCCATGCCGATACCAATACGCCGCGCCTTCTGGCGATGCTGCTCGGGCAGCTTATTGGTGAGGATCGAGATGAAGATCAGGTTATCGATGCCGAGCACGATTTCCATCACCACCAACGTGGCCAGGGCGACCCAGGCGGTGGGGCTTGCAGCGAGTTCTAAAAGGTATTCCATGGGTCAGTCCTGACTCGTTGTAGACGGTTTAGATTTCCTGGGACGAAGAATCGGTTTTGCCCGTCTCTTTGGCCGGTTGTTCTTTCTTGCTGATCAGGCCACTCGTGGCCTCGCTCAACGCTTGTTCGGCGGCTTTGTGGGTATCGTCGATCGCCTGTTTGGCGCTTTCGGCGGCCTTGCCCATCAATTGCTGAGCACTTTTCTCGGCCTGGTCGCAACCGGCCAACACCAGTAAAGAGGTGATCAGCAGCGCGGTGGTTTTAAGCTTCATGATGCTTTCCTCGATAGAACAGACAGAACCCGAAAGGCGATCCGTCGATAGCGAGGCAGTCTAAAGAGGCAAACACTTCAGGAAAATTCGTATTTTCAGCAGTTATACTTCGGTTTTTACGAATCCATAGCAAAACACACGCTACGGGGAACATGAATGCTGAATTATCGACAGCTGCATTATTTCTGGGTGGTGGCCAAGACCGGAAGCATCGTGCGCGCCTGCGAGCAGTTGAACCTGACGCCACAGACCATCAGCGGGCAGATTTCCCTGCTCGAACAAACCTATGGCATTGAATTGTTTCGCCGGGTCGGGCGGCAGCTGGAACTCACCGAAGCCGGGCGTCAGACCCTGCCCTACGCCGAGCAGATGTTTCAACTCGGGGGCGAGCTGGAACTGATGCTCCGGGCGCAGCCCAATGAGCAACAGATTCTGTTTCGGGTGGGCGTCGCCGACGTGGTACCCAAATCCATCGTCTATCGCCTGATCGCGCCGACCATGGAGTTGAGCGAGCCGCTACGCATCACCTGCCGCGAAGACAAACTGGAACGATTGCTCGCCGACCTGGCGATTCAACGCCTCGACCTGGTGATTTCCGACAGCCCGATGCCCTCGCATCTGGACATCAAGGGCTACAGCCAGAAGCTCGGCGAATGCGGTATCAGCTTCTTTGCCACCGCTGAATTGACGGCGCGATACGGCCAGGATTTCCCCCGCAGCCTGCACGGCGCCCCGTTGTTGATTCCCGGGCCGGAAACCGTGGTGCGCAGTCGCTTGCAACGCTGGTTTGCCGAACAGCAGATTCAGCCGCGAATCGTCGGCGAGTTCGACGACAGCGCTTTGATGCAGGCCTTCGGCCAATCCGGCAGCGGGATTTTCATCGGCCCGAGCGTGATTGCCGACGAGGTGAAACGCCAATGCGGCGTGGAGTTGATCGGCCAGACCGACGCGGTGCGCGAGTCGTTCTACGCCATTTCGGTGGAACGCAAGGTCAAGCACCCCGGCATTGTCGCCATTACCGAAGGTGCCCGACGCGAGCTGTTCACCGAGATGTGAAGCCTCAGGCGCAGATTTCGCGAGGCTTGAAGGTCATCAGCGCCATGGCCAGGAGAATCGAAACCAGGATAAAACCGGCTGCGGCGAAACCCAGTCCGCCCAGGCCCACACTGTCGATCACCCGGCCGCCGACCATGGCGCCCATGCCGATCCCGAGATTGGCCCCGGCAATGTTCAACGACGCCGCGAAGGCCGGCGCTTCAGGCGCCGCCTTCATCAACCGCACATGACTGACCAGGAACAACGCCGCCTGGGTCACCCCCCAAATCCCCATCGCCGCCGCCAGCCCCAGCGGCGAGTGAATGTTCGGCACCAGCGTCACCATGCCGGCAATCATGAATGCGCAAAACGTCATAGAAGCGATCAGCGGGTGACGATCCACCGCGCGACCGCCCAGCGAGTTGCCGATCAGCCCGACCGCGCCGAAGCCCATCAGACACCAGCCGACCACGGTGCCGTTGAAACCGGCGAGGCGTTCAAGAATGTCGGCCAGGTAGGTGTAGGCGGTGAACATGCCGCTGAACACCAGGATCGACAGCAGAACATGACCCAGCATCAGCGGGCTGCGCAAGATCTTGAATTGCGAACGAAAACTCACCTGATGCTGGTGCAGGCTGGTTTTCGGCAAATAGATAAACAGCAGCAGCGCCTTGGCAAACGCAATCACCGCCAGAATGCCGAAAGCACTGCGCCAACCGAACGCATCGGAAATCAACGTGCCGACCGGAATGCCGAATACGGTGGCGCAGACGATGCCGAAACCAATCTTGGCAATCGCCCGCCCGGCGTAGTCCGGCCCGACGATGTCCACCGCGGTTTCACTGGCCAACGCCCAGAACACCGGCAACCCCAGCGCCGGAATCAACCGGGCAATGGCCATCACCCAAATGTTCGGCGCAAACGCCGCCAGCGTGTTGGCCAGGCCGAACATGATCAACACGCTGATGAACAGTTTGCGTCGTTCAAACCTTGCGAAATACGCTGTCAGGAACGGCCCGAACGCGGCCACGGTGAACGCGAACAGGGTCACCAGCAAACCCGCTTGAGGGATGCTGACGTCCAGGTCACGGGCGATTGCCGGCAACAGGCCGACGATGATGAATTCCGTGGTCAGCACCGTGAAACCGGCGGCGGACAACAGAAGAATGGGCAACAGCATGCAGAACTCCAGGAAAGCGACGACACCAGCGACAGCCCGAAGGCCCACTGGCAGAACTAGAAAATGAGGATGGCGAAGCTTAACAGAGTGTTTTCAAACGAAGTTGCACGAACCTGCAAATCGCGTTGAACAATTGGGTGGCAGATCGTCACAGGTCTGAAGGATCGCGGCTACGCTGTGATAAAGTCCGCGACCCGCGAGATTGACACCTTGCTCATCGGCCATTGATTGGCATTGATGTGGCGACCCCTTCGGTTCCCTCCATGTAGCCTGCCCGGCTTTTTGCTGCATGAGCCAAGGAACCCTGCACCCTAATAAAATCAGAGATACCGTTATGACCGCTTCATCCCCTTCTCTTTTGCAACGCCTGAAACGCAGCAGCCTGGTCACGCAAATCATCATCGGCCTGATCGCCGGGATTGCCCTGGTCCTGTTCGCGCCTGAGGTGGCGAAGTCCACCGCCTTCATTGGCAAAGTATTCGTGTCGGCGCTCAAGGCTGTCGCGCCGATTCTGGTGTTCGTGCTGGTCATGGCCTCGATTGCCAATCATAAGCACGGCCAGGAAACCCATATCCGGCCGATCCTGTTTCTGTATCTGCTGGGCACCTTCGCCGCAGCCGTGGTTGCAGTGATCGCCAGTACGCTGTTTCCGTCGAGCCTGGTGCTGTCGACCCAGGACGTTGCGGTCACCGCGCCGGGCGGCATCAGCGAAGTGCTGCAAAGTCTGTTGCTGAGCGTGGTCGATAACCCGGTCAGCGCACTGATGAACGCCAACTTCATCGGCATTCTGGCGTGGGCGATCGGCATGGGCATTGCGATCCGCCATGCTGGCGAGACGACGCGCGAAGTGCTGGGCGACCTGTCCAATGGCGTGACCGTGATCGTGCGCCTGGTGATTCGCTTTGCGCCGCTGGGGATCTTCGGTCTGGTGGCTTCGACCCTCGCCACTTCCGGTTTCGGCGCATTGATCGGCTATATGCACCTGCTGACGGTGCTGCTGGGCTGCATGCTGTTCGTCGCGTTGGTGATGAACCCGGTCATCGTGTTCTGGAAACTGCGCCGCAACCCGTATCCGCTGGTACTCACCTGCCTGCGCGAGAGCGGCATCACCGCCTTCTTCACCCGCAGCTCGGCGGCGAACATTCCGGTCAACCTGGAATTGAGCAAACGCCTGGGCCTGCATGAAGACACCTATTCGGTATCGATCCCGCTCGGCGCGACCATCAACATGGCCGGCGCGGCGATCACCATCACTGTGCTGACCCTGGCCGCCGTGCACACCCTGGGCATCGCCGTGGATATTCCGACGGCCATTCTGCTCAGCGTCGTCGCGGCAATTTGTGCCTGTGGCGCCTCGGGCGTGGCGGGCGGTTCGTTGTTGCTGATTCCGCTGGCGTGCAGCCTGTTCGGCATCCCGAGCGAAATCGCCATGCAAGTGGTGGCGGTCGGCTTCATCATCGGTGTATTGCAGGACTCGGCGGAAACCGCGCTGAACTCCTCCACCGACGTGCTGTTCACCGCGGCGGCTTGCCAGGGTGAAGAGTTGAAGGCGCAGCGTTTGGCGTAAACGCACCGACGAAAACGAAAAAGCCCGCCAAGGCTTACACCTTGGCGGGCTTTTTTGTACCTGGGTGGTTTAGAACGCGCCCATGTAATCGCGCTTGCCCACTTCCACACCGTTGTGACGCAGCAGCGCGTAGGCGGTGGTGACGTGGAAGAAGAACTGCGGCAGACCGTAGCTCAGCAGGTAAGCCTGGCCAGTGAAGCGCTTCTCTTTAGGGGTGCCAGGACGGGTCACGATTTCGATGCCTTCCTTGCCGTTGATCTGCTCGGGTTTGATCTCGCCGATGAAGGCCAGAACCTTGGCGATCAACGCTTGCAGTTCGGCGAAGGTGGTTTCGGTGTCGTCGTATTTCGGCAGTTCGATTTCAGCCAGGCGCGCCGAAACGCCCTTGGCGAAATCAACGGCGATCTGCACCTGACGCACCAGCGGGAACATGTCCGGGTACAGACGGGCCTGCAGGAATGCGTTCGGGTCGATGTTTTTCGCGGTAGCGTGAGCTTCGGCCTTGCTCAGGTTGTTGCTCAGGGCGTTGAGCATTTGCTGGAAAACCGGAACGGATGCGGCGTACAGGGAAATAGTCATGGCAGTCTCGTGTGGTGACGGGAGTAAAAAACGTGGAGCGATTATAGCCATGCCGGCGCGCCCTGCGACTTGTCTTTTATCCAGCAAGGATTAGGCTAGGCGGCTCGACTGCCTAGGGAAAAGCGCGATGAGCACTGAACAAGAGACGACCTTCGACGAACCGCGGCTCAACAGCACGGAAATCCGCATTTTGGGCTCGTTGATCGAAAAACAGGCCACCAGCCCGGAAACCTATCCGCTGACCCTCAATGCCCTGGTGATTGCCTGCAACCAGAAAACCAGCCGCGAACCGGTGATGAACCTCAGCCAGGGCCAGGTTGGCCAGAGCCTGCGCGCCCTTGAAGGTCGCGGCTTCACCCGGCTGGTGATGGGCAGCCGTGCCGACCGCTGGGAACATCGGGTCGACAAGGCGCTGGAACTGGTGCCGGCCCAGGTGATTCTGACGGGGCTGTTGTTCCTGCGCGGTCCGCAGACGGTCAACGAACTGCTGACCCGCAGCGGCCGCATGCATGACTTCGAAGATGCCGAACAAGTGGTGCATCAACTGGAGCGCTTGATCGCCCGAGGCCTGGCGCTGTTGATCCCGCGCCAGGCCGGTCAGCGCGAAGATCGTTACATGCATGCGCTGGGTGATCCGGCGGATATCGAAGCGATCCTCGCGGCCCGACAGAATCCGGTGGAACGTGGCACCGGTGGCGGTGTGTCGGTTGAGCGAATCGAAGAGCTTGAAGCGCGAATCGCGGCACTGGAAGAACGCCTGGCGCGCCTCGAATAACCCTTCCCGATGTACCGAGTTCCCTGTGGCGAGGGAGCTTGCTCCCGTTCGGCTGCGAAGCAGCCGCAAGGCCGGCAAACTCGGTGTGCTGACTGCTTTGGGGCCGCTTCGCGACCCAACGGGAGCAAGCTCCCTCGCCACAGGTCCAACCGATAATCGGAATTCAGCTCCGGGCAAACGCCACGGCTTTCTGAAACTGCTCATCGGTCGGACGCACGCCGGTGTACAACACGAACTGCTCCAGCGCCTGGATGGCAATCACTTCCAGCCCGGTGATCACCCGTTTGCCTTCGGCACGAGCACGCACGATCAGCGGTGTTTCCGAGGGAATCGCCACCACATCGAAGACCGTTTCAGCGGCAGCGATGGCTTCAGGGGGAAACGCCAGTTGATCGGCTTCCGGGCCACCGGTCATGCCGATCGGCGTGACGTTGATCAGCATCTGCGGGCGTTGAGCACCCAGTTCCGCCTGCCATTGGTAACCCAGCGATTCGGCCAGGGCACGCCCGGCGCGTTCGTTACGGGCCACGATCAAGCCGTTTTTGTAGCCGCCATCGCGCAAGGCACTGGCCACAGCCTTGGCCATGCCGCCGCTGCCGCGCAGGGCAAAGGTCGAATCCTTGGGCACCTGGTGGGTTTCGAGCAACTGGGCGACGGCGATGTAATCAGTGTTGTAGGCCTTGAGGTGGCCGTTGGTGTTGACGATAGTGTTGATCGATTGAATAGCCTCGGCCGATGCATCCAGCTCATCGACCAGCGCGATGCAGGCCTCCTTGAACGGCATCGACACGCCGCACCCCCGAATGCCCAACGCACGAATGCCGCTGACAGCCCCCGTCAGGTCCTGGCTGCTGAAGGCTTTGTAGTAAAAATTCAGCCCCAGTTGTTCGTACAGATGATTGTGAAACCGCAGGCCGAAATTGCCGGGACGGCCCGAGAGTGACATGCACAACTGGGTGTCTTTGTTGGGGTTCATCTGCATCCGAATCTCCTTCAGTAGCACTTTCAGATGGACGGAATTAACAATTCCACCGGATTGTGGTCGATCATAAGGGTATGTCTGTACCAGACAGCACCGTAAAGAAACCGGTACAGACCTTACACAAAATTTACCCAACGGCTGTGCTGATTTTCAAAAAATTGCTGTCTTAGAAGTATCCCCGCGACAACTTGTGTCTATTGCAGACCCAAGCGCCGGGTCGAAGAACCGAGGACTTATCATGATCCGTAAAATCCCCACAGTAGCCTTGCTGATCGGTGCTCTCGCTATCGCAGGGCAGGCAGAAGCAGGTGGTCGTGGCTGGGAAGGTCCGGCTGTGTTTGGTGCGATCGTCGGCTCGGCAATCATCGGCTCGGCAATTATCGGCCGCGACCGGCCGGTGTATGTAGAGCAACCGGTTTACGCTCAGCCTCAACCGGTTTACGTACAGCCACCGCCCGTTTACTACCAACCGGCGCCGGTCTATGTCCAACAACCGATGTACTACCGCCCGGCACCGATTTATTACGGTCCACCACGCGGCTACTATGGCCCACCGCGCGGCTACTATGGCCATCCCCATGGTTATTACCGTGACGACCGCTGGTAACAGACTCATCAGGCCCCGCCTCAACAGCGGGGCCTTTTTTGTGGCCGCAAGGCGAACGGAGTCTGAATAAATCTCGTCAAGGTCGCTGTCGGGACAGTACCGGCAGGTAAAGTCGGTCATATTTATGTCATGACAGGCCCGCAAGCTTGATCTGTCCATAAACAACAGGTTGATAAAAACAAGGACGACCTCATGCCCACACAAAACCCGCACCGCATTGTCGGCTTGTGCACATCCAGCAAGGTGTACAACGCACTGACCGAGCTCAAGCACCTGGAAGGCCATCGCAGCGCCAAGTTTCTCTCGCTGCTGGCGGAAAACCTGGTGCGCAAAGGCCTGCTCAATGAACAGGAAGTCGTGCATATGCTCGATCAAGTCGTGGACTGATCGCCAACACTCACTGGCATCAATGACGACTATCGAAAGCGTTGATTTTCCACTCAAGCGTCCGATCCGTAAGGTAACCCCACAGATTGATGGAGGTACTTATGGCTCAGGTTCAGATTATGTCCGTTATCGGCAGCGCCGTTCCCGCACCGCTCAGAGCACTGGGATTGCTTGCCTGCTGGTATCTCGTACAGGACGGCGAACCGATCAGCGGCCCGCTCACTTCGCTTCCCGACGCCCAAGCCCTGTCGCAACGTATCGGCTCAGGCCAGCTCAACGCTTAAGGCAGCTGAACCCGCTGTTTGGTATCGACGAAAATCGCCCAGCTCGACATAAACAACGCGGCAATCAACGGGCCGATGACAAAACCGTTCAGGCCGAAAATCGCCAGGCCGCCCAGGGTCGAGATGAGAATCAGGTAGTCAGGCATTTTGGTGTCCTTGCCCACCAGAATCGGTCGCAGGATATTGTCCACCAACCCGATCACGAACACCCCGAACAACGCGAGCACCGTGCCCTGCCAGATCGCACCGCTGAGCAGGAAATACGCCGCCACCGGCACCCAGACGATACCCGCCCCCACCGCCGGCAACAGCGACAGGAATGCCATCAACACCGCCCAGAGCAGCACGCTCGGGATATCCAGAAACCAGAAAATCAACCCGCCCAACGCCCCTTGCGTGATCGACACCAGCAAACTGCCCTTCACCGTGGCCCGCACCACCCGATTGAATTTGAGTTGCAAGCGACGCTTCTGGTTATCTTCCAGCGGTATCGCCGCGCGCACTTTGCGCGCCAGTTCAGACCCGTCCCGCAGAAAGAAAAACAGCAGATACAGCATGATGAAAAAACCCACCACGAAATCGAACGTCCCCTGGCCAAAACTGAACGCCTGGGACGCCAGAAACTGACTGCCTTGCATCATGCTCTTGATGATTTTCTCGCGAAGCCCACTCAGTTCACCCATGCCGAAACGATCGAGCAAGTGCTGAAAGTACGGCGGTAAGCTGTGTTTGAACTGCGACACATGCCCGGCAATGTCCAGTTCGCCGCTTTCGATTCGGCCATAAAGCGCCGCGCCCTCCTGAACCAGCAAGGTACTGATGATGATTACCGGCAGGATCGCAATCAGCACACATAGACTCAAGGTGCACAGGGCCGTCAGGTTGCGTGACCAACCGAATCTCAGCTGCAACTGATGCTGCAAGGGCGCAAACAGAATGCCGAGGATGGCCGCCCAGAACACCGCACCGTAGAACGGCAGCAGAATCCAGACGAAGGCAACGGTCACCACAGCCAGCAAGACCATCAGCGAAGTGTTCTGGAGCTTCGTTTCGTTCATGTCCGGTCCATGCCAATGCGCAGAAGCGAAAATTCGCGTCCTTATATTTAGTCCGCCACGGTTGGCGCGAGTGCCATCTGTTTGTTGGTCAAGCATAGATCCAGATCAATAAACCCCGCGTGCAGGCCGCTTACCCTTGCCGGCTTTTGCGATCGACACTGCCATGACTTGCGCCATGCCACTCATCCCCCCGGAACTGCTCGCCCCTGCCGGCACCCTGAAAAACATGCGTTATGCCTTCGCCTACGGTGCCGATGCGGTATACGCCGGCCAACCGCGCTACAGCCTGCGAGTGCGCAATAACGAATTCGATCACGCCAACCTCGCGCTCGGCATCGCCGAGGCCCAGGCTCAGGGCAAGCGTTTTTATGTGGTGGTCAATATCGCCCCGCACAACGCCAAGCTGAAAACGTTCCTTAAGGATCTGGAACCGGTGATCGGCATGGCGCCGGACGCGCTGATCATGTCCGATCCCGGCCTGATCATGCTGGTGCGCCGGCACTTCCCGCAGATGCCGATCCACCTGTCGGTGCAAGCCAACACGGTGAACTGGGCCAGCGTCGAGTTCTGGCAGCAACAGGGCTTGAGCCGGATCATCCTGTCCCGCGAACTGTCGCTGGAAGAAATCGCCGAAATCCGCCAGCACGTCCCGGCAATGGAGCTGGAAGTGTTTGTGCACGGCGCATTGTGCATGGCCTATTCGGGGCGCTGCCTGTTGTCGGGCTACATGAACAAGCGTGACGCCAATCAGGGCAGCTGCACCAATGCCTGTCGCTGGAAATACTCGGCGACACCGGCCAGCGAAAATCAACTGGGTGAAATCGTCCAGCACCACTCTCCCGAACCGACCCTGGGCCTCGGCACGCCGACCGATCAGGTGTTCCTGTTGCAAGAGGCCAATCGCCCCGGCGAACTGATGCCGGCGTTCGAGGATGAACACGGCACCTACATCATGAACGCCAAGGACCTGCGCGCCGTCCAGCACGTCGAGCGCCTGACACAGATGGGCGTGCATTCACTGAAGATCGAAGGCCGGACCAAATCGCATTTCTATTGCGCGCGCACCACCCAGGTTTACCGCCGCGCGATCGACGATGCGGTGGCTGGCCGAGTGTTCGATCGCAGCTTGATGACTGATCTGGAGTCCCTCGCTCAGCGCGGCTACACCGAAGGTTTTCTGCGCCGGCACGTGCATGACGAATACCAGAACTACCAGAACGGCAGCTCGATTTCAGAGCGCCAACAGTTCGTTGGGGAGTTGACCGGCGAACGCCGCGACCGGCTGGCCGAGGTACGGGTGAAGAATCGTTTTGGCCTGGGCGATCACATGGAACTGATGACGCCCAAGGGCAACTTCCACTTCGACCTGCATCAACTGCAGAACCTCAGGGGCGAGGCGATTGAAGTGGCGCCAGGGGATGGGCACACGGTGTATTTGCCGATTCCGGATGCGGTGGATTTGCGTTATGGATTGCTGATGCGCGATGTTGGTGTGAGCTGAAAATCATCGAGCCCGCTCACAGATCACTGACGAATCAGCTGCCGCCCGCCGAAAAGCGGTCGCGGCTGTTGGTCAGGTGCAACCACATGGCTGCCCGCGCCGCATCCGGATCCTGGCGCTTGATGGCGTTGAGAATCGCCTCGTGTTCAAGGTTGGCGAGTTGCCCCAGCTTGCTCAAATCCGCTGACCCGCGCTCGGCGGCATTGACGCGGGTGCGGGGAATCATCGCATTGCCCAAGTGCTGCATGATCTCTGTGAAGCATACATTGCCGGTGGCTTCGGCGATCAGCAGGTGGAAACGTTTGTCGGCCTCGACGCAGCTGTCGTTGTTGGCCAGCAAACTTTGATAGTCATCCAGCGCTTCACGCATCTGCGCCAATTGCTGATCGGTACGACGCACCGCTGCCAGCGCGGCGGCCTGGGTTTCCAGGCCCATGCGCAATTCCAGAATGCTGCGCACCCCCAGCGCGGTATCGACATTCAGCCGCAACCCCTGCTCCGGCGCACGCTCGATGACAAAGGTGCCGATGCCGTGACGGGTTTCCACCAGCCCTGAAGCCTGCAATTTCGAAATCGCCTCGCGCACCACCGTACGGCTGACCCCATGCTCCTGAACAATCGAGTTCTCCGACGGCAGCTTGTCCCCCGGCAGCATCTGGCCGAGCAAAATGCTCTGGGTCAGCTTGGCCACCAGATCATGGGCCAGGTTGTGAGCGCGCTTGCGGGCGGGTGCGTCGATGTCTTCTTGCATGGTGATTATCCGTAAGGCAGGGCTATCCGGATCGTAGCACCGGAATCGATTGGAATCCCTAGAAAACAGCCTCAAACTTGTATGACAACACTCAACGAATTGACCACACGAACACCATCACAACCCCACACCCGACCCAAAAAAGCATAGAAATCACCCGACAAATAGCCTTTTTATTGGACCACAGTGCTTGTCGAATCAAAAAAACAAGTTGTATGATGTCTATCAACAACGCCACACCCAGCTACACCCCGCATAAAAATAACGAGTGGGAGAAAAACAAGTGAATACATCCATATCCGGGATGAACGATGGCGCCGATTCGGTCCTGAAGTCCGCCATCTCAAAAGTGAAACGCCACGTCCTGCCGCTGTTCGTGATCATGTTCATCGTCAACTACATCGACCGGGTGAACATCGGCTTCGTCCGCGCCCACATGGAACATGACTTGGGGATTGGCGCTGCCGCCTACGGCCTCGGGGCCGGTCTGTTCTTCATCGGGTACGCGCTGTTCGAAGTGCCCTCCAACATCCTCCTGCAAAAAGTCGGCGCGCGAATCTGGCTGACCCGCATCATGCTGACTTGGGGCCTGGTGGCCGCCTGCATGGCGTTCATCCAGAACGAAACCCACTTCTACATCCTGCGTTTTCTGCTCGGCGTGGCTGAAGCCGGGTTCTTTCCCGGGGTGATCTATTACTTCACCCGCTGGTTGCCCGGTGTGGAACGCGGCAAGGCGATTGCGATCTTCCTCAGCGGCTCGGCGATTGCTTCGCTGATCTCCGGCCCGCTGTCGGGGCTGCTGCTGCAAATCAACGGTTTGGGCATGCACGGCTGGCAGTGGATGTACTTCATCGAGGGCATGTTCTCGGTCGGGTTGTGCGTATTCGTCTGGTGCTGGCTGGACTCCAAACCCCACGACGCCAAATGGCTGACCCTGGCCGAACAGGACGCGCTGGTCAAAGCCATCGATGACGAACAACTGGCCCGCGAAGCCGCGACGCCGATCAAACCGTCGCTGGGCACACTGCTCAAGGACCGCCAGATCATCCTGTTCTGCCTGATCTACTTCTTCATTCAATTGACCATCTATGCCGCGACCTTCTGGCTACCGAGCATCATCAAGAAAATGGGCGACCTGAGCGACATCCAGGTCGGCTTGTTCAACTCGATTCCGTGGTTGCTGTCGATCGTCGGCATGTACGCCTTTGCCTCGCTGTCGGGCAAATGGAAGCACCAGCAAGCCTGGGTCGCCACTGCCCTGCTGATCGCTGCGGCGGGAATGTTCATGTCCACCACCGGCGGGCCGATCTTCGCCTTCGTTGCGATCTGCTTCGCCGCATTGGGTTTCAAATCGGCTTCGTCGCTGTTCTGGCCGATTCCCCAGGCGTACCTGGATGCGCGGATCGCTGCCGGCGTGATCGCGCTGATCAACTCGGTGGGCAACCTCGGCGGCTTCGTGGCGCCGACCACCTTCGGTTTGCTGGAAGAGCACACCGGTTCAATCCAGGGCGGGCTCTACGGCCTGGCCGCTACCTCGATCATCGCCGCGATCATCGTTTTCGCCGCGCGCAATAAACCGAAACCCGCACCGGCCGTTGCACTGGGCAAACCAGCGCCGAATCACGCTTGAATATTGGTTGAAAGGACAAAAAAATGAACCCACAAGAAGCCGCAAAAGCCCCGATCATCACCAGCATGCAGGTTGTGCCGGTGGCCGGCCACGATGGCATGCTGCTCAACCTGAGCGGCGCCCATGGCCCGTTCTTCACCCGCAATATCGTGATCCTCAAGGACAACGCCGGTCACACCGGCGTCGGCGAAGTACCCGGTGGCGAGCGCATTCGCCAGACCCTGGAAGACGCGCGCGCACTGGTGGTCGGCAGCCCGATCGGCACCTACCAGAAGATCCTCAATCAAGTGCGCCAGACCTTCGCCGATCGCGATGCCGGCGGTCGCGGTTTGCAGACGTTCGACCTGCGCATCACCATTCACGCGGTCACCGGCCTGGAAGCGGCCCTGCTCGACTTGCTTGGCCAGCACCTGGACGTGCCGGTGGCCGCACTGCTCGGCGAAGGCCAGCAACGCGATGAAGTGAAGATGCTCGGCTACCTGTTTTACGTCGGTGATCGCAACGAAACCGATCTGGCTTATCGCGATGAACCGGATGCCGACAATGACTGGTTCCGCGTACGTCACGAAAAAGCCATGAGCGCCGACGCCGTGGTGCGCCTGGCGGTCGCCGCTCACGCCCGCTATGGCTTCAAGGACTTCAAACTCAAGGGCGGCGTGTTGAGCGGCGACGAGGAAATCGAAGCGGTCACGGCCCTCGCCGAGCGCTTTCCCGATGCGCGCATTACCCTCGATCCGAATGGCGCCTGGTCGCTCAAGGAAGCGATCCGCCTGTGCCGGGATCAGCATCATGTTCTGGCTTATGCCGAAGACCCGTGCGGGGCGGAAAACGGTTACTCGGGCCGCGAAGTCATGGCTGAATTTCGTCGTGCCACGGGCCTGAAAACCGCGACCAACATGATCGCCACCGACTGGCGGGAAATGGGCCACGCGATCCAGCTACAGTCGGTGGACATTCCTTTGGCGGACCCGCACTTCTGGACCATGCAGGGCTCGGTGCGGGTAGCGCAGATGTGTCACGAGTGGGGCCTGACCTGGGGCTCGCATTCCAACAACCACTTCGATATTTCCCTGGCCATGTTCACCCACGTCGCGGCCGCCGCGCCGGGCGAGATCACAGCCATCGACACCCACTGGATCTGGCAGGACGGCCAGCGCCTGACCCAGTTACCGCTGCAAATCGTCGACGGCTGCGTGCAAGTACCGAAAAAACCTGGCCTGGGGGTTGAGCTGGACATGGATCAACTGGCCAAGGCCCATGAGCTGTACCAAGGCATGGGGCTCGGCGCGCGGGATGACAGCGTGGCGATGCAGTTTCTGATTCCGGGATGGAAGTTCGATAACAAGCGGCCGTGCCTGGTGCGCTAGACCTCTGGAAACACCGCTCCCACAAGGAGTGGTGTTTCCACTATTTCATCTGGGCCGTTTGCAGCAGCCAACCCCGGAACGCCGCCATCGCCGACGTTTCGGGGCGCGACTGCAAGCGGGTCAGCCAGTAGCTGCCGGTGGTGATCCCGATGGCGAACGGTTGCTCGATTGCGCCCGCCGCCAGTTGCCGGGCAAACATCAGCGGCGGCGCCAATGCCACTCCTGCACCTTGCAACGCAGCCTCCATCATCGCCAGCGAGGAATCGAAGACGATGCTTCGGGGCAGCACGGCATGGGCCGAAAGACCGGTCGCCTGAAACCACTCCGGCCACTCATCCGTGCGATAGGAGCGCAACAGCGTTTGCTGCAACAGATCCTCTGGCGCCTGCAATTGCCGGGCGATCTCCGGCACACAGAGCACCGACAGTGGTGCCTCGATCAACCGCACCGCTTCAATCCCATGCCACGCCCCCGCGCCAAAGCGGATGGCGTAATCCAGGCCTTCAGCGGCCACATCCACCCGGTTGTTATTGGTCGACAGGCGCAAATCTATGTACGGATGTTTCTTCTGAAAATCCGCCAATCGCGGCAACAGCCAACCGACCGCGAACGTCCCCACAGCGCCCACCGTCAACACTTCACGAAAATGTCCACCCTCGAAACGCTCCAGGGTTTCGGCAATCCGGTCGAAGGATTCGCGCAACACCGGCAGCAGGGTTTCACCTTCGCTGGTCAGCATCAGGCCGCGGGGCAGGCGTTTGAACAAAGTCACGTTAAGCTGAGCCTCAAGGCTTTTGACCTGATGACTCACCGCCGCCTGCGTGACGCACAACTCCACGGCCGCCCGGGTGAAACTCAAATGGCGCGCCGAAGCCTCGAAAGCGCGCAGCGCATTCAGCGGCAAATGAGGTCGAATCATGCCAGCCCCCAAAATTTTCTAATGGCTCATCCGAAATATCGTCGTTTGCCGGTCTTCGCCAAACTGCCTAGATTTGGCTCGCCCAACAGCGGACCGCCTTGAAAAACCGCTCGGAGTGTAGCGGTTAACACCACGAACAATCATGGACAGCGTCTCAATCATGCGTAAAAAAAATCAGAAGAAACTCATATCCTACAGCGCTTTCGCACTTCTCCTCGGTGCCAGCCACAGCTTTGCTGACGAGCGCATCGAAACCATCGTTAAAGCCGCCATCGAACCGGTGATGCAGCAACAGAAGATCCCCGGCCTCGCGATCGCAATCACCGTCCATGGTCAGCCGCATTACTTTAACTACGGCGTGGCCTCGAAAGAAAACGGTAAAGCCGTCACCGAAAACACCCTGTTCGAGATCGGTTCGGTGAGCAAAACCTTCACCGCCACCCTCGCCGCCTATGCCCAGGCGAGCGGCAAACTGTCCTTGTCGGACAACGCCAGCCAGGTACTCCCGGCCTTGCACGGCAGCGCGTTCGATAACATCAGCGTGCTGCAACTCGGCACCTACACCGCCGGCGGTCTGCCCCTGCAATTCCCCAGCGAGGCAGACCATCAGGACAAGATGCTCGGCTATTTCAAGCAGTGGAAACCCACCTACGCCGCCGGCACTCATCGCCAGTATTCAAACCCCAGCCTTGGGTTGTTCGGCTATCTGGCGGCCCAAAGCATGGGGGCGCCGTTCGATGAGCTGATGGAGAAAACCTTGCTGCCGAAACTCGGCCTCAAGCACAGCTACCTCAAGGTGCCGCAGGATCAGATGGCGCTTTACGCCCAGGGTTACAGCAAGGATGACAAGCCTGTGCGGGTCGAGCCGGGTGCGCTGGATTCCGAAGCGTACGGCGTGAAAACCAGCGCCGCGGACCTGCTTCGCTATGTTGAGGCGAACATGAATCCCGCGTCGCTGGAAAAGCCTTTGCAGCAAGCCATCGCCAGCACTCACACCGGGTATTACCGGGTTGGCGAGATGACTCAAGGGTTGGGATGGGAGCTCTACAACTACCCGGTGACGCTCGACACCCTACTGGCCGGCAACTCGTCGCAGATGGCATTTGAGGCCCATGAAGTCCGGTGGCTGACCCCGCCACAACCTCAACGCGACACCGTGCTGATCAACAAAACCGGCTCAACCGGCGGCTTTGGCGCCTACGTCGCTTTTATCCCGGCGAAGGACATCGGCATCGTGATCCTGGCCAACAAAAACTACCCGAACCCGGACCGAGTCAAAATTGCTCACAAAATATTGAGTGCGCTGGCCGATTGATCCCAGTAACCCGACAGCCACTCACTTGTGCCTCACCACAATGGGTCACCAAATTTCGGATTTCCATTGGCAAACAAAATGGGCGACCTGTTGGGGTCGCCCATTGGGGTAAGCCTTCTCACCACGACTCAACTCAATTCAATCATCCGGTTGCTCAGCTGGTTTGGCAGGCTTCGCCGGTTTGCCTTTGGTGCCTTTAGCACCTTTGACCGGTGCGACTTCAGCCACCGGCGCTGGCACCGGTACCGTTGCTTCCTTCTCGGCCGTCGGCAGCTGGTCGACGGTGTTGAATATCTCTTTCAACTCGACCGCATCCGACTGCTCAAGCTTCTTTTCGCCATCCTTGCCGATCAGGATGACTTTGCTCTTCGCCCCGGCGCCCAGCTTGAGCGAGCGGATCAACGCCATCGTCGATTGCGGGTCGAGGTCTTTGCCGTCCCGTTGGCCCATCGTATTGATCACGGTGTACAGCACCATGTTTCGATCGGTGAAGCCTTTGCGGTTGGCAGAGTCGTCCAGTGATTTTTTCAGGTTGAGCCAAACCGGGTCCACCGAACTGGGCGCGATGACAATCAGGGGACGAGCCCGGCCCACGTCTTTAACCAGAGGGGAATCGTCATCGGCGGCGAATGAAGGACCGACGAAAGCCAACAGGGTAGCCAGGGTCAAAGACCTGATGAGCATGCGCATCTCCTTTTGATATCCACGCTCTAATGATTGCGCATCGCGGTGATCGTTCCGGGCGATGCACCGCGATTGTGTTCCGCCTTGCCCAAGCTTAGGTCAGGGCGGTCATTGCGCAACAGCCTGAGCTAATCTCATAGCTGATTCATCGTGAGGGTTTATCCATGAGCGCTCAGCTGAACCACACCATCGTCTGGTGCCGTGACAAACAGGTGTCGGCACGCTACCTGACCGACCTCCTCGGCCTGCCCGATCCCGAGCCGTTCGGGCCGATGCTGGTGGTCAAGTTTGATAACGGGGTGTCGCTGGATTTCTACAACAACGACCCGCCCATCGCGTCCCAGCACTATGCGTTCTTGATTGGAGACGACGACTTCGATGCGGCCTTCGCTCGCCTGCAGGCGATCAAGCAGCCGTGGTGGGCCGACCCCGGTAAGCAGCGGCCCAACGAGATCAACGATTACGCCGGTGGCCGGCGGGTGTATTTCGATGACCCGGACGGGCATCTGCTGGAGATTTTTACTCGGGAAGCGGTATCGGATCAGAACGCCAGTTTATAGCCGATCAGCACCAGCATCGTGGCCAGGCACGGACGCAGCAGTTCGTCGGAGATGCGCCCGGTCAAATGGCTGCCCAGGTAAATCCCTGGCAGCGAACCGACCAGCAAGAAGCCCAGGACGTGCCAATCCATATTGCCCATGCTCGCGTGGCCCAGGCCGGCGACCAGGGTCAGGGGCACCGCGTGGGCGATTTCGGTGCCGACCAGGCGACGAGTGGGCAGCAGCGGATACAGGATGAACAGCGCAACGGTGCCCAGGGCGCCAGCGCCGATGGAGGTCAGGGCCACCATGGTGCCTAGCACCAGACCGGTGATCACGGTCAGTGCATTCAACCGGGAACCGCTGGGGTTGTAGTGACCGCCCGCCCGTTTGTGAGCGAAATCGAGCAAGCGTTTCTTGAAGAAAATCGCCAGCGCCGTGGCGAACAATACGAAGCCCAGCGCCTGTTTGATGACGGCGTTCATCGCCTCGGGCGAGGTCTGCAAAGTGCTCAGGAACCACAGCGTCAGGGCTACCGCCGGCACGCTGCCGAGGGTCAACCAACCGGTGATCGCCCAGTCGATGTTCTTGTTCTTGCGATGAACCAGCACACCACTGGATTTGGTAATGGCCGCGTACAGCAAATCCGTGCCCACCGCCGTGGCCGGGTTAACGCCGAACCACAGCAGGATTGGCGTCATCAACGAACCGCCCCCAACACCGGTCATGCCGACAATAAAGCCGACCACCAGACCCGCTACGACCAACCCGAAATTACCGAAATCCATTAATACGCCCAGAAATTCGCAGGAAACAAACCGGTCAGCAGCATAGCGATTTTTCTTATAACCACATATATCGATGCGGTCTATCGTTATGCCAATTCACCGATTTGAAACAGCGACTCCCCACTCAATACCAACCCCACAAGAATTGCGCTTTATCCGACATCTCACTGCACCGGCAAAAAATTCAGGAACAGCAGACTCTGGGCGTAGTTCAGGCCGATCCGCCGGTACCGCTCATCGAGCATCTGGGTCAGCAGGTCCAGTCGCGCGACGATTTTGCCGAACTCCACGGCAAAACTCAGGTTGCTGCCCTCCTCCGAAATTTCATTGGAGAACAGCAAAGGCTCGCCTTGCCTGTTTTGCCGTTGGCTCAAGATCCAGGTGGCTTTTTCGATGTTGCGCGCGGCATTGCTGACGAAGGTCGGGTTGAGCGCATCCGTCATGTAGAACTCCAGCCGATTGCCATGGGCCGTCACCAGCATGCTGCCAATCGCATAGATGAATGCGCCGACCCGGTCACCGAGGAATTCCGGGCTCATGGCGAAGCTCAGCGCCGCGAGGTCTTTTTTGCCGCCGAGGGTGGGCAGCGGCTCTTGCTGTTCGATAGCCATGCGCACCTGTTTTTCTGCGGTGCCGACATCGAGGAAGCCAGATTTTTTAAGCTCCTGCGGGTTGCGCAGGTAGAGCTTGTTCATCAGCAGGTAGAGGCTTTCGAGGTTGTCGCGCATCGTCAGGGTCGCCATGCGGTCGACGCTGGTCTGGAGGAGTTCCTGGGGTTTGCCATCGCGAAACTGGCTGATGACATCGTTGCCCGGCTGATGGCTGCAACCACTGGCGAGGAGCATCGACAGGCTAATCAGCAGCAAGCAATGACGGCGAATGTGCAGGGTAAAACGGGGTAAAACTCGAGCCATGGGTTCTTGAACTTGGGCATGGGCCGGCAGTGGGGATCGCCGCGGGCTGGCCAAGGATAGAACCGTGAAAGCTGAAAAAGTGCAGTGCCGGTGGTCCGTAAGCTCTGGTCACCATGAAAGCGATCCCTTATTAGTCATACTTTTAATTGCAATGCTCGAGACATAAGCTATAAATCCTTCCTTGATCGCACTTAAACACGATCATTAGTATGACTACTTCTTAAAAACAACAAAAAGGAAGGTCAACCATGCTTCAATCCCGACACCTGCTCTCCGGCCTCGGACTGTCCCTGATGATCGCCACCCTCTCCGCTCACGCCACTGGTTTGTCCAGCGAACAAAAAGCCTTCGGCAAAACCAATGACGGCACGCCCGTCGAGCAATACATTTTGCGCAACAGCCATGGCCTGCAGGCCACGGTCATTACTTACGGCGGGATTCTCCAGTCGCTGAAAGTGCCGGATAAAAACGGCAAGCTCGACGATGTGGTGCTCGGTTTCGACGACGTGCAGGGTTATCAAAGTGGCACGGCGTTTTTCGGCGCGACCATCGGCCGCTTCGGCAATCGCCTGGCCAACGGCGCCTTCGAGCTGGATGGCAAGCGCTTTCAAGTGCCGCTCAACGACGGCAGCAATTCGCTGCACGGGGGGGCTCAAGGTTTCGACAAGCGGGTGTGGAAAGCCGAACCGAGCAAGGGCAAGGATTCGGTGGGCGTGACGTTGACGTACCTGTCGTCGGATGGCGAAATGGGTTTCCCCGGCAACCTGAAAACCGAGGTCACCTACAGCCTCACCGAGAACAATGAGCTGCGCATCGACTACAAGGCCAGCACCGATAAGCCCACGGTGCTGAACCTGACCAACCACAGCTATTTCAACCTGGCCGGCGCGGGTAACGGCGATGTGTTGAAGCAGTTGGCGACCTTGCACGCCGCCCGTTACACGCCAGTCACCGGCAAACTGATCCCCACCGGTGAACTGGCCCCGGTCGCCGGCACGCCCATGGACTTCACTCAACCGACCGCCATCGGTCAACACATCAAGGCCGATCACCCACAGTTGAAATTCGCCGAACCGAAACAAGGCGGTTTTGACTTCAACTGGGTGCTGGACGCCAAGGGTGACCTGGGCAAACTCGCCGCCGATGTCAGCGATCCGCAATCCGGCCGTCGCTTGCAGCTCTACACCACCGAACCTGGCGTACAGTTCTACACCAGCAACTTCCTCGACGGCTCGGTCAAGGGCAAGGCCGGCAAGATTTACCCACATTGGGGTGCCTTTACTCTGGAAACCCAGCATTATCCGGACTCGCCGAACCAGCCGAGCTTCCCGTCCACGCGGCTGGATCCAGGCAAGACCTATGCCCAGACCACCGTGTTCAGGTTCTCCGCCCGGTAGATCAAAAGATCGCAGCTTTCGGCAGCTCCAGGGGGCTGGGTACACCCGTGATATCGCGGGTGTGCCCCGCCCTCGCAGGAGCTGTCGCAGGCTGCGATCTTTCATGATGACGACGGAACCACCCTGCTATTTTGCTGCCAACTGTAGTATCGATCGGACTTCGACAAGGAGGATTCATGCGGACTCTTGAGCTGGCCGGCCGCCCTGTGCCGGTCATCGGCCAAGGCACCTGGCACATGGGAGAGGAACGCTCCCGACACACCAGGGAAGTTGCAGCGCTGCGCCTGGGTATCGAGTTGGGCATGACCCTGATCGACACCGCTGAGATGTACGCTGAAGGGGGCGCCGAAGAGGTGGTGGGTGAAGCCATCACAGGCCTGCGCGACCAGGTTTTCCTGGTGAGTAAGGTCTACCCTCACAACGCCAGCCGCAGAGGCATCCCCCAGGCTTGTGAACGCAGCCTGCGGCGGTTGAATACCGATTACATCGATCTTTATCTGTTGCACTGGCGCGGCGAGTATCCCCTTGAGGAAACCGTCGAGGCCTTCGAACGCCTGCGCGAAGACGGCAAGATTGGCCGTTGGGGCGTGTCCAATTTCGACCTGGATGATCTGGAAGAGCTGGCCTCACCGGCCTGCGCCACCAATCAGGTGCTGTATAACCTGGAAGAGCGCGGCATCGAATTCGATCTGCTGCCCTGGAGCCAACGGCAAAAGATGCCGGTGATGGCCTACTGTCCGATCGGCCAGGGCGGACACATGCTGGCCAATCCAATACTCAAACAAGTTGCCGCCCGTCACGAGGCGACACCTGCGCAGGTAGCGCTGGCATGGATTCTGCGTCAGAACGGGGTGATCGCCATCCCCAAAGCGGTCCACCCCGAGCATGTGCGGCTCAACGCACAAGCGGCGCAATTGTGTCTGGAGGCTGGGGATCTGGAGGCGCTGGACCAAGCGTTTCGCGCGCCACAACGCAAGCAGCGGTTGGCCATGGTCTGAGCCATCGCGGATCTATCAGAGGGCATCGGCATGAGAAGTACCGATCAGCTCGACTCTTTCAATTTGCCACGCTTCGTCCAGGCGCAGGATCCTGTGTTCGAGTGGGTTCAGGATGAACTGCGCGCCGGCCAGAAGCGCCGACACTGGATGTGGTTCATCTTTCCGCAGTTTGCCGGGTTGGGTGACAGCGAAATGTCCCGCTACTTTGCCATTCACTCCAGCGAGGAAGCTGCGGCGTACCTGAAGCATCCGCTACTGGGTCCGCGCTTGCGCACCTGCACGCAATTGGTGCTGGACATTCCTCAACGCTCGATCACCAAGATTTTCGGGCACCCCGACAACCTCAAGTTTCATTCATCGATGACGCTGTTCGCCCAGGTTTCGCCAAAAGGCAGTCTGTTCCATCAGGCGCTGGATCAGTACTTTCACGGCATACCGGATGACTGGACGCTGTCGCTGCTGGACTCAAAACAGGCCCAGCTGCCCCCCAATCAGCGTTGAGAAATCGTCATCCACGAACGGCAGGATGGCATCCGCCACCGGTTGCAGCTGCCGGGTGACGTAATGGTCGTAGTCGATGGGCGCGCTGCGGATTTCCAGCGGCTCGGGGCCAGCAACCGTGATCACGTAGCTGATCCAGCCGCCGTTGTGATACTGCCGCGGCCGCCCCTGTTGGTCGTTGTAGTCATCGGCGATCCGCGCGGCCCGCACATGGGGCGGCACATTGCGCTGATAGTCATCGAGGGGCCGACGCAGGCGTTTGCGGTAGATCAGGCGCTCGTCGAACTCACCGGCCAGGGTCTTGCACACATAGTCACGCACGTAATCCTGATAGGGCTTGCGGTTGAAAATGCGCAGGTACAGTTCCTGCTGGAACTGCCGGGCCAACGGCGACCAGTCGGTGCGCACGGTTTCCAGGCCTTTGTAGACCATCTCGTCGGTGCCGTCGGCGCGGGTGACCAACCCGGCATAGCGTTTCTTGCTGCCCTCCTCGGCACCGCGAATGGTCGGCATCAGAAAGCGTTTGTAGTGGGTTTCGAACTGCAACTCCAGGGCACTTTCCAGCCCATATTCCTGTTTCACATGCTCGCGCCACCACTGGTTGACGTGGTCCACCAGCGCGTGACCGATCTGCGCGGCTTCGGCCTGACCATGGGGGCGGCGCAGCCAGACGAAGGTCGAGTCGGTGTCGCCATAGATCACCGCATGGCCCTGAGCTTCGATCAGTTGGCGGGTACGCAGCATGATCTCGTGCCCGCGCAAGGTGATGGACGAAGCCAACCGGGTATCGAAGAAGCGACAACCGCTGGAACCCAGTACACCGTAAAACGCATTCATGATGATTTTCAGCGCCTGGGACAGCGGCGCGTTGTGTTCGCGCTTGGCGGTTTCGCGGCCTTCGGCGACTCGGGCGACAATGGCCGGTAGGCAATGCCGGGTCCTTGAGAAACGTGCGCCGCGAAAGCCTGGCACCGACTCGCTGTCGTCAGGATGCTTGAGCCCCTCGATCAAGCCCACCGGGTCGATCAGGAAGGTGCGGATGATCGACGGATAGAGGCTTTTGTAGTCGAGCACCAGCACCGACTCGTATAACCCCGGCTGCGAGTCCATGACAAAACCGCCGGGGCTGGCCTGCGGTGGTTTATTGCCAAGGTTCGGCGCGACGAAACCCTGGCGGTGCATCAACGGCATGTACAAATGGGTGAACGCCGCTACCGAGCCGCCGCTGCGGTCCGCCGGCAATCCGGTGACGCTGGCGCGCTCCAGCAGGAAGGTCAACAACTCGGTCTTGGCGAAGATCCGCGTCACCAGTTCGCAGTCCTTGAGGTTGTACTTGGCCAGGGCCGGTTTGTCCCCAGCGAACATGCGATTGATTTCGTCCATGCGCTGGTACGGGTTGTCGATCGACTTGCCTTCACCCAACAGGGTTTGCGCGACGTTTTCCAGGCTGAACGAGGGGAAGCTCCAGGTCGCCGAACGCAGTGACTCGATGCCGTCGATGATCAACCGGCCGGCAGCCGAGGCGAAATAATGATTGCCGCTGCCGTGCTCGCGCCACTGCATTTCTTCGCCGCCACGCCCCAGCTTCAACGGCACCGCCAGGCGCCGGGCATGTTCGTGCAGGACGCGCAGGTCGAACTGCACGACGTTCCAGCCGATGATGGCGTCGGGGTCATGCCGGGCGAACCACTCATTGAGTTTTTTCAGCAGCAGGGTTCGCGAATCGCAGTATTCGAGCTGGAAATCCACCCCACTGTCATCACCATTGGGCGACCCGAGCATGTACACCTGACGCTCACCGCAGCCTTCCAGGGCGATGGAGTACAACTCGCCCTGGGCGGTGGTTTCGATGTCCAGCGAGACCAGCCGCAGGTTCGGCCGATAGCCGGGGGCGGGTTTCATTTGCGCGTCGAGCAGCAGGCCGTCGGCGCCAGCCGTGCCACCGAACAAAACCGGCGCGGTGATGAACCGCTCCATCATGTAGCGTTCCGGCGGGCGGATGTCGGCTTCAAACACCTCGACGCCTGATTTGCGCAGTGCGGTTTCCAGGCGCATCAGCTGGCCGTGCTGCTGGCAATACAGGCCCAGCACCGGGCGGTGCTCGAAGTCCAGCAGCGCCAACGGCCGCAGTTCAACGTTCTTTTCGCCGCGCAACACCGCTTCGGCTTGCTCGCGCATGGCCTGTGGAATGAACGCGACCGACGGTTGATGCGGCAGGCGGATGCGCCGGGGACCGGCATCGGTCGCCAGCCAGAACTCGACTTCGGTGCCGGCCGGGGTATCGCGCCAATGCCGGGTCAGGACGAAGCCCTGCTGTAAATCCACCACTGCGACCTCAACGATTTGATTCAAGGGGTGATTCTACGCGTGATCGCCGGTGTGGCGAGGGGGCTTGTCGGAACGCCGCACCGCTCCGTTGGCCTGCGAAGCGGGCCTCAAACCTGCCAACACGGTCTCTCAGGCACACCGCGTTTATCGGATTGCGACTGCTACGCAGCCGAACGGGAGCAAGCTCCCTCGCCACAATTGCGCAGGGTGCCCGGGAGGGCTGCGGGAGTTTACAAAGAAAAATCACTGAATGACGCTATTTGCGTGTTATCTGCCGCTTTGCACCTTGCTCTGTGAGCCTGTCTCTACGATTCTTCAAGGACAACGACAACACCCGAGAAGCCGTCATGAAAACCGTCGCCCAGTTGCTCAAGTTAAAGGCCCAACAGAATCAGGCAGTCCACACCATTGCGCCTCATCAAATGGTGCTGGAAGCGCTGATGGTGATGGCCGCCAAAAACGTCGGCGCGTTACCGGTCCTCAAAGACGGAAAGGTCGTCGGCATCATCAGTGAGCGGGACTATGCGCGCAAACTGGTGCTCAAGGGGCGCTCCTCCGTCGGCACACCGGTCAGCGACATCATGGTGTCGCCGGTGATCACCGTGGACACCCATCAAACCGTCGAAACCTGCATGGGCATCATGTCCGACAAACGCCTGCGGCACTTGCCGGTGGTGGAGGACGGTGAGCTGATGGGCTTGCTGTCGATCGGCGACCTGGTCAAGGAAGCCATTGCCGAACAGGCTGAACTGATTCGGCAGCTGGAGCAGTACATTCGCGGCGAGTGATTGCACGACACACCGCAAATCCCCCTGTAGGAGCCGGGCTTATCTGTGGCGAGGGAGCTTGCTCCCTCGCCACAGATAAGCCCGCCCCCCCACAATATGTGTTTGGCGGTGTTCCTATGGCCAATGCCGAGAGAAGACCGGCGCCAATGCAGGGTGGCGGTCGAAGCGTTCGAGCCAGGCGAAGAACCCCGGCCGCGCAATGCGCAAGTGTTCCCGGGTACCCGCCCACCGCGTTACCACCGCTGCCAGAATATCCAGCGCACCCGGTTTTCCATCGTCCAGGTACAACTTGCCGGCGAACTGATCGGCAAACACCTCCCAATGCCAATGCAGGCGTTGGCGGGCACCGGCCATGAGGTTTTGCCGGGACGACTCGTCCGCCTCGGCCAGCCAGCGTTCGGGGTAATCGATGATGCCGATGGCGGTGTAACAATTGCTGACGATATACACCAGGCCATGAATCACCTGATCGCGCTTGATCGGATTTTCCGGCAACAGATTCGACTCCGGAAACGTAAGGCCCAGGTGAATCAGGATGGCCGCACTCTCGGTAAGAACGCCGCCATCAGGCAGTTGCAGAGTGGGAACCTGCTTCAGCGGGTTGAGCTTCTCCAGCGCATGCAGCGCCTGCGGGGACGATGAAACGTCGATGAAGCGATAAGGAACCTCGCACAGTTCCAGCGCGGCTTCGATGGCGGCCGCCCCCGAATTCTGATGCCCATAGAGCTGGTACATGACTAAATCTCCTCTGCGACTCTCTCTTTGTAGCAGATGCCAAAGACTGCGCACGAACCATGTGGGAGCGAACTTGCCCGGTTACCCTCCCGCGCGCTTCATACAGCGCTGATAACGCTCGTCGACCCGCTTGGCAAACCACGCCGTGGTGAGTTTTCGGGTGATTTTCGGGCTTTGCAGCACGATCCCCGGCAACACCGCCCGGGGTAATGGCCGGCCTTCGGCCTGTTCGGCCAAAGCGAAGACGCGTTGATAGAGCGTGGTGTCCTCGAACTGAAGATTTTTGCCCTCCTCCAGTTGATCCCGAATGGTCGGGTTGCGCATGTCCAATTGCTTGCCAAGGGTGCGCACCGCCAGTTCCGTGGTGCCGGGCATGATCGAGTCGTAGCGCACCAGGTCGCCATCCAGCGCCAGCGGGATACCCGTCGCACGACTGACCGCGTTCTGAAACGCCGCATTGCGGCTGGCGTACCAACCGGCGTTGAAATCGGCGAAGCGATACAGCGGCTGCTGATAGCTCACCGGATAGCCGAGCAAGTGGGCGATACCGAAATACAGGCCACCGCGACGGGTGAACACTTCGTGACGAATCGAGCCGTTCACCGGGTAGGGATAATCCCGCGCCTGCTGCTCGGCAAAGTCGATGCTGACCTGCATCGGCCCGCCGGTGTGTACCGGGTTGAAGCCGCCGAACAAGGTCCGGCCCATGGGCACCATGCCGATGAAGTCATCGAAAATCGCGCTGAGCTCTTTTTCGCTGCGCGCGGCATTCAGTCGGTCGCTGTAGCTTTTGCCGTTGGGTGAACGCACCTGCAAGGCACCGCTGACCAGCAAGCTGGGAATGTGGGCCTTATCGGCGCGGCGGTCGATTTCATCCCGGGCGATCTTGCCCAGGCCCGGCACCGGCGGATCAGCCTGAAACGTCGACTCTTGCTCAGCGACCGCGAGTACCGAACACAGGTTTTGCGTGGTCGGCGAAATCTTTTGCGCGGCAAACGCCGCATAGATGTCCGTGGCCCAGCCCTGGCGGTCGACCGTCTTGGCCGGCAGCAGGCTGACGATCTCGGCCTTGACCTCGGCAGGCTTGCGGGCCGGCGGTTCCTGAGGGCGCTGAGTGCCGCAACCGGCCAGTACCAACAGCGCGGCCACGCTCATGATCAATCGATTGGCTTGCATGGTGCTCCATCAAATCCGTTGAGCCGGGTTAACCATACGATCAATGGCATGGCGCAGGCTATGACTATCCCGCCCTCTCCCTGTTCCGTAGCAACTCGTTCGCCGTAGCAGCTGTCGAGCCTGCGAGTGCCCCCCGGTTGAACCATACTTGATCCACACACCGAGGAGGACAGGCTCATGAACCGTAGCGACGTGCTGATCATCGGCGCCGGCCCGACCGGGCTGGTCCTGGCACTGTGGCTGAGCAAGCTGGGGATTGGGGTGCGGATTATCGACAAGACCTCGGCCCCCGGTACTACCTCACGCGCGTTGGCAGTACAGGCCCGAACGCTGGAGCTGTATCGCCAGCTCGACCTCAGCGACGCCGTGGTGCAGAACGGCCATAAAGTGTGCGCCGCGAATTTCTGGGTCAAGGGCGAACCGGTCGCACACCTGCCGCTGAGCGCCATCGGCGAGGGGTTGACGCCCTATGCGTTCCTGGAAATCTATCCGCAAGACGAGCATGAACAACTGCTGATCGAACGCCTGGAGACCTTTGGCATTACGGTGGAGCGCAACACCGAATTGCACAGTTTCGAGGAAACTGGCGATGGCATCACCGCAACGCTGCGCTTGCCCGATGGCCAGCAGCAAACCTGCCAGGCCTGCTACCTCGCTGGCTGCGACGGCGCCCGCTCGATCGTGCGCAAATCCCTGGACACCGATTTTCCGGGGGGCACCTACCAGCAGATTTTTTACGTGGCGGATGTGCAGGCCCGCGGCCCGACGTTCAACGGTGAATTGCATGTGGACCTCGACGAAGCCGACTTTCTCGCCATTTTTCCTTTGTCCAGCGAAGGTCGCGCCCGACTGATCGGCACGGTTCGCGACGAACGCGCCGAGCGAGCCGAAACCCTCCAGTTTGCAGACGTTAGCAGGCGGGCCATCGAGAATTTGAAGGTGCAGATCGATCAGGTGAACTGGTTCTCGACCTACCGCGTGCATCACCGGGTAGCGGATCACTTTCGTACCGGACGCGCGTTTCTGTTGGGTGACGCCGCCCATGTCCACAGCCCGGCGGGTGGCCAGGGCATGAACACCGGGATTGGCGACGCGATCAATCTGGCCTGGAAGCTCGCGGCGGTGTTAAGCGGCAGCGCCACGGCCAAACTGCTCGACAGTTATGAAACCGAACGCATCGCCTTTGCCCAGCGCCTGGTGGCCACCACTGATCGGGTGTTCAATTTCGTCACGGCCGATGGGCCAATTGCCGACGTAATGCGCATGCGCGTGGCGCCCTTTTTGATCCCGAAAATGATCTCGTTCGAGGCCGTCCGGGAGTTCCTGTTTCGCACGGTGTCACAGACCACCCTCAACTATCGCGGCATGCCGTTGAGTGAGGGCGTTACCGGCCATATTCACGGCGGTGATCGCCTGCCCTGGGCCCACGACGATGAAGGGGACAACTTCGAATCGCTGAAATACCTGACCTGGCAGGTGCATGTGTATGGCGAAACCAGCGACGAGATGATCGCCTGGTGCAGCGCGCATCACCTGCCGTTGCAGGTGTTCGACTGGCGACCGGTGTTTGAAACCGTGGGCCTGGCGCGCAACGGGTTTTACCTGCTGCGCCCCGATACCTATGTGGCGATCGCCGATTACAGCGCCGATCCGAAGGTGATCGAACGGTATTTCCGCGATCATGGGATACGGCCTTATATCACCTGAAGATCTTTTGATTTGTTAGATCCCGGCCAGGGCCAGGTCCATTGCGAAGTAGGTGAAGATCAAATCCGCCCCTGCCCTTTTGATCGCCCCCAGACTCTCACGCACGACGCGATCTTCATCGATCGCCCCAGCCTGGGCGGCGAATTTGATCATCGCGTATTCACCGCTCACCTGATACGCCGACAACGGCAGACGCGAGGCTTCGCGGATGTCGCGGATGATGTCCAGGTACGCGCCGGCCGGCTTGACCATCAGCGCGTCGGCGCCTTCCTGTTCGTCCAGCAACGACTCACGCACCGCTTCACGACGGTTCATCGGGTTCATCTGATAGCTTTTGCGGTCACCCTTGAGCGCACTGCCGCCGGCTTCGCGGAACGGGCCATAAAGCGCCGAGGCGAATTTGGTCGAATAGGCCATGATCGCGGTCTGGCTGAAACCCGCTGCATCGAGCGCCCGGCGAATCGCCTGGACCTGCCCGTCCATCGCCGCCGACGGCGCGATCACATCGGCGCCGGCCCGGGCGGCGGCCACGGCTTGTTTGCCGAGGTTGATCAGGGTCTGGTCGTTATCGACTTCGTGCTGGTGCAACACGCCGCAATGGCCGTGGTCGGTGTACTCACAAAAACAGGTGTCGGACATCACGATCATTTCCGGCACGGCGTTTTTGGCGATGCGCGACATGCGCGACACCAGGCCGTTATCGTTCCAGGTGTCGCTGCCGTTGCTGTCCAGATGATGAGACACGCCGAACGTCATCACCGACTTGATCCCGGCCCGGGCGTAACGCTCGATCTCGCCGGCCAGTTTCGACTCGGGAATGCGCATCACCCCGGGCATGCTCTTGATCGGCACGAAATCGTCGATCTCTTCCTCGACGAAAATCGGCAGCACCAGATCGTTCACGCTGAACTCGGTTTCCTGGAACAGGCTGCGCAGGCTCGCATTGCGGCGCAGACGGCGTGGACGTGCTTCGGGGAACTGACTGGACATGGACCTTCCTGAAGAGACGAAATTCGTAGGGCGCAAAGCTTATGCCCTGCAAGGTGCGGGACACAAACCTCGATCGCTCAAGACAACGTTACCGCGACGGCAACAATCGCCCGCATCGAATACCGCCTGCTCTCACAGGTTAGATCGTCAGCGTTCCGGCAATGCACGTCACGACAGCACCACCAATCCAAATCTCATCTCCCACCTGCTCCACCCGAATCCGCCCGGCGCGCCCCATGGTCAGGCCCTGACTGACGACATAAGATGCCGGGGCCAGCCCTTCGCTGAGCAACCATTGAGCGATTCCGGCGTTCAGGCTGCCGGTGGCCGGGTCTTCCGGCATGCCGTCGCCGGAGATGAATGCACGCACTTCGAACTGCGCCTCAGCACCATCGCGCTCGGGGCGCCATGGCGCGATGACACCGACGGCGAGGCCGAGCATCTGTGCATGATCCGGCTGCAAGTCCAGAATCTGCTGGCGGTCCTCGACCATCACCGCAAGCCAACCGGCCCCGTTGTCGACCCATTGCGTGCGCACAATCGCTCCCGGCGCCAATCCGAGGCCCAGCCGTACACGCTCGACCAGTTCGGCGTCCACCGGGCCGGACTTGAGCAGCGGTGGCGCGAGAAACGCCAGCTCCGCCCCCTGCCGACGCACTCGCACCAACCCGGCACCGCATTCCTGAATGATCTCCTCGCCTTTGGGCACCCCACCGGCCTCGAGCCAGGCATGGCAGGTGCCCAGCGTCGGATGACCGGCGAACGGCAACTCTTGCAGGGTGGTGAAGATGCGTACCCGATAGTCGGCCCGGGGGTCTCGAGGTTCGAGCACGAAAGTGGTTTCGCTGAGGTTGGTCCAGTTCGCGAACGCCGCCATGCGTTCATCGCTGAGCTTGTCTGCGCCGAACACCACCGCCAGCGCGTTGCCCTTGAGCACGACGTGGCTGAAGACATCTACTTGCTTGAAATCGAATGCGCTCATTGCCTGCCTTGGTGATGAAGGATTCAAAGGGATTGCTTGGGGATTTCCAGACCGCGAATTACCGCCGGTCTTGCCAGGAAACGCTCCAGCACACGGGTGACGTTGGGGAAATCCTGGATACCGACCAGGTCGCCGGCCTCGTAGAAGCCGATCAGGTTGCGCACCCACGGAAAAGTCGCGATGTCGGCAATGGTGTAGCGCTCGCCCATGATCCAGTCGCGCCCTTGCAGACGGCCATCGAGGACCTTGAGCAAGCGCTTGCTTTCGTCGACGTAGCGATCACGGGGACGCTTGTCTTCGTAGTCCTTGCCGGCGAATTTGTTGAAAAAGCCGAGCTGGCCGAACATCGGCCCGATACCGCCCATCTGAAACATCAGCCACTGAAGGGTCTCGTAACGCGCTGCCGACTCCTGGGCCAGCAGTTGCCCGCTCTTGTCGGCGAGGTAAATCAGAATCGCCCCGGACTCGAACAGCGCCAGCGGTTGGTCGCCCGGGCCATGGGGGTCGAGGATCGCCGGAATCTTGTTGTTGGGGTTCAGCGACAGAAACTCAGGGGACAGCTGATCCTGAGTGTCGAAGCCCACACGATGCGGCTCGTAGGGCAGCCCGATCTCTTCGAGCATGATCGAAACCTTGACGCCATTGGGCGTTGGCAAGGAATAGAGCTGGATCCACTCCGGGTACTGGGCCGGCCATTTTCGAGTGATGGGGAATGCAGACAAATCGGTCATCGGGAGCTTCCACGGGAAAATCGGAGTGAAGATCATAAGGGGGACGGGGCTAAGATGTGTACTGTGTCCATAAATCCGAAACATCCTGTCGATAACCTTCCCCCCAATCCGTTCAAGGTTGCCGCTAAAGTGCCAGGCACCTGGCCCGGATCGAAGCTCGAATCGAACCAAAAGGGCTTCAGCGGACTCTGAGCATTGCCCTGTTAGAAATGGACCGGGTCAACGACATGGCAAACACCCTATGCTAGGCACTTGAGGTATCAAGGTTTGTCGGCCTTAACCAAATGCGCTGAAGATTACCTATTCGATGATGAATCCTTTGAAACTCACCAACCGCTTCAAACATCGCGCTTATATCTTCCTGCCCGCTCTGTTGGCGGCCAGCGCGTTGTTTTTGTCACTGGAGTCCAGTGTAAGCCGCGCCCAACCGGTGGACGGTACACAGACGCTGGTGTTTTTGCGTCACGCGGAAAAACCGGCCGGCGGCCTGGGTCAGCTCAATTGTCAGGGACTGAACCGCGCCATCGACCTGGCCACCTTGCTGCCGGAAAAATTCGGCAAGGCCAACTACGTGTTTGCCGCCAACCCGACGCGCAATGTAGAGGAAGGCGAACTGGATAATTCCTACAGTTACATTCGCCCCCTGATGACCATCAGCCCCAGCGCGATCAAGCTCGGCTTGCCGGTGAACATCGAATTTTCGGCCAACGACACCAGCGACCTGGCCGATGAACTGCTTCGCGACAAGTATCACAACTCGATCATCTATACCGCCTGGTCTCATGGCTACCTGCCCGAGCTGATCAACAAGGTCGCCGGGGAAGCCGTCGGCTCAGAACAGCGCATCACCGATGACTGGGCATCCAGCGACTATGACTCGCTGTACGTGCTCACGCTGACCTGGCACAACGGCAAGGCCAGCCTGCAGAGCCACCTCTATAAGCAAGGGCTCAATAACGGCCCGGAGACTTGTCCGACGTAAGCGGTCGGGCACCTGCCAGGCCCCATCGCGAGCAGGCTCGCGAAGGGGCCAGTAAAAACAACATCACCCCCGCTGCTTGCCCCGCTCCCGCAAATATTCGAGAACCGCCCCCCGATCCCCGACAAACTCGATCCGCGCCCCCTTCTTCTCCCGCTGAAACACATACATCGGGTCGTAATACTCACGCAGCAACCCTTCGATCCAGCCCCGGTGCAAATCCACCGCGCCGCTATTGGCCTGTTCCGCCAGCGCATCCTCCATCAAGGTCAGCATCCGCCGATGACGTTCGCCGCCCAGGCGTTTCTGGACATTGTTCAGGCTCGCCAACATCCGCTCGGAAAACAGCGTGAAGCCTTCATCGCCATACACCTCGGTGAACTCGGCGCATAAATCCACCACGTAATCGCGCAGGATCCGCTCGACGCGCCCTTCCAGGCTGTCTTCCAGCCAGACCATCGGAAACTGCTGCATGCCCTGATACAGCGGCAACGGCAGCGCACAACTGCCGATCGCGCGGCTCTCGTCTTCGAGCACAAACTGCTCGATACCGCTGGCACGCTTTTTCAGCACGTCCACGGCCAGGCGGTTTTCAAAGTCGATGTTGGAGGGTTGGCCGGTGGCGCGTTTGCCGAAGCTGGAGCCGCGATGATGGGCATGACCTTCAAGGTCCAGCGCGTTGCTCAATTGCGTGAGCACCTCGGTCTTGCCGGTGCCGGTCATGCCGCCCAGCAAAACGAAATCGCACTGGGCAACGGCTTGGTCGAGCGTGTCGAGCAAGAAGGTGCGCATGGCCTTGTAGCCGCCACCGACCCGCGGATAGTCGATGCCCGCTTCGTCCTTGAGCCACTGCTGGGTGATCTGCGAACGCAGCCCACCGCGAAAACAATACAAATAGCCATCCGGATGCGCCCGGGCAAAATCGGCCCAGGCCTGGATACGCTCGGCCTTGGTCGCGCCGGCCACCAATTGATGCCCCAGCGTGATGGCTGCTTGCTGACCGTGTTGCTTGTAGCAAGTGCCGACCCGTTGCCGCTCGTGGTCATTCATCAGCGGCAGGTTGACCACACCGGGGAATGAGCCCTTGAGGAATTCGATCGGCGCGCGCACATCCATCATCGGCCGGTCGTTGAGGAAGATGTCGCGGTAATCGGTGAAGTCTCTGGACATCAAACCACCTCAACCGCGTAGGTCTGTCGCTCAACCAGTTCGCCGATCGGCTGAAGGGCCAGCCCAAGTTCGGCCGCCACCGCCAGGAACGCTGCGTCGCCTTCGGGCTTGACCGCAATCAGCAAACCGCCGCTGGTCTGCGGGTCGCAGAGCACGCGTTTGTGCAACTCCTGGAGCCGACCGACCTTGCTGGCGTAGCTGTCGAAATTGCGCAGTGTGCCGCCGGGCACGCAGCCCTGATCGAGGTAATACTCGACGCCCGGCAGGCGCGGCACACGGTCATAGCCGATGCGGGCGGTCACGTTGCTGCCGTCGGCCATTTCCACCAGATGCCCGAGCAGGCCGAAACCGGTGACGTCAGTCATTGCGGTCACGCCATCGAGCTTGCCAAAACGGCTTCCGGGTTTGTTCAGGGTGCACATCCAGTCGCGGGCCAGGCCGATGTCGGCATTGCGCAACTTGCCCTTTTTCTCGGCGGTGGTGAGGATGCCGATGCCCAAGGGTTTGGTGAGATAGAGCAGGCATCCGGCGGTGGCAGTGTCGTTGCGCTTCATGTGGCGCTTTTCCACCAGTCCGGTCACGGCCAGGCCGAAGATCGGCTCAGGTGCGTCGATGGAATGGCCACCGGCCAAGGGGATTCCCGCTTCATCGCAGACCGACCGCCCGCCGCGAATCACTTCCCGGGCAATCTCCGGCGCCAGCACATTGACCGGCCAGCCGAGGATCGCAATCGCCATCAACGGATCGCCGCCCATGGCGTAAATGTCGCTGATGGCGTTGGTGGCGGCGATACGGCCGAAATCGAACGGATCGTCGACGATCGGCATAAAGAAGTCAGTGGTCGACACCACGCCGCGCTCTTCATCGATGGCATACACCGCCGCGTCATCGCGCGAGGCGTTGCCAACCCAGAGTTTCGGGTCCAGGTTCTGCGCCCCGCTACCGGCCAGAATCACCTCCAGCACCTGGGGCGAAATCTTGCAGCCGCAACCTGCGCCGTGGCTGTATTGGGTCAGACGTATCGGCTCGCTCATGGGATGCACCTTGTGAAGTCAATGGCGAGGATTCTACAGCAACCCCATTTGGCAGAAGCCGCGTAAGAACGATCTTTGTGCAGCGAAACTCACTTTGGTGCATTCAGCTCCCCCGCCTTTCCCCCGCCCCTCGAAATCCTTGACCAAAAGGACAGCAAAACCGCCAATTCCTCCGGCTTTTCAGCGCATTGCGAAAATTGGTATAGCTTGTGCAAACGTTTGCGAGCCGCCGATACCGGCCTGTTCGCCACTTAAACCGCACAAGCCCGCACCACCGGGGCTTCGATCCGCACGAAAAGGGACTTTTAATGCATTGCACCTCCAGTCGCGTGACTTGCTCGCGCACGTTTGCTGTTTCCTTGCTGTTGGCCAGCGTTACAGGACTACTCAGCAGCTCCGCGCTGGCCCAACCGGCCACCACCGAAGAATCCGCCCAGGGCGAAGCCCTCAGTCCTGAAGCCAACCCACCAAAAAAAGGCGCGTACCTGTCGGACTGGTTCAATCAGGACCTGACCGTCATCGGCAGCAAGGACATCAGTTTCGGCCCGCAACCGGCCGACGACATCTACTTGGAATACGAGTACTTCGGCCGCAAGGGGCCGTTCGAGTTGTACGGCTACATCGACATTCCGAAGATCTTCGACATCGGCAACAGCCATGACAAAGGCGTATGGGACCACGGCTCGCCAGTGTTCATGGAGCACGAACCACGGATTTCCATCGACTACCTCGCCGGCCGCAGTCTGGCCGTCGGGCCGTTCAAGGAATGGTACGTGGCGTTCGACTGGATCTACGACCACGGCAGCAACAGTGCCAACCGCGCCAACACGCTGTACAGCGGCCTCGGCACCGACATCGACACCCATTCGCGGGTCAATCTGTCGGCCAACTTCTACGGTCGCTACCAGTGGGAAAACTACGGCGCCAGCAACGAGTATTCGTGGGACGGCTACCGCGCCCAGCTCAAATACATCGTGCCCATCAGCAGTTTCAGCAACGGCGCTTCGTTGACCTACATCGGTTTCACCAACTTCGACTTCGGCTCCGATCTGCACAAGGACAACCCGGCCCGCACCGCCAATGCCACCGTGGCCACCAACGTGTTGCTCTACGCCTTCACCCACTTGCGTTTCACCCTGGTCGGCCGTTACTTCCACAACGGCGGCAACTGGGAGGACGGCAGTGAGTTGAATTTCGGCGACGGCGACTTCCGCGCCCGTTCCAACGGCTGGGGTTACTACGCCGGTGTCGGCTATCAGTTTTAAGGCTCATTTGAATCAGGAGGTTTTATGAAAGCAATGACGCGTATTTCCCTGTCTGTCGGTTTTGCGGCAAGCACCCTGCTCTCTTCCTCTGCCTGGGCGGTAGAAGCGCCGATCCAGCCGAAAGTGATGCTGATCACTATGTTCGCTCCCGAGGCGCAGAACTGGATCGATCGCCTGGAACTCAAGCAGGAAGTGCGAGTACCGGGCCTGTCCGCCGAGTACCCGAACATTCGCTGCAACATCGAACAGGTATGCCTGATGGTCACCGGCATGGGCCAGACCAATGCGGCGGCCTCGACCCTGGCCCTGGCGCTGTCGCCGAAATTCGACCTGCGCAAAAGTTACTTCCTGATCGCCGGGATTGCCGGCATCAGCCCGAAACACGGGACCATCGGCACCACCGCGTGGGCGCACTACCTGGTGGAGTTCGGCACCCAGTGGGAACTGGACTCCCGGGACGCGCCGAAAGACTGGCCGACCGGTTACCTGGGCATCAACACCAAAGGCCCGAACGAAAAACCACCGCTGGATTACAAGACCGAAGTCTTCGAACTCAACCCAAAGCTGCAGGCCAAGGCCTTCGCCCTGAGCCACAAGGTCGAGCTGAGCGAGAGCAAGGAGTCGGCGGCGTGGCGCTTGAAGTATCCGTCGGCCCCGGCCAATCAGCCGCCGGTGGTGACCCAGTGCGACACGCTGGCGGGCAATACCTGGTTTTCCGGGACGCGCTTGAGTGAGCGGGCGGAAGTCTGGACAAAATTGCTGACCAACAACGAAGGTGTCTACTGCACCACTCAGCAGGAAGACAACTCCACCTACGAGGCACTGCTGCGGGCCAGTCGCGAAGGTCTGGTGGATGTCCGCCGTTTGGCGGTGGTACGCGCCGGTTCCGACTTCGACCGGCCGGCACCGGGCCAGAGCGAGGTGGATAACCTGCTCAAATACGCCGATCAGGGCGGGTTTGTGCCAGCACTGGAGAACCTGTACCGCACGGGGAATCCGTTGGTGCAGGAGATTCTGAAGAATTGGTCGGCTTGGGAGAAAGGCGTGCCTGAGGTTTGAGTTCGGCTTGAGGACGCTTTCGCGGGCAAGCCTCGCTCCTACGGTTCGAAATCGACACCAACCTGTAGGAGCGAGGCTTGCCCGCGAAGCTCTTTACGGCAACAAAATCACCTTGTCGCCACTGCCCTGATTCACCTCGGCATACCGTTCCAGCCCCTCGGCCAACGGCGATTCAACTAGCCCTTCCGGCAACGGCAACAGGCCCTGATCGAAAAAGCTTCCGAACTGTTCGAGCATCGCCGCACACGCCTGAACCCCGTACAGCAACGAATTGATCCCTACCACCGAACCGCCCTTGCGATACAGCGCCAGGGCCGGCAATTGCACATGCCCATCCGCCGGCGCGGCGATGATTGCGATGCGACCGAACGCGGCCAGCGCCGGGACCGAGGCCGGTAGCCAGAAACCGGTGGTGTCGAAGATCACGTCGGCGCCGCCGGCATACACGGCGTTGACCTGTGCGCCCAGGTCCTCAGGCTTATCCAGTTGCAGCGTCTGATAACCCTGAGCCTGCAAATCCTTGACCTGCTCCGGCCGCCGCGCCGCCGCCAGCACCTGGGCGCCCCGGACTTTGGCCAGCGCCAATGCTGCGCTGCCCACCGCCCCGCCGCCGATCACCAACAACCGCGTTCCGGTCGTGACAAGACTGCGCTCCAGCGCATCCCACGCCGTGGTGTACGGCACACCGAGGCTGGCAGCCTGGGCAAAGCTCAGATGCGTCGGCTTCAGCGCCACGCCATTGGCCGGCAGTTTGACGAATTGCGCGTGGGAACCGTCGGCAAAGAAGCCCAACTCCCGGCCGGTGCCCCAGACTTCCTGGCCGATCAGCGCCTGCGGGCCTTCGACGACGATACCGGCGAAATCACGCCCGGGAATCCGCGGCAATGTGGTGTAGGGAAAGCGCCCCAGTACGTTTTTCACATCGCTGGGATTGAGGCCCGCCGCCTTGATCTGGACCAGCACTTCGTCAGCGCCGGGAACGGGGGTGGGCACCTCAACGTAGCGCAGGGCCGAGAGGTCGCCGGTTTTGTCGAATTGCAGTGCTTTCATGGGCATTTCCACCAAATGGATAAGAGGTTTCAGGAGATCCAGCCCGCCACCAGTTGCCGACCCAAGGGCCACAACTGCTCACCGGCAAGCATGCCCAGCAGGCCCACCAGCGCGATGGCCGGCGGTGCGGGGGAACGAAAATCCAGCGCGCCATAGAGCAGGCCGACGCCCAGACCGATACCCAACGAGATAAGGTAGTTCATGACAGACTCCGTGGCATAAGGGGGTATGCGCAGAGTCTAGAGAGAGGTCGCCAAGGACGTCGGCCAAGTACTTCTGAATGTCGGCCAAAGCGCTTTTTACGCAGCGCCGCCCCGTTGCTGGCTCACGCAAAACTGCGAAGGCGCGACGCCCAGTTCCCGGCGGAACATGTCGCTGAAGCTGCTCGGCGAATAACCCAGTTCCCGGGCTATCGCGCTGACCGGTACGCCCTGAATCAATTCGGCCGCCGCGGTCGCCAGTTGCACTTGCCGCCGCCATTCGGAGAAGCCCATGCCCAAACCGTCCTTGAACAACCGCGCCAGGGTACGCACGCTGGCACCGGCATTTTCGGCGTGCTGCTCGAAGGGAATGTCCAGCGACGGTGAGGCCATGACCGCCTGGCACAGGTTCATCAGCCGCCGGTCGGAATCGTCCGGTAGCGGTATTTTCAGCAATGAGCGCCGGGCGCGCTTGAGCTCCAGCAAGGCCAGGCCGACCAGCGCGTCGTAGTAATCCGGGGCACCGTCGTCGCCCTGCTCCACCAACCCGACGATCAGTTCGCGCAGCAAGCCGCCGACTTCAATCACTTGCACACTGTCGTCCAGTGTCGCCGCCAATGACGGCCGCAGGTAGATGTTGCGCATCTGCAAGTCAGAGACCACGCGAATCCCGTGCGGCACACCCGGCGGCAGCCAGACCGCCCGTTGCGGCGGCACCACCAGTGCTTCATTGGGCGTCTCGACCCACATCACGCCGCTCATCGCGTACAGCAACTGGCCCCACGCATGTTCGTGAGGCTCGATATACAACCCACGTGGGTAAGTACGCGCCAGCGGTTGCACGGGCACATCGGTATCGCTTAAATCAGGGGGGGCGGCCTTGGCCATAGGCTAGGATCATTAGGGGACGGAAAGGCTCCATGGTAGCGAGGCGTGCGACGTGTCGCCAGTCGCTGTAACCGACTGACAATCCGACGGAATTTTTCGCGCGCCTCACGATCCTTCTATAACAACAGGGAGGAATACAGGCTTTATGAACAACGCAAAGCTTTTCGTCATTGAATACACACTTCATGGCAAGCCTAAGTCTTTCATCATCCGCCAGGACAAAATGGACAACGCAGAAGCCTGGCACTGGGCCAGTTGCGATGCCGGCGTAGGCCGGATCCCTCGTTTTGGCCGTGAGCGGGTGCAAAAGACCAGCAAACCTGTGGCGGAAAAATTCGGCGTCGAGAACGTGACCTGGCGGCCGACGAGTTGAACGTTGAACGGGAGGGTGAATATTCGAACTGAAAGTGGAGCCGCAGCGGCTCCACTTTTTTTGGATGAGCGGTCAGTGCTTAGCGCACTTGCAGCCTTTGGTGGAACATTCTTCGCCGTGTTCGTGATGTTTGGCGCAGCCTTCGCAGCAATAGTGCTTGCCGTGACGCACGATGGGGTGATCGCCCAGTTTGCAGGAGCATTTCGGGCAGTCGCAGGTACCGTCGTTCATGAGTCTGACTCCATAGTTAGGGTCGTCCGGGTGCCGCGGGTGCGCGGCACCTGAAGCAAATGACCGCCCGTTGCAGAAACCGGTTCAAACAGATGCCTGGACGGAGTTTGCTTACTATTGAGGGTAGTCGCGATGTGGCTCCCCCGTAGCAGCAGCCTCGCGGGCTCGGCAGCTGCTACAGATCGCAAAACGCTCTCAGCGACATCAATCAAATACGGAATTGCCCGACCAATTGTCCCAGGCGCTGACCGAGATCGGCCAGGCTGCGCGAGGTTTGCGCGCCGCGCTGGGTTTCGTCGGCGACGCTGTCCACCGCCACGGCGATCTGGTGCACGCTGCGGTTGATCTCTTCGGCCACGGCGGTTTGCTCTTCGGCGGCGCTGGCAATCTGCGCGTTCATCGAGTTGATGGTGCCGATCAACTGGGCCATGGCGTCCAGCGACGCCCCGGCCTCGTTGGCCTGGGCCGACGTGCCGTCGCCGGCTTCGCTGGAGCGGCGCATGGACTCGACCGCCGATTGAGTGCCGGCCTGCAAGCGGTCGATCATGCCCTGGATTTCCTGAGTACTGATTTGCGTGCGACTGGCCAGCGCCCGCACTTCGTCGGCAACCACCGCAAAACCACGTCCGGCCTCACCGGCGCGGGCCGCTTCAATGGCGGCGTTGAGCGCCAGCAGGTTGGTCTGCTCGGCAATCGAACGGATCACCCCGAGCACGCTGACAATCGACGACACGTCTTTCTGCAGGCTGTCGAGGGACACGCCGCTGCTGCGAATGTCGTTCACCAGTGCATGAATTTTCACGATGCTGCCGGCCACCACGCGCTTGGCGGCTTGGCCTTCTTCGTCGGTCTGCTGGGCAGCGACCGCGGCGTTTTGCGCGCTCTTGGCCACTTCCTGGGCCGCCGCCGACATTTGGTTGATCGCCGTGGCCACCTGATCGGTCTCGTGGCGCTGGCGCTCCATGGCCTGATCCGAGCGTTGGGCCTGATCGGAAACCTGATTCACCAGCCCGGTCAGTTGCGAGGTCATTTCGGTGATCTGCCGCACCAGGCTGTGGATCTTGTCGACGAAACGGTTGAACGAGCCGGCCAGTTCGCCGAGTTCATCCTGGCTGGTGATGGTCAGGCGCCGGGTCAGGTCGCCCTCGCCCGCCGCGATGTCGTCGAGGTTGGCTTTCATCAGGTTCAGCGGACGCAGAATGGTATTGGCCAGCAGCATCCCGGCCGCGGCGATCACCAACAGCACCAGCACGGCAATCCCGACAATGCTCAGCACCACGCCTTGCATGCGTTCCTGGACCTTGATCTCGACCAGCGCCACTTGCGCTTCAATGCCGTCGAGGTTGACCGAGGTGCCGACCGCCATGTCCCACTTCGACAGGTATTCGGTGTAGCCGAGCTTGGGCACCTGTACTTGGGTATTACCAGGCAGTGGCGAGCTGTATTGCAGGTAGTGGGTACCGTCCTTGGCGACTTTCACCAGGTCGCGGTTAACGTAGATGCCGTTCGGGTCGCGGTTGTCCTTGAAGCTCTGGCCCACGCCTTCGGGGCTGTTGGCCTTGAACAGGCGCACGGTGTTGGAGTCGTAGCCGAAGAAGTAGCCGTCCTTGCCGTAGGTGATACTCGACAGCAACTTGATCACCTGCGCCCGCGCCGCGTCATCGCCGGGAGCGGCCGCGTCGTAGAGCGGTTTGATCGCGGTCATGGCCACGGCAACGTAGCTTTGCAGGGTTGCCTTGGCATCGCTGAGCAGGCGCTGACGGGTTTCCTCGACTTCCTTGCGGGCCTGTTCCTGCAGAATGAACAGCGTGGTCAGGCTGATGACCAGCGCAAAGAGCAACACCGGGAGGACGGCAAGGGACAGGACTTTGGCCTTCAGGCTCATGCGCATGACGTTCACTCTTTTGATTTTATTGGCGTGGTTAAAGGCTATAACGGCACGCCAGATCAAAAGTTGAACGCGGTCCCACAAGGTAGAGTGGTTACAGAACCATCGCCGCCACCCAACCGAACGCCAGCAACGGCAGGTTGTAGTGCAGGAAGGTCGGGACCACGGTGTCCCAGATGTGGTGATGCTGGCCGTCGATGTTCAGACCGGAGGTCGGGCCCAGGGTCGAGTCCGACGCCGGTGAACCGGCATCGCCCAGCGCGCCGGCAGTGCCGACGATGCACACGATGGCGATCGGGCTGAAGCCCAGTTGCACGCACAACGGCACGAAAATCGCCGCCAGAATCGGTACCGTGGAAAACGACGAGCCGATGCCCATGGTCACCAACAGGCCCACCAGCAGCATCAACAGCGCCCCGATGCCTTTGCTGTGGTCGATCCACGAGGCCGAGGACTCCACCAGTGTCTGCACATGACCGGTGGCTTTCATCACTTCGGCAAAACCGGACGCGGCGATCATGATGAAGCCGATCATCGCCATCATCTTCATGCCTTCGGTGAACAGGTCGTCGGTTTCACGCCACTTGACGATGCCCGACGCCGAAAAGATCAGAAAGCCCACCAGCGCCCCGATAATCATCGAGTCCAGCAACAGCTGAATAATGAACGCCACGACAATCGCCAGACCGGCGACCATCAGGCTCAAGGGGTTGTACTGCACCGCGACCTGTTCGACTTGCTCGATCTTTTCCAGGTCGTAAACGCGCTTCTTGCGGTAGCTGATGAAGGCTGCCGCGAGGCCAAACACCATGCCCAGCGCCGGAATGCCCATGGCATGGGTGACGTTGATGCCGCTGATGTCCACCCCGCTACGGGCGACGTTGGCCAACAGGATTTCATTGAGGAAGATGTTGCCGAAGCCCACCGGCAGGAACATGTACGGCGTGATCAGCCCGAAGGTCATCACGCAGGCGATCAACCGCCGGTCCAGTTGCAGTTTGGTCAGCACATATAAAAGAGGCGGCACCAGCAACGGGATAAACGCGATATGAATCGGCAAAATGTTCTGCGAGGCGATGGCCACCACCCAGAGCAGGCCGATCAGCAGCCATTTGACATTGCCGCCGCCGTTGGTGTGCTGGCGATCGACCATGGCCAGGGCTTTGTCCGCCAGGGCGTGGGCCAGGCCGGACTTGGCGATGGCCACGGCGAACGCGCCGAGCAAGGCGTAGGACAACGCCACTGTCGCCCCGCCGCCGAGGCCGCTGTTGAAGGCTTTGAGGGTCGCATCGATCCCCAGGCCACCGGTCAAACCACCGACCAGCGCGCCCACAATCAGCGCGATTACCACATGCACGCGGGACAGGCTGAGTATCAGCATGATGCCGACCGCGGCAATTACTGCATTAATCATCGTTACCTCAAGGCAAGCGGAAAGAGTCCGTCCGGCAGTGCGCACAAGCGCCGCCAGCGGATTGAAGAGAGGGTTTTATTAGAGGGCGCGCACTGTGCCGCAGCATCGTCCCCTTGTCAAAGCGAACGGCTATTGCCGATATGTAACGGGTTGCGCTCCCACAGGGTTATGGGTTGGCTTCCGCTCTGTGTCAGCGTTTGGGCAGTTCGATCATCACTTTCAAGCCGCCCCACTCGCTTTCCTCCAGCCTCAACACCCCGCCCCACGTGTCGACGATGTCGCGCACGATGCCCAATCCCAATCCATGCCCATCGGTCTGTTCATCAAGCCGTGTACCGCGGCTGAACACCTGGTCACGCTGGTCTTCGGGAATCCCCGGCCCATCGTCTTCCACGCTCAACTGAAAACTTTCAGCCGTTTCAACCACGCTTAACCGAACCTCGGCATCCGCCCATTTGCAGGCGTTATCCAGCAGGTTGCCCAGCAACTCCAGCAGATCTTCGCGATCCCACGGCAGTTGCAAACCGGCCGGTGCGCGGTAGCTCAGGTCGAGGTGTTCACCGTGAATCATGCTCAGCGTGGCCAGTAACCCCGGCAGCTCGGCATCGCAATCAAACAACGCACCCGGCAGCGCATCGCCGGACAACCGGGCGCGGTTGAGTTCGCGATTGAGTCGCTGCTGGACCTGCTCCAGTTGCGCTTGAATCACCTTGCGCAGCTGCGGGTGCGCATCGAGCTTCTCGCTGGAAGCCAGGCTCAACAACACTGCCAACGGGGTTTTCAACGCATGCCCCAAGTTGCCCAAGGCATTGCGCGAGCGCTTGAGGCTATCTTCGGTGTGGGCCAGCAAATGGTTGATCTGCGCCACCAGCGGTTCCAGCTCCACCGGCACGGCTTCGTCGAGTTGCGAACGCTGGCCCTGCTGCAACTGGGCGATTTGCTCGCGGGCCTTTTCCAGCGGGCGCAAGGCGCGGCGCACGGTGATCCGTTGCAACAGCAAAATCAGCAACAGCCCCGCCAGCCCCAACCCGAGACCGACTTGTTGCATGCGACAGAAACTCTCGCGCACCGGCGTGTAGTCCTGAGCGACGCTGATGGAAATCGCCTGGCCCAGCCGCCGGTAGTCCGAACGCAGCACCAGCAACTGCTGCCCTTCCGGCCCCAGTTGCAGGTTGCTGTTCAGGCCCGGGTGTTCGAGCCGCGGAAGGTCCTGATCCCATAACGAGCGGGAGCGCCAATGGCTGTCGGCAAAGTCGATACGAAAATAGTGCCCGGAAAACGGGCGCTGATAGGCCGGCGACAGATGGCGCTCATCCAGCTGCAACCCCTGCGGGCCACGCACCAGCGCCACCAGCAGGTTTTCACTGTCGTTGCGCAACCCGGCTTCGAGGTAGCGCTGCAAACCCATTTCGAACAGCCACAGGCTGGTTTGCGCCAGCACCAGGCCGACGATCACCATCACGCTGATCAGGCCCAGGCTCAAGCGACGCTGGATCGACCTCACTGGGCTTGCCCGCCGAACAGGTAACCCTGACCGCGACGGGTTTCGATCACGCTGCGGCCGAGCTTGCGGCGCAGGTGGTTGACGTGGACTTCTAGTACGTTGGAGTCACGCTCGGTTTCACCGTCGTAGAGGTGTTCGGCGAGATGGCTTTTGGAAAGGATCTGTTCGGGGTGCAGCATGAAATAGCGCAGCAGGCGAAATTCGGCGGCGGTGAGCTGGATGTCGGCGCCGTCGCGGGTCACGCACTGGCGACCTTCATCCAGGTGCAGCCCGGCGGCCTTGAGCGTCGGCTGATTGGCCTGGCCGTGAGAGCGGCGCAACAACGCCTGAATGCGCAGGTGCAGTTCTTCCGGGTGGAAGGGTTTGCTCAGGTAATCGTCGGCGCCGGCCTTGAGGCCTTCGATCCGCTCGGCCCAGGAACCGCGCGCGGTGAGAATCAGCACCGGCGTGGCCAAGCCACCGGTCCGCCACTGCGCCAGCACCTCAAGCCCCGGCAAACCCGGCAGGCCGAGGTCGAGGATGATCAGGTCATAAGGCTCGCTGCTGCCCTGGTACACCGCATCGCGGCCGTCGGCCAGCCAGTCCACGGCGTAGCCTTGCCGATTGAGGCCGGCCATCAATTCGTCGGCCAGCGGCACGTGGTCTTCCACCAGGAGCAAACGCATCGATCAATCTTCCTTGTCTTTCAGCACGTGGCCGGTGGTGGCATCGACGTCCAGCTCGCGCACCACGCCTTCGGCGGTCAGCAGCTCGACTTCATAAACATAGACGTCGTGTTTTTCTTCAAGCTCGGCTTCCAGCAACTTGGCCCCGGGATAGCGGTCCAGCGCTTGCTGCAAGAGCTGCTCCAGCGGCAGGATCACGCCCTGTTGGCGCAGGCGCAGGGCTTCGTCCTGATCCAGGTCGCGGGCCACGGCCACCGAGCAAAAAGCCAGAAGCACCAGCGCCATGCTTGAAAATGAAAGCACCTTCATTACGTATCCTGATGATCCCTGAGAACCTGCCCGCTGACCGCATCCAATTCCATATCCCACTCAATGCCTTGCGGGTCGCGCAGTTCCATCTGGTATTTGTACTTGCCGTACTCTTCTTCGAGCTCGGTGCCGGTGATGGTCGAGCCGGGGTGTTTGGCCAGAGCGGTGGCGTTGAGCTTCTCGAAAGACACAATGGTACCAGCGTCGCGCAGTCTCAGGGTTTCGTCGGGGCCCAGGTCGCGGGCATGAGCAAGGCTGGCGGTCAGGCAGATGAGGGACGCGGTGAACAGGGCAGTCAGGATTCTCATGGGGTGGCTCCGTATTTTCTTATGTGTTGCCGACGGCGCGACCTTAGCGATTCGAACTTAACTGAAACTGAATTGCCATCATTGGGAATAGCTTACGCATAACCCGGAGCTGCCGAAGGCTCGGGCCGCGATCGGACGATCTTTTGATTTGGATTTTTTGCGTGCATGACGCAGCCAAAGATCAAAGCATCGCAGCCTTCGGCAGCTCCTGCATTGATCGGGGACAATCGCAGCCCAAGAGGTGCTTATAATCCCTGCTTGCCAGACATCGAGACCGGTATGACCGCTATCCACATCAAGTTCCCTTCCCTGACCCTCAAGGCCGGCCCGCGCGCTCTGGCGCGCATCCGTGCCAACGGCTTGAACGCTGCCGATGTGGGCACGTTGCCGGGCGCCGCCGGTGGCCCGAAAGCGCTGGGGATTCAGGGTCTGGACCTGGCGCTGTTTGGCGAATGGCTGCCGGCGGCGCCCCGGGAGCGTTCGCTGATCGGCGCCTCGGTGGGTTCCTGGCGGTTCGCCAGCGCCTGCCTGCCGGATGCCGCCGAAGGCATCCGCCGCCTCGGTCATCTGTACACCGAGCAGAACTTCGCCAAAGGCGTGACCATGGCGCAGATCAGCCAGAGCTCCCGACGCATGCTCGATGACTTGCTCGACGGCCGCGATGCCGCGATTCTGGATAACGCCCACTACCGCCTGAACATCATGGTGGTCAAAAGCCACGGCCTGTTGGCGGACGATCATCGCGGCCGGTTGGGGCTGGGCCTGTCGTCAGTGATCGCCGACAACCTGCGCGGTCGTTCACGGCTGTCGCGGCATTTCGAGCGGCTGATCATCCACGACCCGCGCCTGGCACCACCGGTCAACGCGCTGAACGACTTCCCGTCGCGCTTCATCTCACTGAATGCCGGCAACCTGCGCCAGGCCCTGCTGGCCTCGGGTTCGATCCCGATGGTCATGCAAGGCGTACGCGACTTGCCGGGGGCCGGCGCGGGGACGTTCCGCGATGGTGGTCTGCTGGACTATCACCTCGACCTGCCCTACAGCGGCAACGACATCGTGCTGTATCCGCACTTCACCGACCGGGTGATCCCCGGCTGGTTCGACAAGACGCTGCCATGGCGCCGCGCCTGCCCTGAGCGCTTGCAGGATGTTCTGCTACTGGCCCCGTCGAAGGAATACCTGGCACGCCTGCCCTACGGCAAGCTGCCGGACCGTAACGACTTCAAGCGCTTCATGGGCGATGCCCCGAGCCGACAGAAGTATTGGCGCGCAACGATGGATGAAAGCCGTCGCCTGGGCGATGAATTCCTTGAACTGACCGCCAACGGTCGCCTCGGCGAGCGCTTGCTGACCCTTTAGTCAGTGTTTTGCCCGGAGCTCTGGTAAACTCGCCACCTGCCCACATCGCCGCGGCGATCGCCACCTGAAAGAGCTGAACATCACTGTGGAAATATTCAAAGAGTTTACCTTCGAATCCGCCCATCGCCTGCCCCACGTACCGGACGGCCACAAGTGCGGCCGCCTTCATGGTCATTCGTTCAAAGTGGCGATTCACCTGAGCGGCGACCTCGATCCGCACACCGGCTGGATCCGCGATTTCTCGGAAATCAAAGAGATCTTCAAGCCGCTCTACGAGCGCCTCGATCACAATTACCTGAACGACATTCCCGGCCTGGAAAACCCGACCAGCGAAGTGCTGGCCAAGTGGATCTGGAATGAGTTGAAGCCGTTGTTGCCGGAACTCAGCGCGATCCGCATCCACGAAACCTGCACCAGCGGTTGCATCTATCGCGGTGAGTAAACGTAAATCCCATAAGGAGAATGCGTTTCGTCAGTGATATGAAAAACAGCCTTCAATGGCTGTTTTTTTATGCCTATGCTTTTGGGCTCGCACACGCCAAGAGGACGCACCCATGACTGACTGGCCGCTGGCTCAGACCTATCGTTTCAACGGGCACTCCGTTCGCTACGCCGTGCGTGGCGACGGCCCGCCGCTGGTGTTCGTGCATGGCACGCCCTTCTCTTCTCATGTGTGGCACCGGATCGCGCCGCACTTCATCACCTCGCACCGGGTGTATTACTTCGATTTGCTGGGTTACGGGCAGTCCGCACAGCCGGACGGCGATGTGTCGCTGGGCGTACAGAACCAACTGTTGGCGCAATTGCTGGAGCACTGGGGCCTGGAACGGCCAGACGTGGTAGCCCACGATTTCGGCGGCGCCACTGTGTTGCGCGCGCATCTGCTCAATGGCAAGGATTACCGCAGCCTGACGCTGATTGACCCGGTGGCGCTGTCGCCCTGGGGTTCGCCGTTCGTGCAGCATGTGCGTCAGCATGAAGCGGCGTTCAGCGGGCTGCCTGATTACATTCAACGGGCGATTGTGCCGACCTATATTCGTGGCGCGATCAAGCGCGAGATTTCCGATCAGGAGCTGGCGCCTTACGTGCAGCCCTGGCTGGGTGATTCGGGGCAAGCGGCGTTCTATCGGCAGATCGCGCAGATGGATGAGCGTTATACCCGCGAGATCGAAACACTGTACCCGACGATTCGCTGCCCGGTGCAGATTCTCTGGGGGGAAGACGATCAGTGGATTCCCATTGAACGCGGGCGGGCGTTGCATCAGATGATTGCGGGGTCGCAGTTTCATCCCGTTGCGAATGCCGGGCATCTGGTGCAGGAGGATGCACCGGAGGCGATCATGGCGGCGATATTGCGGTTTTTGCCGTTGGCACAGAACGCCTGATCGACGGAGCCCCCTCGCCACAGGACTTTGTGACTACCTGATTGCTGCGTTCCAATTTGAACCACTGCCGCACTGCTTTCGTGCCCCTCTTCAGGCTAAATCCGCCGGCTCGGCTATAAAGAACAACACCCTCGCGCCATTGGCACGAGCACTGCAACACCCTCGCGTCCTCCATCCAGCAAGGAATGCCACATGACGCAGAACGATCCGGGCAACGATTACCCTTTAAGCGAAGTCCCGATGCATGCCCGCAAGGGGCTCGCCTCCACAGCCATGGTGCTGCTGGGTTTTACCTTCTTCACGGCGACCATGTTTGCCGGCGGCAAGCTGGGGGTGGCGTTCAGTTTCAGCGAGATGCTGGCGGTGATCATCGCCGGCAATCTGCTGTTGGGAATCTACGCAGCCGGGCTTGGCTACATCGCCTTCAAAAGCGGCCTCAATTCGGTGTTGATGGGCCGTTTCTGCTTCGGCGAAGTGGGCAGCAAGCTCAGCGACCTGATCCTCGGCTTCACCCAGATCGGCTGGTACGCCTGGGGCACCGCGACCGCAGCCGTCGTACTCGGCAAATATTTCGAACTGAATGAAAGCACCGTACTGGGGCTGATGGTGCTGTTCGGCCTGGGCTTTTGCGCCACGGCGTACATCGGCTATCGCGGGCTGGAGATTCTGTCGTACATCGCCGTACCCGCCATGATGTTGCTGCTGATGCTGTCGATGTGGGTCGCGACGGTGAAGGTCGGCGGGCTCGAGGGTTTGCTCGCCGTGGTGCCGACGGCAACACTGGACTGGTCGACCGCGATTACCCTGGTGTTCGGCACCTTCGTCAGTGGCGCGACCCAGGCGACCAACTGGACACGTTTCTCCCGTTCGGCGCGAGTCGCGGTGCTGGCGAGCCTGATCGGCTTTTTCATCGGCAACGGCCTGATGGTGTTGATCGGTGCCTATGGCGCGATCGTCTATCAGCAACCGGACGTAGTCGAAGTGCTGTTGCTGCAAGGCTTCGCCATGGCCGCGATGGCGATGTTGCTGCTCAACATCTGGAGCACCCAGGACAACACGATCTACAACTTCGCCGTCGCCGGCTGCAATCTGTTGCGCACCGGCCGGCGCAAAACCGTGACCCTGGCCGGCGCGGTGATCGGCACGCTGCTGGCGCTGCTGGGCATGTACGACATGCTGGTGCCTTACCTGATTCTGCTGGGCACGGTGATTCCGCCGATTGGCGGGGTGATCATGGCGGACTTTTTCTTCCGTTACCGTGGGCAATATCCACGCCTGGCCGATGCCCGGTTGCCGGCGTTCAACTGGCCTGGCCTGAGCGCTTATGCGGTCGGCACCGTCGCAGCATTCAGCTCGCCGTGGATCGCGCCGCTGGTAGGGATTGCCACTGCCGCGCTAACGTATGTGTCATTGACCGGCGTACTGGGTGCCCGTACCGCCGAAGCACCACTACAAGATCTCTAAAAGGACTCGCCTGATGCATATCATCAACGCCCGCCTGCGCAACCAAGAAGGCCTGCATGAGTTGCACCTGGAAAACGGCCTGATTCACAGCATCGCCCGGCAAACCGAAGCCCCGTCACTGGGGCCGAATGACCTGGACGCCGGCGGTAATCTGGTGGTGCCGCCCTTCGTCGAACCGCACATTCACCTCGATGCCACCCTGACGGCCGGCGAACCGCGCTGGAACATGAGCGGTACGCTGTTCGAAGGTATCGAGTGCTGGGGCGAGCGCAAGGCCACCATCACTCAGGAAGACACCAAGACCCGCGCCAAAAAAACCATCCAGACCCTCGCCGCCCACGGCATTCAGCACGTGCGCACCCACGTCGATGTCACCGACCCGGAACTGATCGCGCTCAAGGCGATGCTCGAAGTCCGCGAGGAAAGCCACCACCTGATCGACTTGCAAATCGTCGCGTTCCCCCAGGAAGGCATCGAGTCGTACCGCAACGGGCGCGAGCTGATGGAAGAAGCGATCCGCCTGGGCGCCGATGTGGTCGGCGGCATTCCGCATTTCGAATACACCCGGGACCAGGGCGTAAGCTCGGTGAAGTTCCTGATGGACCTGGCCGAACGCACGGGCTGTCTGGTGGACGTGCATTGCGACGAAACCGACGACCCGCACTCACGCTTCCTTGAAGTGCTGGCCGAAGAGGCCCGCAGCCGCGACATGGGTTCGCGCGTCACCGCCAGCCACACCACGGCGATGGGCTCCTACGACAACGCTTACTGCGCGAAACTGTTTCGCTTGCTCGGGCACTCGGGGATCAGTTTTGTTTCTTGCCCCACCGAAAGCATTCACCTGCAAGGCCGCTTCGACAACTTCCCGAAACGCCGTGGCGTGACTCGCGTGAATGAGTTGCTCGAAGCGGGGATGAACGTGTGTTTCGGTCAGGACTCGATCGTCGACCCGTGGTATCCGCTGGGCAATGGCAACATCCTGCGGGTGCTCGAGGCCGGTTTGCACATCTGCCACATGCTCGGTTATCGCAATTTGCAGAGTGCGCTGGACCTGGTCACGGAGAACAGTGCCAAGGCGATGAACCTGGGCGATCGCTATGGTCTGGAACGGGGCCGGCCGGCGAATCTGCTGATCCTGTCGGCGGACAGCGATTACGAAGTGATCCGCAGCCAGGGTCTGCCGCTGTATTCGATTCGCGGGGGCAAGGTGTTGATGAAGCGACAGATGCCGGTGGTTGAGTGGGCGGATCGGCTCTGAATCTTCGCTGACCGTTCGGGCGTCATCGCGAGCAGGCTCGCGATGACGGTCTCAAAATCACCCCATCAACCGCGCCGCCCCAAACAACCTGACCCGACTCAATTCGCCCTCCCGTTCTTCCAGCAGAATCGGCGCCGTGCCGCCGGGCATGACCACTTTCACTTCCCCCGCCGCCACCCAACCCACTCGCCACGCCGCGCACGCCACCGCACTGGCGCTGGTGCCCGACGACGCGGTCGGCCCTTCGCCACGCTCGAACACCCGCGCAACGATTCGCCCTTCGGATTCAAGCATCGCCCATTGCAGGTTCACCCCGGCCGCACACGGCTGCCCTGCCCCGGTCGGCGTGGCGTAAGCGATGCGGGTCAACCCTCCAGACAACTCCGGCTCGCGCATTTGCGCGTTGCTCGGCAACGCATCGGCGCCTGTCACTAACGTCACACAATGGGGGTTACCGATGCGCACGAACTGGCTGCGGTTCCAGGCAGGGTCGAGCGTCGACAATGGCCGCACGTGACTGACATCACGCCCGTCCAACACCACGGCTTCGACCCCTTGCGCACCCACCGCTTCAGGCCCGAACGAAGGCTGCCCCAAGTCCAGCCAGAACCCTTGCACGCCATCGATTTCGGCAGACTTCACCGAAGTCGCCACTGGCGAGAGCGCATCGCGCTTGTCGTGATGAACCCTGAGCAGGCAAGCCTCCTCCCTCGGCATCAGCCCTTGTTCACTCAGCGCCTGGGAAAAAATCGTCAGGCCATTGCCACTGCGCTCGGCCAGGCTGCCGTCGGTGTTGACGATCAGCAGGTCAAACGGCGGCGAAGATTGAAACGGCCCCACCAGCAAGCCATCGCAACGATGCGCCTTGCTGCCGGGCGGTTGTGTCCCGGGAGCCCAGCCGCAGAATGCCTCGATGGCCGACAACGCCCAGGCCTCACGGGTTTGCGCCGCCTGGCTGGCCTGTTCAGGCAGCTCGATACCGCTATCGCGCAGGGCGTCAGGCGCCACCACCGCGTAGATATTGCCTCGAGCATCGTACATCCGCGTCATGGCGCCCCCCCTATGAACAATTGATGCATCGACAATATCGCGAAACAACGGCTGGCTGTGCAAGGATGTCACTCTGCGTGACTGCTGCCCCCGCCTGAACGTGGTGATCGAACCCTTTGCGGTTGTTCACTGTCCTTTGGGACGCGACGTTTTTTGCCAAGGATCGATATGACCAACCTCAACACCCAAGCCACCTTCGTCCCCGGACGTCTGGAACAGATGTCCACGCGCATCGCCTTCTTCATCGCCGGTTTCGGCATTGCGGCCTGGGCGCCGCTGGTGCCTTACGCCAAGGCGCGGGCCGGGCTGGATGAAGGCACCCTCGGGCTGTTGCTGTTGTGTCTGGGGGTGGGTTCGATTCTGGCGATGCCCATGGCCGGGATTCTGGCGACGCGTTTCGGCTGCCGTCGGGTGTTGAGCGGCGGCACCTTGTTGATCTGCGCGGCGCTGCCACTGTTGGCGACGGTATCCTCGATTCCGGCGTTGATCGCGGCATTGTTCATGTTCGGCGCCGGCCTGGGCACGGTGGATTCGACGGTGAACCTGCAAGCGGTGATCGTCGAGCGGGCCAGCGGCAAGACCATGATGTCGGGTTTTCATGGGCTGTTCAGCCTCGGCGGGATCGTCGGCGCGGCGGGAGTCAGCGGCCTGCTCGGTCTGGGTTTTTCGCCGCTGGGGGCGATGTGCGTGGTGATCGTGGTGCTGGTGCTGGCATTGCTTAAAGCCGCGCCGCACCTGTTGCCTTACGGCAGTGAAAGCTCCGGCCCGGCATTTGCCGTGCCCCATGGCATCGTGCTGTTTATCGGCGGGATGTGCTTCATCGTATTCCTGGCTGAAGGCGCGGCACTCGACTGGAGCGCGGTGTTCCTGGCGCAGGAACGCGGGATCGACACCGCGTATGCCGGGCTGGGTTATGCGGCATTTGCGCTGACCATGACCGCCGGGCGATTGACCGGTGACGCGATTGTCCGGCACCTGGGCGCCACGCGGGTGATTCTGTTCGGCGGACTGATGGCTGCGGCAGGATTGTTTCTGGCGACCTTCGCACCGGGATGGCAAGCCGCGCTGCTCGGTTATGCGCTGCTCGGTGCCGGTTGTTCGAACATCGTGCCAGTGCTGTACACCGCCGTGGGCAAGCAGACGGTGATGCCGCAAAGCATCGCGGTGCCGGCCATCACGACCCTGGGTTATGCCGGGATTCTGGCGGGACCGGCGGTGATCGGTTTTGTGGCTCATGGCAGCAGCCTGAGCTTCGCGTTCGGTCTAATGGCGGTGCTGCTGGTGGCGGTGGCGATTGGTGGGAAAGTGCTGAAGGTCTAACGCTCAGCAGCACGAAAAACGACAGGAGGTCGTATTTTTCGCCGCTTTACTATCAGTTCTGACAGTAGACACGTTTTGGCTGAGCATCGACCATGAGTTGAATATCCCAGGCGGGTGAGCTCCTCATGAACACGTTCAACCTCAAGGTTCTGCTGGTTTTGTTGCTGCTGATGGGCGCGAACGGTTGCAGCAAATCGCCGCTTACCCAACATGACTGGGGCGAAGGTATTGAAAATTTCGCACCGGCACGTCTCTTGTCCAATGCCGACGGGCGATACAACCATTGGCAGTCCATCGCTAGGGTCAAGGTTGATGAAGGCCGGATCTGCAGCGGCAGCCTGATCGATACCCGTGGAGCAAACGATGATCGCAGCGGCCCAGCGTATGTGCTCACCTCAGGTCATTGTGCAAAAGGTAATGTCGGTCGATTTATCGTGAACGAGCCTGCGTCCGGACAGGCTACCTTCAATTTTTTCCGGGACACGACGCCACAACAAAAAAACTATCCCATCACCAGAATCGCCTGGAGCACCCTGCGTGGCCAGGACATTGCGCTGCTGGTACTCGATCGCACCCTCGGCCAAGTGATGAACGATGGCATCCAGCCCTTGAAAGTTGCGAGCCATGCCCTGACCGAAGGCACCGATACGCTGGTGGTTGGCGCCGCTGTCGATGATTTTATCCAGCGTTCGGCATGTCCGCAGGAACACCGCGCAGGAATTCTCGAAGCCGGGTGGGTTTGGGTGGATCAAATCAGCAATCGATGCCTGGGGGTCATCAATGGAATCTCTGGCTCTCCACTCCTGAATCGTTACACCAACGAAATCGTCGCGGTGATTGGCACCACCACGCGCGACAGCGGGCAATCGCGATGCAGTATCAGCGCACCTTGCGAAGTCATCGAAGGCATGCCCAATAAAGCGCAAGACACCAATTACTCGACGCCCGCCAATGGCCTGGATACCTGTTTTAGAGGGGGGCGCTTCGTTGGGGACCGCGAGCCCTGTGTACTGGGGCCCGTGTCGGAATTCGGCTCGAAGTATGGCGATCACTTCCTCAAACAGCCCCGAGATGAACAAGGGAACTACCTGCCGTTGTTGTGGGAGCATCGTTTTTCGAGCAACCAACCCTTCTTTCGCTTCAAGTACACGCGCACTGCCGAAAATTGTGCGGATATCAGGGATTACAGTGAGGTGCGTACCACTGACTCAGGCGGCGAGAGCGAGTTACGCTATGAACTGCGCCAAGGACCAGGGCTGTATTTCTTGTGCGTGATGGGGCAAAACCATCAGGCGGGACCACCCGGAAAATGGGATGCGCGAAACGCCAGGATTTTTTGGCGGTGGGTATTGGCAGAACCCGCTCAAATGGCGCCAGTATTCAACATCACGAATAGAGGAGAGGGCGTCTATTCTGTAGCGCCTTCTCAGGTCACGCCCGATCTGGATGTAGCAGGGCATCAATACAAGATCGGTACATCGGCCACGATTGATTGCCAACAAGCTGAGGGATATAAGCAGGTCAGGCCACCACTGCTGGATTTTGAAGTGGACACGAGCGACGGCGAGAAAAAAATCTGCCTCAAGACCGTGGACATGGCAGGCAATCCTTCGCCTGTCATCGACTTCCGACTGCCAGACGCCGCCCCGTAAGCCTGTGTCGACACCTATCAGAAGCTGATCGGCAACCCGGAATTGCCGACCAGTCACTCATCAGAATCCGACGCTGGCCTGCACAAAGAACGTGCGTGGCGCGCCGACGTACATCCCCGAGTTGTTGTCGCTGGAACGGGTGAAATACTGCTTGTCGAAGATGTTTTTCACCCCGGCGCCGACTTTCAGGTTCGACAACTGCGAACCGAAGTCATAACCACCGCGCACGTTCCAGGTCACGTAACCCGGAATGTCACCGTACTGCCCGTCTGCGGAACCTTCGGTGATGTAGTTGCCGCTGAAGCTGCCATCGGCATTCACTCCGGTCCCCGGTGAACGCTGCCTGGACTGGGCAAAGGCATCGAGGTTGTAGGTCCAGCGGTTGATGTCGTAACGCAGCCCGGCGGTGGCCACCTGACGCGAGTAGAACGGCAGATCACGGCCCTTGAAGCCCGGGATCTCGCCTTCATACGTGGCGCGGGTGTAGGTGAAACCGGCGTTGGCGGTCAGGCCATCGAGCATCGGGTTGAGCGCCGACAGGTCGTAATGCACCGACGCTTCAAGGCCCTGGTGCTTGGTCGCGCCGAGGTTGGTCCAGCCCACGTCGTTGCTGATGTATTGCAGTTCGTCATCGAAGTCGATGTAGAACAGCGTCACTTCCCCGCCCCACACGTCATCGTTGTAGCGCGTACCGAGCTCGTAGGTCTTGGCTTTTTCCGGGCTCAAGCCATTGGCGGTGTTGTCACCCGAGCCACCCTGGCCGAGCTGGAAATATTGCAGGCTGCCGAATGAGGTTTCGTAGTTGGCGAACAGTTTCCAGGCGTCAGACAGGTGATACATCACGCTCAAGGCCGGCAGCGGTTCGTTGCTGTCGATGCTGCGGCGTTTCTCCTGCACGCGTTTGCCGGCGGTGTCGAGCACCGGCCTGTCGTGCCATTCGGTGCTGATGCTTTCAAAACGGATGCCGGGGATCACGGTCCAGTTGCCGACGTCGATCTTGTCATCGATGTAAACGGCGTGGGCCTCGGTGCCACCGGTGCGGTCCTGGAACACATGGCCATCGGACGTTTTGCTGACCACCGGCTGATTGTTCACCAGCGCCAGACGGCTCGACTCTTCGTGCATGCCTTCTTTCAGGTAGCGATAACCGACGCTGGCTTCCTGCGTGGTCGGGCCCAGGTCGAACACATGGGACACCCGCGGTTCAATGCCGAAGGTGTAGTAAGTGCGTGGATAAGAGCTGAGGGTTTTCTGGTCACGCGCGGCGATGGTGCTGCCACGGAAGCTGTCGGAATAGTAGGTCAGCACTTCGGCCTGGGTCCGGTCATCGATCTGTCGCGCCCATTTGAACGACACGTCCTTGCGGCGGCCGCTGAAGTTGTCGTGGTCGCGGTCGGACTGGAACGGATCGGCGTCGTACTGCTTCTGCGTCAGGCCGCCGGGCATGTCGGCGCTGGCGTCGTAGTAATGGAAGTTGAGGCTGAAATCGTCCTGATCGGTGGGCGCCCAGTGAGTCTTGAGGATCACGTCGTCGATGTCATTGCCGTTGTTGCTTTTGCGATAACCGTTGCCGTTCACCCCGGAATACAACAGCGCCACGCCCATGCCGTTATCGGCGGTGCCGCCGAGAAACGCGGTGTCGATGTGTTTCCAGCCACCACGCTGGGTGGTTTCCAGGGTGGTGCCGATTTCACCGGTGGCTTTCTCCGGGATCGCGCGGGTGACGAAGTTGATCACGCCACCGACGTTCTGCGGCCCGTAACGCACGGAACCGGCGCCGCGCACCACGTCGATGCTGTCGAGGTTGCCGGAGGAAATCGGCGCCATCGACAGCTGTGGCTGGCCGTAAGGGGCGAAGGCAGCCGGCACACCGTCGATCAGTACGGTGGAGCGTGGCGACAGGCGCGAAGTCAGGCCGCGCACACCGACGTTCAGGGAGATGTCGCTGCCGCCAGTGCCGTTGGCGTCCTGCACTTGCACGCCGGGAACACGCCGCAATACGTCGCCGACATTCATGGCGCCCTGCTCGACCATCGCTTCACGGCGGATCACCGTGCGCGCGCCGGAATGGTTTTGCACCACGGCGGCATCGGCGTCACCGAGCCAGTCACCCACCACCTTGATGTCGGTCACGCCCAGTTCCAGCGGGCCATTTGAGGCGGAAGTCGGTGCCGGCATCAGCGTGACCGAACCCTCATCGATCTGGTATTGCAGACCGCTGCCTTGCAGCAATTGGCGCAAGGCCTGTTCCGGCGAGAGGTTGCCGTCCACTGCCGGAGCCTGTTTGCCGGCCACCAGTTCCGGGCTGAAAAAAACCTGCAGCGAGGTTTGCTGGCCCAGCTGACTCAAGGCCTGGCCCAATGGCTGCGCCTGAATATGAATGGCATCGGCGGCGAATGCCTGAGGCAGCGCCGAGCTGACCGCCAGGGCGAGCGCGAGGGGCAGCCAGGATGACTTGTTATTTTTAGCGGTGGTTTTCTTCACGTCGAACGTTGTCCTGTGGATCGCAAGAGTGTGCGTCTGTTAATGCAAACCAGTTGCAGTTGGACAAGAAGACGAAGAACTCGAAAAAAACCTGAATCTATCGGGAAATTATTTCCTGGCTGCCGTCATCAAGGGTGCGGATGGCCACCGGCAGAATGCTCGGCAAGGCCTTGAGCAGCGCATCAGTGTCGTCGGATTTGAACACGCTGGTCAGGCGCAGGTTGCCCACGTTGGCGCTGCCGACTGTCAGTGGTTTCTCCCGATAACGCGACACTTCTTCGGCCACTTCGCTGAGGCTGGCGTTGTTGAACACCAGTTTGCCGCTGCGCCATGCGGTCAGTTCCGCAGGGTTGACCATATAGGCGGTGGCCACCTTGCCCTGGGCATTGATGCCAGTGCCGAAGCCGGCGGTGAGGCTGACGAAATCATCGCCGCCCCCTTGAACCCTGACCGTGCCCTGCTCCACCGCGACCCTGGTTTCGGCGCTGTCGCGGCGCACATCGAACCGGGTGCCGGTGACCGTGACCCTGCCGCTGCCCGCCTCGACCACAAACGGTCGACTGCTGTCGTGCTCGACGCTGAACATCGCCTCGCCTTGCATCAACTCGATGCCACGACGGTCCTTTTCATAGCGCACCAGCACCCGGCTGCGGCTGTTCAGATCAATCACCGAACCGTCCGGCAACGCCACATGACGACGCTCGCCAAGGGCCGTGGAATATTCAGCCGTGTAGGTCGCCGGATGGTTCAAGCCGCTGAACAGCCCCAGGCCGAGCGCCACCGCCAACACGCTGGCGGCCACCGCGTAACGCACCAGCGGACGACGTTTACTGCGCGCCACCGGAGTTTCACACAGTGCGTGCAGACGCTTGGCCGGCAATCGATCGGCCGCCACCCACAGGTTCTGGAGTATCTGATATTCGTTGCGATGCTGAGGGTGTTCGTCCAGCCAGCTCTCGAAGCGGCGCTGCTCTTCGGCGCTGGCGGCAGGTTCCTGCAAACGCACAAACCACCGCGCCGCGTCGTCGCGAACCGTTGTTTGCCCGCACGCACAATCACGAGTATCCATCATGGCTGTGCCCCGTCCAGACGATCACGCAGATGCCGCAGGGTGCGGATCATATACTTTTCCACCATGTTCCTGGACAGCCCCAGGCGCTCGGCGATTTCGGCCTGGGTCAGGCCTTCGATCTTCTGCCAGACGAACACCTTGCGGCAGTTGAGCGGCAACTCGGAGAGCGCCCGCTCGATGGAATCCGCCAACTGGATCGCGTGCATGAAATGCTCCGGGTCGCCGGACGACGACACACTGTGATCGATCGCCTCCGACTCCATGGCGCCCCGCCGATCCTCACGCCGATAACCGTCCACCGCTATGTTGCGCGCGGTCTGGTGCAAATACGCCCGAGGTTGCTGCACCGCCGCCGAATCGGACTCGAGCACCCGCACGAAGGTGTCATGGGCCAAGTCCTCGGCCTGCTGACGATTTCTCAGGCGACGGGTCCAGGTGCCGATCAACTCTTCGTAATGCTCGAAAAAGCCGGGTCTGCGGGGCAGCTTGGGGGTCATTGCGGCGTGCTGTGGGGAGGAGGTGCGAATAGTAATGCTTCCTATTAACCGGAGGCAATGGATTCCACTTGGGAGCACCAGACGATCGGTAGCCAAAACCCGTTGCCACAAAATATTACCTGCGTCATATTACACCCATAATAACGCCTCGTTTCCCACAGGTATTTCTCCATGACCAGCATGCCCAGCCTTGAACCCGACCTTGCCGTCGCAGCGACCCCACCCAAGCCTCCCCTGCTGAAACGGTTGGTATTGCTGACAGCAGCCATCGCAGCCTTGGTGTTTATCGGGCTGTATGCGAGCCATTGGTGGACTGCCGGGCGCTTCATCGAAGAAACCGACGATGCCTACATTGGTGGCGACGTCACGGTGATCGGCCCGAAAGTCGCCGGCTATATCGAAGAAGTGCTGGTGACCGACAACCAGAAGGTCAAGGCCGGCGATGTGCTGATCCGGATCGACGCCCGTGACTATCGCGCCAACCTGGCCAAGGCTGAAGGCGCGGTGGCCGCTGAAGAAGCGTTGCTCGCCAACCTCGACGCCACCGAACAACTGCAACACGCGGTGATCGGCCAGGCCCGCGCCGGTATCGATGCCGCGGGCGCTGAAACCGCGCGCTCGCGGGACGACAATGCCCGCTACAAACGCCTGGTGGGCAGCAATGCCGTCTCGGTGGAAAGCGCGCAACGGGCCGACGCCACCTTCAAGACGGCCCAGGCGCAGAGTGCCCGGGCCCAGGCCGAACTGCTGGCCGCGCAACGCCAGTTGAACGTGATCGAAACCCAGAAACAACAAGCCCGTGCCGCATTGGTACAGGCGCGGGCCGAGCGTGATCTGGCGCAGTTGAACGTCGGCTACACCGAGTTGAAAGCCCCCGTCGACGGCGTGATCGGCAATCGTCGGGCGCGGGTCGGCGCTTACGCCCAGGCCGGCTCGCAATTGTTGTCGTTGGTGCCGGCCAGCGGATTGTGGGTCGATGCCAATTTCAAGGAGGATCAGCTAGCGCGGATGACGCCGGGCCAACGTGTGATCGTTCATGCCGACGTGCTCAAGGGGCGTGAATTCCACGGGCATCTGGACAGCTTGGCGCCGGCCAGCGGTTCGCAGTTCAGCGTGCTGCCACCGGAAAACGCCACCGGTAACTTCACCAAAATCGTCCAGCGGGTGCCGGTGCGGATCCTGCTCGACCCGGCGGATGGCGTACTCGGTCATCTGCGTCCAGGCCTGTCGGTGACGGCCGAAGTGGACACCCGCGCCGAGCCTGAAGCTCAAACCCCAACCGTGGCCAACGCGCCATGAGCCGCGCCCTCGCCGCCCCCGCGCAACCGTTCAACGCCGCCAACATGGCGACGGCGACCAAGGTGTTCGCCTTCGCCACGATGTGCATCGGCATGTTCATTGCGCTGCTGGATATCCAGATCGTCTCGGCGTCGCTGCGTGACATCGGCGGCGGGCTCTCGGCGGGCACCGACGAAACTGCCTGGGTACAGACCAGTTACCTGATCGCTGAAATCATCGTGATTCCGCTGTCGGGCTGGTTGTCCCGGGTGTTCTCGACCCGTTGGCTATTCTGCGCCTCGGCGATTGGTTTCACCCTGGCCAGCCTGCTCTGCGGCGTGGCCTGGAACATCCAGAGCATGATCGCCTTCCGCGCCCTGCAAGGGTTTCTCGGTGGCTCGATGATTCCGCTGGTGTTCACCACCGCCTTCTTTTTCTTCACCGGCAAGCAACGGGTGATCGCCGCCGCAACCATCGGCGCAGTGGCCTCGCTGGCGCCGACGCTGGGGCCGGTCATCGGTGGCTGGATCACTGACATTTCGTCCTGGCACTGGCTGTTCTACATCAACCTGGTGCCGGGGATTTTCGTCGCGGTGGCAGTGCCGATGCTGGTGAAAATCGACCAGCCGGAATTGTCGCTGCTCAAAGGCGCCGACTACCTGAGCATGCTGTTCATGGCGGTGTTTCTCGGTTGCCTGGAATACACCCTCGAAGAAGGCCCGCGCTGGAACTGGTTCAGCGACAGCACGATTCTGACCACTGCGTGGATCAGCGGCCTGGCCGGATTGGCCTTCATCGGTCGAACCTTGTACGTAGCCAACCCGATCGTCGATCTGCGCGCCTTGAAGGACCGCAACTTCGCCCTCGGTTGTTTCTTTTCGTTCGTCACCGGGATCGGCCTGTTCGCGACGATTTACCTGACGCCGCTGTTTCTCGGCCGGGTACGCGGCTACAGCGCGCTGGACATTGGCCTGGCGGTTTTTTCCACCGGGGTGTTCCAGATTATGGCGATTCCGCTGTACGCCTTTCTGGCCAATCGCATCGACCTGCGCTGGATCATGATGACCGGCCTTGGGCTGTTCGCCCTGTCGATGTGGGATTTCAGCCCGATCACCCACGACTGGGGCGCCAGGGAATTGATACTGCCGCAAGCCTTGCGCGGGATCGCGCAACAACTGGCGGTGCCGCCGGCGGTGACCCTGACCCTTGGCGGGTTGGCACCTGCGCGGCTCAAACATGCTTCGGGGTTATTTAACCTGATGCGTAACCTTGGCGGCGCGATGGGGATCGCCGCGTGCGCGACCATCCTCAATGACCGCACCAACCTGCACTTCACCCGGTTGGCGGAGAACCTCAACAGCACCAACGAAGCACTCAATCAGTGGCTGTCCCAGGTCGGCCATAACTTCGCCGCCCTCGGCCAGAGCGGTGACATCGGCGTCACCGCCAGCCTGCATCAACTGTGGCTACTGACCTACCGCGAAGCGCAGACGCAAACCTACGGCGACGCGTTCCTGATGATCATGGTCTGCTTCATTCTCGCCACGGCGATGGTGCCCCTGATGCGCAAGGTACAACCACCGGCCGCGCCGAGTGCCGATGCTCATTGAGCCTGATTGTTACTCCTGAGGCATCTTGCGGAAACCCACGGCCAGGCGGTTCCAGCTGTTGATGGTGGAAATCGCCACAGTCAGGTCGACCATTTCCTTGGGGCTGAACTCGGCGCTGAGCAGCGCATAGTCTTCGTCCGGCGCGTGGGTCAGGCTCACTTGGGTCATGGACTCGGTCCAGGCCAGTGCGGCGCGCTCGCGATTGGTGAAAAATGGTGCCTCGCGCCAGGCGGTCACGGCGAACAGCCGGCGTGGCGTTTCCCCGTCCTTCATGGCATCGGCAGTGTGCATGTCGATGCAGAAGGCGCAGCCGTTGATCTGCGAGGCGCGCAGCTTGACCAGTTCGATCAGCGACTTTTCCAGGGGCAGTTTCGAGACAGCGGTTTCCAGGGCCATCATGGCTTTGAAGGCGTCTGGGGAGGCAGTGTAGAAATCGATACGGGTTTGCATGGCGAGCTCCAATCACAATGGGTGTTGGCGCTACGTTAATGCGGACCTGAGGTTGAACAAATAGCCAATTATTGGGAAGTTGAGGATGCCAATAGACCAGAAGAATTTCAGTGACAGTGCCGACGCCGACGCCTGCTCGCGAAGGCGCCGGAACAGGCAACCAACCTATTGGTGACTACGATTGCGCAACCACTGCAAAAACCCTTTTTTCTCCACCACCTTGGGTGTTTCCTGACTCAGCGCCTGAGCCTTGTTCAAGCGGAAATCCAGCAACGTCTTCATCGCTTCACCGATGTCATGCCGCGCATCCAGGCACGGTTGGAGGTATTCCCTTTCAATCCGGTACAAGCTGCAGGTCGTCTTGGCTTTAAAGTCCGCCGGCATCGCCATATCGGACAAAATCCCGCCCTCGCCGATCACCTCTCCCGGCCCCATGCGCCCGCTTTCGATCTTGACCCCGCCGCGGCTCAGCTCCACCGACACGACGCCGGATTCAATGATGAACAGATGATCGCTGACCTCCCCCGCTGGCAGGATCATTTCTCCGGCGCGGAAGGTTTGCAGCTTCATGTTCTGGCTGAAGGTTTCTTTCTCTTCCTGACGCAGGGTCGAGAAGATGTTCGAGCTGTCCAACAACGCCCGTTGCCGTGACAAGGCCGCAGGAGCGTTGGGCTCGACGTTCGACAACAGGATGACGCCGGATGCCTGCAAGTGCCGGAACGCCAGGTCGAACAGCAGATTGCGCACCATGCGTTTCTGATCCATGGAGACCACGAAGCCGCTGATTTCATACTCCACGCCGGTGCTGCCGGAGCTTTTCAACGCCACGCACGGTGCCGGTTTGTCCAACAGAAAGCGGCACCCCTGCATGGCCCGCTCCAGGGCATCGATCACCGTTTGCGGACGCGCGTGGGGGCTCACTTGCAAACTGATCGAGACGCCGAAAATATCGCTGGGCCGGCTGAAATTGATGATCTTGGCCTTGGCCGCCAGGGAGTTGGGGATCACCGCCATGCTGCCTTGGGAGGTTTGCAGGCGTGTGGCGCGCCAATCGATATCGGTGACCCGACCTTCGGTGCCATCGATGGAAATCCAGTCCCCCAGTTGATAGGGTTTGGTGGTGTTCAGGACGATCCCGGAAAACACGTCGCTGAGGGTACTTTGCAAGGCCAGGCCGACGACGATCGCCAATGCGCCGGATGTCGCCAGCACGCCCTTGACCGGCAATTCGAGCACGTACGCCAGGGCAGCAATGACCGCGATCAGGAAAATTACCGCGCCGAGCAAGTCCTGCAACAAGCGCCCGGTGTGCCCGACCCGTTGCATCATCACCGCGCCGAGCAATACCGTCAGGGTGCGCGCTGCGTATAGCCACCAGCCAATCTGCAAACCGGTTGCCGCCAGGTGCAACGGCACATTGTCGGCCCAGGGCGCCGGTGCCATGGGGTTCAAGCCTTCGTTGAACAGCAGCACGCTGAACAACGCGAAAATCACCACTCGCGCGGCCAGTTTCCAGTTGCTGCTACTGGCCGTGATCAAACGCCACAACACCAGATCGATCAGGATCAGGATCAGCGCACTAAGCAACGGGTGATTGGTGAGCAGTGACAGCATCAAGCAACTCCAACAAAGGCCAATGGCGTGAAGATCTCACAGATTGTAGGAGCTGGCGAAGCCTGCGATCTGCAAAACACCACAAAACCAATGTGGGAGATACCAGGTTGCAGAGCAACCCACTACTGCGTCGTATTCAACCGCTCATCCGGCCGAACCGGCCCGACTGAAAGTCGCTGAAGGCCTGATGGATTTCCTGCTCGGTGTTCATTACAAATGGGCCGTGGCCGACGATGGGCTCGTCGATCGGCTCGCCGCTGAGCAGCAGCACGACGGCATCGTTGTCGGCTTCGAGGCTGAGCTGATCACCGTCGCGTTCGAACAACGCCAACTGCCCGTCACGCACCAGTTCCTGACCATTGACCTGAACCGTACCGCGCAGCACCACCAGTGCGGTGTTGCGTCCTTCATGCAGATCCAGGGTCAGCAACTTGCCGGCGTTCAAGCGCACATCCCACACGTCGATCGGCGTGAAGGTGCGCGCCGGGCCTTTGTGGCCGTCGAACTCACCGGCGATCAAGCGCAGGCTGCCGGCATTGTCTTTCAGCGGGATACGCGCAATGTCGCCGTCGAGAATCGTCTGGTAACCAGGCTCGGCCATCTTGTCCCTGGCCGGCAAGTTGACCCACAGCTGCACCATTTCCAGGGTGCCGCCGGTTTTGGCGAAACCTTCGGAGTGAAACTCCTCATGAATGATCCCCGAGGCCGCAGTCATCCATTGCACATCGCCGGGGCCGATCTTGCCGCCGCTGCCGGTGGAGTCACGGTGCTCCAGTTCGCCCTGGTAGACGATCGTCACGGTCTCGAACCCGCGGTGCGGATGCTGACCCACGCCACGACGCTCGGTGGTCGGAGTGAATTCGGCGGGACCTGCGTGATCCAGCAGCAGGAACGGGCTGATGTGTTTGCCCAGGTTGTCGTAGGAAAACAGCGTGCGAACCGGAAAACCGTCGCCGACCCAATGAGGTCGTGGACTGGTGTAGATACCGATGATGTTTTTCATCTTTGCCTCTGAATCTGTTGTGTGACGCGATGGATAAAGCTTAAAACCATGACCTTTGGTGCACTAGACTGCAAAAAACAGCCTCATCGTTCTATCTGGAGAACGATGGAGGAAGATTTTTTGATCTTCCAACAGCCCATTCATGACTTGCGGTAAACAGTGCTTTGCCAAACCAGCGGTTTTTCTCAAGGGTGCAGCCGGGGATACTCCCGCCCATTCCCACTGCAATCCCTGGAGTCATTGATGTCTATTCCCGCATTCGGCCTTGGTACGTTTCGCCTGCAAGGCCAAGTGGTCATCGATTCGGTAAGCACCGGTCTTGAGCTGGGTTACCGGGTCATCGACACCGCGCAAATCTACGAAAACGAAGCCGAGGTCGGCCAGGCCATCGCCGCCAGCGGCATTGCCCGTGAAGAGTTGTTCATCACCAGCAAAATCTGGGTCGCCAACTTTGCCAAAGACCGGTTGATCGACAGCCTCAAAGAAAGCCTGGATAAGCTGCAAACCGACTATCTGGACCTGACCCTGATCCACTGGCCGTCACCGGAAGATCAGGTGCCGGTCGAAGAGTTCATGGGGGCGCTGCTCGAGGCCAAACGACTGGGCCTGACCCGTCGGATCGGCGTGTCCAACTTCACGGTCGACCTGATGAAGCAAGCCATTGCTGCGGTCGGCGCCGAGAACATCGCCACCAACCAGATCGAACTGCACCCGTACCTGCAAAACCGCAAGGTCGTCGAATTTGCGCAAAGCCAGGGCATCCAGATCACCTCCTACATGACCCTGGCCTATGGCGAAGTGCTGAAAGATCCGCTCATCCAGCAGATCGCCGATCGCCTGCAGGCGACACCGGCCCAAGTCACCCTGGCCTGGGCCATGCAACTGGGGTACGCGGTGATCCCCTCTTCCACCAAACGCACCAACCTGCAAAGCAATTTGCACGCCTGCACGCTGACCCTGAGCGACGCCGACATGGCGCTGATCGCGGGCCTGGATCGCGGCCAGCGACTGACCAGCCCCAAAGGCATTGCGCCGCAGTGGGATTGAGTTTCAGCCCTGACTCAAATCTTGGCTCAAGCGTTCATCCAGCGATGACATCGCGCGCTGCAATTGATCGACGGCATCGTCGAGCAGCGCCGAATCCCCCACATCGATGACCCGCTCCAGTTGCTCGCAATGCTCGATCAAACGCACCGCCCTGACCATGCGCGCACCGCCCTTGATGCGGTGCGCCAGGTCGCGCAGCACACGGTGATTGCCATTGGCGTGCGCCTGGAGCAGATCATCCCGATCCACCTGGTTGGTCACCGTCAGTTCGCGCACCAGACGATCAATCAACGTGCGGTCCGCACCGACGTATTGCTCCAGGCCACTGAGGTCCATCTCCGGCGTTGAGGGCTCTGCGACAGGTTCTGGCGCCTGGTTCAAAAACCTGGAGGCCAACCAAGTGTTCAGATCCGCCAGCAGGATCGGTTTGAACAGGCAGTCGTCCATGCCCGCCTCCAGGCATCGGGCCTTCTCCTCGGGCTGCGCATTGGCGGTACAGCCCAGAATCAATGTAGGTGGCAATCCCTTGGCACACTCTTCATCGCGGATTGCACCCGCCAGTTCATAACCGCTGAGCCTGGGCATATTGCAGTCGGTAACCACCAGATCGAACTCATGTTTGCGCCACAGCTTAAGCGCCCGTGCGCCCTCTCCGGCCTCCAGAACATGATGCCCAAGGTGGCTCAGTTGCCATGAAAGCAACAGTCGATTAGGCGGGTGATCGTCAACCACCAGAATCGTCAGTGGCCGCGTTGGCGCCTGCAATCCGCTCTCCACGGCCTCAATGGAAGGCAACGACGGCAATGCGATCAGCTCAAGATTGATGTCGACCTGCGTGCCTTGTCCAAGGACGCTGTCGAGTTGCAACCGCCCGCCCATCATTTCGCACAGCGTGCGGCTGATCACTAACCCCAGGCCAGAGCCGCTTCGGGCTGACTGTCGGCCGTTATCGGCCTGGATGAACGGGCTGAACAACCGTTGTCGGTCGACGGTGCTGATGCCTATGCCGGTGTCTTCAATCTGCACGCTGACCGCCAGATGTCCTGACATGACGGCCGCCACTCGCAGCGTCAGGCTCACTTCACCCTCATGGGTGAACTTGATGGCGTTGCTCAGCAGATTGGACAGCACCTGTTTGAAGCGTGTGGGATCGATCAACACATCACAGTCACTGTGTTCGTCCAGATCGATTCGCCACGCCAGCTCTTTCTGCCGTGCAAGGCCTTCAAAAACCCGACACACCGATTCCACCAGCCCCCGCAGATTGGCGCGCTCAGGGGTCAGGGATAAATGCCCTGACTCGATACGCGCGATATCCAGGATGTCGCCGATCAGCGCCAGCAATTGTTGGCCGGCACTGGACGCCACCTCAATGGCAGAACGGTCGATGACGCCTTCATCCGCGCGCATCAGGGCCAGTTCAAGCATGCCGATCAGCGCGTTCATCGGTGTGCGGATCTCATGACTCATGGTCGCCAGAAAGGTGGTTTTGGCGCGATTGGCGTCGTCCGCCACGTCCTTGGCGTCCTGCAATTGCCGCAACCATTGCTGGCGCTGGCGGATCTGCCGGCGCTGCCAGGCGATCCAGCCCAAGGCGAGCAACAGCAAGGCGCCAGCCACGGTAAAGGCCTGAAGAATGCCCTGGCGATGACGCAGCCAATAGCTGTCATCCACCACCACATCATGGCTCCAGCGCGCCACCAGATCGTCCATCTCCTGGGGCGAGATGCTCAGCAATGCCTTGTTCAGAATCGAGTGCAACTCCAGCGCGCCACGGGCAGTGGCCAGGGCGATACGGGCGGGCTGATCGCCCACGGTGCTGCTGACACGCAGCTGCTCGTGATACTGCCGGGCGATCAGGTAACGGGCGACGATCAATGAACTGAGCGTCGCGTCAGCCCGCCCCCCGATCACCCATTCCATCCCCTCCGCCGGACTTTGCACCTCGACCAGGCGCACCTGCGGCGCCCGGGCCTGGATGAAGCCGAACAACGGATGACCGCGATAAATTGCCAGGCGCTTACCGGCCAGATCGTCCAGCGTCCTGGGGCTGTCCACTTTCGTTTTACTGACCAGCACGAAAGGGTTACTAAGGTAAGCGCGGGTAAAGAGCAACACGTCTTCACGCTCGGTACTGGGCGTGACTACCGGCAGCAGGTCGATCTCGCCGTCCCGAAGTTGCTCGATTTGCCGGTCCAGCGAGTGGCCGCGTTGCACCTCAAAGGTCAAACCGCTGCGCTGGCTGATCAGCGTCAGCAACTGTGCCGTCAACCCGCTCAGCCGACCTTGGGCATCATAGAATGTCAGCGGGGCAAAGTTGTCGATGACCCCGACAGTGACCGTCGGATGCCGATCCAGCCAGCGTTGCTCGCTGGCGCTCAAACGCACCTGCTGTTGACCCGCCGTACTGGCCCTGCCGGCACTCCAGCGCACCTCAATGGCCAAGCGCTGCTCCATGGGAATCGCTGCCAGCGCCTTATCGACGATACCGTTGAGACGCGGGTTGTCCGCCGCCAAAGCGAAGCCGAACGGATTGGCATCCAGACCGGAAGGCCCCGCCAGATGAACGTTATTCAAGTAATTATTGTTGATCAGGTAATTGGCGCTGATGAAATCGCCCAGGTAAACATCGCACTGTCCGAACGCCACCGCCCCGAGCGCGTCGAGGGTGGAGGGGTAACGCTGCAAGCGTGCGTCGGGATAAAAATCTTCAACAGCCTGCGCCTGCAAATAGTCTTCAACCATGGCAATACATTTGCCGGCAAGATCGACAGGCATCCGCTCGTCCAGCCGAGTGGCCAGCATCGGCTGATCTTCGGCATAGGCTCGGGATCTGGTCAGCGACGGATCGGCCGCCTCGAAGTTGTTCGATGTCCCGAGCAGATCCAGTTCATGGTGCTTGAGGGCATCCATGGCGGCTTCACGGGTGGCATAACGCAGCACCTCGATCCTGACGTGCAGCAGTTGCCCCAACAGTTCGGCGTAATCGGCCGTGATGCCCTCCAACTCATCGCTGTGGCGTATCACCTCGAATGGCGGGTAGTCGGGGCCTGTCACTCCGAGGCGCAGGGTCCGTTTATCGCGTAGCCATTGCCAGTCCCTTTCATCCAGCTTGACCTGGAAGCCTTCCGCTGTTGAGCGCCCCAGCAGATGCAAGCGCTGTGGCTCGTCGGCTCGCGCCGTTTGAACTTGCTGTACAAGGCACAGCACACACGCCAACAGAAAGATGCGCACGGTCGGGTTCGCTCAGATCAGTAGATTGCGCTTGGCGAAATCCCGCAGGAACACTTTCGAGGTCACCCCGGTTTTTTCGACGACGCGGGTTGTGTAGGTGCTGGTGGTCTTGACACTCAAATGCATAACCTCGGCGATGCCCTTATTGGACATGCCCTTGGCCAAATACTGCAAAATTGTCAGCTCACGGTTGGAGAGATTGTCGATCATCTGTTTTTCGCTGTACTGCCGAGGGTCTTGCGATCCCGAAGACAGCCGGGCGAAAAAGGTGTAACCGGTCATGACCGCGTGCACGGCTTTTTGCAATTGACTCAAGTCGTGGGTCTTGGCGACATACGCCATGGCCCCGGCGCGCATGCAACGATCCTGAAAATTCTGCGGATCCAGCGACGTGAACACCAACACCCGGCACGGCAAGTCACTGGCTTTGATCCGTTCCAGCACATCCAGCCCGTCGCCTTCGGGCATGACCAGATCCAGCACCACCAGAGCAGGTGAGTGGTCACGGAGCATCGACAAGGCCTCACTGCCTTTGGAGGCCTCGTAAATCCGTTTGAAACCCTCCCGCTCCACTACGATTTTGACTGCGGCGCGTACCACCGGATGATCGTCCACAATCAGCACTGACTTCATGGCAATTCCCTGTGCAAAGATCTGACGATTACGCAACCCATGCACTCCGGATAACGCTGGACCGGACGCAATGCCTGCGTGACGACTTTTGCATGGTGGGCAGGAAGAATGTACCTGTTAAAAATGATAGTACCGACGAACGGTGACCCGGGACTCAACCGATCCGTTGTCGATTCCGCTCGTGATCCAGACTCGGTGCAGCTTCACACGCAGGCGGATCGATGAGCGCCATCAGCCGTCGGATGGACGCTAAATCCGGCAGCGTCGCGTGGCCATCGTAGATCAAGGAGTAATGAACCTGAGAGTTATCGAGGAAGAACCCAGGCAGGTCCAACGCCCCATCCGCCAATGAGGCATTGATGACCACCAGGTCGAACGGTTCGCAACCGTACTCGACCAAGGTCAGCATCTGCACAAGGCTGTGCACCGGTGCCACCCGGTAATAACCGAGCTGATTGAACAACCGCTCGGTTTTCAGCCGGTGAAAATGCTGTTCGTCGGCGATCAGGATGCGCAAGGCTTTATTGGTCATCGCGGGCCTCCAGGTCAATGGCTGATGAGTGAGGCGGCAAGGCTACGGAAGACCCGAGAAGCGTTCTGTAGGACCTTTCCTAAAAATCGAGGGTTCTGTCCGACTTAAAGATCAAAAGATCGCGGCCTTCGTAGGAGCTGACGCAGCTTGCAACAGCTCCTACTTTTGGCAGCCTTACTGCCAGCCAAACCGCCGAATGTAGAAGCCTTTCACCGCCTGGGTCAGTGCCATGTACGCCAGCAGAATCACCGGCAGGAACACAAAATACAGCGACGGCAGCGCCTGCAGTTTGAAGTAATGCGCCAGCGGCCCCATCGGCAGGAAAATCCCCACGGCCATGATGATGCCCGTCATCACCAGCAGCGGCGTGGCGGCGCGGCTTTGCAGGAACGGCACCTTCGGCGTGCGGATCATGTGCACGATCAGCGTCTGGGTCAGCAGCCCGACCACGAACCAGCCGGACTGGAACAGGGTCTGGTGGTCCGGGGTGTTGGCATCGAACACGTACCACATCAAGGCAAAGGTGCTGATGTCGAAGATCGAACTGATCGGGCCGAAAAACAGCATGAAGCGTCCGACGTCCGCTGGCTGCCAGCGTTGGGGCTGTTTCAGCATGTCTTCATCGACGTTATCGAACGGGATGGCGATCTGCGAAATGTCGTAGAGCAGGTTCTGCACCAGCAGGTGCATCGGCAGCATGGGCAGGAACGGAATGAACGCACTGGCCACCAGCACCGAGAACACGTTGCCGAAGTTCGAGCTGGCGGTCATTTTGATGTACTTGAGCATGTTGGCGAAGGTCCGCCGTCCTTCCAGCACGCCCTCCTCCAGCACCATCAGGCTTTTTTCCAGAAGGATGATGTCCGCCGCTTCCTTGGCGATGTCCACCGCGCTGTCCACCGAAATACCGATGTCGGCAGTGCGCAGGGCTGGCGCATCGTTGATGCCGTCGCCCATGAAACCGACCACGTGACCGTTGCCCTTGAGCAGGCGGACGATGCGTTCCTTGTGCGACGGCGTGAGTTTGGCGAAGACGTTGGTGGTCTCCACCGCCACCGCCAGCTCGGCGTCGCTCATGCGCTCGATGTCGTTGCCCATCAGCAGGCCTTGCTGTTCCAGCCCGACTTCACGGCAGATTTTCGCGGTCACCAGTTCGTTGTCGCCAGTCAGCACTTTCACCGCCACACCGTGCGCGGCCAGGGCCTTGAGTGCCGGCGCGGTGCTTTCCTTCGGTGGATCGAGGAAAGCCACATAACCGATCAGCGTCAGCGCCTGTTCATCGGCCAGGCTGTAAGTGTCGCGGCCCTCGATCATTGGCCGCGCCGCCACCGCCACCACCCGCAGGCCTTCGGCATTGAAGGTGGCGGTGACCTGGCGAATCCGCGCCAGCAATTCATCGCTCAGCGCCTCGTCGGCATCGCCATGGCGCACCCGGGTGCACACCGCCAGCACTTCTTCCACCGCGCCTTTGCAGATCAGCAGATGCGGCTGATCACGCTCGGCCACCACCACCGACATGCGCCGACGGGTGAAGTCGAACGGAATCTCGTCGACCTTGCGAAACGCCGTGCCGACTTTCAGTTCACGGTGGATCTCCACGTGTTCCAGCACGGCCACGTCCAGCAGGTTTTTCAGGCCGGTCTGGTAGTAGCTGTTGAGGTAGGCCATTTCCAGCACGTCATCGGAATCGTTACCCCAGACATCGACGTTGCGCGCGAGGAAGATTTTGTCCTGGGTCAGGGTGCCGGTCTTGTCGGTGCAGAGCACGTCCATGGCGCCGAAGTTCTGGATCGCATCGAGGCGTTTGACGATGACTTTTTTGCGCGACAGGAACACCGCGCCTTTTGCCAGGGTCGAGGTGACAATCATCGGCAGCATTTCCGGGGTCAGGCCCACGGCGATCGACAGCGCGAACAGCAACGCTTCGGTCCAGTCACCCTTGGTGAAACCGTTGATGAACAACACCAGCGGCGCCATGACGAACATGAAGCGGATCAGCAACCAGCTGACCTTGTTGACTCCGGTCTGAAACGAAGTCGGCGCACGATCGGTGGCACCGACCCGCTGCGCCAGCGCGCCGAAATAGGTGTTGTTGCCAGTGGTGAGAATCAGCGCCATGGCCGTGCCGGACACCACGTTGGTGCCCATGAACAGGATGTTGTCGAGGTCCAGCGGGTTGTGGGTGTGGTTGTCCTGCTGACGTGGGAATTTTTCCACCGGCATCGATTCACCGGTCATCGCGGCCTGGCTGACGAACAGGTCCTTGGCGTTGAGCACTCGGCAATCGGCAGGAATCATGTCACCGGCCGAGAGCACGATCAGGTCACCCGGCACCAGTTGCTTGATCGGCAATTCGAGGCGTTGCGCACCGTTGTTCGCCACCTCCCGACGCATCACCGTGGCGGTGTTGCTGACCATCGCCTTGAGCGCGTCGGCGGCCTGGTTGGATTTGGTTTCCTGCCAGAAACGCAGCAAGGTCGAGAGCACCACCATCGAGAAAATCACGATGGCGGCTTTCATGTCTTCGGTCAGCCAGGAGATCACCGCCAGCAAGGTCAGCAGCAGGTTGAACGGGTTTTTGTAGCAGTGCCACAGGTGCGTCCACCATGGCAGCGGCTGCTCGTGCTCGACTTCATTGAGGCCATGTTGCTCGCGCAGGGCATCGGCCTCAGATTCACTCAGGCCGTCGGTGTGGCTGCCGAGGTTATCCAGCAATTGGCCGGTGTCGCTGTTGGCAGCGGCGACCAGGGTTTGCGCGAGCGTCGGCGGGACTTCACGGCTGACCGTGGTGTCGGTGAAGCTTTCCAGCAGCGCCAGTCGACGGAAATGCCGGGCGATGTGGCGGTTACGCAGGAATCCGGCGAAGAATTCTTTCAGCCAGGTCAGGTTCATGGCAGTGCCCCCCAGGGTCAGCCGGGAAACCGTCAAGCAGGCGTGTCGAGGCGCTGCGATGACGACACGGGGTCGAACATCACACGCTGTTCAGCGTCGATGAGAGGACGTCGGGAGTCGGGCCAAACCGGCCACGATCGGGATGCCGCTGCTCGCTTTACGGCGAGACAACGGCAGAAAAAGGCTGCGCGTTATCTTGCCGGGAAAATGCCGGTTACCGAGACCGGCCGACAACTGTCACTCGAACAAGTACCCACTGTGGGTCTCCGCTAATTGATGAAAACGCGCGAAGCTTACGCCGCGATATCTAGAGAGTAAACGCTGCGCAGGGGTGTTGCAGGGGGAATCGCGGGGTTCTTCAGGAAGGGTTCAGGTTGATCGCAAACCTGTGGCGAGGGGGCGGTGCGGCGTTCCGACAAGCCCCCTCGCCACAAAATCTCAGCTGGCAGTCGCCAACAACACGTCCCTCACCGATCGGCCATGGGATTTGCCATGGTCATACAACGAGCCGGCAATTTCATCGGCGCGGATCGGCAGGATCGACAGCAAGGTGTCGCTCAAGCCGTGGCTGGCCTGGCAGAAGCCCTGCATGTAGATCCCGGCCTTGCAGCGCTCGTCGGTGATCAGCCTGTAGTTGCGATCGACCTCAAAATCGCCGAGGTATTGCTCCAGCGGCGCCAACAGTTTGCGGTGCATCTGCCGCTCGTAACCGGTGGCCAGCACCACGGCGTCGTAGCGGTGAACCGTGACTTCGCCGGTGGCGTTGTTGCGCATCGCCAGCTCGATACCGCGCTCGGTCGCGGTGGCTTTTTCGACGGTGGTCAGGGTACGGAACGCATGGCGCGCGATGCCCGAGACTTTCTGCCGGTAGAAGATCCCGTAGATGCGTTCTATCAGATCGATGTCCACCACCGAATAGTTGGTGTTGTGGTACTCGTTGACCAGACGTTCGCGTTCACTGCTGGCCTGCTGGAACACCAGGTCGGTGAACTCCGGCGAGAACACTTCGTTGACGAAGGGGCTGTCATCGGCCGGTTTCAAGGCCGAGCCGCGCAGGATCATGTCCACCTGCACCGACGGGAAGCTGTCGTTGAGGTCGATGAAGGCCTCCGCCGCGCTCTGCCCGCCGCCGATGATCGCGATGTTCATCGGTTGGTTGCTCACGCACGGTTGCCTGGCCATGCGCTCCAGGTACTGGGAATGGTGGAACACCCGACCGTCATCCTTCAGTGCCTTGAACGCTTCGGGAATCCGCGGTGTACCGCCGGCGCTGACCACCACCGAACGGGTGGTACGCACATGCTGCAAACCCTGGGTATCACGCGAGATCACTCGCAACGCCTCGACCTGATGGTTATGCAGCACCGGCTCGATGGTCAGCACTTCCTCGCCGTAGCGGCTCTGCCCGGTAAATTGCCCGGCGACCCAGCGCAGGTAGTCGTTGTACTCCATGCGGCACGGATAGAAGGTGCCGAGGTTGATGAAGTCCACCAGACGACCATGGTGCTTGAGGTAGTTGACGAAGGAATACGGGCTGGTCGGGTTGCGCAGGGTCACCAGGTCCTTGAGAAACGATATCTGCAGCTCGCTCTGGGTGACCAGGGTATTGCCGTGCCAGCGGTAGTCCGCCTGCTTGTCGAGAAACAGCACATCCAGCTCGCCCTGGCTCGGCCCGCGCTCTTGCAGGGCGATGGCCAGGGCCAGGTTCGAAGGGCCGAAACCAACGCCGATCAGGTCGTGAACGATGGGCGATGCAATTGCCTGTGTCATTTCCAGTGTCCTCTGGATAAACCCCGCAGCTGCGGGGATAAAGCCTGGGTGACCTGACCGGCCTTTGGCGGCAGCAGATCGTCTGTTGAATAGGAACGAGGACCATGAAAAAAAATTTAACGAGGACTGATTTAAGCGACGTCCCACTGGCGCATGCGCACCCGGCAATGCTTCATGGCATTGACGATGTGTTTTTCCACCAGCGCCTTGGAAATCCCCAGGTGCTCGGCGATTTGCGGGTGTGACAGGCCTTCGATCTTGCGCAGCAGGAAGCTCTCGCGACACAGCCGTGGCAATTCCGCCAGCGCGCGCTGCAGCATGTCCAGGCGCTGACCATGATCGAGGCTGTTGTGGGGCGATGGGGTGAAGTAGCGCTCTTCGCTGTCGAGCACCTCCAGGGGTTCGACCTGACGCAAGGCATTGCGTCGGTGATCGTCGATCACCAGGTTGAGCGCGGTGCGATAAAGGAACGCCCGGGGTTGTTCGATCGGCGTGTCGCTGGAACGCTCCAGTACCCGCAGATACGCGTCATGCACCACATCTTCGGCCACCTGGCGGTTGCCTAGCCTGGCGTTCAGGAAACACACCAGCTCGCGATAGTAGTTTTCCAACATGACTCCCGGCCGCACGGGGTGCGGTTTCTATCCTTGAACCAGATCCGCCACCGCCCAAGTATGTAGTGGCACGATGCTGGCGATTTCGAGTGTGTAATTTATAGTAATTCTCATATAGATTTAAAGCGCTGTTTCTATTTGCCTGCTAAATAGTGCTGTCCTATACCTTTGACTTTGTCTGTCACTCAAAGCCTCAACGCTTAAATTCCCCGCCCCTTCCCTCGTCTACAGGACAGCTCCCCGTGGCTGTCGGTCCTCCGACAGCGTTCAGCTGTCGCCAGGTTTGGTACGCCTGCTGAATGACGGGCCGAATCCTTTTGGCCGGAACCCTGCATGAAACGTCCCCGTCACACCCGACGCGCCCTGCTTGTAGCCCTTTGTCTGATCCCCGTTATCGCCATCGCGGCCTGGCAGGTTTTGCCTGCGGGTCGTGACCGGTTCGCCACGGTCCAGGTCGCGCGCGGCGACATTGAAAGCAGCGTCACGGCATTGGGAACCCTGCAACCGAGGCGGTATGTCGATGTCGGCGCCCAGGCCTCCGGGCAGATCCACAAGATCCATGTGGAGGTCGGTGACGTGGTCAAGGAAGGCCAGTTGCTGGTGGAAATCGACCCCTCCACCCAACAGGCCAAACTCGACGCCGGGCGTTTTTCCATCGACAACCTCAAGGCGCAGCTGCAGGAGCAGCGGGCACAGCACGACCTGGCCCGGCAGAAATATCAGCGTCAACAGCACCTCGCCGCCGGCGGCGCGACACGGGACGAAGACGTGCAAACGGCCCAGACCGAACTGCGCACCACTCAGGCGCGCATCGACATGTTCGAGGCGCAGATCCGCCAGGCCCAGGCCAGCCTGCGCAGCGATCAGGCCGAACTCGGCTATACGCGCATTTACGCGCCGATGAGCGGAACGGTCGTGGCCCTCGATGCCCGCGAAGGCCAGACCCTCAACGCCCAGCAACAAACGCCGCTGATCCTGCGCATCGCCAAACTGTCGCCGATGACGGTCTGGGCCGAGGTCTCGGAGGCTGACATCGGTCACGTCAGACCCGGCATGAGCGCCTGGTTCACCACGCTCAGCGGCGGTAACCGGCGCTGGAGCAGCACGGTGCGGCAGATTTTGCCGATACCGCCCAAACCACTGGATCAGACCAGCCAGGGCGGCGGCAATCCGGCCAGTTCCAGTAAAAGCGGGACGGCTCGCGTGGTGCTGTACACGGTGCTGCTGGACGTCGACAACGCCGACAACGCGCTGATGGCGGAAATGACCGCCCAAGTGTTCTTCGTTTCCAACCAGGCAAAAAACGTCCTTACCGCGCCGGTCGCCGCCTTGCAGGGCGGCCCGCAGGCCGACAGTCAAACGGCTCGGGTGGTCGCCCAGAACGGCAGCATCGAGCAACGGACTGTGCGCACCGGCATCAGCGACCGCCTGAAGGTGCAGATCCTCGACGGACTGGCCGAAGGCGATCACCTGTTGATCGGCCCCGCCGACGGCAGTGGAGGTTGAATGCAAACGCCTCTGATCGACGTGCAGGACATTCGTAAATCCTACGGTGGCGGCGACGCGCCTGAAGTTCATGTGTTGCGCGGCATCGACCTGTCGATCCACGCCGGGGAGTTCGTAGCGATCGTCGGCGCTTCCGGCTCCGGCAAATCGACGCTGATGAACATCCTCGGCTGCCTCGACCGGCCAACGTCCGGCGAGTATCGGTTCGCCGGCGAAAATGTCGCGGCACTCGACAGCGATGAGCTGGCCTGGCTGCGCCGCGAGGCATTCGGTTTCGTGTTTCAGGGGTATCACCTGATTCCGTCCGGTTCGGCCCAGGAAAACGTCGAGATGCCGGCGATCTACGCCGGCACCCCAGCGGCCGAACGCCACGCCCGCGCCGCCGCCCTGCTCGACCGTCTCGGCCTGGCAGCACGCACCGGCAACCGTCCGCACCAGCTCTCCGGCGGCCAGCAGCAACGGGTGTCCATCGCTCGCGCATTAATGAATGGCGGCCACATCATCCTCGCCGACGAACCCACCGGCGCCCTCGACAGCCACAGCGGCGCCGAGGTCATGGCGCTGCTCGACGAACTGGCGAGCCAAGGCCATGTGGTGATCCTCATCACCCACGACCGCGACGTGGCGGCCCGGGCCAAACGCGTGATCGAGATCCGCGACGGCCTGATCATCAGCGACAGCGCCCGCGACAACCCCGCCGTGCAGGCCTCGGCCAATCCCGGTGCGCTGCAAGCGGTGGATTTGCGCAAGCGGCTGAGCGAAGGCAGCGAGGCTACCGGTGCCTGGAAAGGCGAATTGGTGGATGCGATACACGCGGCCTGGCGGGTGATGTGGATCAACCGCTTCCGCACCGCCCTGACGCTGCTGGGGATCATCATCGGCGTCGCCTCGGTGGTGGTGATGCTGGCCGTCGGCGAAGGCAGCAAGCGTCAGGTCATGGCGCAGATGGGCGCGTTCGGCTCGAACATCATTTACCTCAGCGGCTCCGCCCCCAACCCGCGCACGCCGCCCGGTATCGTGACCCTGGATGACGTCGCGGCGCTGGCCAGTTTGCCGCAAGTCATGCGGATCATGCCGGTCAACGGCGCCGAAGCCGGGGTGCGCTTCGGCAACCTCGACCACCTGAGCTACGTCGGCGGCAACGACACCAACTTTCCGGCGATCTTCAACTGGCCGGTGGTCGAGGGCAGTTACTTCACCGAGGCCGATGAACGCAACGCCGCGGCGGTCGCGGTGATCGGCCACAAGGTGCGCAGCAAACTGCTCAAGGACGTCGCCAACCCCATCGGCCAATACATCCTGATCGAAAACGTGCCCTTCCAGGTCGTCGGCGTGCTCGCGGAAAAAGGCGCCAGTTCCGGCGATTCCGACAGCGACAACCGGATTGCCGTGCCCTACTCGGCCGCCAGTGTCCGGCTGTTCGGCACCCGCAACCCCGAGTACGTGGCCATTGCCGCAGCCGATGCGCGCAAGGTCAAAGAGACCGAAAAGGCCATCGAGCAGTTGATGCTGCGCCTGCACAACGGCAAACACGATTTCGAACTGACCAACAACGCCGCGATGATTCAGGCCGAGGCGCGCACGCAAAATACGCTGTCGCTGATGCTCGGTTCGATTGCGGCGATCTCGCTGCTGGTGGGCGGCATCGGCGTGATGAACATCATGCTCATGACCGTGCGCGAACGGACCCGGGAGATCGGTATCCGCATGGCCACCGGCGCCCGTCAGCGCGACATATTGCGCCAGTTCCTCACTGAAGCAGTGATGCTCTCGGTGGTCGGCGGGATCGCCGGCATCGCCCTGGCGCTGATCGTCGGCGGCGTATTGGTGCTCAGCAAAGTCGCGGTGGCCTTTTCCCTGGCGGCGGTCATCGGCGCCTTCGCCTGCGCACTGATCACCGGCGTTGTCTTCGGCTTCATGCCGGCCCGCAAAGCTGCCCGGCTCGACCCGGTCACGGCCCTTACCAGTGAATGATCGATCTATGAAACCGCAACTGAGCCTGTTGACCCTTTGCCTGCTGCTCGGCGCCTGCAGCCACCCGGCTGCGCGCCCGGACAGCGGCATTCAACCACCGCCGGCCTGGCAATCGCCACACGATGAAAGTGCCTCCCGGACGAGTCGACAATGGTGGACGCAGTTCGGCAGCCCGCAGCTTGATCGCCTGATCGAACAGGTCCGCGTCGGCAGTTATGACCTCGCCGCCGCCATCGCTCGGGTGCATCAGGCCCGGGCCGACACGGTGATTGCCGGCGGCTCGCAGCTGCCGGAGGTCAAGGCCGGCATGAACGCCAACCGCCAGAAATTGCTGCGCGGCAACGGCTATAGTCAACTCGATGCCGACAGCAGCAACAAGGCCGTGGACTACTTTGACGCCAACCTCAGCGCCAGTTACGAAATCGACTTCTGGGGCGGCAAACGCGCGTCCCGGGACAGTGCGCAATTCGGGCTGCGCGCCAGCGAGTTCGATCAGGCCACGGTTGAATTGACCTTGCTCAGCGGCGTGGCCAACAGCTACGCGCAAGCCTTGTCGCTGGATGAACAAAGTCGCATTGCCGAGCTGAACCTGGCCAACGCGCAGAACGTTTTGAAGCTGGTGCAGACCCGTTTCGACTCAGGCTCGGCCACCGCACTGGAACTGGCGCAACAGAAAAGCCTGGTGGCGGCGCAACAACGGCAACTGCCGCTGATTCGCCAGCAAGCCGAGGACGCCCGGATCAGCCTCGCCGCCCTGCTTGGCCGGCCGGTTCAGCAACTTCCGCCCAGCCACGAATCCTTTGATCAACTGCAATGGCCTGCCATCGATGCCGGATTGCCCAGCGAACTGCTCAGCCGCCGCCCGGACATCGCCCGCGCCGAAGCGCAACTGGCCGCCGCCCAGGCCAACGTCACGGTCGCACGCGCAGCCATGTTGCCCGCCGTGACCCTCAGCGCCGACATCGGCTCGGGCGCCAACACGGCCAGCGATATTCTGCGCAGCCCGTTCTACAACCTCACCGCCGGGCTGGTCGCACCGATCTTCAATAACGGCCGCCTCGGTGCCGAGCGCGACAAGGCCACGGCCCGCCAACAAGAACTGCTGGAAGTCTACCGAGGCGCGATCATCAATGCGTTTGCCGACGTCGAAAAAGCCCTCAACAGCATTCGCGGCCTGGATGAGCAGCGGCAGTGGCAACGCGAAGAACTGAACCAGGCCCAGGCCGCGTTCAACATTGCGCAAAGCCGCTATCAGGCCGGGGCCGAGGATTGGCTGACGGTGCTGGAAACGCAGCGCACGCTGTATGCGGCGCAGGATGCGAATGTGCAACTGCGATTGTCGAGGGTGCAGGCGAGCATTGCGTTGTACAAGGCGCTGGGTGGGGGGTGGCAGGTGCTTTGATCGAGGTTATCCGTCACCAAAAACTGTGTGGCGAGGGAGCTTGCTCCCTTGCCACAAGTGCCTGGCTTACGAACTCAGCGGCTTGACCTTCAGATTCCGCGCATACCATGGCCGTTGCGGCACTCGCCGGAACAAATCCGCGAGTTTCTTTTCATCCGTACCGAAGGTAATGCGCAGCGCCAGCTTCATGGTTTCCGGGTCCATTTCCACTGACTTGCCGACCTGCAATCCCGGCGTAGTGCTGCAACCGTGGGTGCTCGGGCCGAGCCACGGATCATCGACTTCAACCCAGCGCCCCGGGGCGAACCAAGGCACGCCATTGACCTCAAGCCGACTGAGCTCCCCCGGATGGAAACGCTCGTGGGCGCGGAACCAGTCTTCCAGGCGATCGTCGATCCAGCCGTGGAAATGCCAGAACACCGGGTTCACGTGGGATGAAAACGGGTCACCGAGGAAGTCGTTTTCCGGCGCATACCAACGCGCGGAAAAGTCCGCCGGATCCCGGGCAAAAGGCACCGGCTGACCGTTGGAGGGATCCCGTGGCACCGAGGCCCAGCGCATGTGCAGCCAGTCGTGCAGCCCCAGTTCCACCTCCGAACCGAACTGCCCCAGGGTCAGCTTCGACAGGTAACGCGGGTCGCGGTAACGGGACTCCCATACCTGAAAATTACTGTGGTAGGTCTCGGCAGTCTTGATGTCGCTGACCCACTGGGTGTACTCGGTGTCTTCGGCGGCCAGCCAGGTAGGCGGCAGCGCCGTGCCATCGTGATTGTCGAAATAGCGGGCGAAGCCCTGACGGTCGCGCTCAAGCTCCGGCTGCGGCATCGGGAAGCTCGACCAGGACGGCAGGTCCTGCATCGAACGCGCCGTGCCGAGCATGTGCCGGTGCATGAAGAAAAAGTCGATCCCCGAGCCATTACGGTCTTTGCGCGGCCCCCGGGCATCGCGCTCATTGCCTCGCGGGCCCGGCTGCCAGCCGATGCCGCGCAAGGCGCCCTGTTGGTCCTTGGAGAGTTTGTGCCATTTGTCCCGCGAGGCGTGCCAGAGCTGGTGGAACAAGCGGTGTTCGGCGGATATCAGCCACGCCAGCAACGGCGGATTCAGACCGACACGCTCACGGGCTTCGGGAAACAGCCGTTTGCGCGCGACAAAACGATTGTCCAGTTCCAGCAAACCGAGCGGGCGATCCAGGCGCAGGATCCGCCCGCTGAGGGTGCCACTGCCGGCATTGCCGAAATCGGCCCAGACCTCATCGAACGTGACCGCCAGCTCATAAGCCGGCGCGCCGTTGGCCGATTGCCGATCGATCAGGCGCCAGTACAGCTGGCTGGCGTCAGGCGACACCAGGTCGCCGATCACCCGATAACGCGGCTCGGCTTCACCGCGTAACTGCTGCGCGGTATCGAGGCAACCACGCAGGCCACGGCCGCGCTGAGCGATGTCGAGAAACAGCTCCAGCCCGTGCTGCGGTAAACCGTCGAGGCCCGCTTGCGAACCTTCGAAGCGGATATCCCAGATGCCTCGCAGCGAGTTGGCCAACTGCTGACCCGCGGTGTCCGCGAGGTCGACCGTCGCCTCGCCGGGGGTAATCGTCGGGTCCGGCTTCGTCCATTCGCGATGCCCATAATAAGCCGCAGGCACGGCAGCGCCAGTCAGCGCCAGGCCTGCCATGAACCATCGTCGAGAAATCGTCATTGCCCTACCTGTGTCAGCCATGAAGCAGGCTTTATCCAAGCTAGAACGTTTGTTGTGCGGGGAAATTTAAGCGTGCCAAACACAATCCCCTGTGGCGAGGGAGCTTGCTCCCGCTCGGCTGCGAAGCAGTCGTAAATCCGGCGCATGCGGTGTGCCTGGCAGTACGAGGCTGCAGGTTTCAGGACTGCTTCGCAGTCCAACGGGAGCAAGCTCCCTCGCCACAGGGTATCTCGCTGTCTCCTAATTTTTTCTGCCAGCCACTCGTTCCTCCCAGATAGCAAAGGCCCCTGCGCCTGCACCGGGGCGGCGAACCTGACAGAGATGGCAATGACAAAACCACGTTCGAAAAAGGCTCTTTACATCGGCCTGCCGCTGGCCCTGGCGATCAGCGCCGGCGCGGGCTTCGCAGTCTGGTATTACGGATTCACGGACACCCCCGGTTACCCGATCAAGGTCATGCAACAGGCCGACGAGTTGCACGAGCGCATGCTCTCCTTCGACAGCCACATCACCCTGATGCAGAACTTCGGCACCCAGGGCAACGAAGCCGATAAGGACGGGACGGGGCAGTTCGACCTGGTCAAGGCCAACCGCGGACGCCTGTCCGGCGCGGCCCTGACGATTTTCGGCTGGCCGGAACTGTGGAATGGCGCCAACGCACCACACAAGCCCACCGCCGGCTTCGTCGAAGAGGCGCGCAACCAGCAGGAGATTCGCTACAAGATTATTTCCGGGATGGTCCGCGATTTTCCCAATCAGGTTGCCATCGCCTACACCCCCGACGATTTCCGTCGTTTGCACGGCGAAGGCAAGTTCGCGATTTTCATCAGCATGCTCAATGCCTACCCGCTGGGCCACGACCTGAACCTGCTGGACCTGTGGACGGCACGCGGCATGCGCATGTTCGGCTTCAGCTATATCGGCAATAACGACTGGGCCGACTCCTCGCGTCCCTTGCCGTTTTTCAACGATTCGCCGGATGCCCTCGACGGCCTCTCGGACCTGGGCAAGCAAGCGGTACATCGCTTGAATGACCTGGGTGTGATCATCGACGTGTCGCAAATGTCGACCAAAGCCCTGGAGCAAGTCGCGCAATTGAGCCGCACGCCGATGGTCGCCTCGCACTCGGCGCCACGGGCGATGGTCGATATCCCGCGCAACCTCAGCGACAAGGAAATGCAGCTGATCAAGAACAGCGGTGGCGTGGTGCAGGTGGTCGGTTTCTCCCAATACCTGCGCCCGCTGACCCAGACCACCCAGGACAAACTCAACGAACTGCGCAAAGCGTTCGACCTGCCGCCCCTGCCGAACCTCGCCATGGCATTGATGCCGGGCGATCCGGTCATCGCTGCCTGGCCCGAGAAAAAATTCGGCCAGTACGCCAGCCGTCTCTACGCGATTCTCGAAGAAGAACCCAAAGCCAGCCTCAAGGACCTCGGCGACGCCATCGATTACACGGTGCGAAAAATCGGCATTGACCATGTCGGCATCAGCTCCGACTTCAACGAAGGGGGCGGCGTCAAAGGCTGGGAAAACGTCGGTGACATTCGCAATGTCACGGCGGAACTGATCTCGCGCGGCTACTCCGAAGCAGACATCGCCAAGCTCTGGGGCGGCAACTTCCTGCGAGTCTGGGATCAGGTACAGAAAGCCGCCAAGCCGGCGCTGATTTCACAACAAGGCACGAGCACACCATGAGCGATCGTCGCACTTTTCTGAAACAGGCCGGGATCCTCGCCGCCGGCCTGCCGTTGACTGCCGGTCTGGACAACGTCGCCAACGCCACGCCAGTGCCATCGCTGCCTGGGAACAAATGGGCGCAACTGCGGCAGCTGTTCAACCAGGATCCGGATTACCTGCATTTCTCCAATTTCCTGATCACCTCGCACCCAAAACCTGTGCGTGAAGCGATCGAGATGCACCGTGCCGCCCTCGATAAAAACCCCGGGTTGGCGATGGACTGGGACCTGGGTGTGATCGAGCAGCGCGAAGAAGAGGTGCGTGTCTGGGCCGGTCGTTACCTGCAAGCCAATGCCAGACAGATCGCCTTGACCGGCAGCACCACCGAAGGCCTGGCGATGATTTACGGCGGCGTTCATGTACGCCCCGACCAGGAAATCCTGACCACCGCCCACGAGCATTACGCGACCCACACCATTCTCGATCTGCGCACCCAACGGGACGGTACTCGGGTGCGCAAGATCAGGTTGTTCAAGGATCCGCAGACGGTGTCCAAAGCGGAGATCCTGGCCTCGATCGACCAGAACATCAAACCGCAAACCCGTGTACTCGGCATGACCTGGGTGCATTCCGGCAGCGGCGTGAAACTGCCGGTCGCTGACATCGGCGCGCTGGTGGACAAGCACAATCGCGGCCGCGCCGATCAGGACCGCATTATTTACCTGGTCGACGGCGTGCACGGCTTTGGTGTCGAGGACTTGAGTTTTCCGGCCATGAACTGCGATTTCTTCATCGCCGGCACCCACAAATGGCTGTTCGGCCCCCGTGGTACTGGCATCGTTTGCAGCCGCAGTGAAGAGGTCAAATACGTCACGCCGATCATCCCGACCTTCTCCGAAGCCACGGCCTTCTCCACCACCATGACGCCCGGCGGCTACCACTCGTTCGAGCACCGCTGGGCACTGAACGAAGCCTTCAAGCTGCATTTGCAATGGGGCAAGGCCGATGTTCAGGCGCGTATCCATGCCCTGAACAGCCATATGAAAAAACGCCTGCAAGCGCACCCGCAGATCGAACTGGTCACGCCCGTGAGTCCCGAGCTGTCATCCGGTTTCAGCTTCTTTCGGGTCAAGGGCAAAAGCAGCGACAAGATCGCCGCCTGGCTGATGCAAAACCGCGTGATCGCCGATGCCGTGGAGCGCGACGTGGGCCCGGTGATCCGCACGGCGCCGGGGCTGCTCAACACCGAAGCTGAAGTCGACCGCTTCATCGCGTTGCTCGGCAAACAGCTCTGATCGCCAGCCCCATGGTTAATGTCAGTCAGTTAAGTCGTAACGCGATCTGTAGCAGCTGGCGAAGCCTGCGTTCGGCTGCGAAGCAGTCGTGAATCCGACTGACGCGGTCTGCCTGACACACCGTAATCTCTGGTTTTACGACTGCTTCGCAGCCGAACGCAGGCTTCGCCAGCTGCTACAGAGATTGCGGCGTGGCGGAAGTTGCCCCCCCTGATTCCCTTTAACTTTTTATCGAGAGCAATGATGAACAGTGAGTTGCGTAGCTTGTCCCTGAAAACGCTCCCCGCACTGGCCTTCGCCGCCGTGGTTGCAGGCCTGCTGCCGGGTGCCGCTCAGGCCGCCGCCCCCGCCCCGCCCGGCAAAGTGTTCAAGGACTGCAAGCACTGCCCGGAGATGGTCGTGCTGCCTACCGGGACCTTCACCATGGGCACTCCGGACAATGAGGTGGGCCGCGAGCCCGATGAAGGTCCGTTGCACCCGGTGACCTTCGCCAAACCGCTGGCCATCAGCCGCTTTCAGGTGCTGGCCGGCGAGTGGGACGCGTACCTGCGCGACAGCGGTTACCTCATGCCCGACGGCGACACCCGGCCGGGCCGCGAGTGCAAGGCTGGCGTGCCGCGCTATGAACGCACGGCCAGGCATCCGGCTGTGTGCATGAACTTCCCCGAGGTCAATGCCTATGTGGCCTGGCTCTCGAAGAAGACCGGCAAGCACTATCGACTGGTCAGCGAATCGCTGCGTGAGTATGCCGCTCGCGCGGGCAGCAGCGGCCCGTTCCCCTTCCCGTTCGATGAAGGCAAGGAATACAGCATCGCCAAACACGCCAACACCTACGGCGCCGCCGATGGCTACAACTTCACCTCACCGGCGGGCAGTTTCCCGGCCAACGCCTTCGGCGTGTACGACATGCACGGCAACGTCTATGAGTGGACCGCCGATTGCTACAACGACAACTACGTCGGCGCACCGAGCGATGGCAGCGCCTGGTTGACCGGCGAATGCACCGCCCGGCGCATTCGCGGCAATGACTGGGGTGAAGCACCGGTGTTCTCGCGTTCGGGCAACCGTAATGCCACCTACCCCGACACCCGTGGCGACTGGCTCGGTTTTCGCGTCGCGCGGGATCTTTGAGGCTCCCACCTCCTGTCGCATGACCTGCAACAAACCCGTGCGCGGCTAAATCGCCGCCCACGGGTTTCGTCTTTTAAGCAGCCAAACTCTTGAACCTTTGCCCTTTAGCGGCACTTGAAGCGGAAACTTCCATGACCTCAAAATCCCGCGGAGCCTTCAGTGAAGTCCTCGGCCTGCTCAGGCCTTTCCGGGTCATCGTTGTGGTGTCGATCATGCTCGGCATGCTCGGTGGCCTCAGCATCACCGCGTTACTGGCGACCATCAATGACGCGCTGAACGCCGCCGACACCCCGTCGACCCGGGTGTTGGCAACGTTTATCGGCCTGTGCGCGGTGGCGTTGCTGACGTCGATCCTGTCGGACATCGGCACCAACCATGTCGGGCAACACATCATTGCCGGGCTGCGTAAATCCCTGGGGGAAAAAGTCCTGTTGGCACCGATCGAACAGATCGAGCGCTTCCGCAGTTATCGACTGATTCCGGTGCTGACCCATGACGTCGACACCGTCAGTGATTTCGCCTTTTCCTTCGCGCCGCTGGCCATTGCGTTCACCGTCACCCTCGGTTGCCTGAGCTACCTGGCCTACCTGTCGTTGCCGATGTTTGCCTTGCTGCTGGTGGCCCTGGTGATCGGCACCGCGCTGCAATACGTGGCCCGGACCAAGGGCATCAAGGGTTTCCAGGCGGCTCGCGAAGCCGAGGACGAACTGCAAAAGCACTACAGCGCGATTGCCGCCGGTGCCAAGGAACTGCGCATCCATCGTCCGCGCCGCCAACGCATGTTCAGCCAACGCATCGAAGGCACCGCTGATTTCATCTGCAACACGCACATCCGCGCGGTCAACACCTTCGTGGTGGCCAAGACCCTTGGCTCGATGCTGTTTTTCGTGGTGATCGGCCTGGCGCTGGCCCTGCAATCGCTGTGGCTGGGCACCGATAAAGCGGTGCTCAGCGGGTTCGTGCTGGTGCTGCTGTACATGAAGGGCCCGATGGAATACCTGGTCACCACCCTGCCGGTGGTCAGCCGCGCCAACATTGCGTTCAAGCGCATTGCCGACCTGGCGGAGCAGTTTTCCTCGCCGGAACCGCACCTGCTGCTCAGTGACAAAGACGCGCCGAAACCGGTGGTCGAACACCTTGAAATGCGCGACGTGCATTTCGCCTTCCCGGCGGTGGACGGCAGCAAGCCCTTCGCCCTCGGACCGGTCAACCTGTCCATCGCCCAGGGCGAGATCGTGTTTATCGTCGGCGAGAATGGCGGCGGCAAGACCACGCTGATCAAGTTGCTGCTGGGGCTGTATGCGCCCCAGGGCGGGGAAATCATCCTTAACGGTAAGCCGGTCCTGGCGCATAACCGCGACGACTATCGCCAGTTGTTCACCACGATTTTCGCCGACTACTACCTGTTCGACGAATTGGTACAAGGCGAGCAGAACGTTCCCGAAGACGCCAACCGTTACCTGGAACGCCTGGAAATCTCGCACAAGGTCTGCATCCGCGATGGCGCCTTCAGCACCACCGACCTGTCCACCGGCCAGCGCAAACGCCTGGCCCTGTTGAACGCCTGGCTGGAAGAACGCCCGGTGCTGGTGTTCGACGAGTGGGCGGCCGACCAGGACCCGGCCTTCCGGCGCATCTTCTACACCGAGCTGTTGCCGGAACTCAAATACCTGGGCAAGACCATCATCGTCATTTCCCACGACGACCGTTACTTCGATGTCGCCGACCAATTGGTGCGGATGGAAGGCGGCAAGCTCGTCGCGCAAAAAAAACCGTTGGCGACCGCCTGAACGATCCACCGCCGACTACGAGAGCCCCGATGAACGATTTGATCGATGATGATGTACTGGCGCTGTTGCTGGCCGATGCCGGTGATCAACCCCAAGGGATAACCGCCCGCGTCAACCAGCGCCCGGCGCCGCTGTCTTTTGCCCAGCAGCGGCTGTGGTTTCTCCAGCAACTGTCACCGAACAACGCCGCCTACAACCTGCCCCGTGTCATGCGCATCACCGGCCCCCTGGCGCCCCGGCGGCTGGAAACAGCCCTGAACAAGGTGCTTGAGCGTCACGATATTTTGCGCAGTGCCTTCGTCGAAATCGATGGTTGCGCCATGCAGGTGGTCGATGCGCAGGCAACACTGGTGCTCGGCCATGAAGACCTGTCGGGTCTGTCGGACGAAGCCCGCGCCAACCGGATCGCGCTACGTATCGAGGCCCAGGCCGGCATGCCGTTCGATCTGCGCCAGGCGCCGCTGATGCGGGCGACACTGCTGCAGATTTCGGTCGACGAGCATCTGTTGCTGATGAACATGCACCACATCGTTTCCGATGCCTGGTCCAATGCCATTCTGATGCAAGACCTGACACGGGCCTTTGCCCAGGCCGGCAGCGGCGATACATCACCCTTGCCCCGCCCGGCCATCCAGTACGCCGACTATGCCGCCTGGCAACGCGGTGACTACCTGCATAGCGCAACCTGCGCCAGCAGCGCCGACTACTGGCAAAACTACCTCGGCACTCCGTTGCCGACCCTGGATATGCCGGTGGATTTCCCCCGCAGCGCGCAACACCGCCATCCGGCCGGCCAGCATGAGTTCGAACTGCCGGGGTCACTTTCGGCTGCCCTGAACCGCTTCTGCCAGCAACAGGGCCTGACGCCGTTCGTGGTCGCGCTCGGGGCCTGGCAACTGTTGTTGAGCCGCTACAGCGGTCAGCAGGACTTTACCGTCGGCGTGCCGAATGCCACGCGCAATCGCAGCGAAACCCAAGCGCTGGTCGGCTTCTTTGTCAGCAGTCAGGTGTATCGCGTACGCCTTGATCCGTTGCTGTCCGCCAGCGATTTCCTGCAGCGCCTGCGCCGTGAATCCCTGGCGGCGCTGGACCACGCGGATTACCCGCTGGAGTTGAGTTTCGATGCCCTGCAATTGCAGGCCAGCGCGCAAGCCAATCCACTGTTCCAGGTGCTGTTCAACTGGCGTGCCGACAGCGCAGAGCCGGCGCACATCGATCTGGACGGACTGACGCTGGAGTTCCTTGACGCGGGGTCGAGCCAGGCCAAATTCGATGTGTCACTGGACGTCACGTACTCGCCACACGGCGTGGCAGCGAGCCTGGAATACAGCCGCGATCTCTACACCCCTGCAACCATCGAGCGTCTGGCCCGGCACTGGCAGAATCTGCTCCAGGCACTGGTCGATGATCCTGATCGCGCGCTCGGCGAACTGCCGTTGCTGGGCGAGGATGAGCGACAGGTGCAGTTGCAGCAGTGGAACCCGCCCGTGTCGGCCCAACCCGAGGAAGGCGTGCATCAATTGTTCGAACGCCAGGCGCTGGCAACCCCCGACTCGGTAGCCCTGATCTTCAACGACCTTGAGCTCAGCTATGCCCAGCTCAACGCCGCCGCCAATGGCCTGGCCCACTCGTTGATTGCACAGGGTGTCGGACCGGAAGTGCTGGTGGGCATTGCCGTGGAGCGTTCGGCGCACATGATCATCAGCCTGCTGGCGGTGCTCAAGGCCGGCGGCGCTTATGTACCGCTGGACCCCGACTACCCGCAGGAACGCCTGGCCTGGATGATTGAAGACAGTGGCCTGAGCGTGTTGCTGAGCCAGCGTTCGCTGCTTGATCGGCTGCCATCGATGCCCGGCGTCCAGCGACGCTGCGTCGACGACATCGATGTCCGGGGGACGCTGCCCGCACTTGACCCGCCCTGCCGCACCACCGGCCAAAACCTCGCCTATGTGATGTTCACGTCCGGCTCTACCGGTCGCCCCAAAGGGGTCGGCATCACCCAGGCGGCGTTGACCCGTCACGCCCAGGTGGCGCTGGAGTTTCTCGGCCTGAGCGCACAGGACCGGTCCCTGCAGTTCGCCACGTTCAACTTCGATGCCTTTGTCGAGCAGTTTTACCCGGCGTTGATCTGCGGCGCCTCGGTGGTGCTGCGCGGGCCGGATATCTGGGACAGTGAAACCTGGTACCGCGAACTGCTCGATAAACAGTTCAGCGTCAGCGACCTGACCACCACCTACTGGAACATGCTGGCCAAGGACTTCGCCGCTGCCGGTCAGCGCGACTACGGTGCACTGCGGCAAGTGATCGTCGGTGGCGAAGCGATGCCACCGGAGGGCGTTGCGGCCTGGGGCAAGGCCGGGCTCGGGCACGTGAAGCTGCTGAACACCTACGGGCCGACGGAAACGACCGTCAGCGCCACAGTGCTGGATTGCAGCGACTACGTGACAGGGCAAATCGCCCTGCCCAAAAGCATGCCGATCGGCCAGCCTCTGGCCGGACGGGCGATTTACCTGCTCGATGCCGGCGGCCAGCCAGTGCCAGTGGGTGTCGTCGGTGAACTGATGATTGCCGGCGACCTGCTCGCACGCGGCTACTTCAAGCGACCTGAGCTCACGGCCGAGCGCTTCATCCCCGACCCGTTCGATGTTCAGGGCGGCGGTCGTCTCTACCGCACCGGCGATCTGGCGCGCTATCGCGCCGACGGTGTGATCGAGTATGCAGGCCGGCTGGATCACCAGGTGAAGATTCGCGGCTTCCGCATCGAACTCGGGGAAATCGAGTCATGCCTGCTGCGATCGCCGCAGGTCCGCGAGGCGTTGGTGGTTGCCCGGGAAGGCGCGGTGGGTTTGCAACTGGTCGGCTATGTCGTGGCCCAAAGCGACTCGCTGAGCGAGCAGCAACAACTCGACCTGCGCGAAACCCTCAAGGCTGAGCTCAAGGCCAATCTGCCGGACTACATGGTGCCCAGTCATCTGCTGGTACTGGCCGCCATGCCGTTGAGCCCCAACGGCAAGCTCGACCGCAAGGCCCTGCCGCAGCCCGACCTCAGCCAGACGCAGCGGCACTTCATTGCCCCCGAAACGCCCCTGGAAAAGGCGCTCGCCGAACTCTGGCAAGAAGCGTTGCAGGTCGAGCGTGTCAGCCTGGACGACAACTTTTTCGAACTCGGTGGCCACTCGATTCTGGCCATTCAATTCATCTCGACCCTTAACGCGCGCCTGGGCATCAAACTGGCGTTGCAACACATGCTGGCTCACCCCAATGTCCAGGCACTGGCCAGATTCATCGCCCTGGAGCATCAGCAGCATGTGCAATGCGTGGTCGAACTCAATGCCTCGACAGCGTCGGCACCGCCGCTATTCTGCCTGCACCCCAGCGGCGGTATCGTGTTCTGTTATCAGCCGCTGGCGAAAAAACTCAGTGCCCATGCCCGGACCTTCGGCGTGATGCACAAGGGCTTTGCCGACAAAGACTCGATCGCTCAGACATGGGCCGAGATGATTGCCGACTACAGCGCACAGATCGTCGAGAAACAGCCCCACGGCCCCTACCGATTGATGGGCTGGTCATTGGGGGGCGCGATTGCCATGGACGTCGCCGCCCACCTGGAGCGCCAGGGCAAGGAAGTGACCTTCCTCGGCCTCGTCGACACCACTCTGCCAGAACGCGACCTGCCCGCCGACCTGCCGCGCAAGCCTCAGGAAGAAGACAACCCGAACCACCTCAGCGCGGAAAACGAACTGCTGGCGGCGCTCGAAGTCTTCAACCTGATGTTTGCGCATCTGGAACCGGCGGCGGCGAGCTTCATCGCCCGGAACCCGACGGCCGACCTCAAGACCTTCTATCGCTGGGCCAGCGAACAGACGGCCACCGGCGAGCAAGAGATGATCGCGACCCTGGAAGGCATCAAGCAGGAAGTCATGAACGCCCAGGCCTATGCGATTCACGATCGCCTGGTGGACGCGTTCAATGCCTTCTCGCTGCCGCCGCTCAAGGTCAAGGCCAGTTGCTGGTGGTCGCTGTCGCATAAAACCCTGGAGCAAGTGCTGTATTCGGAACAACTGCTCAGGGCCCACAACGTGACAGGCCAATTGCACACCTCGATCCACTCACCACTGCCGCACCGCAGCATGATCTACAGCGAGTCGCTACTGGAGTCGTTTACCGAAGTGTTCCTCGGCTGCCAGGGCAAGTCATGTAGCTGACCGAGCGACGGCAAAAAAAAACGCAGAAGCCATGGCTTCTGCGTTTTTGTTTGTGCTTGTTGACTGCTGCTAAATAGCGAGGGCGCAAGCGCCCTCACTACCTGCCTGGCGACTACCCAGGCTTGTGGTTATCCAGTACGCGTTTGACCGCTAACTCACTCATCAGGATCACCCGTTGCAGCACCAGCATCGTATAGCGTCGCGAGCCGTCCGCCAGCTCGGCGAGATCGTTGACCATCTCGCGGGCCGATGCCAACGATTCGCTGGCGTCGACCAGCAACGTTTCGTCATCCACCGCTGCGTCGATGGTGAAGATGGTGCTGGGCTTGCGGGGCGGTATCTGCGTTTTCGTCGCCCCTGGGTTGAGGTAGAAGTTGAGTGCGCGGTCGGCCGCCTCTTTCAGTTTCTTGGGGTCAAGATCAAGAGAGACGTCGTAAGGTACTGGATTAGTATCCGGGGGGTTGGGTGTGACTTTGAACATGGTTGAAACTCCTACTACAAATTTTAAGGAGCCGTCACCTTCGCTACCAAACGAGGGGTGGCGGCCATACGCGGGTTGGTAGACCGGCTGTAGTAGGAACCCGGCGCTCACGAAGGAGCCCCACGCATGACCACCATAAAAGCGAGTCCCAAAACAGGGGCTGCATAAGGTGTTGCCATACGGCTACTACAAGCGGGCTACCAAACCCGATCACTGTTTTGCAGTGACCCGGAAACGATATAGCCCGCCCCATAGCCGCACAAGCCGGCGGATTCTGGCGCACACGTAGGTAACGACGCAAGGTGTTGTAGCCGCTTCTGACGTAACACCGAGTGTCTATAAACACGCGTCGTTAAACCTTAAACGGTTGAGTGTTGGGGGGAATGGATGGCGGAGCATGCTCGCTCCTGCAGAGGGTGTTGGCCCATGTCCCTCAAAGGGGCATGGGCCGGGTTCATACCAGCGGGAGCGTGGATCAGAACTGCGGTGTGTATTTCACGCTGAACATCACGTTGCGTGGATCACCGTAGTTGTTGTTGCCGTTGATCTGGTTGTAGGCCGCTGCGAAGTAGGTCTTGTCAAACAGGTTGTTGGCGTTCATCGCCAGCTCGATTTCCGGAGTGAGCTGGTAACCGACGCGGGCATTCCACACGGTGTAACCCGGAACGTTGACGGAGTGGTCGAAACCTATCGTGTGGGTTTGTGCGGTAAAGCCCAGGCCTGTACTCACACGGCTCCAGTCGCCGCTCAACTGATAATTGCCCCACACACGCAGCATGTGTTTAGGCGTCCACCAGCTGAAGATTTTGCCTTCGTTGTCAGGGTCGTCGAGGTATTTGGTGGTGTTGTAGGTGTAGCCGGCAAACAGTTGCAGATTGTCGATCACTTCGCCGCTGATTTCGGCGTCCAGACCCTGGCTGCGCACTTTGCCCGATGCCGTCGAGCAGAACCAACCGTCGCAGGTTTGCGCACCCTGCGTATCGAGAACGGCACGGTTTTCCTGGTCGTAACGGAACAGGGCCACGGAGGTATTGATCCGGCCATCCATCAACTCGCCCTTGAGACCAATCTCGTAGTTACTGCCGATAATCGGTTTGAGTACCGCGCCGGCGGTATCGCGTTCGGTCTGCGGTGTATATACGTCGGTGTAACTGGCGTAGACCGCCCATTCGCGGCTCAGGTCATAGACGATACCGGCATAGGGCGTGACTTCTCCGGTTTCAGTGGCGGTGCTTTTTGGATCTTCTGTAATGCCGCTCGCGGTCTGGGTCGAAGACTTGTAATTGTAGTCGTACCAACTGACGCGCGAGCCGAGCACCAGGGTCAGGTCTTCAACAGGCTTGACCCGCCAGCTGCCGTACAGGCCTTTCTGGCGGATGTCGTATTGGCTGGGAGTCCCACGACCACCGGGGCTATTGATCAAGCCTTCGTAGCTGATCTCCGGACGGTTGTGATCAATGTCGAAGATATTGTCGGAGCTGTCATTGAAGGTTCGGGCGTATTTGTCGTCCGAGGTGTATTTGGAATAGTTGCCGCCCACCATGATTTCCTGCGGCATGGACAAGGCTTCGAACTTGCCGGTGAGGTTCATGTCCAGGGCGACTTTGGTGGAGTCCATGTCCGTCACGAAGTCCGCGTATTGCACGCCGCTGCCATCGGGATTGATGCCATCGCCGGTGGATTGCACCCGCTGGTTCTTCGCCTTGTTGGTTTCCGTCATGCGCACGGCGCCGATCTTGAAGGCCCAGTCATCGTTGAAACGGTGTTCCAGATCGGTGTAGAGCGTGGTGACGTCGATATCCGAATGGTTCCACTTCGCCCCGGTGTACGTGCTGCGCGGCAGGTCGATGGGTTTACTGTCGGAGTAACGCGGGAAGCCGCGGACATTCGAGCGCGATTCGCCGTCGGACTGGCTGACCGCGACCCCCACGGTGGTGGCTTCGCTCAGATCGAAGTCCAGCGCACCGTACAGCGAGGTGGTCTTGTACCATTCGGAATCAACGAATGTGTGGGTGTCGTCCTGGTCGGCCACGAAACGTCCACGAATGGTGCCGTTCTGGTTCAACGGCCCGCCCGCGTCCAGTTGCAGACCGTAGTGATCCCAGGAGCCAGCCTTGCCGGTCAGGGTCACGGTCGGTGTGGCCTGACCGCGCTTGCGCACCAGGTTGACCGCGCCACCCGGGCTGCCGGTGCCTTGCAGCAAGCCCGACGCACCACGCAGCACCTCCATGCGATCGAAGAAAATCAAGTCCTGCGTGGCCCAGTTGCCCAATGCGTAAGTGTTGCGCGGGATCGGCACACCGTCGTACTGCCAGTCATCGATCTGGAAACCGCGCGAAGAGAGGATCAAACCTCTGCCGACGCCTTGGGCACCGACCAGTCCGGTGGTCTTGTTGGCCGCGTCCTTGAGATCGACGATATCCTGATCATCCATTTGCTTGCGGGTCATCACCGTGACCGACTGCGGAATTTCCTTGAGGGTGTGGGTGCCCTTGCCGATGGTCACGGCATTCGAGGTGTAGGAATTCGAACCTTCGGTGGTCGCGCCCACCTGTTGCGCGTTGATGGTGGTGGCGCCCAGTTCCAGACCCTCGGTCGAACTGCCGCGTACCAGCATCAGCGTGTTGCCTTCAAAGCTGTAGTGCACGCCCGTGCCCTTGAGCAATTGGGCAATCGCCGCTTCGCCGCTCAACTTGCCGCTGACGCGTGTGCTGCGCAGGCCGGCCATGTCATCGGCGTTGTAGATCACCTGCTGATTGGTCTGCGTGCCAAACGCCTGCAGCGCCTGGGGCAAAGGCTGGGCAGGAATGTCGAGGGTGAAGTCTTCCGCGTGGACCTGCGCGCTGAGCGGCAGCAGGCAAGCCATGCCCAGACCGGCCAACGAGCGACGCGAGCGCAAGGTTCGGGCAATGACCAAGGCCTTGAACAGAGGTTTCAACTCATGAATTGCTGACATCGTGCTCTCTATTTTTAATTGAAATGGATAGGATCCATGGGCAATCGAGTGCCCTGCCGCTGCCTGGACCTGTGAACCACCTGGATCGGCTGCCTCTCGGGCAACACGTCGCAAGTCGATGACCGGCCCCTCCCCGGGCTCGATCGTTTGTCCGGGCAGCGGTAAAAATGTGTACGGCTGGGAAAACCTGAGCCCAGTGGCTACCCTGCCCGGCTCGATTTATCTGCTTACGTAAGTAAGACGCAGCACCGCGCAAAAACCGGAATGAGTTTATTTATCATTTGCGCAAACATTCAAAAAAAAGGCCGACGCATTGGGCGTCGGCCTTTTTTTCTGCTACTTCAACCGTTTTGTGCAGCCTTGGCGTTCTGCAGTTGCCGGGCTTTTTCGGTGAGCAACGCTTTTTCTTCGGGGCTCATATTGTCCAGACGCAACCGCGCCTGGGCGATTTTCTCCAACTGACCCGGACTGCTTTCCCGGGAGCGCAACGCCGCCGCCAGCCCCGCCACGGTCGGATGGTCAAACACCACGCCCGGCTGGATTTCGCACTGCAACAACTTGCGAATGCCGGCCACCAGTTTGATCACCAGCAAGGAATGGCCCCCAGCGGCGAAAAAGTCCCGGTCGATGCCCAGACGCTCAACCCCCAGCAACTGCGCCATGCGCGTCACCAGCAGTTGCTCAAGAGCATCGCGGGGCTGCATGCCTTCATCGTCAGCCGAGGTGGACGCGAGTTGTTGCAAGGCCTTGCGGTCAACCTTGCCGTTGGCCAGTCGCGGGAAGCTGTCGATCAACTGCAAGTGCTGCGGCAGCATCACACTGGGCAGACGTAGCGCCAGTTCGCCGCGAACGGCATCGAGCAACGTCGCCGAAGGCGCCTGATGCGGCACGATGAACGCGAGCATCCCGTCTTGCGCGGACGGCCCCGGCAACACCAGTGCTTGCGCGACCTGCGGCAAACGCAGTAACTCGGCTTCGATCTCTGCCAGTTCGATGCGAAAACCCCGTACCTTGATTTGCTGATCGCGCCGACCGTGCAACGCAATCGCCAGATCCGGGCGATAGCGGGCCAAGTCGCCGGTGCGGTACAGGCGCTCCTGCGGATTGAACGGGCTCTGGATGAACACTTGCGAATCAGCCTCGACATTCACGTAGCCGCGACACAACTGCGCGCCGCCGAGGTACAACTCGCCCAGCACACCGACCGGCGCCAGTTGCAGGTTATCGTCGAGTACAAACACCTGATTGTTGCCCAACACCCGGGACAGAACGCCGGCGTCAGGCACCGCCGCCTCCAGATCCAGCGGATGAACCAGCACGCCGACCGTGGCCTCGGTCGGGCCGTAGTGATTGAACACCCGGCAACCACTACGCAAACCGGCGATCCGTTGCACCAATGCCTGGGCAATCGGCTCGCCACCCAGCACCAGCGTGCGCGGCAGTTGCGCGCGTTCGCTGTCGAGCAGCGCGGCCAGGTGCGACGGAACGATCTTCAGGCAATCGATGGACTGCCGTTGCAGGAAATCGGCAAACAAATTGCCGTCCTGCATTTGCTCATCGCTGGCCACATGCAGCGCGGCGCCGTTGAACAAGGCGCCGAACAGCGCCGTGTTGCCCAGGTCCGCCGCCACCGTGGAGGTGAAGCCGAACTGCTGGCATTGATCCAGCCCCAGGGCCTGGCTGACGTGAGCGGTGTAATTGAGCAATTGCCGGTGCTCGATGACCACACCTTTCGGCATACCGGTGGAGCCGGAGGTGAACAGCACGTACGCCGCCTGATCGCCCTGTGTGTCGAGGGTGATGGCCGACGTGCTCGCCGGGGTCGATTGCAGCACACGATCCACGGTCGCCAGAGGCAACGGATAATCGTGCCATTGCGCGATGTGCCCGGCGTCGACCAGCAGCAACGCAGCGCCGGCCTGTTCCAGCATCAAGGCTTGACGGGCTTGCGGCCATTGCGGGTCCAGCGGCAGGTACGCGGCGCCGATGCGCCACGCCGCGAGCATGGCGATCACCAGCTCCGCCGAGCGTGGCAAGGCCAGCGCGACGATAGCCCCCGGCGCCATGCCCTGGGCCTTCAATGCCTGGGCCAACACCTCGACCTTCGCCTGCAACTGCCCGTAACTCAGGCGTTGATCGCCGTCAGTCAGGGCGATAGCTTGCGGCGTGGTCCGGGCCCAATCGGCAATGCGCTGCGGCAAGAACCGGCTATCGACCCGTGCTCGCACTGGCGGGTTGATCGCCAGCAAGCGCTGTTGTTCGGCGGCTCCCAACACGTTCAGTTGACCGAGTTCGGCGTGAAGATTGGCAACGATGTTTTCGAGCAATACGCGCAGCTGCTCCAGCAACCCTTCCATCGCCTGAACCGAGTAACGGGACGGGGTGTAATGCAGGTGGAACCCGTGGGCGCTGCCCGCCTCGTCCGTTTCCAGTTCAAGCATTAATTCAAACCGTGCTTCGCGCACCGCCAAACGCGGAGTCCATTGCAGATCAGCGGACGTCGCGGCTTGCATGGCCCGGCACACGGCAAAACCATAGGCCGGGCGAGCCGCCGTCGGCGCCAGTTCAGGCGACCAGTATTCCTGCCACGTACGGTGCTCATCCAGGCGCGCCGCCAACTCCGCCACCCAAGTGCTGAATGCTGCATTCGCCGTCAGTGACAGGTTCAGCGGCAGGGTTTTCTCGAACACGCCCACGGCATTACTGAAGTATTGGTAATCTTCGCGACTGTCATGCCGCACCCCGACCAGCACCTGTTGATGCCCGCTGAGCCGACCCAGCAACAGCCACCAGGCCGCTTGCAGCACCACACTCGGCGATTGCTCCAACGCCCCGGCCACTTGCTGCAAACCGCTGCGCAGTGCCGGATCGAGCGTGAGCGTGAGCGCCAGCGATTCAGTGACAGACGACAATCCAGGATTCCCGTCGCGATAGGCCAGCCACGGGGTACTCAAATCGGGATCGGCGCCTTGCAGGTGTTCCTGCCAGTAACTACGTGCGCCGGCCGCGTCTTCGTCGAGCACCACTTCACTGCGCCATTCCAGGTACTGGGTGAACTCACCGGTTTCTTCGTCGTCCGCCGCCGACTGTTGCCCATAGGCCCGCACCAACTGCTGATACAGCAACCGCACGCCGCTTTGATCGAGGCTGTGCCGGGCCAGGCCCAAGACCAATTTCCATTGATCATCGGCCAGGCGATAGAGCACCGCTTGCGCGCCCTCGGATTCACCGACGACAAAAGCACGCTCCGCCCATTCGCTGAGCTGAGCCTGAATACCGGCCGGGGTATCGACCCGCGCCTGCACGCTCAGCGGGAAGCGCTCCGCCCCCCCGACGAACTGTCGGACACCATGGAATCCCGGCGCCTTGCCCAGCCGCGCGACCAGCATTGGCTGTTGCGCCAGCAAGCGATCCAGTGCGTTTTGCACCCGCTGCGGATCGAGGGCGCCGCTGATCTCGACCTCCAGGAAATGCAGCGCATCACCACAGGCCGGGGCCTTGGGCAACTGCTCCAGCCACCGTTGCTGTTCAGGCGTCAAGGCGTAACCCAGATACTGCTGGTCCATCGATACCTCGTTCATGCTCCGGTTTCCTCGGTGTTCATTACGCGTTCAAGGGCGCTGCGGTCGAACATGTCGCCCATGGCCACGACAATCTTGCGCGGGCCTTCGAACGGATCACGGGCGTGGGCCACCAGCATGTTGTCGAGCAGGATGGCGTCGCCTTTCTGCCAGTCGAAACGCACCGCGCATTCTTCGTACAAGTCACCGATGCGTTGCATCACTTCGTCTTCGATCGGCGTGCCGTCGCCGTAGAACACGTGGCGCGGCAAGCGGTCCAGGCCGAACATCGACAACAGGTCTTCCCGCACGTCCGGCTCCAGCCAATAGATGTGATGCAATTGCACCTGGTTGAAGAACGATTTGGCGCCGGTCACCGGGTGACGAATGATGGCCGGCCCTGGGGTGCGGGTTTGCAGTTCATTGTTGTCGAGCCAGCGCCATTCGATGCCGCCGGCCCGGCAACGGGCCTCGACTTCGGCACGGTCTTCAGTCTTGAAGAAGTGCTGCCAGGACACGTCGAGGTTGTCGGTGAAGGTGCGCACGTAAAGCAGGCCTTTTTCCTCGAACTTGTCCCGCAGGTCCGCCGGCAGTTTTTCGTACATCAACCGGCAATCCACCACTGGAGTCGCACCGCCAATGGGCGCGGCTTGCTCGCAATAGAACATCTGCTTGCGCGGCCAGCGGTCCTGATGGGAGCTCTCGTTGTGGAACAGGATCATCTTGCGTTCCGGGTACGGCGTGGAGCGGTAGGTGTTCTTGCCGCCCTCTTTCTTCGGCAGATCGCCGTACTGGCCGTAAAGCCCTGGCTGGATCGCTTCGGCAAACGCCTCGAAGCCCTGAATGCCATCCAGCTCGAAACCACGGAACAGAATCCCGGCATGCCTGGCGAGTTTTTCTTCGATCAGCGGCCGGTTGTTGTTGATCCACTCGATCAAGTCCAGATGCGGCTCGTTCGGTTCCAGCAGCAACGGGAACGGCTGTGGCGCGGCGATCAGCGATTCGCGTATTGGCGCCGGTCGGGCCTTGGCCGCCGGGGCGGCGCCGCGCTTGAGGAACTTACCGAGTTTGTCGGCCTTGGGTCCGGGGACGGCAGGCTTGGCGGCCACCGCTAAATTGTCGACTGGCATGCTGATAGCTCCCAATTGAATGTCCTGATCAGCGACGATCTGTTCCAACAGGGCTATCCAGGCCTTCACCAGGTACTGGATGCGCTCGTGTCCGAACAAGGTTGTGGCGAATTGCCAATTACCCAGCAATTGCCCTGCTTCATCGTCAACGAACAACGCCATGTCGAATTTAGAATGGGTCTCCAGCGCCGGCAGCGATTCCACGCTCAAACCGCCCATGGCCTGGGTGCGTCCCGGCAAGTTGTTCATCACGAACAACACTTGCACCAGCGGGTTCATGCCCTTGTGCCGCGGCACGTCCGAGGCGTCGACGATCATGTCGAACGGCAGGTCCTGATGCTCCAGGGCACTGAGCAGGGATTCCTGGGTCTGGCCCAGGAATCGGGCGAACGGCGTAGCGGCGTCGAACTGCGAACGCAACGGCAAGACGTTGACGAAGAAGCCGATCAACCGTTCAAGCTCCGGCTGTTCACGCCCGGCCACGTCGGCACCGACCAACACATCCGCAACGCCGCTGACCCGGTGCAACAACACCTGGAACGAGGCCAGCAGCGTGCTGTACAGCGTGACGCCCGCGTCCATCGATAACTGGCGCAAGGCTGTGCTGAGTGGCGTGGTGAGCTGGAACTGCACCGAGTCACCCGCATAGGACGGTGTCAAGCCACGGGGGTTGTCCGATGGCAACTTCAGTTGCCCGTCATAGCCCGCGAGCCGCGCTTTCCAGTACTCGGCCTGACGCGCCAGCACGCCTTGCTGTTCCAGTTCCTGCTGCCACAGCGCGAAGTCGGAATACTGCACCTCCAGCGCCGGCAACGAGGTCAGGTCACCGGCCTTGGTGCGGTGGTAAATCTGCACCAGTTCGTTGACCAGCAAGCCCATCGACCAACCATCGGAAATGATGTGGTGCATCGCATAAAGCATCACATGCTCGGTCGGCCCCAGGTGCAGGATCCGCCCACGCAACAGTGGCGCGTGTTCCATATCGATCGGCGTGCGCGCGTTTTCCAGTGCCGCTTGTGCCACCCATTCTTCCTGGGCACTGCGGGACAGACCGGACAAATCGATCACCGGGAAATCCAGTTCAACCTGCTCGGCGATCACGGCAATCGGGTCACCTTCATCGTCCTGGGTATACGCGGTGCGCAGCACTTCATGGCGGCGCACCACCTCGGCGAAACTGCTGATCAGTCGTTCCACCGACAACTCACCACGCAAACGCAAGGCCATCGGCATGCCATAGGCCGCGGTGCCGCCGGACAATTGCTCGGCGATCCACAAGCGACGCTGCACCAGCGACAACGGTGCGCTGTGCCGGGTGCCATGGGCCTTGAGCACCACACCGTGGTGGCCGTTCGGCTCAGGTGTGCCCTGCTGCCGCGCGATCCACGCCGCCAGGTCCTTGAGTCGCGGATGGCCGAACAGGTCACGCAGGCTCAACGTACAGGCCGTGAGTTTGCGCAGGCGCGAGACCGCTTGCGTCGCGAGCAGGGAATGCCCGCCCAGCTCGAAAAAGTGATCGTCGCGACCGACCTGATCCCGTTCCAGCACGTCCTGCCAGACCGTAGCGATCTGCTGTTCCAGTGCACCTTCAGGCGCGACAAAGTCCAACGCCGCCAGACGGGCATCGACGCCGGGCAAGGCCTTGCGATCGATCTTGCCATTCGGGCTCAGGGGCAGGCCTTCGAGGAACAGCACATGGGCCGGAACCATGTAATCCGGCAGGCTGGCCTTCAGGCGTGCCTTGATGTCATCGCGCAACGCCGCCAGCCTGGATGAATCGGCGCTGGCTTGCGCCGGATCGTCGAACACCACGTACGCCACCAATTGCTGACCGATGGCGCCCGGTTGCGCCACCACCAGTGCCTGACGCACCGCAGGAACCCGCAGCAGATGGGTTTCTATTTCACCGAGCTCGATGCGCAATCCACGAATCTTCACCTGATGATCGACCCGCCCGACGTACTCAATCACGCCGTCGGCGCGATAACGCGCGAGGTCACCGGTACGGTACACGCGGCCTCCGCCCAGTGGATCGAACGGGTCGGGAATGAAGCGTTCGGCGGTCAATTCCGGGCGCTGGAAGTAGCCCCGTGCGAGCAGCTCACCGCCAATCACCAGTTCACCGACCACACCGGCCGGCGCCGGTTGGCCCAGGGTGTCGAGTACATGAATCGCCCGGCCGCCCAACGCCCGGCCAATCGGCATGGTCACCGGCAACGGGTCGCGGCCGGACACGTAGTCGCTGCAATCGAGCAGCGTGGCGCTGACCGTGGCTTCGGTCGGGCCGTAGGTGTTCAGCAGGCGCACATGGCCCAGCCCGGCCTGGCCCCAGGCGGCAACACCTTCCGGCGGCATGGCTTCGCCACCGACGATCACCTGGCGCAACGCGCCATAGTCACGATGACCCGCCGCCGCAAGGTCCTTGGCCAACATATTCCAGTAGGCAGTGGTCAGGTCGCTGACGCTGAACTGCTTGTCGCGCAGTTCGCGATACCAGGTCTCGCTGTCCCAGATGTCCGGCCCGCGCAGCACCACCGAGGCACCGCAAATCAGTGCCGGGTAAAGCTGCTCGACAAAGGCATCGAAGTTGAACGTGGCAAATTGCAGCGAGCGGTCCTGCGGCGTGAGGCCGAGAAAATCCAGGGCCACCCGGGCATGACGGGTCAGCGCCGATTGAGTGATGCCGACCCCTTTCGGGCGCCCGGTGGAGCCCGAGGTGAACATCACATACGCCAGGTTTTGCGGGCCGCTGCGCTGCGGCAGATTGTCGGTCTGGGTCGGGTAATCCAGTTGATCCAGGCTCAGGACGGTCACACCCGCAGCTTCTGGCAACTTCGGCACGAGGTGGCTTTGGGTCAACAGCACACGCAGACCGCTGTCCTCGATCATCGCGCCCAGTCGCTCGGCCGGGTACTCCGGGTCCAGCGGCACGTAGGCGCCACCGGCCTTGAGCACCGCCAGCAGGCTGATGATCATCTGCGTCGAACGCTCGACCGCAATGCCCACCAGCACTTCGGGGCCGACGCCGTGTTGCAGCAGCACGCGGGCCAATTGGTTGGCCTGGGCATTGAGCTGGGCATAGCTCAGGCGTTGCTCGTCGAAAATCAACGCCAGCGCGTGCGGCGTGCGTTCGGCTTGCCGTTCAAACAAACGCTGCACGCACACGTCATCGACCGGCAGCGCCAGCGGCTCGCGCACAGCGGTCGAGACCAGGGCCAGATCGCCCACGGCACTGGCGGCAGGTGCCTCGACCATCTGCAACAGCAGGTGCGCGAGATGCCCGGCCAGTTGTTCAATCGCGGCGTCATCGAACTGCTGACGATCGAAACTCAGTTGAAACGACAACTCAGCGCCGAGGTTTACCGACAAGGTCAACGGGTAATTGGTTTGCTCGAAGTTACCCACTTCACCGAAGCGCAGATCTTGCGGTGCGCCCTGTTGCAGGGCTTCGGAGATCGGGTAGTTCTCGAACACCAGAATGTTGTCGAACAGGGCTTCGCCGCCCTGCCCGGCCCAACGCTGGATGTCGAACAGCGCGGTGTGTTCTTGCTCACGCAAGGCCAGGTTCTGCGCCTGCACCTGTTGTAGCCACTGCGCCAACGGCTGTTCGGCCCGTGGGCTGGCGACCACCGGCAAAGTGTTGATGAACAGGCCGATCTGCTGCTCGACCCCGGTCAGTTGCGCCGGACGTCCGGACACCGTGGCGCCGAAGCTGACCGTGTCTAGCCCGGTATAGCGTTGCAACAGCAACAGCCAGGCTGCCTGCACCAGGGTGTTGAGGGTGACTTTATGTTCCCGTGCAAACGTATTGAGCCCGGCGGTCTGCGCCTGGTCCAGGGTCAGGAAGTGCTCGCCTTGAGCGGTGTTGGCCGCATCGCTGCCGGTCCACACCAGCGCCTTGGCCAACCGGGTCGGCTCATCGAACGCGGCCAACTGGCCCTTCCAGAAACCTTCGGTGACCTGCGCGTCCCGTTGCGTCAGCCATTCGATATAGTCGCGATAACGCCCCGCTGTGTTCGCCGGTACCTGGCCGCTGTAGCGTTGCAGCACTTCCCCGAGCAGCTGCGAATTGCTCCAGCCGTCCATCAAGATGTGATGACTGGTGTAGATCAGGTGAAAACGCGCGGTGTCGAGACGCACCACCGTCAGGTTCAGCAACGGTGCGGCGGCAAGGTCAAAACCCTGCTGGCGCTGCGCGGCCGCCAGTTCGCTGAGCGCCAGGGCCACATCGCTCTGGTCGCGCCAGTCATGGAAGGTGAACGGCACGGCCAGTTGCTTGTGAATCACCTGCAACGGACGCTTGAACTCGCCGTCCCAGACAAAACTGCTGCGCAGCACATCGTGCGCATCCATTGCCGCTTGCCAGGCCTCGCGGAAACGTTCGACGTTCAAGCCTTCGACATCCACGCACAGCTGATTGATGTAATCGCCGGCCTGCTGCTCGTAGAGGGTGTGGAACAGCATGCCTTGCTGCATCGGTGACAGCGGGTAAATGTCTTCGACCTGGCGTGGCGTCACGGGCAATGAATCAAGCTGGCGTTGCGTCAACCCGGCCAGCGGGAAGTCCGACGGTGTCAGGCCCTGATGCCGAGCCTCACAGCAGTGCTCGATCAACAGCCCCAGTTCCTGCGCATAAGCCTGCGCCAATCGCTCGATGGTCGACGGATCGAACATCTGCCCGCTGAACGTCCAGCCAATACTCAATTCGCCGCCATACACCCGGCCATTGAGGGTCAGCCAGTTGTCCAGCGGTGCCAGCTGACTTTGCTCCGCGCCCGCCGATTCGCTGGCCGGGGTGAACAGTGCGCCCGCCTCGTCGCCAAACCCGGCATCGAACTGGCCGAGGTAGTTGAAGGTAATGCGCGGCACGGGCAAGGCTTGCAGCATTTGCCGGGTACTGTCATTGCCCAGGTAGCGCAGCGCGCCAAAGCCCAGGCCTTTATCGGGGATCGCCCGCAGTTGCTCCTTGATCGTCTTGATCGAGTCCTGCGGCGTGCTCGCCGGGGTCAGCCGAACCGGGAACAGACTGGTGAACCAACCCACGCTGCGGCTCAAATCGAGTTCGTCGAACAGCGCCTCGCGACCGTGGCCTTCGAGCTGGATCAGGGTCGAGGCGTCGCCCGTCCAGTCCGCAATCACCCGCGCCAGCGCCGTCAGCAACAGGTCGTTGACCTGCGTGCGATAGGCCGCCGGCGCCTCCTGCAACAGCTGGCGAGTCTGCTGTTTGTCCAGACGGGTCTGCACATGCAAGGCGTGGCGATTGTGCAACTCGCCCTGGGGTCGATCGCAGGGCAAGTCATTGCGTGAACCCTGCAACTGTTCTTGCCAGAACCTCAGCTGAGCCTGCATCGCCGGGCTGTCGGCATGTTGTTGCAAGCGTCGCGCCCAGGCCTGGGTGGCGCTGGTCTTGGCCGGCAATGTGAGCGCTTGACCGGCCTGCAATTGCTCGCAGGCCTGTTGCAGGTCTTCGAGCAGAATCCGCCAGGACACGCCGTCGACCACCAGGTGATGGATCACCAGCAACAGGCGCTGGCTGCCATCGGCCATGCTCGCCAGCACCGCGCGCAGCAGATTACCGCTCGCCAGTTCGAGGCTGCACTGTGCCTGTTCGCCCAACTGTTCGAGTGCCGCCGCATCAGCAACGTCGGCGGTCCACAGCAGCGGCGACTGTTGCCAGAGCGCCTGTTGCTCGGCCAGGGAGCGATGCTGCGCGGTCCATTTATTACCCTGACGGGTGAAGGCCAGACGCAACGCGTCGTGATGGCTGACCAGCGCCTGCAACGCCCGCTCCAGGTGTTCGGCGTGCAGCGGTTTGGCTGGCTTGAGCAGCACCGACTGGTTCCAGTGGTGCGGCTCGGCCATCTCGCGCTCAAAGAACAACTGCTGGAATGGCAGCAGCGGCGTGTCGCCAGTGACCGGGCCCTGGTCGATGCGCAAGTCGCTGTCGCCGACCTTCGCCACCGCCGCGAGGCTTTGCACGTTCTGGTGCAGGAACAGGTCTTTGGGGCTGAAATGAATCCCCGCCTGACGCGCCCGGCTGACCACCTGGATCGAGATGATCGAATCGCCGCCCAACTCAAAGAAGTTGTCGCTGATCCCTACTTGCGGCCGCCCCAGCACGCTTTGCCAGATCTCCACCAATGCTTGTTCGATGGCGCTGGTCGGGGCGGTGTAAGCCTTGCTGCTGGCTGTGGTGTCGGCCTTGGGCAACGCCTTGCGTTCCAGTTTGCCGTTGGGGCTGACCGGCATTTTTTCCAGCCACAGCCAATGCTGCGGGACCATGTAGTCCGGCAATGTCTGGCTCAGGTGTTCCTTGAGACTGCGCTGCAAGGTGTTGCGAGTTTCATCGTCGGCGTGCAGCAACGCGTCGCGGGTCGGCACCACATACGCCACCAGCAGCGTGCCGTCCTGGGCGATCACCACGGTTTCACGGACTTCGGCGCGTTCGGCCAGGCGCGCTTCGATCTCGCCCAACTCGATGCGCAGGCCACGGATTTTCACCTGATGGTCCATGCGCCCGGCGTATTCGATCACCCCGTCGGCGCGATAACGCGCCAGGTCGCCGGTGCGGTACAGACGCTGGCCGTCACCGAACGGGCTGGTCGCGAAGCGCTCCGCCGTGAGCGATGGACGACGGTGATAACCCCGGGCCAGGCCTTCGCCGCCCAGGTACAACTCGCCGATCACGCCCACCGGCACCGGCGACAACTCGTGATCGAGAATGTAAGTGCCCAGGTTGGCGATCGGCTGGCCGATCGGCACGCTGTCGCGCCCTTCCTCGATGCACGTCCAGTGCGTGACGTCGATGGCCGCTTCGGTCGGGCCGTAGAGGTTGTACAGCCCGGCATTCGGCAGCTTGGCAAACACTTGCTGCTGCGCGTCCACTGGCAGGGCTTCGCCACTGCAGACGATCCGGGTCAAGCTGGCGCATTGGTGCACCGCAGGGTCTTGCAGGAACGCCTGCAACATCGACGGTACGAAGTGCAGTGTGGTGATGCGTTGCGCGGTGATCAGCTCGATCAACTGCGCCGGATCACGATGAATACCCGGCGCGGCCACCACCAGGGTCGAACCGGTCAGCAGCGGCCAGAAGAACTCCCAGACCGCCACGTCGAAACTGAACGGGGTCTTTTGCAGCACGCTGTCCGTGGCGTCGAGCCGATAGGCCTGTTGCATCCAGCACAGACGATTGATCAGTGCCGAATGACGGTTGCCCGCGCCTTTGGGTTTGCCGGTGGAGCCCGAGGTGTAGATCACATAGGCAAGGTTTTCCCCGTCGAGATCAACGCCAGGGTTGGCATCGCTGCGGCCTTCCAGCCAGTCGCCGTTCTGATCCAGCACCAGGCTGCGAATGCCGGCCGGAATCGGCAATTGCTCAAGCAAATGGCTCTGGGTCAGCAGCAACTGGATGCCGCTGTCTTCAAACATGTAGGCCAAACGTTCCTGTGGGTATTCCGGGTCCAACGGCAAATAGGCACCGCCCGCCTTGAGAATCGCCAGCAGGCCCACGACCATTTCCACCGACCGCTCGACCGCGATGCCCACCAGCACATCCGGGCCGACGCCCTGCTCGATCAGCACGTGAGCCAGTTGGTTGGCGCGGCCATTGAGTTCGGCGTAGCTCAAGCGTTGCTCGGCAAACACCAGCGCACACGCCTGCGGGGTTTTACCGACCTGCTCTTCGATCAGCGCCTGCACGCTGCGATGCAACGGGTAGTCGACAGCGGTGGCGTTCCAACCGGCGACCGTCAATTGCCGCTCGCGGTCATCGAGCAACGCCAATTGCCCGACCGGACGGTGGATGTCCTCGACCAGGCCCTGCAACAGATTCAGCCAGTGCCGGCCCATGCGCTCGATGGTCGATGGCTCGAACAAATCAGTGGCGTAGGTCAGTGACGCGTGCAGGCCTTGCGGGTTATCACTGGTGTCCAGGGTCAGGTCGAACTGCGCGGTGCGGTGTTCCCAACTGAGGTTTGCCAGCTCGATGCCCGGCAACGATTCGGCCAGCGTTGAGGCCGCTTCGCTGCGATGGTTGAACATCGCCTGGAACAGCGGGCTATGGCTCAGGTTGCGTTGCGGTTGCAGCGCATCGACCAGTTGCTCGAACGGCAGGTCCTGATGCATCTGCGCCGCCATGGCCGTCTGCTTCACCTGTTGCAGCAATTGCGCGCCCGTCAGCTGGCCGTCGAACTCGGCGCGCAGCACCTGGGTGTTGACGAAGAAACCGATCAGACGCTCGGTTTCCAGCCGATTACGGTTGGCAATCGGCACGCCGACGCGGATATCGACCTGGCCGCTGTAGCGATGCAGCAAGGTCTGGAACGAGCCGAGCAACAGCATGAACAGCGTGACGTTTTCCCGTCGGGCCAAGGCCTTCAGGGCATTGCTCAGGGATTCGTCGAGGGCAATCGGCAGACGCGCGCCACGGAAACTTTGCTGCGCCGGACGCGGATGATCCAGTGGCAGCTCCAGCAGCGGCTGTTCGCTGCCGAGTTTTTCGCACCAGTAGGCCAACTGCCGATCCCGTTCGCCGGCGGCCATCCATTGACGCTGCCACACCGCGTAGTCGGCGTACTGCACCGGCAATGGCGGCAGTGCGGCCGGCCGGCCCTGGCTGAGCGCCGCATACAGGGCCATCAAATCATCGGTCATCACCTGCAACGACCAGGCATCGGAGACGATGTGGTGTAGGGTCAGAATCAGCACGTGATCCTGCTCGCCCACCTGCAGCAGAACGAAGCGCACCAACGAGCCGTCGAGTACATCGAACGGGCGTTGCGTCTCCTGTTCGACGAAGGCCTTGATGCTCGCTTCATCGCTGGCAGCCAGACGTTGCTCGACAAAACTGATGCGGCCTTGCGGGCGGATCACCTGCCAGGTGCGGCCATCTTCCTCGACGAACGCTGTGCGCAAACTTTCGTGGCGCTCCACCAGCGCCTCAAAGCTGCGTTGCAGGGCGTTTTTGTCCAGCGCGCCGCGCATTCGCAGCGCGGTCGGGATGTTGTAGGCGGCGCTGTCGGGGTCCATTTTCCACAGGAACCATTGACGCTCCTGGGCAAAGGACAGCGCCAGCGGTTGGTCACGGTCGACCCGGGTCATCGGCGGTGACTGTTCGCCCGGCTCGGCGCCCAGCGCCTGGACGAAATCCTCCAGGGTGCTGTGCTCGAACAGGCTGCGCAACGGCACCTGAATGCCCAGCACCCGCCGCACCCGCGACACCACTTGGGTCACCAGCAGGGAGTGCCCGCCCAGCTCGAAGAAGTTGTCGGTCAGGCCCACGCGGTCCAGCTTCAGTACGTCCTGCCAGATGGCGGCGACTTGCTGTTGCCGCTCGCTCTGTGGGGCGACATAACGCGCCTGTAACTGGCTCGCGTCCACCGCTGGCAACGCCTTGCGATTGAGTTTGCCGTTAGGTGTCAGCGGCAGGTTGGTGAGGAACAGCAGATGCGCCGGGACCATGAATTCCGGCAGGCATTCCTTGAGCCGCGCCTTGAGTTCATCGCGCAGACGCAGTTGCTCGTCGGCGGCATCGAGGTCCAGTTGCGGCGCGACCACATAGGCCACCAGTTGCTGGCTGCCCAGGGCTTCCTGCGCCAGCACCGCCACTTCACGGACTGCTGGCTGCTCCAGCAAACGCGCTTCGATTTCACCCAGTTCGATGCGGAAACCGCGGATCTTCACTTGATGGTCGATACGCCCCATGTATTCGAGCACGCCGTCGTGACGATGGCGCGCCAGGTCGCCGGTGCGGTACAGCCGCGCACCGTTGCCGAACGGGTCGGGCAGGAAGCGCTCGGCGGTCATTGCCGCACGATGGTGATACCCACGGGCCAGGCCGTCGCCACCGATCAGCAGTTCGCCAATCGAGCCTGCCGGGTTCGGCGCCAGATCGTCGCCCAAAATGTACAGCGAGGTGTTGGCAATCGGCTGGCCGAGGTACGGCTGGCGCTGCTCACGGGTCAACTGCCAGGCCGCCGACCAGATGGTGGTTTCGGTCGGGCCATAAAGGTTCCAGACCTGCCCCGCCAGACCGAGCATGCGTTGGGCCAGGTCATCGGCCAGCGCTTCGCCGCCGCAGAGGAATTTACAACCCTGGAGGGTGGGCGCCTGTTCATGGTCGAGCAACATGCGCCAGGTCGACGGCGTGGCTTGCACCACGGTGACTTGCTGCTGCCGGATCATCTCCAGCAGCGCTTGCGGATCCTGGGCGGTGTGCTTGTCCACCAGCACCACACGGGCACCGCTGAGCAGCGGGCCGTAGATTTCCAGGCCGAAAATATCGAACGAGAACGTGGTCAGCGACAGCATGCGGTCCTGGGCCTCGATGCCCGGCGCCTTGACCATGCTCACCACGAAATTCACCAGCGCCTGATGGCGCACCATCACCCCTTTGGGCTTGCCGGTGGAACCGGAGGTGTAAATCGCATACGCCAGGTGTTCACCGCTGAGCGCTACCTGCGGATCGGCTTCGCTGTAACCACGGGCGTGCTCGCCTTGCGGGTCGAGCAACAGGGTCTGCACGCCGGCCGGAATCGGCAGTTGCCCGGTCAAATGCGCCTGGGTCAGCAGCAGTTGCAGACCGCTGTCCTCGATCATGTGCGCCAGACGGTCTTCAGGGTATTGCGGGTCCAGCGGCACGTAGGCACCGCCCGCCTTGAGAATCGCCAACAGCCCGATCAGCATTTCCAGGCTGCGGTCGATGGCGATACCGACCAACTGATCCGGGCCGACGCCCCGTTCGATCAGCCGATGGGCCAACTGGTTGGCCTGGCGATTAAGTTGTGCATAACTCAGGGATTGCCCGTCGAACACCAGTGCCGTGGCCTCTGGCGTGCGCCGGGCCTGGGCTTCGATCAATTGATGAATGCAGCGGTCGGTCGGGTATTCGGCGGCGCTGCGGTTCCAGTCGACCAGCACCCGCTGTTGTTCGGTTACGTCGAGCAGGCCGAGTTCGCCCACCCGCTGCTGCGGATCGGCAACCAGGCTGCCGAGCAGGTTTTGCCAATGCCGTGCCAGACGCTCGATGGTCGCGCCGTCAAACAGGTCGGTGGCATAGGTCAGCTGTGCGCCGAGGCCTTCGGGGCCGTCGAAGGTTTCCAGGGTCAGGTCGAATTGCGCGGTGCGCGATGGCTGATGCAAGTGGCGGATCGTCAGCGCCGACTCGCCGGTGCCCTGGCGGCTTTGGCTGGCGCCGGTGCTCTGGTGGTTGTACATCACCTGGAACAGCGGGCTGTAGCTCAGGCTGCGTTCCGGCTGCAAAGCCTCGACCAGTTGTTCGAAAGGCAGGTCCTGATGGGCCTGGGCAGCCATCGCCGTCTGTTTGACCTGGGCCAGCAGCGTGCTGAACGTGGCCTGAGCGTCGAACTCGGTCTTGAGCACCTGAGTGTTGACGAAGAAGCCGATCAGCCGCTCGGTCTCGACCCGGTTGCGGTTAGCGGTGGGCACGCCAACGCGAATCTCGGCCTGGCCACTGTAGCGATGCAACAAGGTCTGGAACGACGCCAATAACAGCATGAACAGGGTGACGTTTTCGCTTTTGGCCAAGGCGCTCAAGCGCTCGCCCAGTGCCGTCGGCAACGCCAGTTCATGACGAGCACCACGCAGGCTCTGCACCGCCGGGCGCGGGTAATCGGTGGGCAACTCCAGCACCGGATGTTCGCTGCCCAAGTGCGCCTGCCAGTAGTCCAGTTGCCGCTCGCGCTCCCCGGCTTCCATCCAGTGCCGTTGCCAGATGCCATAGTCGGCGTACTGGATCGACAGTGCCGGCAAAGCGAGTTCCTGGCCCTGGCGGTAAGCGCCGTACAGTTGCAGCAGTTCATCGACCATGACCCGCATCGACGCGCCATCCGAGGCGATGTGGTGCTGGGTCAGGGTCAGCACGTGCTCCTGCGCACCAAGGCGCAGCAGGCTGACGCGCAGCAGCGGCCCGTTGATCAGGTCGAACGGCTGCCCGGTCTGTTCGGCGACGAACGCTTGTATCTGTGCCTCTGGCGACAGGGCATCGGGGCGTTCATCCAGTTCATGCACGGCGACGGTCAGGTTCATGTGCGGATGAATCACTTGCACCGCTTGCTCATCCTGCTGCCGGAACGTGGTGCGCAGGCTTTGATGACGGGCAATCAGCGCGTTGAAACCCCGTTCGAGTGCCGCGATGTCGAGTTCGCCCTGCAACTGCATGGCACTGGGGATGTTGTAGGCGGCGCTGTCGGGGTCCATCTGCCAGAGGAACCACTGGCGCTCCTGAGCAAAAGACAGCGGCACCGGATCGAACTGCGACTGGGTTTCGGGAATCGGCAGGTTCGCCGGCGAAACGCCCTCCTCGAGCATCTTCTGCAGATAGACCCTGCGCTTGTCGAGCGGCAAAGTAATGAAGCGCCGGGCGATCTTCAAAGCGACATTGGTATCCATCAAGCTTCCTCCATTTCATCAAGCAGGGCGTCCAGCTTGCTCAGTTTCAACGTATCGACCTGCTCACCTGCGGTGGCCAGACTGCTGACGAAATCCGTGAGTACGGGGTGTTGAAAAATCAGTTGCGGGGTCAGTTTCAGGCCCAGTTCCAGTTGCAGGCGTGAAACCACATTGACGGCCAGCAACGAGTGGCCGCCCAGTTCAAAAAAGTGATCCAGCAGGCCGACACGTTCGACTTGCAGTACGTGCTGCCAGATCGCCGCGACCTGCCGCTCCCGCTCGCCTTGCGGGGCGACATAACGCACCGCCAATTGACCGCCCTCCACCGTCGGCAACGCCTTGCGGTCGAGTTTGCCGTTGGGTGTCAGCGGCAATTGCTCGAGGAACAACAGGTGCGCCGGAACCATGAATTCCGGCAGGGACGCCCTGAGCCGTGCCTTGAGTTCATCGCGTAGGGACTGCTGATCATCGAGCTCCAGTGGTGAAGCGACCACGTAGGCCACCAGTTGCTGAGTGCCCAGGGCTTCCTGCGCCAGCACCGCCACTTCGCGAACCGCAGGCTGCTCCAGCAGGCGCGCTTCGATTTCACCCAGTTCGATGCGGAAACCGCGGATCTTCACCTGATGGTCGATTCGGCCTCGGTACTCGAGCACGCCATCGGCCTGATAACGGGTCAAATCGCCGGTGCGGTACAGGCGCTCGCCGTTGCTGGCGAACGGATTCGGCACGTACTTCTCGGCGGTCATGCCCGGCCGCCCCAAGTAACCCCGGGTGATGCCGGCACCGGCCAGGTACAGCTCGGCCGATACGCCCAGAGGCACCGGTTGCAAGTCGGCATCCAGCAGGTAACTGGCGGTGTGTTTGAGCGGCCGGCCAATGTTCGCCGTGCCACCCGCCTCGCGACGGGTCCAGGTGGAATAGGTGGTGTCTTCCGACGGGCCGTAAAGGTCGTAGACATGCGCCACGGTCGGCTGCCCATAAAGCGCATCGACCAGCGACTGCTTCAGCGGCTCACCGGCGAGGTTGATGATGCGCACGCTTGGCGGGATCTGCCCGGCACTGTGCAGCGCATTGATCGCCGACGGCACGCTGTTGATCAGGCGCACCTGATCGCGAGCCGGCAATTGCGACAACTCCATGGCGTTGCGGGCGATGATCAGCGAGCCGCCGTTGGCCAGGGTGACAAACAGCTCCCACACCGACAGGTCAAAACACACCGAGGTCGAGGCCAGTACCCCCTGAATATCGTCGCGGCTGTACACCGATTGCGACCAGTCGATCAGCGCCAATACGTTGCGATGGGCGATGGCCACGCCTTTGGGCTTGCCGGTGGAGCCGGAGGTGTAGATCACGTAGGCCAGGTTATCCGGCGTGACACGGGTGACCGGGGCGATGCGCGGATAATCCGCCAGCCACGACTCGGCGTTGTCCATCAACAGCACTTGAGTGCCCGCCGTCACGTTCAATGTTGCCGCAACAGCCTGCTCGGTCAGCAGCACCAGCGCACGGCTGTCGTCGAGCATGTAGGCCACGCGGTCGGCTGGATAATCCGGGTCCAATGGCACATAAGCGCCACCGGCCTTGAGCACCGCCAGCAGCGCCACCAGCAGACTGTCGGAACGCTGCATCGCCACGCCGACCCGCACTTCCGGGCCCACGCCCAACTCGATCAGCTTGTGGGCGAGTTGGTTGGCGCGGCTGTCGAGTTCGGCGTAAGTCAGTTGCTTGGCCGCGAAGGTCACCGCCTGCGCATCCGGTTGGGCGGCGACTTGACGGTCGATCAACTGGTGAATGCACAGCTCCTGGGCGAAACCTTCATCGCTACGGTTCCAGTCCAGCAACACTTGTTGCTGCTCGGTTTCATCCAGCAGCACCAACTCGCCGAGGCAGCGTTCACCACCGTCGATCATCTGGCTCAACAGGTGCTGCAAATGAGCTGCCAATCGCGTCACCGTCGCCGGCGCAAAACTACCGCGTTGATAACTGAAGTGCATCGACAGTTGCGTCTCGAGGCTCACCAGCAGGGTCAGCGGATAATTGGTTTGCTCGCGGCTGGCCACCGGACCAAAGCGCAGCCCTTGCGGGGCTCCCTGCTCAAGGGCCTGGGCGATCGGGTAGTTCTCGAACACCAGAATGTTGTCGAACAGCGCTTCACCGCCCTGCCCGGCCCAGCGCTGGATATCGAACAGCGCGGTGTGTTCGAACTCGCGCAAGGCCAGGTTTTGCGCCTGCACCGCTTGCAGCCAGCTCGTGAGCGATTGCTCGGCCCGTGGGCTGGCGATCACCGGCAAGGTGTTGATGAACAGCCCGATCTGCTGCTCGACACCCGGCAAGTCCGCCGGACGACCGGCGACCGTCGCGCCGAAGGCCACGGTGTTCTTACCGGTGTAGCGTTGCAACAGCAGCAACCAGGCCGCCTGCACCAGCGTGTTGACCGTGACTTTCGCGGCCCGGGCGAACTCGCCCAGACGCAGGGTTTGATCGGCCTCCAGCACCTGGAAGTGATCGCCGTAACCTTGGGTTTCGGTAGACGCTTGCGGCATTGCGACGGTCTGGGCCAGGCGCGTCGGCTCTTCCAGCGCCAGCAGCGCCGGGGTCCAGAACGCTTCGCTGGCGGCCGAGTCCTGGCGTTGCAGCCAGGCGATGTAATCGCGGTAACGTCCGCTGTGAGCGCCGTTGAACTGGCCGCTGTAACGCTGCAGCACTTCGCCGAGCAACTGCGAATTGCTCCAGCCGTCCATGAGGATGTGATGGTTGGTGTAGATCAGGTGATGACGGTGGTCGTCGATGCGCGCAATCACCAACCGCAACAAGGTCGGTGCGCTCAAGTTGAGGGCTTGGCGTTCCGTGTCGGCGAGCGTCTGCAAGGCCTGATCGCGCTGCGGATGGGCGCGTAAATCGTGCAGGCTGTAAGGCATCTGCGCGTGCTTGCTGACCACCTGCACCGGGTTTTCCAGTTCGCCCTGCCAGACAAAGCGCGTGCGCAGAATGTCGTGGGACTCCACCGCCGCTTGCCAGGCCTGATGGAAACGCTCGGGGTCGAGCCCGTCGACGTCCAGGCGAATCTGGTTGATGTAATCGCCGGTGGTTTCCTGGTACACGGCATGGAACAACATGCCCTGCTGCATCGGCGACAGCGGATACAGGTCTTCGATCGATTGCGGTGCCAGCGGCAAGCCGTCCAGTTGGGCCTGACTCAAGCGCGCCAGCGGGAAGTCCGACGGGGTGACGCCGTGCTGCCCGGCCCGGCAGCAATGGGCGATCAGCGCTTGCAGTTCCTGGGCGTAATCGTCGGCCAGCGCTTGAATGGTCGCTTCATTGAACCGTTCGCGGCTGAAGGTCCAGCCCAGGTTCAGTTCACCGCCATACACCTGACCATTGAGGGCCAACTGGTTGGCCAATGGCGCACGAGCATCCAGTTCATCACCGGCCGCGTCACTGCACGGTACGAACAAAGCGCCGTCGGCTTCGGTGAAGCTGCCGTCGAACTGGCCCAGGTAATTGAAGGTCAGGCACGGCACCGGCAATTGGCTGAGGATTTGACGTGCAGCGTCGTCACCCAGATGGGCCAGCGCGCCAAAACCGAGGCCCTTGTTCGGGATCGCGCGCAGCTGTTCCTTGATCTGTTTCAGCGAGCCACCGAGGTCAGCGACCGGCGTCAGTTTGGCCGGGTACAGGCTGGTGAACCAGCCGACGGTGCGGGTCAGGTCAACGCCGTCGAACAGCTCTTCACGGCCATGACCTTCGAGCTGGATCAACGCGCTGTCGGTCCCGGTCCAGCGCACCATGACGCGGGCCAGAGCGGTCAGCAGCAGGTCGTTGACCTGCGTGCGATACGCCGCCGGGGCGTCTTGCAGCAGTTGCCGGGTCATTTCCTTGTTCAGTTGCGTGCGCACCGTCAGTGCATGCTTGTTCTGCTGCCCGCCCTCGGGATTGTCCACCGGAAACGCCACGTCGGCGCCGTGTAACTGCTGTTGCCACCAGGCCAGTTCGCTGCGCAATTCAGCACTGCGGGCGTAGGTTTGCAGGTGCTCGGCCCAGACCTTGGCCGCACTGGTTTTGGCCGGCAATTGCAGGGGCTCGCCGCTCAACAGCTGACGGTAAGCGGTTTGCAGATCGTCAAACAGAATCCGCCACGACACGCCGTCCACCACCAGATGGTGGATCGCCAGCAACAGGCGCTGAGTACCGTCATCGAGGTTCGCCAGCACCGCACGCAGCAGCGGCCCGTGTTGCAGGTTCAAGCTACGTTGCGCTTCATTGGCCACCGCTTCCAGTGCCGTGGCGTCGGCGACGTCAACCGCCCAGAGCAACGCCTCGGTCTGGCTGCCCGGCGCACGGTATTGCGCCTGCCAGCCCTCGGCCTGTTCGACGAAACTCAAGCGCAAGCCATCGTGGTGAGTAACCAGCGCACCAAACGCCTGCTCAAGCAGATTGGCATTCAGTATTTGCGTCGGCTTGAGCATCACCGCCTGGTTCCAGTGCTGACGCTCGGGGATGGCCTGCTCGAAGAACGCCTGCTGCACCGGCAACAACGCCAGTTCGCCGGTCACCGGCCCTTGATCGATGACCTGAGCCTGCTCACCCAACCGCGCCACCGTGGCCAGTGCCTGGATGGTCTGGTGCTGGAACAGGTCTTTTGGCGTGAAGCGGATGCCGGCCTGACGGGCGCGGCTGACCACTTGAATCGAGATGATCGAATCGCCACCCAGTTCGAAAAAGTTGTCGCTCAAACCAACCTGATCGAGTTTCAGCACGTCTTGCCAGATCGTCGCCAGTTGCTGCTCCAGTGCGCTTTGCGGCGCCACATAGGCTTGCTGCAATTGGCTGATGTCCGGCTTGGGCAGGTTCTTGCGGTCGAGTTTGCCGTTGGGGGTCAGCGGGAGGCGCTCAAGCAGCAGCAAATACGCCGGGACCATGTGCGCCGGCAGCGCGACTTTAAGTTGCTCGCGCAGGCTGTCGGCGAAATCAGCACGCTCGGCGTTGAGTGCATCGGCGACCACATAAGCCACCAGGCGCTTGCCGCTGCCGGCGGTGCCTTCCTGGGCAACCACCACGGCTTCGCGCACACCTTCGAGGGTTTGCAGGCGCGCTTCGATTTCCCCCAGTTCAATGCGGAAACCGCGAATCTTCACCTGATTGTCGATGCGATCCAGGTAATCGAACGTGCCATCGGCACGCTGCCGCACCAGGTCGCCGGTGCGGTACAGCAAGCCACCGACCGCGCTGAACGGATCGGCGACAAAGCGTTCCGCCGTCAGCCCCGGACGATTCAGGTAACCCCGGGCCAGGCCGGTGCCGCCCAGGTACAGCTCACCGGCCATGCCTTGGGGCAGCAGGTTCAGGTCGGCGTCCAGCACGTAAGCGCTGCGGTCACCGATGCGACTGCCGATCGGCGCGTAGGCCGCGCCGCACTGCACGTCGCGCCCGGCCTTCCAGATCAGCGGCGTGACCACGGTTTCGGTCGGGCCGTAGCCGTTGATGATGTAGTCCGGATCGAGCGCACGCTTGACCCGCTCGAAACTGGCGTTGGGCACGGCATCGCCGCCGAAACAGTAGATCCGCACCTTCGGCGGGTGGCCTTCACGCTCGGCGTGTTCGGCCAGTTGTTGCAGGTAGACCGGTGGGAACGCCACCACCGTCACGCCGTGTTCGCGCATGGCGTTGTAGGTCTGTTCCGGGGTCCACAGGCTGTCGTCGCGAATCAGCAGCGAAGCGCCGTGGGTCAGGCTGGTCAGCCAACGCTCGTGGGCGCCGTCGAAGGCGAAGGACATGAAGTGGAATTCGCAGTCGCTGTCACGCATTTCATAGCGTTCGCCAATGGCCTGGCAATGCATCGCCAGCGGGCCATGGGCGACGCTCACGCCTTTGGGGTTACCGGTGGAGCCGGAGGTGTAAATGACGTAAGCGAGGTTCTGCGGATCGAGCGGCACCTTGGGCGCGGTAAGGGATTGGCTGCGCAGATCGAGACGGTCGAGCTCCAGCACCGGGATCGCATCATCCACCGGCAACTGCGCAGAAACCGACGAATCGGTGATCAACAACGCCAGCCCCGAATCCTCGATCAGATAGGCCAGGCGTTCGCGCGGGTAGCTGGTGTCCAGCGGCACGTAGGCTCCGCCGGCCTTGAGCACCGCCAGCAGCGCGACAATCACCCCTTCGCTGCGCGGCAAGGCCACGCCGACCCGGGTTTCCGGGCCGACACCCCGCGCGATCAGGGCGTGGGCCAACTGATTAGCGCGTTGGTCGATGTCGCCATAGCTGAACCGCTTACCGGCAAAAATCACCGCTGTGCGCTCGGGGCGTTGGGCGGCGAGTTCGGCGATGCGTTGGTGCACGGCGACATTCACCGGGTACGGCTGCGGCTGGTTATCGGCCTGTTGCTGCGCCCGTTCGGCGGCGCTGGCCAGGGCAATTTCACCAAGATTGCGTTCGGCCGACTCGGCGAACTGCTCCAACAGTTGCAGCAGGTGCGCACCGATGCGTTCGATCGCGGACGTTGAGAAATGCGCCCGGTCGAAGCTGTAATGCAGCGCCAGGGTCTGGCCCAATGTCACGGCCACGCTCAACGGATAATGGGTTTGCTCGAGGTTGGCGACATCGCCGAACACCACACCTTGCTCCGCGCCCTGTTGCAGCGCCTGGGCAATCGGGTAGTTCTCAAACACCAGAATGTTGTCGAACAGGGCTTCGCCGCCCTGCCCGGCCCAGCGTTGAATGTCCGCCAGCGGCGTGTGCTCGAACTCGCGCAGGCTGAGGTTTTGCGCCTGTACCGCTTGCAACCAGTGGCCGACGCTTTGGTCCGGACGCGGCGTGCCGATCACCGGCAAGGTATTGATGAACAAGCCGACCGCTTGCTCGATGCCGGACAAGTCTGCCGGTCGCCCGGCCACCGTGGCGCCGAACGCCACGGTTGGGTGACCGGTGTAGCGTTGCAACAACAGCAGCCACGCGGCTTGCACCAGGGTGTTGAGGGTGACTTTCTGTTGCCGGGCAAAAGTTTCAAGGTGTTGGGTGCGACTGATGTCCAGGGTCTGGAAATGATCGCCGTGCCCACTCAGGGTTTCATTGCCGGACAGCACCCGCGCCAGTCGGGTCGGCTCTTGCAAGGACGCCAATGGCTCGCGCCAGAAGTCCTGGCTCAGTTGCCCATCCTGACGCTGCAACCAACCGATGTAATCGCGATAGCGTCCGCCGGTAGCTATCGGCGGGCGACCGCTGTAACGCTGCAAGACTTCGCCGAGCAGCTGCGAGTTGCTCCAGCCGTCCATCAGGATGTGGTGATGGGTGTAAATCAGCTGCCAGCTATCGGCTGCGGTTTGCACCAACACCAGTCGCAGCAATGGCGCCTGGCTCAGATCGAATCCTTGTTGGCGCTCGGCATCAGCCAGTTCATTCAAGGCCTGAAGCTGATCGTCACGCTCACGCCAGTCGAGCACGGTGAACGGCAACTGCACCTGCTTGTGGACGATCTGCACCGGATGTTCCAGTTCGCCTTGCCAGACAAAACCGGTACGCAGGATGTCTTGTGCATCGACCGTGGCCTGCCAGGCGGCGCGGAAACGCTCCGGTTCGAGGCCTTGCACATCCACCCGCAACTGATTGATGTACTCACCCGCTGCCTGCTCGTACAGGGTATGGAACAACAGCCCCTGCTGCATCGGCGACAGCGGATAGAGGTCGTCGAGTTGGCCGACGGCCACCGGCAATGCATCGAGTTGTGCCTGGGTGATGCGCGCCAGCGGGAAGTCCGACGGCGTGGCCTGTGGCACCTCAAGGGTGCAGCAATGCTCGATCAATGCGTTGAGGTCAACAGCGTATTGATCAACCAACTGCTGGATGGTCGTGGTGTCGAACATCTCGCGGCTGAAGCCCCAGCTCATCGACAGCTCGCCGCCGTACACCTGGCCTTCAACCGTCAGCCAGTTGGCCAACGGCGCCGACGGATCCTGGGCCACACCGCTGCCTTCGCTGGACGGCACAAACAACGCCGCTTCGTCGAACTGACGGTCGAACTGCCCCAGGTAGTTGAAGGTGATGCGCGGTTGCGGCATGGCTGCCAGTGCGGCGCCAACCTGCGAGTCGCCCAGATAGCGCAGCACGCCGTAGCCCAGTCCTTTGTCCGGCACCGCGCGCAGTTGCTCCTTGACCGTTTTGATCGATGCGCCGAGGTCGCCGACCGGGCTCAGGTTGACCGGGAACAGACTGGTGAACCAGCCGACAGTGCGGGTCAAATCGATATCGTCGAACAGGTCTTCACGGCCGTGGCCTTCGAGCTGGATCAACGTGCTGCCCTGCCCGGTCCAGCGGCACACGGCCCGCACCAGCGCGGTCAGCAGCAAATCATTGACCTGAGTGCGATAAGCCGCCGGCGCCTGTTGCAGCAGTTTGCGGGTTTGTTCGGCATCGAAGGTCAGTTCGACTTTCTGCTCGAAACGGTTTTGCAGTGCACCGTCTGGGCGGTCGCACGGCAAGTCGGTTTGCGGCGCATCGCGCAGTTGCGCCTGCCAATAATCGACACTGTTGTGGAACGTTGGCAGGTGGTTTTGTAGACGCGCCACCCAGCGCTGGTATGAACTGGTTTTCACCGCCGTCGTCAGCGTCGAGCCGTCGCGTGCCTGGCGATAGAACTGCTGCAGATCTTCCAGCAATACCCGCCACGACACACCGTCCACCGCCAAGTGGTGAATCACCAGCAGCAGCCGCTGAGTGCCATCGGCCATCTGCACCGACAACGCTCGCAGCAACGGGCCGCTGCTCAGATCAAGACTGCGCTGGGCTTCGTCGCACAACGCATTCAGCTCTTCGAGCGATTGCGCCGAGCGTTGCCACAGCACCGACTCAACAGACGCTGCGCCATAGGCCTGCTGCCAACCGGCGTCGGTCTGTTGATAACGCAGACGCAACCCATCGTGATGCTGGAGCAACTGCGCCAACGCCTGATCCAGCGCCCCGGCATCCAGCGCTTCGCGCGGCACCAGCAGCAGCGACTGGTTCCAGTGATGACGCTCAGGGATGGCTTGCTCGAAGAACCAGTGCTGCACCGGCGCCAAGGCCACCGCGCCAACAGCCGGACCTTGATCGATCAGGTTCTGTTCGCCGCTGCGGGCCACTTGCGCCAGGCTGCGGATAGTCTGGTGCTGGAACAGGTCTTTGGGGCTCAACAGGATGCCCGCCTGACGCGCGCGGCTGACCACTTGCATCGACACAATGGAGTCGCCGCCCAGCTCGAAGAAGTTGTCTTCAAGGCCGACGTTGTCGATGGCCAGGATGTCTTGCCAGATCGCCGCCAGCGACTTTTCCAGCGCCGTGCGCGGCGCCACGTGTTCACGTTGTTGCTGGGTGCCGTCGACCGCAGGCAAGGCCTTGCGGTCGAGCTTGCCGTTGGGGGTCAACGGCAATTGTTCGAGGAACAGCAGATACGCCGGGACCATGTAGTCCGGTAAATGTTGGCGCAGCGCGGCTTTCAGGGTTTCGCGCAGGTTCGCTTGAGCATCGGCATTGTCCGCCAACAGCGCTGCATCGGCGGGCACGATGTAGGCGACCAGTTGCTGACCGCTGGCGCCGTCCTGGGCCAGCACCGCCAGTTCGCGTACCGCGTCCTGCTGCAACAGCCGCGCTTCGATTTCACCCAGCTCAATGCGGAAACCACGAACCTTGACCTGATGGTCGATGCGACCGACGTATTGCAACGCACCGGTGACCTGATAGCGGGTCAGGTCACCGGTGCGATACAGACGCTCGCCGTTGCTGGCGAACGGGTTCGGCACGTACTTCTCGGCAGTCATGCCCGGTCGCGCCAGGTAACCCCGGGTGATGCCCGCGCCGGCCAGGTATAACTCGGCCGATACGCCCTGTGGCACCGGTTGCAGATCGGCATCGAGCAAATAGCTGGCGGTATGTTTGAGCGGTCGGCCGATGTTGGCGCTGCCGCCGGACTGGCGGCGGGTCCAAGTGGAATAGGTGGTGTCTTCCGACGGGCCGTAAAGGTCGTAGACATGCTCAACGGTCGGCTGCCCATAAAGCGCGTCGACCAGCGACTGCTTCAGCGGCTCACCGGCGAGGTTGATGATGCGCACGCCCGGCGGAATCTGCCCGGCACTGTGCAGCGCATTGATCGCCGACGGTACGGTGTTGATCAGGCGCACCTGATCCCGCGCCGGCAGTTGCGGCAGCTCCAGGGCGTTGCGGGCGATGATCAGCGAGCCGCCGTTGGCCAGGGTGACGAACAGCTCCCACACCGACAGGTCGAAACACACCGAGGTCGAGGCCAGTACCCCCTGAATATCGTCGCGGCTGTACACCGACTGCGACCAGTCGATCAGCGCCAGCACGTTGCGATGGGTGATGGCCACGCCTTTGGGCTTGCCGGTGGAACCGGAGGTGTAGATCACGTAGGCCAGGTTATCCGGCGTGACGCCGGTCACCGGTGCGCTGCTTGGGTAAGTGGCCAGCCATGGCTCGGCGCTGTCCATCAACAACACTTGTGTCTCGGCAGCGATGCTCAATGTTGCCGCAACGGCCTGCTCGGTCAGCAGCACCAATGCACGGCTGTCTTCGAGCATGTAGGCCACGCGGTCGGCCGGGTAATCCGGGTCCAGCGGCACGTAGGCGCCGCCGGCCTTGAGCACTGCCAGCAACGCCACCAGCAGGCTGTCGGAACGCTGCATCGCCACGCCGACCCGCACTTCCGGACCCACGCCCAACTCGATCAGTTTGTGGGCGAGTTGGTTGGCGCGGCTGTCGAGTTCGCCGTAAGTCAGTTGTTTGGCCGCGAAGGTCGCCGCCAGCGCATCCGGTTGGGCGGCGACCTGGCGGTCGATCAATTGATGGATGCACAGATCATCGGCGAAACCTTCGTCAGCGCGGTTCCAGTCATGGACGATGCGTTGGTATTCCTCGGCTTCAAGCATCGGCAAATCGCTGATGCGCTGCTGGCTGTCGTTGACCATGCCGTGCAGCAAATGGGTCCAGTGCCGCGCCATGCGCTCGATGGTCGGCGCATCGAACAGGTCATTGGCGTAGGTCAGCGCGGCATGCAGTGTGCCGGCCTTTTCATAGGTGTCCAGGGTCAGGTCGAACTGGGTGGTGCGCCCTTCCCATTCGATCACGCCCAGCTCCAGGCCTGAGGCGGTGGTCACCGTGGAAATGTCCGCCACCTGCGGCTGATGGTTGTACATCACCTGGAACAACGGCGTATGGCTGAGGCTGCGCTCCAGCTTTAGCGCTTCCACCAGCCGCTCGAATGGCAAGTCCTGATGGGCCTGGGCGCCGAGGGCGGTTTCCTTGATGTCACTGAGCAAATCCGCCACGCGGGTCTGGCCATCGAGCCGGGTGCGCAGCACTTGGGTGTTGACGAAGAAACCGATCAGGCCTTCGATTTCGCCGCGATTGCGGTTGGCGATCGGCACGCCGACGCGGATGTCGGTCTGCCCGGTGTAACGGTGCAGCAACGCGTTGAACGCACCAAGCAACAGCATGAACAAGGTGATGTTGTGCTTCTGCGCGGTGGCTCGCAGTTGCTCGGCCAATGGGCCGTCGACGCCGAACTCATAACGCGTGCCGCGATAGCTGGGCATCGCCGGGCGCGGGTGATCGGTGGGCAGCTCCAGCACCGGATGCTCGAAGCCCAATTGGGCTTGCCAGTATTCCAACTGCCGCGCCTGCTCCCCGGCTTCCAGCCAGCGGCGTTGCCACAAGGCATAGTCGCTGTATTGAATCGGCAACGGCGCGAGCTGCGGTTGCACGCTGGCATCATGGGCGTCGTAGCAGCGGATGAACTCGTCGATCAACACGTTCATCGACCAGCCATCAGAAACGATGTGGTGCAGGGTCAGCAGCAGCACGTGCTCCTGCTCGGCGAGCTTGAGCAGCTTGACCCGCAGCAGCGGCCCGACGGCCAAATCGAACGGCAGCAACGATTGCTGCTGGGCGGCCTCGGCCACGGCCTGTTCGCGCTCAAGGGTTGGCAGCGCGCTGAAATCAATTTGCTCGATCACCAACGGCGCACTGGCAGGTGCCTGTTGCAGGGACTCGTCGGCCTGGCGCTGGAACACCGTGCGCAGGGTTTCATGACGCGCCACCAGGCTGGCGAACGCTTGCTCCAGGGCCGGCAGGTTCAGTTGCCCGGTCAGGCGCACTGCGCCCGGCAAGTTGTAGGCGCCGCTGTGCGGGTCCAGTTGCCAGAGGAACCACATGCGCTGCTGGGCGTAGGACAGCGCTTGCCGGTCCTCGGCCTCGACCCCTTGCGGAATCGGAAAACGGGCGAAGTCCACGCCCTCCTTGTGCAAGGCCGCAAGGAACATCTGGCGCTTTTCCAGGGGCAACCCGATAAACCGGCGAGCAAGTTTCAAGGAGTCTTCAGCATTCATTTCTTAGCATCCAGATCAGTAGGCAGGAAGCACAAAGGCACGTCGTCCCTATGAAACGAATGCAGACCGGAAAAATTAGCACTTGAGAACAAGTATCAGGAAGGAAGATCGAAGCGGCTGGAATCGGCGGTGCGGCGAAGAAATGACGGCCGAACACAGACCTGTGGCGAGGGAGCTTGCTCCCGCTCGGCTGCGCAGCAGTCGTAAACCGGCGAATGCGGTATTCCTGACACAGCGAGGTCGCAGGTTTTAGGGTTGCTTCGCAACCCAGCGGGAGCAAGCTCCCTCGCCACAGAGATCACCAAACTGAAGCATCGTGTTAACCGACAGCCGCCAAGGCATGCCGCCGATGGTGAACCTCCAGCTGATCCTTGATCACCCGCAGCACCTTGGCTTCGTGCTCATGAATGAAGAAGTGCCCACCGGCCAACATGTCCACCGAAAAGCTGCCGAGGGTTTCCCTGCTCCAGCCGATCAACTGTTCGGTGGTGGCCTTGTCGGCCTTGCCACCCAGCACATGCACCGGGCACTTGAGCAACGGCCGCTGCACCGGCTGAAAACGCCCACACAATAGAAAATCCGCACGCAGAATCGGCAGTGTCAGGCTCATCAGCTCTTCATTGGCCAGCACCTCTTCGCTGGTGCCATTGAGCGTTCGTAGCTGCTCGATCAACTGCGCATCGGTTTTCGGCTCGGCAAAGCCGCGATCGTAATCGGCCCGCATTGTTGGCGCCGCCGTCCCCGAGGCAAACAGCGCCACCGGTTCCGGGCAGCCCAGCGCACGAAAGGCGTGGGCCAGTTCACACGCGAGCAAGGCGCCCAGGCTATGGCCAAACAGTGCATAGGGCGCCTTGAGCGTCGAACGCAACTCCCTGGCCAATTGCATCGCCAGCGCGCGCATGTCGGTGTGCAGCGGTTCGCCGAACCGTACGCCCCGCCCCGGCAGCTCTACCGGTTGCAACTGCAGCCACTGCGGCAACTTGCGTCGCCAACGGCTGTAGACCATGGCACTGGCGCCAGAATACGGCAGGCACAGCAGGGTCAGCTTGGTCACCACGTTTACCTCGAAAAGTCGTCTGTAGGGGAAGACGACCCGCAAGCGGCGCAAATTAGTCGGCGCCGATAAATCCCGCCTGGGAGAAAGCGTCGAATTATTGGTTGAGTGTGAAGGCCGGTTCGGCGCCAAATGAACTCTCTGTGGCTTAAACCAGTCAGCTGGTTAGACCTTCAGTCCCCGGAGTTCCACGGCAATGGCTGATCCTTCCGAACGACAAAGCGCGATCGACGCCCACGGCATCATTGGCGACATGCGCAGCGCGGCGCTGGTCAACGACAAGGGCAGCGTGGACTTTTTCTGCTGGCCGGAATTCGACAGCCCGTCGATCTTCTGCTCGCTGCTGGACAGCCCCGAAGCCGGCATCTTCCAACTGGCTCCGGACTTGCCCGACGCCCGCCGCGAGCAGATTTACCTGCCCGACACCAACGTCTTGCAAACCCGCTGGCTCAGCGATCATGCGGTGGTCGAAGTCACCGACCTGCTGCCCATCGGCGACAGCGAGGATGATTTGCCGATGTTGATGCGCCGGGTGCGCGTGGTCAGCGGTCAAGCGACGATTCAGATGTTGTGCAACCTGCGTCATGACTATGCGCGGGCTCACACCAAGGCGCGGGCGCGCGGCCGCAGTGTGTATTTCGAGGCCACCGGTCAGCCGCCCATGCAGCTGTGTGCGGATCAGCCCTTGCGCGTCGAGGGCAACGCAGCGATTGCCGAATTCACCCTCGAACAGGGCCAGAGCGCCGAGTTTTTGCTCGGCGGCGTTGACGATCCGCGCTTCAAGGAAGGCGCCGCCGATCTGTGCCTGGAGCGCACCCTGAAGTTTTGGCGCAACTGGATCGGCCAGTCCAATTACCGCGGGCGCTGGCGGGAAATGGTCAATCGCTCGGCCCTGGCGCTGAAGCTGCTGACCTCGCGCAAACACGGCGCCATCCTCGCCGCCGCCACCTTCGGCCTGCCGGAAACACCTGGCGGCACACGCAACTGGGACTACCGCTACACCTGGATCCGCGACGCCTCGTTCACCGTCTACGCCTTCATGCGCCTGGGCTTCGTCGAGGAAGCCAACGCCTACATGCGCTGGCTGCGCGGCAGGGTCAGTGATTGCCGGGGTAAACCGATGAAACTCAATATTCTCTACGCCATCGATGGCCGCCAGGAACTGCCGGAAACCGAACTTTCGCACCTGTCCGGCCATGGCGGCGCGACGCCGGTGCGCATCGGCAATCAGGCCTACGAACAAATCCAGCTCGACATCTTCGGCGAGCTGATGGACGCGGTGTACCTGGTCAACAAGTACGGTGAGGCGATCTCCCATGAGGGCTGGAAACACACCGTGGAAGTGGTCGATCAGGTCTGCGAAACCTGGCAGCAAAAGGACGTTGGCATCTGGGAAATGCGCGGCGAGCAGCATCATTTCCTGCACTCGCGACTGATGTGCTGGGTGGCGCTGGATCGGGCCATCCGGCTGGCCTCCAAACGCTCGCTGCCCGCCCCTTTTGCCCGTTGGGACCAGACCCGTCAAGCGATCTACGCCGACATCTGGAGCAACTTCTGGAACGAAGAACGCGGGCATTTCGTCCAGCACATCGGCGGCACCGGCCTCGACGGCTCGATGCTGCTGATGCCGCTGGTGCGCTTCGTCAGCGCCAAGGATCCGCGCTGGATCGCGACCCTCGAAGCCATCGAAAAACACCTGGTGCGCGCGGGCATGGTCTACCGCTACCGCAACGACGACAGCCAGATCGACGGCCTGCCCGGCACCGAAGGCGCCTTCGCCGCCTGCTCGTTCTGGTACGTCGAATGCCTGGCCCGCGCCGGCCAGATAGAAAAGGCGCACCTGGAGTTCGAACAATTGATGCGGTACGCCAACCCGCTGGGGCTGTACGCCGAAGAGCTAGACAGCCACGCGCGGCACTTGGGCAACACACCACAAGCACTGACGCACCTGGCGCTGATCAGCGCGGCGAGCTTTCTGGATCGGAAGTTGAGTGGGGAGAAGAACTTCTGGCAGCCTTGAGACTGAGGTGACTGCTTCGCGGGCAAGCCTCGCTCCTACACGGAACCGGGTTCAATTCGAGTCCAATGTGGGAGCGAGCTTGCTCGCGATGACGAGGGATCAGCTGTGTGGCGCAGGCTTCGGTACGTCGACGTTATCCAGCACCCGATTCACTGCCAGCTCGGCCAGCATGATGACTTGCTGAATCGCCAGGAGCGTATGCCGCTGTGGGGCGTCGACATAAGCGGCAATGTCGCTGGTCATGACGCTGGCTGAGGCCAGTGATTCGCAGACATGGGCCAGCAGACTTTCGTTATCCATATCCGGCGCAACCAGAAACATCCTGCTTGGCTTACGACCTTCGGTTTTTTTCGGGGTGGGTTTGAGGTAGTGGTCGAGCGCGCGTTCGGCAGCGTCGTGGAGTTTTTTCGAATCGAGGGATTCATAGGGCGAAACGTCGTCGGTTTCTGGGGGATTCGGTGTGGCTTTGAACATGGTGACACTCCAAATGAGAAGTTGAGCTGCCACTGATCGCTGCGACGCGATGGAGGGAGGCAGCTGTACGCGGGGTCGCAGACCGAGTCATTTGGAAACCCGGCATACCCGAAGGTATCCCGCGCACAGCCACCATAAGACCAAACGACACACTCCGAAGGAGCGTTGGTTGGGCGGCGGCGATTATGCACCAAATGAACTGAACGGACTGCGACGCCCGGTCGCTGAATTTGCAACGACCCCCAAAGCCTATCGGCTCCCTTTCCTAACCAACAACCGCCAAAACTCGTCGGAAATATCCACTTTTACGACACTTTTTGTAGGATCAAGACCTACCCGCGGTGAACTTAAACACACTCTGCCTGGCAGGGCTGACCTCCTGTGGCGAGGGAGCTTGCTCCCGTTGGGGCGCGCAGCGGCCCTGAAATCTGCAACCACATTCCTCCAGAAGCACCGTATTTACTGGCTCAGCGACTGCTGCGCAGCCGAACGGGGGCAGGCACCCTCGCCACAGGATCGTGTAGGTCGAACACCTACATTTACTAAACAAAACTGCCCAATCAACACTTGGTCACTGATTCCTACATCCGGAAATACCTTGTTGCCAGCACCTACATCCATCCCTACCATCCACGCTCAACGGGCACAGCGGAGCTGTCCAACAAAACCCGAATTCAAGGAACCAGAATGACCCAGCGCATCCATCGCAGCATCAACGTCCCACTCCGATCAGGCCTGAATCGGACTGAACTGTGGGAAGGCCCCGACAAAGGCTTGATCAAATGCTGGGAAATCGGCCGTCAGCGCGCCGCCCGCTTCCCCGACCTCGCCCACCAATGCCTCACCGGCGAACTCCCGGTGCTGGGTTGGAAAGGTGGCGTCAGCCGCAGCCTGAAGAAACTCGAAAAATACGGATCCCTCAAATACCTCGCCCAATGGCAAGGATTACGCGGGGAAGATCTGAATATTGATCTGAGCGCAGAACGGGCGTTGACCTGTTCCAGGACCAAAATGGTCGTGACATTTACGCCGGATCGGTCGAAGTACTTCAATCAGATGGACGTGGAAGCCTGAGGAAAGAGCCCGGGTCGATCTGAATCAGCCGTTGATAGACAGCCCATGGAGCATCGAATGCAGACCCAACATGTCCTGACGCCAAACCTCGATATTGCCTGCGAAACACACGGCCCCAGCACCGGCGACCCGATCATTCTTCTGCACGGTTTCCCCTACTCCCCACGCGCCTACGACGACATCGCCCCAACCCTCGCCGCAAAGGGCTACCGCGTGATCGTTCCGTACCTGCGCGGCTACGGCCCGACCCGTTTCAACTCCCCCGCCACCCTGCGCTCTGGCCAGCAGGCCGCCCTCGCCCAGGATTTGCTGGACCTGATGGACGCCCTCGCCATCAAACAGGCCGCGCTGTGCGGTTATGACTGGGGCGGTCGGGCGGCGTGCATTGTCGCGGCGCTAAGGCCGGAGCGGGTGCGCTGCCTGGTGACCGGGGACGGTTACAACCTGCAGAACATCCCCCGCTCCACCCAGCCTCTGGATCCGCTGACTGAACATCGTCTCTGGTATCAGTATTACTTCCACACCCCGCGCGGCGTGGAAGGCTTGACCCAAAACCGCCGGGCCCTGTGCGAACTGCTCTGGCGCCTGTGGTCACCGACCTGGGCGCAAAATGCCGAACGATATCCCTTGAGCGCGCCAGCCTTCGATAATCCGGATTTCGTCGACGTAGTAATTCACTCGTACCGGCACCGGTTCATGTATGCGCCCGGCGACCCAGCGCTGGAATGGATGGAAGAAGCGCTGACCCGACAACCGGCAATCAGCGTGCCGACAATTTCCCTGTGCGGTGCCGATGACGGTGTGGGGCCCGCGCCTGAAGTCGATGAAGACGCCGGGCATTTTACCGGCCCTTACGAACGCCGAGTGCTGGCGGGCGTCGGGCATAACATTCCCGAGGAAGCGCCCGAGGCGACGCTCAAGGCAATACTGGATCTGCTGAAGGGCTGACGGAAAACCGCTCGCGATAAGCCTGCGGTGTCACGCCCATGGCCCGCAGAAAACTGCGGCGCAGGGTCTCTTCGCTACCAAACCCGCATTGCATCGCGACCCGTTTGATCGGTACGCCGGTGTCGCTGAGCAGTCGTCGCGCGGTCTCGACCCGAATCAGCTCGATGGCCCGCGCCGGGGTCTGGCCAGTATCGGCGCGGTAGTGACGGACGAAGCTGCGCTCGCTCATCCCGGCCTGCAACGCCAAGGTCGGGATGCCGAGGTCCTTGGTGAGGTTTTCGCTGATCCAGGCGTGAAGCTCGTCGAATCGGTTGCCTTCTTTCTGCAAAGACAGGGTCACGCTGAACTGCGACTGGCCCCCCGGACGCTTGAGAAACACCACCAGTTGCCGGGCGACTTCGAGGGCCATGGTTCGGCCGAGGTCTTGTTCGACCATGGCCAGCGCCAGGTCAATGCCCGCGGTAACCCCGGCCGAGGTCCAGACCGGACCGTCGTTGATGAAGATCGGGTTGGGTTCGACCTGCAGTTTGGGATGCTGCTGCGCCAATTGCTCGCAGCGGGTCCAGTGCGTCACCACCCGTCGACCATCAAGCCAGCCGCTGGCCGCCAGCAAAAACGCCCCGGTACACACCGACGATACCCGCCGGCAATCTCGCGCATGCTCACGCACCCACGCCACCAGCGACGCGTCCTGCGCTGCCGCGTAAACGCCCCAGCCACCGGCAATGATCAAGGTGTCGCTGCCCCGATCCGGCAGCGGTTCTGCCAACAGTGCCAACCCCGCCGACGACATCACCGCCCCGCCACCGCTGGCAATCACTGACGGTGCATAGGGCGGCGGCAGACCTTGCTGGCGGGCAATGTCGTTGGCCGAGGCAAACACCTGCAACGGCCCGGTGACATCGAGCACTTGCACGTTGGCGAAGGCCAGCACATGAATGGTTTTCGGGTGGTTTGGCATGATTGGCGTAATTCGTGGGGTTATTGGCGTATTCGCCAAATCCTACGAGCCTACAGTGAAGCCGTCCACCCCAATCAGGAGAAAAACGCCATGACGTTGCAGATCGGTTTACTGTTGTTTCCACAGGTTCAACAACTGGACCTGACCGGCCCTTATGACGTGCTGGCCTCGCTGCCGGACGTGAAGGTGCACCTGATCTGGAAGGACCTGGCGCCCGTCACCGCAAGTACCGGGCTGGTGTTGAAACCGACCATCACCTTCGACGATTGCCCGCCGCTGGATGTGATCTGCATTCCCGGAGGTGGCGGCGTCGGCCCATTGATGGAGGATAAACAAACCCTGGCCTTCATCAAGACTCAGGCCGCCACGGCGCGGTATGTCACCTCGGTCTGCACCGGTGCCCTGGTGCTTGGCGCGGCAGGGCTGCTCAAGGGCAAGCGCGCCACCACGCACTGGGCGTATCACGAGTTGCTCGGGCTGTTGGGGGCGATCCCGGTGAAGGATCGGGTGGTGCGCGACGGCAATCTGCTGACCGGTGGCGGGATCACCGCGGGAATCGATTTTGCCCTGACCCTGGCCGCTGAATTGTTCGATAAGGACACCGCGCAACTGGTGCAATTGCAGCTGGAATACGCCCCGGCACCGCCGTTTGCTTCGGGCAGCCCCGAGACAGCGCCAGCCGGCGTGCTGGAGGAAGCCCGTAAACGTGCTGCCGGGTCGTTGAAATTACGTACGGAAATCACCGAACGTGCAGCGGCGAAACTCGACCTCCAGTGAAAGAGATGGCCGCGGGGGGCTATCCCCCCGCAGCCAGTCATTCAGGCCGGCCATTCGGCACAAACAGCTCGAACGAGTCATCGCCATAAGCCCGCTCCACTTTAGCGATCACCACTTGATAACCCGCATACCACTTGCGGTACTGGCGCTTGGCCTCCAGGTGCCTGGGGTGGCTGGCGAATTCCCGGATAGAGGTTTCGTCCTGCCAGTAGTAACTGGCGTTGACCAGTTCGCCATCGGCCGAGCACCAGGACTGGGTACCGACGAACCCTTCGATGCTGATCGCGACTTCGTCGATCAACGTGCTCAACAGGTTGAACTCCTCGTCTCGTTGCCCGGGTTTGTAGATAAACGATGCGATGTACATGCAGAGGTTCCTTTTCAGTGAATGAGTCAGGCCGGACGTGTCATCAGGGCCAGCCGGACGGCGAGCAACAGCAATACCGCGGCCAGCCCCAATGACTGCCATGTGGCGAATGTCGACGTGCTGGAAATACGCCGGCTGACCGTGCTGCCGAAAACCCCGAGCAGGGTGTGAAACACGCCACTGACCAAGGTCAGCACCATGCCCAGCAGCACCAGCTGTACGGCAATCGAGCCTCGTTGCGCGTTAACGAATTGCGGCAGGAACACCATGAAAAACAGCAAGGCCTTGGGGTTCAGCAGGCTGTTGAGCATCGCCCGGATCAGCAGGGTCTTGAGCGGCACCTGCGCAACATCCGACGTGCCGCTGGCCGATGGCTTTTGCAACGCCTTGAACGCCAGCCACAGCAGGTACAGAACGCCGGCATAACGGATCAGGTCGAAGGCCGGTGGCCAACTGGCAACCAGTGCCGTAACCCCCATCGCGGTCAGCGCCGTCAGGATCAGATCGGCCAGGCCAATGCCCAATCCCGACGCCACACCGCCGCGCCAGCCATAACTGGCACCATGGCTGATTACGAAGGCCATGTTCGGTCCGGGTGACAGCAGCAACAGCATCACCGCGCCGACGAAAATCGATAAGGTCGCAGGGTCAATCACAGCGAAGTCTCCGTCCTGGAAAGCCTGTAGATTAGAGCGCCAATCTGATACAAACAAAAAATTGATCCAGATACAAAGAGCGCTCACCCATGACTCGTATTCGCTACAAACGCCTGGTGGATCAGTTCGCCGGGAAGATTCGCAGCGGTGAACTGCCACCCGCCACGCAACTGCCGACCATTCGCGCGTTGATGCAGAGCGAACGGATCGCCCTGGCCACGGCTTTGCGGGTCTATCACGAGTTGGAGGCGATCGGCCTGGTGGTCGGCGAGACCGGCCGTGGCACCTTTGTGCGCGACACGTCCTTGCCTCGCGGACTGGGGTTGGAACAGCAACCACTGGGCATCGGCACGGTGGACCTGACCTTCAATTACCCGTCGGTACCCGGTCAGGACGAGTTATTGCGCGAGGGTTTGCGAGCGATTGCCGCCTCCGGGGATATCGATGCGCTATTGCATTCCGCGCCTCAGGGCGGGCGGCCGCATGAACGGCAGACGGCGGCCCGGCATTTACGCAATCGGGACATTCGGGTGGGGGGCGATCAGGTGCTGATCGTCAACGGCGCCCAGCAAGGTCTTGCCGTGACGCTGATGGCACTGCTCAAGCCGGGAGATATTCTGGCCCTCGACGCCCTCACCTACCCCGGCCTGAAAACCCTGGCCCAGGCCCATCGGCTGGACCTCGAAGCCCTCCCGCAAATCGCCGGGCACACTGACCTCGACGCCCTGGAAGCGCTGTGCAAGCGGCGCCCCGTGCGGGCGCTCTACAGCATGCCGACGATGCACAACCCGCTGGGGACGGTGATGTCCATCGCCGACCGTGAACGCCTGGTGCAATTGGCCGAACGCTACGACTTTCTGATCATCGAAGACGGCGCCTATGCCTTCCTCGCAGAACCGGCACCCAAACCGCTGTTTACCCTGGCCCCGCAGCGCACGCTGTACATCAGCGGCCTGTCGAAAAGCGTTGCCTCGGGCCTGCGCATCGGTTTCATCGTTGCACCGAAAGCGATGATGCCGGCGCTGGAGCAAGCCATCCGCGTGTCGACATGGAGCACCCCGTCGCTGACCGTCGCGCTGGCCTGCCGCTGGATCGATAGCGGCGAAGTCGACAACCTCGAAGAGCAAAAGCGCCTGGACGCCCGGCAGCGACAGGACCTTGCTCGGCAGATCCTGAAAAACTGCGAACTGGTGGCGCATCCCGCTTCCTACTACCTCTGGCTCAGATTGCCCGAAGGCTTGCGGGCCGAAACGGTGGTTGCCGAGCTGGAACGTAAAGGCGTGCAGGTGACCAGCGCCGATCCCTTTGCCACGACCACTCATGTGCCTCCTGCACTGCGGGTGGCCATGGGATCGATCAGCCTCGACGTGTTGAAGCGCGCCCTGGAGACTCTGCGTGAAGTCGTGGACATCTGACGGACTTTTCTGACACCCATAAAAAAACCCGCCTAAGCGGGTTTCTCAAGACCATTACGACATCCTGTCGGTAGCCATCCTGGCGTATGGTCGATCATCCGTGATCCTGAACACGTCCTGTGTTCAGTTGATGGATCCAGATTAAACACATTGGCGAAGCTTCAAAAGACGACATAACAGCGGCTGCGTGTAAGCCATTGACCACTCAGCACCTGAAAGCAGCCCCCGTAGCAGCTGCCGAAGGCTGCGTTCGGCAGCTGCTACTAGTACGGGTACAGGTACGGGAGATCGGTCGCAGTTTCCTGCAGACGAAAAAAAACCCGCCGAAGCGGGTTTTCCCAAGACCATATCGACTCCCTGTCGGCAGCAATCCTTGCTTATGGTCGATCATCCGTGACCCTGAGCACTTCCTGTGCTTCAGTTGATGGGGCTAGATTACGCTTCGGATCCAATCAGCAATAGACGATATAGCTACTACCGCGTGTAAGACATTCGCTATAGCCACCCTTCCGAAAACCCTTGGACGTATCAACCATCATGGGCCGAAGCCGCGAATTTCGCGGCTTGCAGCCATCAACTTCCCTGACGCTCGTGGGCCTTGGTGTTTTCTGCCAGAAACTGTTCGATGTTGTTCATCTGCTCATCCCAGCCACGGCTGTCCATGCGGAAAGCCTTGAGCCTGCGCGACTGGGGAACGTGATCGAAACCGGACTCGACGACCGTCAACAGCGTGCCTTCGTCCATGTCCTGGAGTTCGAATTTCACCAGCGTGGTGGGCTCCTGAGAGTAATCGACTTCCGGCTCCACCGCATACGGGTGCCAGCGAAACGAAAACACCCGCTCCGGCTCGACCCGCTCCACCAGTACATTCCACAACAAGTGCTCATAACCAGGATACGTAATCTGTCCCTGGGTCCACTCGCCGGCGACAAAGCGCTTGCCTTCGAGTGCCACGCCGAACCATTGTCCGAACATTTCGGCATTGGCCAGCATGCGCCAGACCCGCGAGCGCGGCGCCTTGAGCAGGATCTTCCTTTCGATGCGATCTGATGCTGGGTTCATAAGTCACCTCCTGTATTGAACAGTAGGCCCGTAAAGACCAGAAGACCAACCTAAAAGTTGTATCAAACGGCTGATGCAATCAACCGTACCTGAAATATTCGGCCTCGATTTTGGCCATAAGTTCTGGTTTGAAAGGCACAGTCAACGGATTGAAACTGCTAACGTTTGCAACGACGTGCAACCTTACAAGGAAGATTCATGCAGCCTTCACTCACGGAGCGTTATCGCGCAACCCTGTTTGGGCTTGCTTGCGCAGATGCTATCGGCACCAGTGTCGAATTCCAGCCACGCGGCTCGTTCGAGCCCCTGACCGATATGGTTGGCGGCGGCCCGTTCAATCTGAAGCCGGGGCAATGGACCGATGACACATCCATGGCACTTTGCCTGGCTGAAAGTCTGCTGAACAAAAAAGGTTTTGATGCGGCTGACCAGATGGGCCGTTACCTCAACTGGTGGCAATGGGGTTACCAGAGTTCGACCGGCGAATGCTTCGACATTGGCATGACCGTACGTGACGCGCTGGCTCGTTATCAGAAAACCGGTCAGCCATTCGCAGGCTCCTCCGATCCCGACACGGCGGGCAACGGTTCGCTGATGCGGCTGGCGCCGGTAGTCTTGTACTACTTTCCCGACCGCGACCGGATCAGGACGTTTTCCGTAGACAGTTCGCGTACTACCCATGCCGCGCCGGAGGCACTTGAATGCTGTCAGTTGCTTGCCGAACTGCTCCGCAAGGCATTGCTAGGCGCCACCAAGCCGGATTTGCAGCGCCTGCCAGAGACAATACTCCTGGAACCAAAAGTCATGGCCATCGCCCGAGGCGACTACCTCGACAAGTCCAAAGACGATATCCGGGGCAGCGGCTACTGTGTTGCATCACTGGAAGCGGCCTTGTGGTGCTTTCACCACACTGACAGTTTTGCAGCCGCCATCCTCGAAGCCGCGAACCTGGGTGACGACGCCGATACCACTGCCGCCATCGTCGGTCAGTTGGCCGGGGCTCACTATGGTGCGCAGGCCATCCCTGAAGGCTGGCTGGCGAAGTTGCACAGGCGCGCTGACATCCAGGTTTGTGCGGACCAGTTACTCGCGGCTTCAGGCGCCCTTTCTACAAGCTGAAGCCTGCGTCTTCGCTACACTGCAACCTCCTCTTTTCAATTGTCACAGCGAGAATTCCCATGCACCCACGCTTGCTCCTGGCACTGACGCCGCTGCTGTTCACCCCTCTTGCGCATGCCGTCGACTGCGACAACGCCACCGACCAGACAACGATGAATCAGTGCGCGGCGCAGCAGAACAAAGCGGCCGACAAGGAGCTGAATGCGCTTTACCAGCAGATCACCACGCGATTGAAGGACAGCCCTGACGCCAAGAAGCTGTTGGTCGGTGCCCAGCGCTCATGGATTGCGTTTCGCGATGCCGAGTGCAAGTTCTCGGCGTCCGGAGTGGAGGGAGGCAGTGTTTACCCGCTGATCTATAGCAACTGCACCACGGCGCTGACCAAGGCGCGGGTCGAAGCATTCAAGACTTACTTGAAGTGTAAGGAAGGGGATTTGAGTTGCCCGGTGCCTGAGGCTTGATGCTGCGGCGTTCTTGAGGCCGCCGCGTGCCAGCTTAACGATCACTATAAAAATCAATCAGTTACTTGAAATAACTGGCTTATGGGCGCGTCTGAACGAGATCGCCCGCGTCTAATATCGCGATACCTGTTGCAGTGTGAGACAAGCATAGAGGCCCCCGGCTGGAACACTTCATCGCCCGGCGATTGACGATGCTGCAGTGCAGGCGCGAAATGTGGGTTCACCGATTGCCAGTCAGAGGGTAAGAACATGGCAAGCATAACGGTCCTGGCGGGGGACTTTCTGCAGGGTGATGGAGAGTACACAGACGGCGTTTTCACGCTCAGGACGTCGCTTCACCCGTGGCCCGGCATCACCCTCCCGCTCTCATTGTTCAAGAGTGTAGAAGTGGCCAACGAGGATTCGATCAACAACATCAAGGATGTCATCGGCTTCGGCGTGGCGGGGGCCATGTTGCTGGGGCCTATCGGCGCAATTGCCGGCTTCATGTTGGCTGGCAAGGAAACCGAGGTAACCTTTCTGGCCACACTCAAGGATGGAAGAAGGTTGCTTGCGGCTGTAGACAACGACACGTTCGATGAGATTTCCCGAAAAATCCCGTCCTGACATGACAGACGCACGCCGCACCATCGACAGGTGCGGCGTGACATCGGTTCAGCTGTAGAACGTCGGGTGAACGCCTTTGTGAGCCTCGATTTCCAACCGCATATCAGCCACCAGCGATGCAATTGCATGGGGACTGTCCAGTGTCCATACCGGTACGTGAGTGGCCACCAGATCCACTTTGCCGGTCATGCAATCGCAGACCCGAATCGTCAGGAACTGGTCTGCCTCCATGCTACAGGTGCACACGGCGGGCAGAAAACTTTGCTCGATGATGTTTTGGATTTCCAGGGGTGATAGGAACATCGCTACCTCCCTCACGCCAGATGGATGCCGGGCAAATGCTCCGTCATTTCACCCTTTAGCCTGAAAATTCTAATCCTCATTAGCGGGTGTCTCAAGGCTGTGACAGGTTGCTCGTCGTCTCATCGGGCTGTCGCGATTTGCGACACCTCCAAGCGAGTCGCCCGCCCCCTCGCATCACTCAAAACCCCGCCGACACTGGGCGATCAGCCCCTTCCCGGCACTTGGCACAGCCATTGCCAAACATTGAGCAAGCCCCCGTTTTCACGCACAACAAGAGGTCTTGCCATGCCCCTCCCTTATCTGCTTCCCGCCACCTCGGCGTTCATCCAGCGCGCACCGCGCATGCTCATTGGCGGTGACTGGGTCGAGGCCGCCGACGGCCAGACCATGCCCCTGCGCCAAGGGTGATGTCTTGCAGGCCGCTGCCCTTGAGACGGTCGGCGCGACCTTCGACGGCGAGGATGGTGGCGTCGGAATTGGCGAGGATGATCAGCCCTTCCTTGCCTTGGCGATCGGCCAGATAGTCGATGGCCGGCATCGCCGCATCGATCAACAACCGATTGCTCGCCAGCAGCCCGTCGAGACTGGCGCTCGAGAGTGTCGAGCTTAGCCTTTCAATACCCGCGCCAGCGTCGACTTCACTTTGCCCATGCCATCATGCAGTGCCTGTTCAATCTCGGTCATGGTAATGACCGCCGTCGATTTGCCCGCCGCGGGGTTCACCACCAGCGCCAGACAGGCATAGTCCAGTTCCAGTTCACGCGCCAATGCAGCTTCTGGCATACCGGTCATGCCGACGATGTCGCAACCGTCACGTTCCAGCCTCGCGATTTCAGCAACTGTTTCCAGACGTGGCCCTTGAGTGCAGGCGTACACGCCATGGCTGCTATAGCCGACGCCTTCAGCCGCCAACGCCGCGATTAATCGCTGACGCAGGGGTTCGCTGTAGGGATAGCTGAAGTCGATGTGTGTAACGTGTTCCAGGTCATCGGCGAAATAGGTGTGTTCGCGACCGCTGGTGTAGTCGATCAATTGATGCGGCACGCAGAAATGCCCGGTGCCCATCGCGGCATGAATCCCGCCCACGGCGTTGACCGCGAGAATCGCTTCAGCTCCGGCCTGCTTCAAGGCCCACAGATTGGCGCGGTAGTTCACCTGATGCGGCGGGAAGCGGTGCGGGTGGCCGTGACGTGCGAGAAACAGCACTTCCTTGCCGGCGTACTCACCGATCTGCACCTCGGCCGAAGGCGCACCGTAAGGGGTGTCCACCGCCAATGACTGACGAATGCTCAAGCCTTCGAGTTGAGTCAGGCCGGTGCCACCGATAATCGCGTAAACCGTCATAACGAAAAGTCCTTAATCAATCAATTGAGCTTCTTTGAGCGCGCCGACGGCCGTCAGCCAGCGCGGGTCTTGACGGTATTCGGTGCTGGCGTACGCCTGCCCACGCATCCGCGCGATACGCGCCGAAGGCTTGACCTTCAACCGCTGGGCGGCACTCAAAGCCAACTCGGCAGCCGCACGGTCGTTGCACACCAGGCCCATGTCGCAACCGGCGGTCAATGCCGCTTCGATGCGACTGGCGGCATCGCCCACCACGTGCGCACCGGCCATCGACAGGTCGTCACTGAAGATCACGCCATCGAACTGCAGCTCGCCGCGCAGGATGTCCTGCAACCAGCGACGGGAGAAGCCGGCAGGCTGGGAATCGACTTGTGGATAAATAACGTGGGCCGGCATGACGGCGGCCAATTGCTTGCTCAATCGCGCGAATGGCACCAGGTCGTTGGCGCGGATCTCTTCGAGGCTGCGCTCGTCGTTGGGAATCGCAACGTGGGAATCGGCCTCGGCCCAGCCATGACCGGGGAAATGCTTGCCGGTGGCAGCCATCCCGGCGCTGTTCATGCCGCGGATGAATGCACCGGCGAGCAAGGCAGCGCGCTCGGGATCACCTTCGAACGAACGGGTGCCGACAACGGCGCTGCGCTGGTAATCCAGGTCCAGCACCGGGGCGAAGCTCAGGTCGAGACCGACCGCAAGCACTTCGGTCGCCATGATCCAGCCGCACTGTTCGGCCAGGTATTCGGCATTTGGGTTGTCGGCGATGGCGCGCATGGCGGGCAGTCGCACGAAGCCCTGACGCAGCCGCTGAACCCGACCGCCCTCCTGGTCGACCGCCAGCAGCAGATCGGGACGAATGGCGCGGATCGCGGCGCTCAATTCGCGCACCTGACGCGGGTGTTCGATGTTGCGGGCAAAAATGATCAGGCCGCCCACTTCGGGCTGGCGCAACAATTGGCGATCTTCAGACGTCAGCCAGGTACCGGCGACGTCCACCATCAACGAGCCTTGCAGGCCAGCAGTCATGGAAATTCCTTGAATACGATAAACCCGGCTCGCACGAATTCGCCGCCATGGGCTGAGCCCGGCAGGTCGGCGATATCAATGAGGGGGTTCAAAACGAGAGTCGGCATGGGCGCCTAGCTTAGCGGATGTCCGCCACCGCGCCCACCCGTGTGCGGTTAAACCTTGGCGGCTACCGGAGTCGATTTACTGCGCGGACGCAATTGCGCGGCGGCCATGGCGGTGTCGGTGACGCCGGTTTCGGCACGCATGCCCGCAGCCAGGAACGGCACCATTAGACGCATCACTTGCTCGATGGAAGTGTTGACGCCGAAATCGGTCTCGGCAATCGCACGCAGGGCCTTGATCCCCGACATGCTGAATGCCGCGGCACCTAGCATGAAGTGCACGCGCCAGAACAGTTCGATCGGGGGAATGCGTGGCGCAGCTTCGTTGACCAGCAGCATGTAGCGGCGGAAAACCTTGCCGTACATGTCTTCCAGATAACGACGCAAGTGCCCTTGGCTCTGACTGAAAGCCAGCCCCAGCAAACGCATGAAGATGGACAGGTCGTTGCCGCTGCGTGGTTGCACCACCAGGGCTTGCTCGACGAGGATCTCCAGCAATTCTTCGAGGGTCGGTTTGTTCTCGGGTTTGGCCTGACGGCGCTCCAGCTCTTTATCGAGACTGAGGCAGAACGGCCCGAGAAAACGCGAGAAGACCGCTTGAATCAGCGCCTTCTTCGATCCGAAGTGATAGTTCACCGCCGCCAGATTGACACCGGCCTTGCTGGTGATCAGACGCAACGAGGTTTCAGCGAAACCTTTTTCCGCGAACAATTGCTCGGCAGCATCGAGAATGCGTTCAACGGTTTCCGACTGGGCCATGGCTACTCCGCCTGACAAACACTTGTTTGAAACATACGTTTCAGCCCAGGCCTTGTCAAGTCTGGCGGGTTCGTTTTGGGAATGGTCGGTCAGCTATTTAACCATACAACACTGGCGCTTCAATCGGCGAGCTGAATGACCGTCCAGCGGCCGGCAAAAAAAGGGGCATTGCCAAGACCGGTTCACTGTATATAATCCCAGTCACTGTATAAAAAGACAGAGCGATCAATATGCTAAAGCTGACGCCACGCCAAGCAGAGATTCTGGCCTTCATCAAACGCTGCCTCGAAGACAACGGCTACCCACCAACCCGCGCGGAAATCGCTCAGGAACTGGGCTTCAAGTCGCCCAACGCGGCGGAAGAACACCTCAAGGCACTGGCCCGCAAGGGCGCGATCGAGATGACCCCGGGCGCCTCCCGTGGCATTCGCATCCCCGGCTTCGAAGCCAAGGCCGACGATTCTACCCTGCCGATCATCGGCCGAGTGGCAGCAGGCGCTCCGATCCTCGCCCAGCAGCACATCGAAGAATCCTGCAACATCAACCCTTCGTTCTTCCACCCTCGCGCTGACTATCTGTTGCGGGTCCATGGCATGAGCATGAAGGACGTCGGCATTTTCGACGGAGACCTGCTGGCCGTCCATACCACCCGCGAAGCCCGTAACGGTCAGATCGTGGTGGCGCGGATTGGCGACGAAGTGACCGTCAAGCGCTTCAAGCGCGACGGCAGCAAAGTCTGGCTGATTGCCGAAAACCCTGAATTCGCCCCTATCGAAGTCAACCTGAAAGATCAGGAACTGGTGATCGAAGGCTTGAGCGTCGGCGTGATTCGCCGCTAAAGGAGGCTTTATGCAGTTCCCACACACTTCACAGCAAGCCCAACTGCCGTTGTTCGAGGCATTCATGGCGCAGCCGCTGGCGCCGATCCTGAAAGAAGTGGTCGAGTCGCCCTGGAGCGCCGAGCCCGAAGTCTTCAGCGAGCTGTCATTGCGTGGCGCGGCCGGGAACTGCCTGAACCTTCTGGCACCAATCCTCAGGGAGCTGAGCCAGGATCAGGACGCTCGCTGGCTGACTCTGATCGCCCCGCCCGCCAGCCTGACCCAGGCCTGGCTGCGAGACGCCGGCCTGAACCGTGAACGCATTCTGCTGCTGCAACCACGCGGCACACAGAGCGCTCAGCAGCTGACCTGTGAAGCTTTACGACTTGGCCGCAGCCATACGGTCGTCAGCTGGCTAAACCCGTTGAGCACATCGTCGCGGCAACAGCTGATCAGCGCCGCCCGTACCGGGGATGCGCAAAGTCTGAATATTCGGTTGGGTTAACTGACAAAACAGTGTTTGCACTGAACAGCGCGGGGCTTCTCCAAGGATAGAGAAGCCGGTCTGTAGAGGTATCCGCAAAATCCGACGGGCGGGATCAATGAAGAACCCGTGGCCCCTCTTCCTTATCAAATTCGCCTTCAACCAGGCGTCCTGCCATCTGAACACCGACGCTCAACATCGCCTTGGCGACTTCCACGTGCTGGCCTTGCAGGAAAGCCTTGGCATCCTCGGAGAAATCCAAAGTAACCAGAGAACCCTCGTCCTCGGCCCTACGCAGCTCGATTCGGCCGTCTGGTAACTCGACAATTTCTAGAAAGGACGTTGGCATAAAGGACTGTTCTCCACGAAAGGCAGGGATTATATAGGCATCGGCCAAGCTTCGCTCAGGATCTTGACCAGATGCCATCACGAAGAGAAATTTCTGACATCACGCTTCCTTGAGCGGACCATTCACCGAGCACTCAATCTTTCAGCACTCGTTCAGCCCGTCGCGAAACCGGATCGCCAAGCTTTTCAGATTCTGGCGCCAGCTCTCCAGTTCTTCCCGGCTCAGCTCTTCAGGCGCCTCTTCTTCGTCCAGGTTGACGGCCAGAATAAGCGGCTGCGTCACATCACCCTTGGGCTTGTGTGGAGCACGAGGCGGTTGAAACAGTGCGGCATAAGCCGACAGCAGCTTGGCCAGCCAGGTTTCAGGGTTTTGCGCCAACTCGACCATCTCGGCCATTTCCGGAATAGCGATGGTTTCGAGTACTTCGCGGGTCAGCAGCATCTCTGCCCGCGGCGCATTGGCCTGAGGCAAGCGATAGAAACCGGCGATTTCATGGCACAGCCCCAACAGCGCCCCGTACAGGTGAAACAACGCCGATTCGCGACCGGCCTGAATCAGCGCCAGGGAGTTCATCGCCCGCCCCTCTTCGGCCTTGGCGAGCGCTTCCAGCGACAAGCCGGCGAAATAAATTTTCTGGTTGGTACGGGTATAGAGTTCGTGGGCCATGACGGCAGCCTCCACAACGAAATAATTGCTTCACGCAGGTCTGACAGTGTCATGGATCACCCAAGCTCACCGCAAGCCCTGTCTAGTCCTGAAATAGGTTTACACCTGTTTCACCCTCAAAACGCCCGATGCACCGCATCGGGCGTTTTGCATTTCAACGATAGGTGCGGACGTTTGCTGTTGTAGATGCTTATCGACTCGTCGACCATTCGAATCGCCTCGGCCAGATCTCTAGGTCGGTGAAGCAGAAACTCTGTCTTCAAGATCCCGTTCACACGCTCTGCCAAAGCGTTCTGATAACAGTCATACCCGTCGGTCATCGAGCACCTGATTCCATGTTTGGCGTGCAACTTCTGGTAGAGATCAGAGCAGTAT